>NZ_JBIWDT010000001.1:1454074-2413376 GCF_044762185.1 Lysinibacillus sp. NPDC097162 | reverse complement strand
GCTTCACTGATCCAGAAATGGCGACAGTGGGCTATAACGAAGATCAAGCTAAAGCTGAAGGTATTGAATATACTGCAGCAAAATTCCCATTCGCAATAAACGGTCGTGCACTTGCACTGAACCAAACGGAGGGCTTCGTGAAGCTTGTTACGCGTAAAGAAGATGGCATATTAATCGGCGCTCAAATCGTAGGTGCTGGTGCATCTGATATGATCGCTGAACTGACGCTTGCAATTGAAACGGGGATGACAGCAGAAGATGTTGCATGCACGATACACGCTCACCCAACATTAAGTGAACTGACAATGGAGGCAGCCGAAGTAATAATAGGGAGACCAATTCATATGATAAAAGCCCGATAGATTGATATAGAGCTAAAAAGGAAAGCCTGTTTTGAGAACTTTGTTCAAAACAGGTTTTATCATATGAGCGGAATTAAATGAACAAGCGAAAAAGTAATTCAAATCATGTCGTATTAGTTGTTTGTATTTTGTCACTTTAGGATAGACTGAAATCAAAAGTAAAGGAGGGCATGCAATTGTTACAAATTGAATCTAATATCGTCGGAAAAGAAATTAGCTTTGGCTATTTACGTGATCAAATCGAGAGGCATGGTTTTACAATTGGAGGCAATTGGGAGTATCACAAAGGTAGCTTTGATACGATTTTATCGAGCGATGGTGGCGAAACAATCTATTTACGCGTACCGTTTATCGTGACACAGGGTGAATTAGATTTTTATGATGCACAAATTCGCTTTCAAAACCCCTTTGTTATTAAACATGTCACAAATGTAGGATTAGATTATGATGAAGGATCATTGCTTGATGCTACGGGTGCTAGTCAATTCCAAACACCGCTTGATAAAGATGGGCATATACATGATAAAAGTAAATGGATACAAGTTGGTGAAAAGGTAGTAGCTGATAAAGTTCTTCCTTATTTTCACTAGCCTTTACACCAATAATATTACGTTAGTCACACTTTTAATAAGTAGTGGCTTTTATTATGCTTAAAACTTTAACAATATTAAATAATACGCTAGCAGCCTACAGTGATGCGTAAGAAAATTCTTGCTATAGCGTACCTTCGTTGTGATAAAGCGCATGATTTTTAAAGAGATTATCAATTCCACCTATATAATACGGCATTCTAGTGCTAGCTATATCAATAGTTGCCCATTCAATGTGAGAAATTTCATCAGGTAACGTTATTTCTTCTACACCTTCTACTATTTGCGCTTCAAAAGTGAAAAATAGTGCATGATGATTCCTAACAGTAAATTTTGCCTCATTAACTGCGAGTAATTTTCCTATTTCAACAATATAGCCTGTTTCTTCTTTGACTTCACGGATTGTCGCTTCAAATAGTGTTTCATCTGCCTCAACTTTCCCGCCTGGAAGCGACCAATGACCTTCGTGATTATGAACCATCAGTATTTGATTTTTGAGGTTTTTAATTAAAGCATAGACGACTTTTACTTCCTCCATGTCTCTCTCCTTTTAATATCATTTTTTAGTTAAATATGTACATAATAGTTTAATGGTATTTAAATGGAAAGTAAATATATCATTTTCTATTAACATAGGAAGTTGGTATGTTGAAGAAAACTTCAAGAAAAGAGGGAAAGCGATTGAAGAAAAAAATTAACTTTTTGTTTTTAATAATGATTTTGCTGACTGGGTGTTCCGCAAATACACAACAACAGCCTACGAAGCATAGGGAGGGGAATGTTACAGATAATCTAGAACAAAACAATATAAACTTAGAAATAGTAGCGGATAATTTAGATATCCCATGGGCTATCGAAAAATATAAAAATATGTTTTACGTTACGGAGAGAACAGGACATATTGTAAAAATTAACGAGGGAGAAGTGGAGAGACAACGAGTTAATTTGAAAAAAGAACTAGCGACAGCTGCTGAAGCAGGATTACTAGGGTTTGTACTTGCACCAGATTTTTCTGATTTAAAACTTGCTTATGCTTATTATACGTATGTGGATGGAGACAAACAGTTTAATCGCATTGTGACACTTCGACAAGAGGGGGATGTTTGGTATGAAGAACATTTGCTTCTTGATCATATAATAAGTGGTACTTTCCATCATGGGGGAAGGCTTAAAATTGGGCCGGACGGCAAGCTTTATGCAACTGTTGGCGATGCGTTGCAATCGTCTGTAGCGCAAGACCTGTCCGCATTAGAAGGGAAAATTTTACGCATTAATTTAGACGGAACTGTTCCCTCTGATAATCCATTTCCAAATTCATTTGTTTATAGTTATGGACACCGTAATCCACAAGGGTTGACGTGGTCGTTAGATGGCACATTATTTGCAAGTGAGCATGGCAACAGCGCCAATGATGAAATAAACAAAATTGAAGCAGGACAAAACTATGGTTGGCCAATAATAGAAGGGAGTGACACACGACAACGGATGAAATCACCGTTGTTTACATCAGGAAGTAACACAACTTGGGCTCCGTCTGGCATCGATTATAATGATAATAAATTGTATGTAGCTGCATTAAGAGGAGCAGCTGTTTTGGAATTTAATCTTGAAACAAACGCCCAAAGGGAAATGATAGCGGGACTAGGAAGAATTCGAGATATACTAGTGGACGAACAGTATCTTTATTTTGTTAGCAATAATACAGATGGACGTGGGACTCCACTAAATAATGACGATAAACTATATCGAATACCATTATGATATAATGATTTTGAAAACTTTGAATTGGTTGGAAAAGTTGAGGAGGGTAATGATGGTTACGAATTATAAGACAATCGCTGTAGCAATAGATTTTTCAGAGCAGTCGTTGAAAGCCTATGAGCGAGCATTAAAGTTGGCAATAGAGTATGGGGCAACATTACAATTAGTGAATGTCATTGACACGAAGTCGTTCGGGGCTGTTACGGCATATGACTTGAAGTATGCTGAGAAATTGAAAGAAGAGAATTTTATTAAAATAGAGAAGTTAAGAAAAGAAGCTCAAACAGCAGGTGTAACAGAAGTATTAGCTAATGTAGAAACTGGTTCGCCGAAAAGTATACTTACACAACTTCCAGCTGTAGACTTACTGGTATGTGGTGCAACGGGGTTAAATCAATTAGAAAAGATAGTACTCGGCTCAGTAGCGGAGCGTATCGTCCGATTAGCATCATGTGATGTATTGATTGTACGCTAATTAGATAAAATAATTACATATCACTAGAAGGTTAGTGATATATAATTTTTCACAAGAGGAAAAGCCAATCTTCGAGATTTCGATGGTTGGCTTTTTTGCTAGATATAAATAAAAAAGACCGAGAAAATGAAATCATTTTCTCGGCTCTTTTTATTAGTAACCCCAGATCATTGCGAATAATGTACCAAGGATTGTCACAACAGCTACGAACACTGAATATAAAATTGTTGTATATAATGTTTTTTTATCTTCAGATTCACCAATGTGCATGAATAATACTAATTGAACAGTTGCTTGTGCAAGTGCAGTCACTAATAGGATAGCAAATGCTATATTGTAAGACATATCAAATTTCACAACTGCTAAAGCGATAATAGTTAGTAATAGTGAGAAGCCGAAGCCCATCACATGTTGTTTTGGGAATAGTTCCTTCATCAGCTAATCAGTCCTTTCAAGTAGACGAAGCTGAAGATGAAAATCCAAACAACGTCTAGGAAGTGCCAGTACAGTGAGAAGATAAACGCTTTGTTAGCCGTTTGTGGGTTTAAGCCACGTCTTGCTACTTGGATTAAAATTGCAACGCCCCAGAAGAAACCAAATGTTACGTGGGCACCGTGCGTACCAAGTAAAGTCATTAATGCAGATAAAAATGCACTTGTTGTAATTGTTGCACCTTCATGAACATAAGTGACGAACTCATCGATCTCAATACCTAAGAAGCCAAGACCTAAAATAAGTGTAATGATGAAGAATGTCATCATTGCTTTTTTGTTTCCAAGACGCATAGCGTGTACGCCAAGACCGATTGTAAAACTACTTGCTAGTAGTAAAAATGTTTCTAATAATACTGGTGTTAACTCGAAAATCTCAGCACCATCTGGGCCGCTACCTGTACGAGTGTGGAGCGTAAAATAGACAGCAAAGAGTGTAGCGAATAACATGATTTCGGCTCCAAGGAAGATCCAGAAACCAAAAATCTTTAAGCGGTTTTCCTCTGTACTATATTCTAATGGAAGTGAAGAATCGATTTTCATATTATTTATCACCTCTCAAACTTTTTTCAGTTTCCGTAATTTCTTCAACTGAAATGTAACGACCATGATCATTTTCAAATGAACGAAGAGCCATAAAGCCAAATACAACAAGCATGCTGATGATGGCTGGAATCCATAGACTAAATACAGCAAAGAACGCTGCTAGGAATAAGAATCCACTTGTCCAGAAAGGAGTACCTGTGTTGTTAGGCATATGGATTTTTTCAATTTTACCTGCAGTAATATCGCGACCTTCTTTTTTCGCGAACCAGAACTCATCTAAACGTGACACGTTTGGTACTATTGCAAAGTTGTATTCAGGAACTGGAGAATGAGTAGCCCATTCTAATGAACGACCGTCCCAAACATCTGCTTTCTCGTTACGAGGCATATGTTTCCAGCTGTAGTAAATGTTATAACAGATTAACGCAAAGCCTACTGCAAGTCCAAGTGCACCGATGAACGATAGCATGTTTAATGGACCATAACCAGTTGAAGCTGAATAAGTGTACATACGACGTGCATAACCATCTAAACCTAAGATGAATAGAGGGAAGAACGTTACGTTGAAGCTGATAGCGATGAACCAGAAACCAGCTTTCCCTAATTTCTCATTTAAACGGAAACCGAACATTTTTGGCCACCAGAAATGGTAACCTGCAAGTACACCAAATACTGTACCAGGAATTAATACATAGTGGAAGTGGGCAACTAAGAACATCGTATTATGATATTGATAGTCGGCACTTGCCATTGCTAGCATTACACCTGTAACCCCACCAATTGTGAAGATCGGAATAAAGCCAAGCGCATAAAGCATTGGGGTAGTGAATTGAATCTTACCGTGCCTCATTGTGAGCAACCAGTTGAACATTTTAACCCCGGTTGGAACAGCAATCGCCATTGTTGTAATAGAGAATACACTGTTTACCATAACGCCGTGACCCATTGTATAGAAATGGTGGGCCCATACTAAGAATGATAGTAATGAAATGACAACCATACTCATTACCATTGATTTGTAACCGTATAAGTTTTTACGTGCAAATGTTGCAATAACCTCTGAGAAAATACCGAATGCTGGTAGGATAACGATGTAAACTTCAGGATGTCCCCAAACCCAGAATAGGTTGGCCCAAAGCATATCCATACCGCCGTCTGTCATTGCAAAGAATTTTGTACCGAATTGACGGTCTAACATCATTAATGCAAGTGCTACAGTTAACACTGGGAACGCAAATACGATAATAACGTTTGTAATTAAAATTGACCAAGAGAACATTGGCATTTTCATTAATGTCATACCAGGAGCACGCATTTTAAAGATCGTTGTGATAAAGTTCACACCCGTCAATAGCGTACCAATCCCAGATAATTGTAGTGCTAATGAATAGTAGTTGTTCCCTACAGTTGGACTAAAATCAGTACTTGCTAATGGGAAGTAAGCTGTCCAACCTGCATCTGGTGAACCACCAATAATGAATGATAGGTTCAGCAAGCCACAACCTGCTGCGAATGCCCAGAAGCTGACTGCATTAAGACGTGGGAATGCAACGTCACGTGCACCGATTTGTAATGGGATAACAATGTTCATTAAACCGATTACAAATGGCATCGCCATAAATAAAATCATGATTAAACCATGTGTAGTGAAAATCTCGTTATAGTGTTGTGCATCAAGTAGTCCGTTATCAGGAACGGCTGTTTGTGCACGCATTAAAAGTGCGTCGATACCACCGCGGAATAGCATTAAAAGTGCTACGGCGATATACATAATACCGATCTTTTTATGATCGACTGTTGATAGCCAGTTTTTATAGAAGTAGCCCCATTTTTTAAAATAAGTAAGGCCTGCTACGACAACAACTGCACCAACTACGATACTGATAGCTGCCGCTAAAATCATCGGTTCTTGCAGTGGATGGAATAATTCTTCCATACTCATAGGATGCGCTCCTTTCAAATTTGAAAATTAGTGTGAATGTGTTGATTCGGCATCAGTGTTTGAATGATCCATATCTTCATGATTCATGTCTTCGTCAGACATGTCCATGTCACTATGGTCCATACCCCCCATATCCATATCACCATGTGCCATTGGTGCTGGGCTGAAATCTAAGTGAGTAGATGAGTAGCTTGAACGACCTACGTGTTCAGCTGCTAATAATTCCTTGAATTTCTCTTCAGTTAATGGTTTTTCGTTCGCTTTTACATCAGAAACCCATTGATCGAAGTCTGCTTGTGTCATAGTTTGTGCTTCAAATTCCATTTCCGCAAATCCACGACCGTTAAAGTTAGAGTTACGACCCATGAAAGAGCCAATTTCATCAGCTGCAAGGTGAATAGTTGTTAACATGTCACTCATCGCATATTTTTGACCAGCTAACTGTGGAATCCAGAAACTTGTGATTGGTCCGAATGAATACAATTTAAACTCAATTGGACGATCAGTTGGAATGTTTACATAGTTCACAGTCTCAATACCCTCTTCTGGATAGCTGAAATGCCATTTCCAGTTTGAAGATGCTGCATAAATAACAAGTGGTTCTTTATTGTCATAACCTTCTGGTGTTGTTTCTACCGTACTAGTTGTTTTAACAGTAACAATTGCTAGGAATGCTACGATAATAATAGGAATAACTGTCCACGTAATTTCAAGTACGTGACTACCTTCTTCATGAGGTGGCTCATAATCGGCAGATGCTTTTGATGCGCGGTATTTTGTTAACATAAACGCAAATAGCACATACACGACTAGTAAAATAACTGCCATTGTAATAATGGATAAAATAATTGTGTTTGATAATGTTTGAGCATTCGGTCCTTTTGGATTGAAAACTGTTAATGGTTCACAACCAGAAAGGATTGCGATAGCGCCAAATGCTAAAAACATTAAGCTTAATTTTTTATTCATGTTTGACTCCTTTCTATAAAACGGCTATTCATAAATTTCATGTGTAGTAGTATTGATTCACATTTATAAATAGTGGGTATTGAGGTCACCTCTTTTATCTGATGTACCAATCAAGTACAGTTGCATTTACAATGACAATGGCATGGTTCAATATGAAACATAATGTCTTGTAATTGATTGGTCTGATGCAAGCGTTCACATACATGATGATTTATGCACCATAAATTGGACAAAACTTTAATGTCGATGGTCACATCACGTCTTTGTTTGCATATAGGATTATACGCCCGCTTCACTAAAAAAAAAAATAATTAATTATAAATATGATAATGAAAGGGGGGTGAATATGAACATTTTTTGAACAAAAAAAGCTATTTTGCTATTGGTATTTTTAGGTTTTGTTAATTAAACACTGTATAAACGTTGAAAATACTGAGTTTGTCGTATTTAACTAAGTAAATAAATTATTTGTGAAAAATCCTATTTCACATTTTAGACGACGATTTGTAATAAAGTCCTTGTCGTGCCTCTGTTTTTAATTCTTTTTAGTTGCGTTTTTTTAAAAAAAGGAGTATACAAAAAGACTGTTTTTCAACGATTAAAGGATAAAATTTCTATGTAAGGAATGATTAGAGAGAGGATATTGGAACAATGATAAAATTATGTTAACATAATTAAGCGCTTTCAATATTTAACAGAAATTAGTATATCAATATGGGTGGTTCCGAAAAAAAGAACATCCAATGTGATTTGGATGCTCTAGCATTAGTTAAGAACCGAGCTTCAGCCACTTTGCTACTTGGATATACAGTGTGTTTTGAAGTTTAGGTGCTTGATTATTCATTTTTAATGCGAAATACAATGTCTTCATCGCGTTTAATGTGCAAGTACGTCCGCTAAAAAAGCTCTCATTATAACCTTGCGTTACTAAATGCATTTCGAATTTATCAAAAGCTTGCTCTACCCATTCCGATAAGGCTTCTTCAGAATAGCCCCTTGCTAATAATGCCTCAATGATATTTACAAAGCGTTCTTCCTCATCGTTTACATAGACAACATCTTTCCAAGTTGCCAATTTCAGTGCGTGTAGGATGGATGGTGCATATTGCAAGTCAAACTTAGGGTGTTTAATTGTCATGGCGGCTAAATCGGCCCCATGTGCAATGCTGTGTGCCCAACCTTTGCCTTCGACATGTCCTCTTGTATCCTTTTCAAGTAACAAATAACGACCGATTTTTTTAAAGAAAGATTGTAAGCTTGTCTCATTTAAAATAAGGAGCTCACTATCTTTTGCAAGAATGCTAGCTACAAGTAACGCTGAAAAGGAGCGTGTGAATACACTATCATCCATTTGTTCCCCGATGTTTGCATATAAGTAATCGTCACCTATTGCCGTATCGAACAAATTTTGGAGTTGCTGTGAATTTAGTAAGTTATCACTGAGCAGGTCGATAAAAGTTCGATAGATAAGGTGATCGCGTAGCTTTTCATCAGTTGAGCCGATGTGCGTTAACATTTCCTCCAATAGCCAGTCGCCTTCTTTTTCAAAAAACGCTTGTCTTGCTGTAAGTGTCATTGAAGAAAATGTTTGTAATGCTTCTTTTATATCCATGATAATTGCCTCCAATAATAAATCTATTTTTTTATTATACCTTCTTTACTAAAAAAAATTGTTAGATGTGAATTTTTTAATGGTTACTTTCGCAATTGGAATACCGGAATCTATCGAAAGCTGATATGATTAGAGCGCAACGAATTGAAGGATTGGTGTTTAATCATGACAAAAAGACATACTTTGCAAGTATGTCTCAGACATAAGAATAGTTTATGGGCTAGTCGGTTTCAAAAGCATGATCTACATAAAAGGTTTTTGTTTAGCTTCCTATAATATAACAGCAGACTTTATGCCGAGAGGCCATTCGATAAATGTGTTTTGATTTGTTTTTAATTCAACAAGGATATTTGCATTTTTGATGGCATCTAAAAGCCACTCACTATAATAGAGCGTTGGGGTGGGATGCTGTAAAATGCGTTCCATATCTTTTGTGTCAATATGCAGAATCTTATAATTGCATTCAATGTGAACACTTTGGGGAATAATATAAAGTGATTCCTGATGATGCCCAATTGAGATGGAACCGGGTATAGTACCTTGAATACTTGAGATATGTGTTGTTGCTTCTTTCGTAAACGTATTAATTTTTGTACGTGTAAAAAATTCGAAGTCAATTGAATAATCTTGTAGCGGACCGTGTGCTGTTGTAATCGATATAACTTTAATTGATAGTGCCTCGAAAGCGGGGGAGATGCGACTATCGAATTCAATGATTGTATCCATTAATGGCATGTATTACACTCCTTGTGAACAACTTGTTTTCGTCTAGCTAACAATGACTATGGTTGAAGCACTTTCTATCAATAAGGTAAATAATGTTAGGTATTATTAATTATAATTCAATTCATTACAAAATATGAATATAAATTCAATTATTTTTGTTAAAAATAAACAATTAGGAACTAGTGAACTAAAAGAGGTGAGAAAAATGACAAAGCAAAAGCCCCATGTTATTAAACATGACAATATTGTTGTTTTTCCTGGTGCAACCCAAACGCTAATTCGTGAGGGCCATATGTATGTGGAAAAATATCAATATGAAGAGGCAGTTGCATGTTTTGAAAAGGCGTTTTTATATGACAAAGGAGATGAAAAAGCGTTAAGTGCCTATGCGTATGCTTTATATGAGCTGAAACTATATGTGCAAGCTAAAGACGTATGTGAGCAATTGTTAGCTATGGGCACTTCTATGTATGTTGAAGTGATGGAGCTATACATTACGATTTGCATGCAGTTAAAGGAATATCATCAAGTTGAGTCTATAATAACTACGTTAATTGAGGAAAAAGTTCTTCCAGAAGCACAGCTAGAAAAATTTGAACGCTTAAAAAGTATAAATAGTGAAGTCGCTAAAAATCTTCAGCAACGAGAAGATGTACAAGAATTGATAGAAGCGCAAGAATATGAATTAGGAAAATTTACCACACTTACACCGAATGAACAATCGTTGCGATTGCATCGCCTGATGGATACGAATGTAAGGCAGATAAAAATGCTTTTAAAGGCTATTATCGAATGTTCGGATATCCATCCATTTGTGCAGAGTCTTGCACTTATTTTGCTAGTAGAGCAAGAAGTTTCAATTGAAGTTACTGTTACAAAATTTGAACAAACAAAAACTATTAATCCGATTGATCTTGCGTTACCTAATCAATTACAGCAGTATGGTGAAATAAAAAAAATTATAGAATCTAAATTAGAACAAGACCCATCAACATTGGAAATGGTACAATATTTAATGGCTAAGCATGCAATTGTTACGTATCCGTTTGAATGGCACCCGTTTGCAGCCGATGATATTGCATATAGTTATATTGATTTTGTAAAAGCAATGCTTGGTAAGGTGCAGGAAATGGACTATGAAATCATCGACTTTTTACAAATGTTAGAAAAACTAACAGAACTCCATGAAGTATGAAATAAGTTGAAACTATGCGCATCTATGATATACTAAAATGGTTGTCAAAATCGTAGTTACGAATAAATTGTCTAACATTTAAACTTGATTCAACCGAAGTCCCCTAATTTAACAAGTAGGTGGATGAATGTCAAAGGATTTTACTATTTAGTAGGGAATCAAAACTTTAACTAAATGCTAAGTCTTTGACACAAGTTGCGGATTTACAAAAAATTATCGAGAAATCGAAATCCGAACACAATTACGTCATGCGTAATTGAAACTAGATTATTTTGGAGGTATTTATACATGTCAGCAAAATGGGAAAAACAAGAAGGAAATATCGGTACTCTTACAATCGAAGTACCAGCTACTGAAGTAGATGCAGCGATGGACCAAGCGTTCAACAAAGTTGTGAAACAAATTAACGTACCAGGTTTCCGTAAAGGTAAAATGCCTCGTAAAATGTTTGAACAACGCTTTGGAATTGAATCTTTATATCAAGATGCATTAGAAATCATTGTTCCAGATTCTTATGCAAAAGCAATCGACGAAGCTGGTATTATGCCAGTTGATTACCCAGAAATTTCTGGTACAGAAAACTTCGTTCATGGTCAAGATTTCTCATTCACTGCTCAAGTAACAGTGAAACCAGAACCAAAACTTGGCGACTACAAAGGCTTAGAAGTTACGAAACTTCCAGTTGAAGTAACGGACGAAGAAGTTGAAGCTCAAATTCAAGAACAATTAGCACGTAAAGCTGAACTTGAAATTAAAGAAGATGAAGCTATCGTAGAAGGCGACACAGCGGTAATCGACTTTGAAGGTTTCGTAGGCGAAGAAGCTTTCGAAGGCGGAAAAGGCGAAGACTACCCATTAGAAATCGGTTCAGGTTCATTCATTCCTGGATTTGAAGAGCAATTAGTAGGCGTAAAAGCTGGCGAAGAGAAAGACGTTACTGTAACTTTCCCAGAAGAATACCACGCTGCTGAATTAGCTGGTAAAGAAGCTACTTTCAAAGTAACTGTTAAAGAAGTGAAAACAAAAGTACTTCCTGAGCTAAACGATGAGTTTGCAAAAGAATTAGATCCTGAAGTTGAAGGCGTAGAAGCATTACGTGCTAAAATTAAAGAACAAACTGCTACTCAAAAACAAGCAGAATCAGACGCTACACTTCGCGACGAATTAGTAGAAAAAGCTGCTGACAATGCAGAATTCGAAGTACCAGCTGGTATGGTTAACTCTGAAACAGATCGTATGCTACAAGAGTTTGGCCAACGCTTACAAACACAAGGTATGAACTTAGACCTTTACTACCAATTCTCTGGTCAATCAGAAGAAGATTTACGTGGTCAAATGAAAGAAGAAGCTGAAAGCCGTGTACGTGTTTCATTAACTCTTGAAGCAATCGCTGATGCAGAAAAAATTGAAGCTACAGAAGCTGATATTGAAGCTGAATTAGAAAAAATGGCTGCTCAATTCAATATGACAAAAGAACAAATTACTGGCGCTCTAGGCGGTACTGCTGTTCTTGAAAATGATATTAAAATCCAAAAAACAGTTGAATTTTTAGTAGAAAACGCTAAAATTACTGAATAAGATTTTTTACGTAACTAGATAGAAAAATTAAGAAGACAAGGTACGGCGTAAAACCGTGCCTTGTTTTATCACACATAGCTTTTTAGTTTAGGCTAAAGGGGCCCCAACCTCTCAAGGTCAAGGACGACAAAAAGTAAGTCTGATTTTTACTAACTGTTATACTTTTGGTGGCCACTTTAGTTAATTTACTTATACATAGTATTGTTGTTTAACTTTTTACACGATGCTAAATTTTAACATCATTGTAGTAGAGCCGAAAAGTAGCAGTAATTATAGCGCCCCCATTATAATGGAAGAAGAGCGCATATAGGTTTTACGAGTGAGGGAACTAAACCTCGAAGGAATGAAGCTAAATAATCAATAAGTGGTCATGGGTTAGTCTGAATGGTCGCATCAACACGAATTATTTGCATGAAAGCGAGCAGACGGCGGTTAATGTTTTAGTGCGGAAGACTGCCAATTCCTAGCTAACTGACCTCGTGCTTGAAGACTTTGAAAATACTTCAAAATCTAGACGCATTTGCGCCATGACGTAAATGTTGCAATCAATTTATTTGATAATGGTTCAATAATCTTGTAAGATTGTAGCTTGAATAGGGGTGAAACATATTGTTCAAATTTAATGATGAAAAAGGCAATTTAAAATGCTCATTCTGTGGTAAGCCACAAGAACAAGTACGTAAATTAGTTGCAGGTCCAGGTGTTTATATTTGTGATGAATGTATCGAACTTTGTTCAGAAATCGTTGTAGAAGAACTAGGTGTTGAGGAAGAAATCGATTTCCAAGATATTCCGAAACCGAAAGAAATCCAATCGATTTTAAATGAGTATGTAATTGGACAAGAGCGTGCTAAAAAAGCCTTAGCGGTTGCGGTTTACAATCACTACAAACGCATCAATACTAATAGTAAAATCGATGATGTGGAATTAGCAAAATCGAACATTGTGTTAATCGGCCCAACTGGTAGCGGTAAAACATTATTAGCTCAAACATTAGCACGTATACTAAACGTTCCTTTCGCAATTGCAGATGCTACTTCTTTAACAGAAGCTGGTTATGTAGGTGAAGACGTTGAAAATATTTTATTAAAATTAATCCAATCAGCAGATTATGATATTGAACGTGCGGAAAAAGGAATCATCTATATTGATGAAATCGATAAAGTTGCACGTAAATCAGAAAATCCGTCGATAACTCGTGATGTTTCTGGTGAAGGGGTCCAACAGGCGTTGCTAAAAATTCTAGAAGGCACTGTTGCAAGTGTACCTCCACAAGGTGGACGTAAGCATCCGCACCAAGAATTTTTACAAATTGATACAACAAATATTTTATTTATCGTAGGCGGAGCATTTGATGGTATTGAATCCATCATTAAACGTCGTCAAGGTGAAAAAGTAATTGGTTTCGGTTCAGATCCTAATAAAGTAGAAGTGGACGAAGGTTCATTAATGGCGAAATTGATTCCTGAAGATTTGTTGAAATTCGGTCTAATTCCAGAATTCATCGGTCGATTACCTGTACTTGCAAGCCTAGAGCAATTAAATGAGGCAGCACTTGTACAAATTTTGACGGAACCAAAAAATGCGCTTGCGAAGCAATATCAAAAAATGCTTGAACTAGATGGTGTTGAGCTTGAGTTTGATGAAGGTGCCCTTTCTGAAATTGCAAAGGAAGCAATTGAACGTAAAACAGGTGCACGTGGTCTTCGTTCAATTATTGAGTCAACAATGCTTGATGTAATGTACGAATTACCTTCACGTGATGACGTGAAAAAATGTATCATTACTGCAAAAACAATTACGGAAAAAGAAAAACCGAAATTGCTTCTTGAAGATGGCACTGAACTCGATGAAGGTAGCGACACAAAAACTTCGGCATAATAAACAGACGTAGCGTCTATTGTTATGAGAAAAAGAGTAACTTAGCTGACTTCGATTGTGCAATGTTCGCACATATCGGGAGTCAGCTTTTTATTCATACATAAAGCTGAAGACTGTAAATAGATGAAATTTTTGGCTCGTTTGAATAGATAGTGTGAATCGGTTTTTTAAACACATACTAGAAGCGCGGGATTGTGAATAAGAAAATTTTGACGGAGGTGAATACCCGCATGGTAACAATTCAAAAAACAACAAATGTACCATTATTGCCTTTACGTGGACTTTTAGTATACCCGTCGATGGTGTTACATATTGATGTGGGTAGAAATCGTTCTGTAGCGGCGCTAGAACAAGCGATGTTAGAGGACCAATTGATTTTATTGGTAACGCAAAAAGAAATGCACGATGAACAGCCAGAAGAGCAGGATTTATATCAAGTAGGTACAATGGCTTATGTGAAGCAAATGTTAAAGTTACCAAATGGTACGCTACGTATTTTAGTGGAAGGTGTAGCACGTGCAACGTGGTCCAACTATCAAGCATTAGAGAAATATACAGTTGTTGATATTGATGTTAAAGAGGAGAAAATCGATAAAGATGTGGAAACACAGGCCTTAATGCGTACATTGTTAACGTATTTTGAAAGATATGCAAAATCCTCCAACAAAATAACAACAGAAACAATTAATACAGTTGCAGACATTGAAGAACCAAGCCGTCTTGCTGATATTATTGCCTCGCATTTACCAATTAAAATTGCGGATAAACAAGAAGTTTTAGAAATGCTAAATGTTAAGAAACGCTTAGATCATTTAATTATTCGCCTGCATGATGAGCAAGAGGTCCTGGATCTTGAAAAGAAAATTAATTCAAAAGTAAAGCAATCAATGGAGCGTACGCAAAAGGAATATTACTTACGCGAACAAATGAAGGCTATCCAAACAGAGCTTGGCGATCGAGAAGGTAAAACTGGTGAAGTAACGGAATTACGAAAGCTCATTGATGAAACAGGTATGCCTGAATCTGCAAAAGAAGCAGCGCTTAAAGAACTGGATCGTTATGAAAAACTACCTAGCGCAAGTGCGGAAAGTGGAGTAATACGAAACTATATTGACTGGTTAGTGTCTTTACCTTGGACAAAGTCAACTGAAGATCGAATGAATATTGATCATGCTGAGGAAATTTTAAACAGAGATCATGCTGGATTAGATAAAGTAAAGGAACGTGTGCTTGAATATTTAGCTGTGCGGCAGTTAAAAAATTCATTACGTGGACCAATTCTATGTTTAGCTGGCCCTCCTGGAGTAGGTAAAACATCGTTAGCACGCTCAATTGCAGAAAGTTTAGATCGAAAATTTATTCGTATTTCTTTAGGCGGGGTGCGAGATGAATCCGAAATTCGAGGACATCGTCGTACGTATGTAGGTGCGATGCCAGGTCGTATTATTCAAGGAATGAAAAAAGCAGGTACGATTAATCCTGTATTTTTACTTGATGAAATCGATAAAATGTCAAATGATTTCCGAGGAGATCCTGCAGCCGCGATGTTAGAAGTGCTGGACCCTGCACAAAACAATACATTTAGCGATCATTATATCGAAGAACCGTATGACTTATCTAACGTATTATTTATTGCTACAGCTAATGATTTAAGTACGATTCCTGGACCTTTATTAGATCGTATGGAAGTCATTTCGATTGCAGGCTATACAGAAATTGAAAAGGCGCAAATTACAAAAAATCATTTGATACCAAAGCAATTAAAAGAACATGGCTTGAAGAAAACGCAAGTAGTAATCAAAGATGAAGCTGTGCTGGATATTATTCGTTATTATACACGTGAAGCAGGTGTCCGAGGACTAGAGCGTCAAATAGCAACACTTTGTCGTAAAATCGCTAAAATTATTGTTTCTGGAGAAAAGAAACGTGTAACAGTAAATTCAAAATCAGTAATCGAATATCTTGGTAAGCACCGTTTCCGCTATGGACAAGCGGAAGAGGAAAACCAAATAGGTGTAGCAACAGGACTAGCATATACAACTGTTGGTGGTGACACATTACAAATTGAAGTTTCCTTAACTCCTGGAAAGGGCAAAATTCAGTTAACAGGGAAACTCGGAGATGTTATGAAGGAATCCGCACAAACAGCGTTATCGTATGTCCGAACTAAAATAGAGGATCTCAATGTAGACTCAGAATATTTTGAAACACATGATATCCACATCCATGTACCTGAGGGAGCAGTACCAAAAGATGGACCGTCTGCAGGTATCACGATGGCGACAGCAATTGTTTCGGCTATTTTACATCGTCCGATTCGTCGTGAAGTAGGAATGACTGGTGAAATTACGTTACGTGGTCGTGTACTACCAATCGGCGGTTTGAAAGAAAAAACATTAAGCGCACACAGAGCAGGTTTAACAACAATCATTTGTCCAAAAGATAATGAACGTGATATTGAAGATATTCCTGAAAGTGTACGCGAACAACTCACATTTAAACTAGTGTCATCTGCTGATGAAGTATTAGCAATTGCACTGGACGGAGGTTTTTAAGGAAATGAAAGTCCATAATGTCGAAATGGTCATAAGTGCAGTAAGACCGGACCAATACCCAGAAGATGGACTGCCAGAGTTTGCATTAGCAGGTCGCTCAAACGTTGGGAAGTCATCATTTATTAACCGTATGATTGGGCGTAAGGCGTTAGCGCGTATTTCTTCTAAACCTGGGAAGACACAAACGCTAAATTTTTACAAAATTGAAGAACAGCTGTTTTTCGTCGATGTTCCGGGATATGGTTATGCCAAAGTCTCAAAAACAGAGCGTGAAGCATGGGGGAAAATGATTGAACGTTACATCACTGGCCGTGAAGAATTAAAAGCGGTAGTTCAAATTGTTGATTTACGTCATCCTCCAACTGCTGATGATCGAATGATGTATGACTTTTTAAAACATTACAATATCCCTTGTATTGTCATTGCAACGAAGGCAGATAAAATTCCAAAAGGTAAATGGGATAAGCACAAAAAAGTTGTCAAGGAAACACTAGATATGGATAAAAATGATCCGCTTATTGTGTTCTCTTCTGAAAAGGGTATCGGTTTTGAAGAAGCTTGGCGCACAATTGAAAATAAAATGTAATCAAAAAACATCTATTGCGTTAGGAGCACAGTAGATGTTTTTTTATTGCCTAATATTTGAATGACACACAATATTTTTTTTGCTCTCTTTGTATGAAAAGAAGTGAATAAGCTGTTCTGCTGTTAGTGTGAAAGTTATGGATAAATATGAGGGAATTACTTGATGAACGGCAAGTTTAGCCGATAAATTAAATAGGAGGTGGACTAAAATGGATATCGCAGCTTTATCAATCGCAATGCATCAATCTAATCTAATGCAAAATGTATCATTAGCTGTTACAAAGCAAGCAATGGAAATGCAACAGCAAAATAGTGAACAGCTAGTTGAGATGCTAGATGCTCCACATCCAACGGCTGGACATACAATTGACATCCAAGTATGATGATGGCAAGGTAGCTTGAAGTTGGAAGCTACCTCTATCTTTATGTCTAATGGTAGATTCAAAAAAATATTAAAACAAGTTAAAATGTAACTTTTTGAATAAGAAAAACTACCAATAATACGATATACTATTTATAAATAACAATTTTTTAAGGAGGCGGGAATTGTTGAAGAAGATTCCATACATATTGATTGTCCTGTTATTAATGGCACTTAGTTTGCCATCACTACCGACTGTCCATGCCGCACAGTTAGTAACAGGAACCTTCGTTGATGTAACCTATTCAGAATATACGAATTCAAACGGGGAAGTAGAAAGGCAGCTTAGTAAAATTACATTAGAAAATGCTAGTGGCCGTCAAGTAACATACAATATTAATAATAATGCCCGCCTGTACATTAATAACACTGAAACTACAATTGAGGGCTTTAAGATGGGCATGAAAGTAGAGGCTGAAATCAACCTTCGTAGTGTGGTTGAGCTCCGCGGTACTTCCAATACTACTGAGGAATCAACGACAGTTGCTCAAAATCCTAGAATAGTTGCTGGCGTAATCACAAGCATCGACCCAAAAGGTTTGTTCATAATGGTGAAGCCGGATATTGGAAAAGAAACTACATATTATTTGAATAAAGATACTGCTTTTCAAAAGGGTTCTTCATCGGTAGATATTAGTGGGATGTATGTAGGTGATCGTGTAAAACTTAATTTAAAAAATAAAAGTACATCGATTGTCACAAAAGTAGATATTAGTGAGACTGGAACATTAGTTGAAAATTTATACAAAGGTGAAATTCAAGCAGTTAATATCAATGCGAACAAATTAACAGTAAAAAATCAAAATGCCTTTGTGAACTGGCAATTTGGTTCAGCAACAACAACTGCTCTTTCAACGATGAATTTTTCAACAAAGGTACCAATTTACGTTGGAAATACGAAAATTGAAAAGGGCCAATTGAAAAATTATATTGGCAGTGAAGCATATTACGCAACGGTCAAGCAATTTGGTAAAGAAGTTATTGAAAAGATTGTCGTGTTGAAAAACAATGAACGTACGTACTACGAGCCGATGATTGCTGTTGATACAGATTATCAATTGTTAAAACTTAAAACTGCTGGCACGCTGTACTTCCATGATGGGTCAATTTTAATTCGAAATGGTCGTTTTATTCAACCAACAGGATTATTGGCATACGGAACAGCATTTGTCATTACAGACGGTGCTGCTCGCGATCATTATGCGCAAGTAGTAGATGTTACAAGTGATAGCTTTATGTCACCAAATTTAGCTTCGCATGAATTATATTATGGCCGTTTAGCACAAGCAGATGGCTACTTAATTGAAATTGATGATGCAATGAAGATTGAATCAAATGTTTTCAAAAAAACAGCTAGTACCGTACTATCTGTTAGTAATACAACAAAAGCAATGGTAGACGATGGTAATAAAACGTACAGCGTAATGCCAGATATTGAACTGTATTTATCAGAAGGCGATTATGGTTACTTCTACGTAAACAATGGGCATGTTCAGGCTCTTCACATGTTAGATAATGCTAAACCTGTTGCCCCACTAATGCTAGTCGGTAAACTACAGTCAGTAAAATCGACATATCCAGCTACTATTAATGTGAAAAGTGTGAGTCAATGGCAAAATGGCCGTTGGTATGAAGCTGGCCAAATGGTTGATATGAATATTGATCAAGCTACGCTGATTAAAGCAGGGAAAGTCATTCAACCATCTGATTTGAATCCTTCTGATCGTTTAGTCGTATTATCTGACCGATTTGTAAAAGCACATTTCATTTTAGTTGATTAACAAGATAGAAGCTATCTCTACAATACGAGATAGCTTCATCTGTGCATATGCATGGGAAGAAAGAGAGGGGAAAAGAACAGATGCGAAACCATTTATATAAAGTAATGTTAGCCATTCTAATGGTGTTCGTTTTGGGGACAAGTATTCTAGTAGATGCCTCCGCTGCATCGGTGGAAACAACAGGTGCTGTAAAAAATGAATATACATATGAAGAAGCAGTGTTCATTACTGGAACACCAATTATTTTTAAAGGTACGAGTAAAGATATTAAAATTACACAAAAAGAAACAAAAGGTAAATTAACAGAAACATATAATTTAAAACTAACAGCAAGTAATGGGGCGACATTAACAAGAAATATTGCCTATGAATCTGATGTTGTTAATTATGATA
This sequence comes from Lysinibacillus sp. NPDC097162, assembly GCF_044762185.1. Classification (NCBI taxonomy): domain Bacteria; kingdom Bacillati; phylum Bacillota; class Bacilli; order Caryophanales; family Bacillaceae; genus Lysinibacillus; species Lysinibacillus sp. NPDC097162. Next base: position 2,393,513 of record NZ_JBIWDT010000001.1, on the reverse strand, counting down.
CGATTGGGCAAAAAACTTCCAATGGGGTTGTCAAAAAATACTCTGAAAAAATTGTTGATGGAAAAATTACGTATAATTTAGCAGACTACCAATTTTCACAAGGTACAGTAACGGATAACCGTGCAGCTTCTGATTATTTTTCAGGCAATGTTATTTCAAGAAAAACATATACCTATCAAACAGGCTCAGGAAAAAATGCAAAAACAAATACGGTAACGATAGATATTGATAGTCGTCATGCAGGCTACGAAAATTTCTGGGGTGCAACTGAAACGCAAATTACAGAATCTATTTATACGTACAGTGATGGTACAACTAGCCATGTGAAAAACCGTTTATCAACAAGTAAATCACGTGTCCTCAATTATGAGGAAAACCCAGGTAGTTTAGCTAGCTTCGATGGGGGCTATGCGGTTGTTAGTGAGAAAGACGTAATTTCAGAATATACGTATGACTTAGCTTCTGGCAAAAAAGGTAAAGTTGATTTGGATACTGAATTTACGCCAACAATTGAACGTCTTATAATTCCGAAGTTCCGAGATTTATCTAATCATTATGCTAAAAGTGCTATCGAGAAATTATATTCTTTAGGAATCTATTCAGATACAAGTAATTTCTTTTCACCAAACACACCGATGAAGCGAATTGACTTTACAATAGCGATTGGGAAAGCAGTCGATCTCCGTGTAATGGAAGAAAAGAATACGAAAAAAACATCCACAAGTGTCTTTAAGGATGTTAAGCGTACTGTTAAAGATTATCCATATATTGAATCAGCAGTAAATAAAGGCATTATTAAAGGTGTGACACCAGATTATTTTAAACCTGATAATGCGATTACACGTGCGCAAGCAGCTGCAATATTTGTACGTGCATTAGGGCTTGAAAATAAAGCACCAGAACCTGGCTATGTTACGGAATTTAAAGATGATGCACAAATTCCAGACTATTCAAGAGACGGAATTTATATCGTCAATGAGCTTGGTCTAATGACAGGCGACCCAGTAACTGGACGTTTTAATCCAAACCAGCCATTAACGCGTGCACAAGCATCTGTAGTGCTTGAACGATTCTTAAACTATTTAGAAAATGATTTAAAACAAAACTATCGAGATGATATTTTATTCTTTAACTAATGAAAGGATTGAAATGAATGAAGTATGCGAAAAAGGCATTGCTATTACTAGCCTGTTTTGTACTAGCCTTTATGACTTTAACACCATCAGTCACACTGGCTGCTACAACGATTCAAGATGTACCAACATCTAATAGTAAATACAAAGCCATCTCATGGGCTGTCGATAATGATTTACTATCGTTAAATAGTGCGAATAACTTTTTACCAAACGAACAAGTAACTGAGCGAGAGCTAGTAACAATGTTTGCTAAGCTTGATAAAAACTATGCGTTATCTTATAACGAAAACGTTGCTTATAATTTTTATAGTGATTTTTATTTACCATTTGATGGAACGCATGTCATGGCGAATCGTTCAAAATCTATAACTCGAGGTCATTTTGCTCGTATCTATGCTGCATTTCAAGGTTTAGATTTGGATGAGCCACAAGCTGTACAATATTTATATACAAACGATATTTCAACTGGTAATACTGGCAAAAAAACATTTGCTGATTTCAATCCCTCTACGAAACTATCTCGCGGGGATGCAGCTGAGTTCTTATATCGTATTGTGCAAAACAATTCCTTTGCTGTACAAGGATTGAAACGATCTGCAGCAGGACGTGATAATGATAAAATTACTTTGCCAGCAGGTTTTATGGGCTCTAATAGTGGTGAGTTTGAAGAACCAAAGGATAATGAAAATGATTTTACTGGTCCCGACTATGTTAATAATGCATTACAAAGTATTGAAGTTGAAAAACCAGATTTAATTGCGAATGGTGAGGATATGACGCCAATTACTGTATCTTTAAAGGCATGTAATGGTGACCCTATTGCCGATGATAAGTCATATACGTTCCGTGTAACTTCTTCAAATGGAGCGGATATTGTAAATGCAGCTGGAGAAGCTGTTCGTAATGTACAATCTGACGGCGCAACAGTAACAGCATTTGTTAAAGCGAAAAAGCTAACGAAATCAGTGCGTGATACGATTACTTTTGAGCTTATTAACAACACAGATCCTAGCATGAAATGTCTTGTTGGAGAAAAAATAAATGCACACGTTCGTTACTTACCACAGCCAGAATTACGCATTGATTTTAAAGTGTATGACCCAACGAACACAGATGATAACGGAAGTGTAACACCACCATATGTACAATATGAAAAGCCACCTGAGTTTTTCACAGAAAATTTGATTGATGTATATGGTCCTGTACCGTTAAAACCGGATGCAGATGAAAAGAAATTCAGCATTGGGCAACAAACAAATGTTACAAATGCTCTTGGTCAAGTAGAAAATATCTACTTACAATATGGTGGTTCAGATCCGAAGTATCCAGCACTCGGATATGAGAATGCCATTTTACAATTTGAAAACTACAATATTTCGGTATATTTATTTGAAAAAATACTGAATGATCGACTAAAAGACTCAGTGACGACGCCAGCTAAGACTGAGATTATGTACATGATTTCTGAAGATGGTCGTCCGATTTATCGCATCCAAGGAATCGATGATAATATTGCGTCACAAGTTGAAAACATCAATCCGGTTGGGGCAATCATTCAATTAATGAGTCCAAAATACATGCCGGAAGAAAAGAATTTGACATTAGAGCATTATGATAGTGTTATGAAAATTTATGCGATTTTAACAAGCCTAAGTAATTATGAGCGTACAGTATTATTGAAATACCAAGGTGGTAAATTACTAGGACAAGTAGAAGCATATAAGAAACGTGTAGAGGCGTTAAAAGAAAGTGCTGACGCTGCAGCAAGGCCAAATGGTAAAGATAGATATACACAAGTAATGGTGACGTTAGTGAGTCCAGGTGGAGAAATTATTACCGACTATCAAGGAACTGTAAAAATTAAATTTGATGGTATTGAGAAAACAGCTTCCTTTGTCACGAATACTTCGGATTATTTGAATAATACAGGTGGTCCAGGAACTGCGGTCGCTTATTTTGACTCAATCATTTATGGAAAGTCTAAAATAGAAGCAACGCTCGTTAATAAAATTGATCCACGTTATGCAACAATATTGAAGTCTCTTACGGATAAAACGATTACGAAAGAAATTTTCACAAATCCTTACTTTAGTAAAAATGCATGTACATTAGCAACTGAAGTCGCATATGTAGTTGATTACTCATCTTCTATGAAACGTATCGACCAAACGAATTATCGCGGTAAAAAAATGGTGGAACTGATTAATCAAATACAAGCTAAAAACAATATTGTGATTGAAACGAATACAAGTGCAAACGTATTGGGTGAGGGCAGCACCGAAAATGTCTTAAAGAAAGATTTGTATCGTACATCGACGGATAAAGGCGCTACAGATATCTTTGCGGGTATAGAGTTGGCTCTTACTAAATTCTCGAACGATACAAAAACTTCTAAATCCATTGTTGTAGTGTCTGATGGTAAAACAAGCAAATCAAAAATGACAAAAGTAATCAATGATGCGAAAAAGAAAGGCATTAAAATTTACACTGTAAGTATGGGCAAGAAAAATCAAATTAATGAGGCAACCCTTACTCAAATAGCTTCGGAAACTGGTGGTATTTACTATCATGCTATTGATAATTTACAATTCCATCAGGTTGCTCAAAAAATAATTGATTCGATTTTATGTAAAACGTCGCCTTCAAGTTGTATTAATCCTGAGGACATCTTTGAAGAAGCGGAAGTAACATTACGAAAAGGTTATATTACAATGAATGCAAGAATTGATGGAAATTGTTCAAATGTTGCAAATGTCATTGTTCGTTATTCTTCTGTTAGCGGGGATGTTCAATTTGAACTTAAAAAGCGTAGTGATAGTGTGTTTATGTTGACTAAAAATGTACAAACTATGTATGACTTTAAAGTTAATGGCGACATCGAGTTTCTAGCATATGATAAAGACGGAAATGTAATTTCGCAGCAAACAGTGAAAATTACAAATTAATAATATTGCTCTTATATAGAGCGATTCTAGACTGTAGATGAACTCAAATGAATTTTTGAGTCGTCTACAGTCTATTTATATTGTGTTGTAAAGTAGAGCTAAAAGTCATTTCTATTCCATCACAATCAACTGTATTTTCCTTATTTTCGACACAAGATGCTACTGCATAGTTAAGCCCAGTTTTTAAATTTGAAACAAGCAGTATAATTTGTTAAACTTAGTTTATAATAATTCTAATGTAGAAAATGAATTATAGTTCTTCATGACATGTTCACAAATTATAGATGAACTATTGTCGAACTGTGCTATAATGAGATTTGTGAATTAGAACGTGTGAGGTGTTATTCATGCATACCATCGTAGTAGGCTTGAATTATAAATCAGCGCCAGTTGAAATTCGTGAAAAGCTATCTTTCATAGAGAGCGAGCTACCACAAGCAATGGAAGCGCTGCAAAAACAAAAAAGTATATTGGAAAACGTCATAGTTTCGACATGTAATCGGACAGAAATATATGCAGTAGTTGATCAATTGCATACTGGCCGACACTATGTAAAGCAATTTTTAGCAGATTGGTTTAACTTGCCTGTGGAGACTTTTTCTTCTTATTTAACAATCCGAGAAGAAGATGAGGCATTAGAGCATTTGTTTAAAGTAACAGCTGGAATTGATTCAATGGTACTTGGTGAAACTCAAATTTTAGGACAAGTGAAGAAAAGCTTCTTAAATGGACAAGAGATTGGGACGACAGGTACGGTCTACAATCAGTTATTTAAACAAGCAGTCACATTTGCGAAGCGAGCACATAGCGAAACAGCTATCGGAGAGAATGCGGTATCTGTTTCATATGCAGCAGTAGAATTAGCAAAGAAAATTTTTGGATCTTTACAGCGCAAGCATGTTGCTATTTTAGGTGCAGGTAAAATGGGCGAACTTGCCATTGAAAATTTATATGGCAATGGCGTAGGAAAAGTAACGGTTATTAACCGTACGTTTGAAAAAGCAGAGACTTTAGCTGCTAAATTCCAAGGCGAAGCAAAATCAATGAGGGAATTACAATGCTCGTTACTTGAGGCGGACATTTTAATTACGTCTACAGGTGCAACAGATTTTGTTATTGATTATGAATTAATGCAACTTGTCGAACGCTTACGTAAAGGTAAACCATTATTTATGGTAGATATTGCGGTACCACGTGATATTGATCCACGTGTTGGAGACTTACCAAACGTTTTCTTATATGATATCGATGATTTACAAGGTATTGTAGAAGCAAACTTAGCAGAGCGTGAACGTGCAGCAGCAGAAATTACACAAATGATTGGTAAAGAAGTTGTACAATTTAAAGATTGGTTTGCTACGCTAGGTGTCGTGCCAGTTATCTCGGCTTTACGTAAAAAGGCAAATCAAATTCAAGAAGAAACAATGATCAGTATTGAAAATAAAATGCCAGAGTTAACGGATCGTGAACGTAAGATATTAAGCAAGCATACAAAATCAATTATTAATCAATTATTAAAAGAGCCTATCTTACAAGCTAAAGAAATGGCAAATTCATCAAAAGCAAATGAACAGTTACGTTTATTCCAACAAATTTTTGGCATTGAAGATGCTGTGGAAGTAGAAGTAGATATGATGAGCAAGCAAGAGCTTGAGCGTAAAGAACGTTTACAGTCATCGCAAACACCTACCGAACCAAAGTATTCTTTCTAGATATGTCTAGACATTCAAGCTCCACAATCGCTTGAGGTTCACGATGTGAGTCATGTAGCAATAGCGCTAATTGCGTAGTTTTGCTGACGTGTGCGAACTTGAAATTACATGAGGCGTTTTCGTATCTGTATGGTAAACTAAAGATACGAAAACGTCTTTTTTTAGGCTGGGATACTGTTTATAGTAACTTTAGCACTTTTTGATATAAAGAAGGGATGTCCATTGGCTGATTTGACAATGACAAGGCTCTATGAAGTAATGATCGTCTTGTACGCGATCAGTCTAGTGTTTTACTTTACTGATTACTTTTATAAGCAAGTACAAACAAGGCGAATTGCTTTTTGGCTTGTTTCATTTGTATGGGTAATTCAAAGTGCCATAATTATTTTAACTTTTGTAGAAACAAAACGATTCCCGATTTTATCCTTGTATGAGGGGATTCTTTTCTATTCCTGGTTACTTGTATCACTGTCGATTATTCTCCATTGTATAGCGAGAGTCGATTTACCAGTATTTATTATCAATATATTAGGATTTGTATTTGCTAGTATATTCACATTTATGCCGAAAAGACCGACGGGTGCAGTAGGAGAGACTTTAATTTCCGAAATGCTCTTTATCCATATTTCATTTGCAATCTTATCGTATGCTGCTTTTACGTTAACTTTTGTGTTTGCGATATTGTATTTAATTTTATATCGTTTATTAAAAAAGAAAAAGTGGTCTCAACTATGGACACGTTTGCCGTCACTACAGCAAACGAGCAATTGGATGAACATATCATTTTTTATTGGTATTCCAATGCTATTCATAAGTTTAATTTTAGGGTTTGAATGGGCATTATTAAGATTAGAGAGTTTATCTATCTTTGATGCGAAGATAATAGGGTCCTTTATCATTTTAGTATTATATTGCTGTATTTTATATGTGAATCGTAAAAGTAAGCTGACAGGTACTAATTATGCGTGGGTACATATCTATGCATATTTATTAGTTGTTGTAAACTTCTTTTTAGGGAGTAGCTTATCTCGATTCCATTTATGGTATTAGAAGAAAGGTTGGAGACTGTTGAGAAAAATTATTGTAGGTTCTAGGAGAAGTAAATTAGCATTAACGCAAACAAATTGGTTCATCAATGAGCTAAAGGCAGCAGGTGCGCCGTTTGAATTTGAAGTAAAAGAAATTGTCACAAAAGGCGATCAAATTTTAGACGTCCAACTTTCTAAAGTTGGCGGTAAAGGGCTTTTTGTAAAAGAAATTGAACAGGCACTTTTTGATAAGGAAATTGACTTTGCTGTTCATTCTATGAAAGATATGCCTGCGGTACTACCTGAAGGTTTAGTCATTGGTTGTATTCCACCACGTGAAGATGCGCGTGATGCATTTATTTCTAAAGGTCATGTGAAGTTTGCAGATCTTCCTGCAGGAGCGGTAGTTGGGACAAGTTCTCTTCGACGTAGCGCTCAACTCTTAACGATGCGTCCAGATATTGAAATAAAATGGATTCGTGGGAATGTAGATACACGTTTAGCAAAACTTGAAACAGAAGAATATGATGCGATTATTTTAGCTGCTGCAGGGTTAAAACGACTTGGCTGGAGCGATGATGTCGTAACCGAATTTTTATCAGTTGAAAATTGTCTGCCAGCAGTAGCGCAAGGTTCTTTAGGTATTGAATGCCGTAAAGATGACGCTGAATTATTAGCTGAACTAGCAAAATTAACTGATAATGCTACATGGCAAGAGGCACATGCAGAACGTGCTTTCTTAGCAGCTATGGATGGCGGTTGCCAAGTGCCTATCGCAGGGTATGCAAAGCTTAATGGGGAAGAAATTACACTTACAGGTTTAGTTGCTGCACCAGATGCCTCTGTAATTTATAAAGAGACTGTAAATGGTATTGATGCTGAAACAATTGGCAAAGAACTTGCTGAGATGTTAACGAAGCAAGGTGCCTATGATTTAATTCAACGTGTGAAGGCAGAGCAAGATGCAAAATAGTTTACCTTTACAGGGTAAAACAATCGTTTTAACAGGAACATCTAAAACAGCAACAGTTATAGAAGATATTTCCTCTTTAGGTGGTCAGGCAGTTTTTGCCCCATTGATAGAAACTTGCGAAATTATCGACATAAATGATGGCGTGCATTTAGAATGTGCGCGTCAATTTAACTGGCTAATCTTTACGAGTCAAAATGCAGTAGATGCTTTTGCTAAGAAGATGGATCGCAGTCATTTACGTGCAATTCATTTTCAAGGGAAAATTGCATCTATTGGAACTAAAACTACTGAGGCATTAGAGAAGTTAGGATTTCAAGTTAGCTTCATGCCTTCAGTATTTAGTGCTGATGTATTTGTTAAAGAGTTTCCAATTATTGCAGGGGACAATCCAACATGTTTATTTATTCGTGGAGAAAAAGCGAAAAAAACGTTAAAGGAAGGTTTGCCCTTTAAACTTAAAGAATGGACCGTTTATGAAACGATTGAGCGCCACGACCAAAAACAAGTAATTATTGATTGCATTCAGGAGCATGCAGACGTCACAGTAATATTTGCAAGTCCTTCAGCTGTAGATGTATATGCAATGGATGTAGCATCAATCGTTGGTTGGGAATCGGTACGTGTGGCAGCAATCGGTCATATTACAGAAGCAGCTATTTTAAACCACGGTGCTGCTGTAGACATTAAGCCGAGTGTTTATACAATGCAAGCAGTCATCGAGGAATTAACGAAAGTAGAGGAAAGAAAATGACAAATTTACAATTTCAAAGACATCGTCGTTTACGCGCAAATGCAACGATTCGATCTATGGTAAAAGAAACTTATTTACACAAAGAGGACTTAATTTATCCGATTTTCGTTATTGAAGGCGAAAATATTAAAAATGAAGTTCAGTCTATGCCAGGTGTTTTTCAATTTTCATTAGATAACCTAGGTGCTGAAGTTGATGAAGTTGTTGCTTTAGGTATACCTTCTGTTATTTTATTCGGTTTACCAGCGGAAAAAGATGCGGTTGGTACGGGTGCTTTCCATGATCATGGCATTGTACAAGAAGCTACGCGCCTTATTAAAGAACGTCATCCAAATCTTTTAGTTATTGCAGATACATGCCTTTGTGAATTTACAGACCATGGTCATTGTGGCTTAATCGAGGGCGACCAGATTTTAAATGACGCTTCTCTTGATGTTTTAGCACGCACTGCTGTATCACAAGCACAAGCAGGGGCAGATATTATTGCGCCATCGAATATGATGGATGGCTTTGTTGCTGCAATACGTACTGGTCTTGACGAAGCTGGATTTGAAAATGTACCGATTATGTCATATGCCGTAAAATATGCATCAAGCTACTATGGTCCTTTCCGTGATGCGGCTGATGGAGCACCACAATTTGGGGATCGTAAATCGTACCAGATGGATCCTTCAAATCGTATGGAAGCATTCCGTGAGGCAGAATCTGATATCGAAGAAGGTGCAGATTTCTTAATCGTAAAACCAGCTCTTAGCTATTTAGATATTATTCGAGATATGAAAAATAACTATACATTACCGATTGTTGCCTATAACGTATCTGGTGAATATGCAATGATTAAAGCTGCAGCTATTAATGGCTGGATTGAAGAGAAAAAAGTCGTGCTTGAAACATTGCTAGGTATGAAGCGAGCAGGCTCTGATTTAATTATCACATATCATGCTAAAGATGTAGCACGTTGGTTGGAGGAGAAATAAATGGCGCGTTCTTATGAAAAATCAAAGCAAGCATATGCAGAAGCTATTAACTTAATGCCAGGTGGGGTTAGTAGCCCAGTTCGTGCATTTAAATCTGTCAACATGGACCCGATATTTATGGAATCTGGTCACGGTGCAATTATTAAAGACATTGATGGCAATGAATATATCGATTACGTATTATCATGGGGGCCTTTAATTTTAGGTCATACTCATCCAGACGTTGTAAAAGCTATTGCTGAAACAGCAGCAAAAGGCTCTTCATTTGGCGCACCTAGTTATACAGAAAATCGATTAGCTAAATTAGTATTGGATCGTCTGCCTGGTATGGAGATGATTCGCTTTGTATCATCTGGAACAGAGGCAACGATGTCTGCATTACGTGTAGCGCGCGGTGTAACAGGACGCGATAAAATTTTGAAATTTGAAGGGTCATATCATGGTCATGGTGACTCATTACTTATTAAAGCTGGCTCGGGTGTAGCAACATTAGGCTTACCTGATAGCCCTGGTGTACCAGCGGATATTGCTCGTAATACATTGACGGTTGCTTATAATGATTTAGAAGGTGCTCAACAAGTATTCGAAAAATTTGGTACAGAGCTTGCCGCAATTATCGTTGAACCAGTGGCAGGTAATATGGGCGTTGTACCGCCGCAACCAGGTTTCCTCGAAGGTTTACGTGAGTTAACAACTAAACATGGTGCATTGTTAATCTTTGATGAAGTAATGACGGGCTTCCGAGTGGACTATGGCTGTGCTCAAGGTTACTTTGGTGTGACACCTGATATGACAACGCTAGGAAAAGTAATTGGTGGCGGGCTGCCTGTAGGTGCGTTTGCTGGTAAAAAGGAAATTATGGAGCAAGTAGCACCAGCTGGGCCGATTTATCAAGCTGGCACACTATCAGGTAATCCATTAGCAATGACAGCAGGCTATGAAACTTTATCACGCCTTGATGCAAACTCCTATGAGTATTTTAAAAAATTAGGAGATCAATTAGAGGAAGGTTTCCGTGCAGCTGCTACAAAATACAATATTCCACATACTGTTAATCGTGCAGGTTCTATGATTGGTTTCTTCTTTACGAATGAAGATGTAATAGATTTTGCTTCAGCAAAAACGTCTGACTTACAATTATTTGCTGAATATTTCCGCTTAATGGCAGAGGAAGGTATTTTCTTACCACCTTCACAATTTGAAGGATTATTTATTTCGACTGCACATACAGAAGAGCATATTGCGAAAACTGTCGCAGCCTTCCATAAAGTGTTTGAACAATTAGCAAAATAACATAAAGCCATCCATTTAGGGTGGCTTTTTTTATTAAAATTAAAACTTTCAGCATAGCCAAATTGTGGGCGTTTTAGTTTATAATAAAACTATTCATAATAGAAAGTAGTGAATTAAAATGGCAACAGGCACACATTCAGTAGAAGTACCCGTAGCAATCGAGCATGTATGGGAATTTGTTAGCGATATGGAAAAATGGGCAAAGCTTGTCCCAGGCTATAATGCACATACAATGATAGATGATAAGCAATCTACATGGACATTTAAAGGTAATGTTGGTGTACTGAAAAAAACAGTTGAAGTAGAAATTACAATTTTAGAGTGGACAGCACCATCAAAAGTAACGTTCAATTTAAAAGGGTTATCAGATAATTTCACAGGAAACGGTTATTTCCTTGCTGAAAGTATTGATGCAGATAATACAAAAATGACAGGCTTTTTAGAGGTAACAGCAGGGGGCTTAGCTGGTCCTGTTTTAAACCCTATCTTTAAGCCAATTGTTCCAAAAGCTACCCAAATTTTAACTGATCGTGTAGCAAATAAAATTAAAATGGTTAACGTATAATCATAAAAAGCATGCCTGATTAAAATCGGGCATGCTTTTTATATGAAAGCTAACTTGCTAGTTGGCTAGCATACATTCCAATTGCAATTCATATGATGCAAAGGGAGGGATTATTATCGAAAAGAAAACTTGGAATATGCGAGAGACATTTTGTTTTCCGGGGTACGGTTGCCCAACAGAAATTGCTGCTGTACAGATAAAGCCACAATGGCAGTCAATGCAATTAGAAGATTCTTTAAGATTAAATGGTATTTATCATATTACAGCGCATGTACGCTTTGATTTTCAAAACATGCAAACTTTCATGGATGCTGAAGACTTAATAAGTATTGATGCGCTTGATGTTCAAGGAGACACAGGTTATTTTGAGTATGCGGTCCCATTAAATGTTGATTTACCAAAAGAGGCAGCGATTGAGGACTTAATGGTAAAAGACATTCGTCCGATACTTACCAATCAAAAGTGCCAATTAGAATGGACAGTGACAAGTACGTTTAGCGAATCGGTGCCAGTAGTCGAACAAGTCGATGCTTTAGAAGAAAAGCTTGTAGAAGCTACAACGCATGATGCAGTGGAAGAGTCTGCATTTGTTGCGCAATCTGTTCAAGTAAAGCAACCGACAACTGTAGAAGCTAGTGCAGCTATTTCAAAATCTAAACAATCTGCACCTGCCGAGCAAAAAATCGTCCTTAGAGAGTCTTCAAGCCTTACTGCTGTGCGAGAATCGAGTTCTTGGCATGAAGTGCCGACGATGATATGGGATTTAACAGAAGGCTATACACCACTCAAAGTTCGTGTATCAAATGATATCTTTCAAAAGTAAATAGCATAGAAGCAGTAAAAGTAATAAGATGATAAGGTCGCCAGAAGTTGGGATGATTATGACACGTATAAACTGAAAACCACAAATCGGTATAATAATTGTTCTACAATAAAATCGAAATTGTCGTAGCCAAGGTGGTAAAAGCCAAGGGTTATACTTACGTCGTCGCATATGAATAGTCACTTCCTTTTTCTATTTACTTTTTAAGACTAGCTGAAATTGACGAAATCACTTGAAAAAATACATGAATTTGCGGTACAATGTGTAAAATCGAATATGGATGCTATGACAGGGAAGAGTAGATTATTTGTGCAATTATAGAGAGGGAACGGTAGCTGAAAAGTTTCTATTTGTGCGTAATTGAACGTAGCCCTCGAGCAGCTTTAGTGAACTAGTAGTAGTTAAAGCCGGTTAAACACCGTTAACGAATTGAGAGCCAGTTGTAATAAGCTTAAGTAAATCAAGCATGAATCATTATTTCGAGATGATAAGGGCATTTAGAGCACTTATTAAATGACAAATAGTGGTGTGTAAGAGTACTAATCTTAAAATGCTGGAATTAAAGGTGGTACCGCGAACTTAAACTCCTTCGTCCTTTTGTTGACGATAGGAGTTTTTTTATTTGCTAAAAAGATGTATGCATTTTATTAGCAAATAAGCCACGTGCAATTGTCACGGATTTATTCGGTGTGAATACACTGAAAAATCAAGACGAGTGGTTATCTAGTTTGCCAAAGCTGACGTATGTCAAAATTATTTACCAACAGGAGGAGACAATATGACAGAAAACATTTCAATGCCTACGAAATATGATCCACAATCAATTGAAACGGGTCGCTATGAATGGTGGTTACAAGGTAAATTTTTCGAAGCACAACCTGAAAGCGGAAAGGAACCATATTCCATCGTAATTCCACCACCAAACGTAACAGGTAAATTACACCTTGGTCACGCGTGGGATACAACGTTACAAGATATTTTAATCCGTATGAAGCGCATGCAAGGTTATGATGCACTTTGGTTACCAGGAATGGACCATGCAGGTATTGCAACTCAAGCAAAAGTAGAAGCAAAACTGCGTGAGGATAATATTACACGTTATGATTTAGGACGTGAAAAATTCCTAGAAAAAACTTGGGAGTGGAAAGAAGAGTATGCTGGGCACATTCGCTCACAATGGGCGAAGCTTGGCCTTGCATTAGACTACTCTCGTGAACGTTTCACACTCGATACAGGTCTATCAGATGCTGTTAAAACGGTTTTCGTTCAATTATATGAGAAAGGCTTAATTTATCGCGGTGAGCGTATTATTAACTGGGACCCAGCAGCGAAAACAGCCTTATCGGATATTGAAGTAATCTATCAAGATGTTCAAGGTGCATTCTACCACATGAAATACCCATTAGCAGATGGCTCGGGCTATGTGGAAGTTGCAACAACACGCCCTGAAACAATGCTTGGTGACTCTGGTGTAGCAGTTCACCCGAAAGATGAGCGTTATCAACACTTAATTGGTAAAACAGTTATTTTACCAATTGTGGGCCGTGAAATTCCAATCGTAGCAGATGATTACGTTGATATGGAATTCGGTACAGGCGTTGTAAAAATGACTCCAGCCCATGACCCGAATGACTTTGAAGTTGGTAACCGTCATAACTTAGAACGAATTCTTGTTATGAACGAAGATGGCACAATGAATGAGCTTGCTGGTAAATACAATGGCATGGATCGTTTTGAATGCCGTAAACAAATCGTAGCAGACTTACAAGAAGCGGGTGTCTTAATAAACATTGAAGAGCATATGCACTCTGTAGGGCACTCTGAACGTTCTGGAGCGGTTGTAGAGCCTTACCTATCAGCACAATGGTTCGTTAAAATGCAACCACTTGCAGATGCCTCTTTAGAGCTTCAAAAAGACGAGGAAGGTAAAGTGAATTTCGTTCCATCACGTTTTGAAAACACATATTCTCGTTGGATGGAGAATATCCGTGACTGGTGTATCTCTCGCCAATTATGGTGGGGACACCAAATTCCTGCCTGGTATCACAATGAAACAGGCGAGATTTACGTAGGGAAAGAAGCTCCTGCTGATGCAGAAAATTGGACACAAGATGAAGATGTATTAGATACATGGTTCTCATCTGCACTATGGCCATTTTCTACAATGGGTTGGCCGGACGAGGCAAATGAAGAATATCAACGTTACTATCCAACAAGTACGCTTGTAACGGGCTATGATATTATTTTCTTCTGGGTTTCTCGTATGATATTCCAAGGTATTGAATTTACAGAACAACGCCCATTCAAAGATGTATTAATCCATGGATTAGTACGTGATGGTGAAGGACGTAAGATGAGTAAATCACTTGGTAATGGTGTGGACCCTATGGATGTTATTGAGAAATACGGTGCTGATTCACTTCGTTATTTCTTAGCAACAGGCTCTTCTCCGGGTCAAGATTTACGTTATACAACTGAAAAAGTAGAGTCTGTTTGGAACTTTGCTAATAAAATTTGGAATGCTTCTCGTTTTGCATTAATGAACATGGATGGTATGACGTATGATGAAATCGACTTGACTGGTGAAAAATCAGTGGCTGATAAGTGGATTCTGACTCGTTTAAATGAGACGATTGAACGTGTAACATCATTAGCAGAACGCTATGAATTCGGTGAAGTAGGTCGTGAACTATATAACTTCATTTGGGATGATTTCTGTTCTTGGTATATTGAAATGGCGAAATTACCAATGAATGGTGAAGACGAAGCTGCTAAAAAAACGACTCGCTCTATATTAGCTTATGTACTAGACCAAACAATGCGTCTATTACATCCGCTTATGCCATTCATTACAGAAGAAATTTGGCAACACTTACCGCATGAAGGTGAGTCGATTACAGTTGCAGCATGGCCAACTGTACGCACAGACCTTCACTTTGCAGAGGAAGCAGACAATATGAAGCTTCTTATGGATATTATACGTTCAGTGCGCAATATTCGTGCGGAAGTTAACACACCAATGAGCAAAAAAGTACCATTATACATTTCTGCTAAGGATGCTGCTACGGTTGCCATTCTTGAAGCCAATAAAGGCTATTTAGAAAAATTCTGTAATCCAGAGTCATTAACAATTGGTGAAGGCTTAGAGGCTCCAGGACAGTCTATGACTGCTGTAGTAACAGGGGCAGAGCTATTCTTACCACTTGTGGGACTGATCAACCTGGAAGAAGAGATTGCTCGTCTTGAAAAAGAATTAGAAAAATGGGCTAAAGAAGTGAAGCTTGTAACTGGTAAGCTGTCAAATGAAAAATTTGTTTCAAAAGCACCAGAAGCGTTGGTTAATGCAGAACGCGAAAAATTAGCGGACTATGAAGATAAACATGCCGTTGTATTAAAACGTTTAGAAGAACTAAAAAATATGTAATAACATAGTGAATGATAGAAACAGCAGATGGCGAAAAAGTCATCTGCTGTTTTTCTTTTTGTAAGCCAAAAGATATGTGTTGAGTTAGGAAAAAATGTATAGTATCATACAATGTAGTTAGTATAATAGATAAAGGCAAACTATCCGAAAGGTTAGGACGCAAAGCCTAGGGTCTAAGGTGAAGAGAGAATTGTTTTCTTTCAACTACGATTGCCTGGTTACCATTTAAAGTAATTTCATTTAATTTTATGGCTATTCTATGTTGATTAGAATGGCTTTTTTCTTTGGTATGAAAAATAAAAATGGAGGTTTATCATGTCTGGAAATATTGGAACAATAGTTGTGAAGGTGAACAAAGCCTGTGATGATTTAGATTTTGTTAATGCAAGAGGGCTGATAGAGGCAAATTTACTAAAGCTATCGGAAGCGAAATACTATCGTTTATTAAACGCAAGCGGGCGCGTTCTTATTAAACATGTTTTAGCGAATAGAAGTGGGCAAAATGAAGTGAATAAAACATTAACACGTACAGATTTACTAGTTATTAATAAGATTAATGAATATTGTTCAAATTTTGATATTTCGATGTTGAAAAGAACATTAAAGAACTCGTTTGATTTAGTGCAAAGATCGGATGTTTTGCCACTTTTAAATAATGATGCAAAAATTATTTTAGATGATATGGGTGCGCTATTAGGTGTCCATCAATTACAATAATTTGCTGTTTATTTGAAATAAACTAGTTGAAAACACACAGATAATCACTCCTAAAGTGCTTTTCTGTGTGTTTTTAAAATTGTGTCTGAATTGTTTGTGTGCCTGGCACCCTTTATACTAGAGTGAGAGGGAGTGTTTCTTTTGTTTACAACGATAAAAGCATGTACAGATTTTATTTTTACATTAAAAGCAGTTGATTTTAAACGTGAGCCATTAGTAATGATGCGTGAAGTATTGGCCCGTTTGGGAGACCCGCAAAACAAGCTACGAACTATACATTTAGCTGGTTCCAATGGCAAGGGGTCTACAGTAAACGTATTGAGGGAAATGTTAGAGGATACAGGTTATCGAGTAGGAGCTTTTACTTCTCCACATTTAACACGCGTTAATGAACGAATGACTATCAATGGCACGCAAATTTCTGACGAGCAATTTTTACAGTATATGAACAATATCGCTTCAATTATTGAGGCGCATTATAATGGGGACTATCCGAGCTTTTTTGAAGTCGTAACACTTATTATGTTCCAGTATTTTGCTGAAGAAGAAGTAGATTTTGCACTAATTGAAACAGGGCTTGGCGGTCGTTTAGATGCGACAAATATCATCACACCACTTGTTTCAATTATTACGACAATTTCATTGGAGCATACAGCATTTTTAGGCGATACGTATGCGAAAGTTGCATTTGAAAAGGCAGGTATTATTAAAGAAGGAGTACCTGTTGTGGTAGGGGTTAAAAACGATGAGGCGCTTGATGTTATTCAAAAAGTTGCACAAGAACGTCATGCGGAATGCCTTGTTTTAGGAAACGATTTTCACGTAGTGGCAAAAAATCAAGGGATTGTTATGCAAACCTTCAACTATCGTAACGCAAATGTTGAAATAAATGATATTCAACTAAAAATGGCTGGTGAGCATCAAATTGCGAATGCCAGTCTTGCCATTACAGCGATGGATATTTTACGTGAGCAAGGACATATTCAACTAACAGAACAATCAATGCGTCAGGCGTTGCAAAATGCTCAGTGGGCAGGCCGCTTTGAACAATTTCCAAATAATATCGTGCTAGACGGTGCTCATAATTCTGAAGGAACAGCCGCGTTGATTCAAACACTTCAGACTGTTTATCCAAATCATCATTATCGCTTCATTTATGCAGCGCTGTCTGATAAGGATCATGCAAATAGTATTGCTTTAATGGATGGAATCGCTTCATCCATGTCCTTTACGCAAATTGGACTGCCAAATGCCATGCCAGCTGAAAAATTAGCGATGCTGTCTACGCATAATGACAAACAATATGATGCAAATTGGCAAGCAATCGTCCGTTCTGTTATACAAAGCAAGGGCCTTCACGATATTGTTGTTATTACTGGCTCACTTTATTTTATAGCGGAAGTTCGCCAATGGTTGCAGGAGGAAGTACGATGATTCCACAGTTTGATATATATAAGAAAAAATGGGCAATAACAAGCGATGATATCATTAAGCCTGGTCTAAAAGCTATTGAAGAGGCATTAGCGCTCGTAGGAAACCCAGAGAGAAAACTACAGATTGTACATCTTGCAGGTACAAACGGCAAAGGCTCAACACTTACATTTTTAGAGTCAATTGCACAGGAGCATGGCTTAAAAGTAGGCAAGTTTATGTCTCCATGTATTTTAAATGTGCATGACCAAATTCAAGTAACGAAAAAGCCCATTACAGAAGTAGAGATGGACCGCGTTTTTCAACAAATGAAAAGCGCTGGACTTAGCGGTAAACTAACAGATTTCGAATTATTAACGGTTGCTGCATTCTTGCACTTTGTTAATTGTGATGTCGATGTGGCTTTAATTGAAGCAGGAATGGGTGGCTTATTGGATAGCACCAATGTAGTGATGCCAATTGTCTCCATTATTCCAAGTATAGCGCTCGAGCATACGAAATTTTTAGGCTCAACAATCGAAAGTATTGCTGAGCATAAAGCAGGGATTATTAAACAAAATCGTCCAGTTGTTATAGGTGAGGTACCTTTAGAAGCGAAGGCAATAATTAATAATGTAGCACATGCAAAGCAAGCACCAATTCTTGAGCTTAAAAAACAATTTACGCTAGAGCAGTCGAATCATTATGAGTGCTATAAAAATAATGAAAAAAACATCTGTATCTCCAATCTTACACGTAATATGAAAGGGCCACATCAAGGAAATAATATGGCATTAGCCATCACTGCTTTTATCGAAGTGGCTACAGTACTAGACGTTGCTATTAACGAAGAAAGTATACGCCGTGGAATAAAAGTGGCACGTATTTTAGGACGATTTGAAGAAGTAATGCCTTATATTATTTTTGACGGTGCACATAATCCTGCTAGTGCAGAGAAATTGGTCGAAACTGTTCGTCTTGAATTTCCTAATGAGTCGGTTACCTTCGTTATCGGCATATTAGGTGATAAAGATGTAAAAGAAGTTTTGCAATACTTTGAGCAAATAAGTGATAGCTTTTATTTTGTTGATTTTGATAATCCACGTGCAATGTCAGCAAAAGATATGGTAGAACTAAGTAATGCACCGCACAAAGCGGTTTTAAGTGATTATCTTCAATTTATTCAGCAGCAATCAGAAAATAAATGTAGAACTATTGTATCAGGCTCTTTATATTTGTTAACAGAAGTGCGTAGTAGGTTGCTACAACAAAACAATTAGGACCGTTAAGCCATTTTCACCCCATTGCGTCAAATTATGTATATGTCATTGTTAGAAGGACAAGCAATTCGTCATCGTTCTACTGAAAACAACGTAACATTACTTTTGATAAATTACAGGTTTTCTGAATTTAGCAGAAGTTTGATACAAGCTATGCACTGCTTTCTATAATACCTAGCCCAAATGACCAAGAGAACACAAAAACATCGGCTAGATAGGATGATGTGACGAGCTTTGAAAGTTATGGACGATTTTTGATAATTAATAGCGATAAATTTTTTAGGCGAGACGACAGCAGTCTCGTCTTTTTTCATCCTCATTTTGATAGGTTGAAATAAGAGGTGATGAACGTATGAAAATTGTTAGTCAGGTAATAAGAAAACAAATAGTGCGCGCAATGCTAATTGGTGGCATCGTCGGGCTTTTTGGTGTAGCCATTTTTTTAGGCGTTCTCCAGGCGAGTACCCAATTTTCTTTAAAAAAGGACAGTGAGGTAGCGAAAAACGAAACTGAAACACAAGCAGAAACAGATTCAGAAACAATACCGACAGCAGGAGGTACTGGGACCTCAACTATGTTTTATGCGAGTCAAGCTGGTGTATTTTCTAATTATGAAAGTGCAAGTGCATTTATAGCAGAACATCCTACACTGCAAGAAAGTGCAGTAGTAGAAGTAGAGGGTAAATATTATGTTTGGACAAGTATGGTGACAGCGGAAAATGACTTAGTTTTTTTAAAGGATCCTCCAACATTTAAAAAAGCATTTAGTGTTAGTGGCGATAGTTGTAAAGAGGCGACAATTGCAGAAATAACAAATGTATTAGCTGATAAAAATACTAAAAAATTAAATTTTAGTGAGGCAGCAAATGATTCTACGCTACCTTCTGATTGGCAAAGCATTGGCAAGGCCGCAACCTCTATTTCCAGTGATATAAGCATTATACGCCTTCAAATTTTCGCGCATTACAAATCAAAAAATGCTTGTCTTCAAACAAAATTTTAAGTAGATAATTTAGCTAAAAGCGCATTATCTTGATTTTTAGAAAATTTTCAAATACCACATTCTCCGTTATGATAGAGAGAAGGAGGAATGGTGAAATAATGTTTGAAACGAATCATAAATTAGTGCTTGCTTCCGCTTCACCACGACGAAAAGAATTGCTTGCTATGCTTGACCTTCCGTTTGAAATTGTGACAAGTAATGTAGAAGAGACAAGCGTAACAGCAACAACAATGCATGATTATGTAAAAGGTGTGGCACTTCTAAAAACGCGTGATGTAGCGCAAAAAAATCCAAATGCAACGATTATTGGTGCAGATACGATTGTCGTCTTTGACAATGAGCTACTGCATAAGCCAAAAACCCGTGAGGAAGCAATTTCTCACTTATCACGTTTATCAGGCAAGCGTCATGCGGTCATGACTGCTGTTGCCATCATTGAACCAAATGGATTGGAAACGACATTTGTGGAAGAAACAGCCGTTGTATTCCATACTTTATCGCAGGAGCTTATAGAAGCGTATGTAGCATCTGGAGATCCTTATGATAAGGCAGGCGGTTATGGTATTCAAACAGCTGGTACCCTTTTAGTTGAGCGAATTGAAGGAGATTATAACAATGTTGTGGGGTTACCACTTGCAGCGTTGTTTGCGCAATTGGTAGCACGACATATTATCCAATTTGCGAAGGAGTGAAACTAATTGCCAATAGACGTTTTACCAGATATGATGATTCGTGACGTCAATATAGCAGACCGACCACGTGAACGACTTTTAAGGCAGGGGGCAAAGAGCTTATCCAATCAGGAGCTGCTAGCCATTTTACTGAGGACAGGCACGAAGGAAGAATCTGTACTTGTACTTGCCAATCGTGTTTTAAGTACATTTGAACGTTTACATCATTTAAAACATGCGACAATTGAAGAAATGGTTGCCATAAAAGGTATTGGAGAGGTAAAGGCAATCCAAATTTTAGCTGCAATCGAGCTTGGAAGGCGCTTGTCTCAAAAGCAAAATGATGACAAGTATACTGTTCGTTCTCCACAAGATGCCGCTGCATACCTAATGCCTGATATGACCTCACTGAGTCAGGAACATTTTGTTGTACTTTTTCTTGATGTAAAAAATCAAATCATTCATAAAAAAACGATTTTTATCGGGGGTTTGAATGCGTCCATTGTACATCCGAGAGAAATTTTTCGGGAGGCTGTAAAGCGATCCGCTGCTACTATTATATGTGCTCATAATCATCCAAGTGGTGTGCCGACACCGAGTCCGGAAGATATAGAGGTAACGAAAAGAATTCAGGAAGCTGGTTTTATTATTGGTATTGAATTACTTGATCACGTCATCATCGGTGACCATCAATTTATTAGCTTAAAAGAAAAAGGTTATTTTTAGCACTGTACGATTAAAGGCTTTTTAAATAAGTCTTGCATAGGACGCACAACCTTTACTGGACAAGCAAAGGCTGTTAGCAGTCGTACAATTAACTTAGCTCCTCGTCTGCTAAATGCGCGTATTAGTAAGGAGCATGTCGCTCACGCATGCAATACGCAGTAGTGGAGCTTGCTAGTTTTACTACAGAACAGCTTTTTGTAAATTAAATAGCTTTGTTGACAAGCTGAGCTCTGCAAATATTTTGCAGAGCTCTTTAGATTGATACTTCTGTTAATATAAGTGACTCCCTAGCACATTTATTTAGGAGAAAAAATTTTTCTAGTATATTTTAGCTTTAGTATAGTTTGAGCGATTTTAAGCACTTTAATAAAAAAATGAACCTTTTTGATTGAATGACGTTATTGTATTCGTAGAAATATCTATAGCATTCACAAAAATTGGTAGCCTATAATGCGTTGTTTTACATGAAAAAAAATAATATGCTAATCTATACGTACTATTTTTAGTTTAAGAGGGAATTAAAATAGTAAGTTTTCTGCAAGATGAGGTATGTGGCACTACAAATTCTTGCATTTATCCGTTATAATGAACGGTATGATTTTATGTCAACGATAGTATGGCTTAAATAGAAAGGGAGTACACAATTTGTTTGGATTAGGTAGTAAAGATGTCGGGATTGACCTTGGCACAGCGAATACATTAGTTTTTATTAAAGGGAAGGGGATCGTTTTACGCGAGCCTTCTGTAGTAGCGAAAAACACAAAAACAGGAGACATCGTTGCAGTTGGTAATGATGCGAAAAATATGATTGGCCGTACACCTGGGTCAATCGTGGCGATTCGTCCGATGAAAGATGGCGTTATTGCTGATTATGATATTACAACAGCGATGATTGAATATTATTTAAAAGAAGCTTGTAAGAATTCTGGCGGTAATTGGAAAAAACCGAATGTAATGATTTGTGTGCCATACGGTATTACATCGGTTGAACAACGTGCAGTTATCGATGCATCTCGTCAAGCAGGCGCAAAAGAAGCCTTTACAATCGAAGAGCCATTTGCAGCAGCTATTGGAGCGAACCTACCAGTTTGGGATCCAACAGGTTCGATGGTTGTTGATATCGGTGGTGGTACTACTGAAGTTGCGGTTATTTCTTTAGGTGGTATCGTTACAAGTGAGTCTGTACGTATCGGTGGGGATGCGATGGACCAATCGATTATTTCATATATCCGTAAATCGTATAACTTAACAATTGGTGAACGTACAGCGGAAGCAGTAAAAATGGAAATTGGTACAGCGTTTGCTGAAGGACCTGATGAGAAAATGGAAATTAGAGGTCGTGACCTTTTAACTGGTTTACCAAAAACGATTGAAATTTCGTCTCAGGAAATTTCAGAATCATTGCGTGAAGCGGTATCATCAATTATTGATGGTGTACGAAAAACGTTGGAACAAACACCTCCAGAATTATCTGCTGACGTGATGGAGCGAGGTATTGTTTTAACTGGTGGTGGCGCGTTATTAACGAATTTAGACAAAGTTATTAGCCGTGAAACAAATATGCCTGTATTTATTGCTGAGGATCCATTAGACTGTGTAGCTATTGGGACAGGTAAAGCTTTAGATCATATTGATTTAATTCGTCAACAACAAGTAAAAGGGTAAGGAGGTTTAGGCAATGCCACATTTTTTTTTCAATAAGAAAGTAATACTGCTACTTGTGGGCATGGTTTTTCTTGTGGCATTGATTAGCTTCTCATTACGAGATCGGACGAACGCAACTTTACCAGAGCAAATTATTAAAGATACTGTCGGCGTCGCACAATCTATTGTTGCGAAGCCGGCGAATTACATAACTGGTATCTTTAATAATATTGACTCCCTCTTAAACACGTACGAAGAAAATAAACGTTTAAAAGCACGCTTAGAAGATTTTGCAGCTGTACAAGCCGAAGCATTGGTATTAAAATCTGAAAATGAAAAACTACTAGAACTTACAAAGTCAGAAAGTTTAAAGGCGTTTAATCCTATTCAAGCAACGGTTATTGCTAGAAATCCTGACCAATGGGAAGAAAAAATTATTTTAAATAAAGGTTCATCTCATGGTGTAGAAAAAAATATGGCAGTTATGACAGCGAAAGGGCTAGTCGGTAAAATTACGTTAGTGACCCCTTTCACCTCTGAGGTTGAGCTTTTATATACAAATAATCCTAACTATCGTGTTTCAGCGATGGTTTTAGGAGAAAAAGAGGCATACGGTTTAATCGAGGGCTTTGATAAAGAACGAAATGAACTCATTATGAAGCGAATCGATTCTAGCTTAACTGTAAAAGTAGGCGAAAAAGTAGTTTCTTCAGGTCTTGGTGGTATTTTCCCTAAAGGTGTACCAATCGGAGAAATTACGGAAGTTAGCACAGATGATTTTGGCTTAACGAAAATGGCTTATGTAAAACCATCTGCTGATTTTTCTATTTTAGAAAATGTTGTAATCGCAAAACGATCAGTAACAGTTATTGATGGTTCTGACGGTGATGCAACAAATGAAGATTTAACAAATCCACAAAAGGTTACTGAAGAGGGGGAAAAGTAATGGTTCGATTTCTTATTCCCTCTGTTGCAGTATTGCTATTTTTACTAGAACCAGAGTTTGCTATGCTCTCACCGATTGAAGTGGGAGGGCATATCTATTATCTAGTACCTCGATTTTTAATTTTATACTTAATATTTATATCCATCTATTACAGCCGTCAACGAGCGGTAATGTATGGACTTTTTTTTGGTGTCTTGTATGATGTGTTTTACATTGATATTATTGGATTATATTCGGTACTATATCCGCTTATTTGTTTTTTAGCAGGGTCTATCGTGAAAATAATTCATCAGCACTTAGTTGTGACAACGACTATTTCAGTTGTTTTAGTAGCAATTTTAGAATTCGTACTTTATCAATTCTTCTACCTAATCGCTTTTACAACGATACCGTTAACGGATTTCTTACAATCACGACTACTACCAACAATCATTGCTAATACGTTATTTTTAATGATTCTTGGTTGGGCCTTCAAGTATCTAATTAATGCGCGTGTCTTACAGAGAGCACGTGAAGTTTCTTAATATCAAGAGCAACGTGGGGTGAGGCATTCATGAAAAAACAATTAGTTAATATGAAGGGAACAAAGGATGGTTTTGTTCTTCGTTTAGACGATCAATGTTCGTATGCCGATTTAGTAGATGAGCTAAAACGAAAAGTTTCAGAAGGCGGTATCGATGGTAAAGTAGATGTACAATTACATTTAGGCTATCGATACTGTTCAGATGAACAAGTAAAAGAGCTAGTAAAAATTGTTCAAGAATCAGAACAGTTAATTGTAGCAAAGGTGCAAAGTGATGTACTGACTGTCCATGAAAGCAACCAGAAAATGATAGAAAGCCAACAAGATACATATGTAGGAGTGGTCAGATCGGGACAAATTCTACGTGCCACTGGGGATATAGTAATTGTGGGGAATGTGAATCCGAATGGACGTGTAGAAGCTGGTGGTAATGTTTACGTCCTTGGCAGACTAAAGGGAATTGTACATGCAGGTGTACATGGAAATAAGGAAGCAATTATTGCTGCCTCTCGTTTAGAAGCCACACATATTATGATTGCTGATCAGGTTGAGGCAATGTCAGATGAACATGTAAAAGCTATCAATCAAGCAGACATGGCTTGTGCATTTATTGGCTATGATGGGCGTATTGCGTACGATCAAATTCATGCGTTAAAAAATATTCGACCATTATTGAATGTGTCTAAGGGAGGAAGCTAGTGTGGGAGAAGCGATCGTCATAACTTCAGGTAAGGGCGGTGTCGGTAAAACGACAACAACGGCTAACCTCGGGACTGCATTGGCTCTACAAGGGAAAAAAGTATGTTTAGTAGATACAGATATTGGCTTGAGAAATTTAGATGTCATTCTAGGTCTCGAAAACCGTATTATTTATGATTTAGTTGATGTTGTTGAAGGACGATGCAAGATCCATCAAGCATTAATTAAAGATAAACGTGTAGATGATAAACTATTTTTATTACCTGCTGCTCAAACGACAGATAAAAATGCTGTCACACCTGAGCAAATGGAGAGCTTAGTAGAGGAATTAAAGAGAGACTATGATTATGTTTTAATTGATTGTCCCGCTGGCATTGAGCAAGGCTATCGCAATGCAGTGGCAGGTGCAGACCATGCAATTGTTGTAACGACACCAGAAATTTCAGCTGTACGAGATGCAGATCGAATTATTGGACTGCTTGAACAAGAAGAAATAACTGCTCCTAAACTAATTATTAATCGTATTCGTCAGCATATGATGAAAAACGGCGATACACTGGATGTCAATGAAATTACAACACATTTGTCAATTGATCTATTAGGCATTATTGTCGATAGTGAAGGTGTTATCTCATCATCAAATAAAGGTGAGCCAGTCGTTATGGATCCGACTAATAAAGCATCTTTAGGTTACCGTAATATTGCCCGACGCATATTAGGTGAATCTGTGCCCTTGATGGCTATCGAGGACGAGCATCGAGGAATGTTCTCAAAACTTAAAGCATTGTTTTCAAGATAATTAATACCTTTTCGTGCATGTGCGCGGAAAGGTTTTTTTATTGAAAGCGAATTGTGTGAGAATTGTGTGAGTGACTGGCACATTTTTTGCGTGCATGAATGGACATGCTGCCTCATATAGTGTGAAAAAAGAGGATGAGAGCTTGTTTAAAAAATGGAAATGGATTGTCATGATATTACTTGTGGCTGCAATTATGCTTGTTATTCGATTAGAAGATCAAGGCGTAATGGAAACTCCTGTGCGAAAGCTTGTAACGACATCAGCAGACTTAACATACTTAAGTGAGCTCGGAAAAAGTCTGCTAAAAAAAGAGGAAGAAACGATAATGGTTTCAAGTGATGTAGGGCAAACTGAACTATTAACGTTCACGAATGCGCAAGTTTTTAAAGAAGGGTTTTTATTACAATATGATGTGGGTCTTCCTGTATACGCAGGGCAAAGTGGGCTCGTTGTTTTTACAGGCCATACAAAATATACCGGTAAAACGATGACAGTTAGCTATGAAGATGGCACAACGGTCTCCTATGGGATGCTCGATAGTTTAGCGCAGTTACCATACACGACTATACAGGCCAATGACTTAATCGGTATGAAGCAGACTGGACAACTCTATATTTCGATTGAGAAAGACAAAACTCATTTTGATTTAGAACAAATTGTCCAGTGGCTTGAAACAACGGAGAACGATGAAAGTTAAATTGCATTTATTATGTATCCCTCTGATTCTGTTAATGATTTTCAGTGGCCAGATTGCTTATTATGCAATTATTTTGACTTCGTTGCTATGGCATGAAGCTGGTCATATATTGGCCGCGGTGCTTTGTGGCGTGAAAATAAAATCATGTGTTATTGCACCATATGGAGGGGAAATTGAATTTGAAAATCCAGCAGCTGTGCAGGCATCTTCACTACTTTGGATTGCACTAGGAGGTCCAATCGCCACTATACTGGGGATTGGTCTTGCTTTTTTCATGCCGGATTTAATTGCAATTCGACTAGTCAATGTGCAGCTAGTGTTACTAGTAATTAACCTAATCCCAATTATTCCACTGGACGGTGGAAGGATACTCTTAGCATGTTTATTTTTATTTTATCCAAGTGTGCGAGTATTTGAATATTATTATTCGCTCTCACTAATTTTTGCCACTATCCTATTCATTGTAACTTTAGTGAATTTGCCACAATCCATTTTTTTGACTGTCCTTTGCCTATTTATATGGTTGCAAGTACTAAAAGAATGGAATTATCGAAAGTATCGTTTAGCTTTTGAGAAATATGTAATGAACAGGTTGACTTGATAGAATTCGTGTGGTAGTATTTTAATGTTATTGTTTGTAGCACCCGTGCTACTACAACCGCTCTGGGAAGGTTCAAGTATCTTTGGATCACCTTCATATACAGGCGAGTCTGAGTCTAAGAGGAGGTGCAGTAAAATGTACGCAATTATTGAAACTGGTGGTAAACAAATCAAAGTAGAAGCTGGTCAAGAAATCTATGTTGAGAAATTAGGCGTAGAAGCTGACGAGGTTGTAACTTTCGATAAAGTTCTATTCGTAGGTGGCGAAAACGTAAAAGTTGGAGCTCCATTCGTAGAAGGCGCTACAGTAACAGCTAAAGCTGTTAAAGAAGGCCGTCAAAAGAAAATCGTTGTTTTCAAATTGAAAGCTAAAAAGAACTACCGTCGTAAACAAGGTCACCGTCAACCTTATACAAAATTAGTTGTTGAATCAATCAATGCTTAATTGTGAGGTGTAACATTTGATAAAAGTTACGATACATCATGATGAAAACAGACATGTGTCTGCATTTGAATTTTCAGGACATGCTGAGTACGACGAATCTGGTAAAGATTTAGTATGTGCAGGCGCATCTACCATTGCCATTGGTACGGTGAATGCGATTTATGCATTACTACAATTACAACCAGAAGTTGAACAAGCGGCTGAAGGTGGAGGCTTTCTTAAGGTATCCTTACCAACAGATTTAGAACCTGAAATTGATACAAAACTACAATTAATTGTCCAAGTAATGACTGCTCAAGTGTATTCTATGGTGCAAAATTACGGACAATATATCCAAATCAACTACAACCAAGTAGGAGGTGGAACAGAATGAAATTGTTATTAGCATTAGACCTTCAACTTTTCGCATCGAAAAAAGGGGTAGGTTCTACAAAAAACGGACGTGACTCTGAGTCTAAACGTCTTGGCGCTAAACGTGCTGATGGCCAATTTGTAACTGGTGGTTCTATTCTTTACCGTCAACGCGGTACAAAAATTTACCCAGGTACAAACGTAGGTCGTGGTGGTGATGATACGCTATTTGCTAAAGTTGATGGCGTTGTTAAATTCGAACGCTTAGGTCGCGATCGCAAACAAGTATCTGTATACCCAGCTACACAAGAAGCTTAATTTTAATAAAGTAGACATAAAGCGGAGGACTGCATTTATTGCAGTCCTTTTTTTGGCTAAATTTCAATGAAGAATTAAGGGAAAAATACATCAAAACTTGTTATACTAGTTAAGATAACTTTATTGGAGTGAATGGGATGAACAATCAATCACTAACCATTAGTGAGGTATTACGTTTTGCAAATCATGATTATGTGAATCAACTTCAACTTATTCGCATGAATTTAGATTTAGGTAGAATTGATGAATCAAAAGAACTTATTCAACATTATTCGGAACAGCTACGAGTATTGTCTATCATGAGTCGTCTACAATTACCACAAACAATGGAGTGGCTACAAACAGCAGGATGGCGCTATCCATCTTTACCGCTGGAGCTTAATGGTGAGATCAAAAAACCAGTCACTAATAATATTGACAAGGATGTTGTAGAGTATTTAAACAAAACAGTTATGCATGTTTATGATACATTAGATCCATTTACGGAGCAGAGCTTAACGCTTGATGTACGTGTTGACGATCATACATTTGTTTTGGCGTTTACGCTAAATGGACTGTGGAGTGCAGACGC
This sequence comes from Lysinibacillus sp. NPDC097162, assembly GCF_044762185.1. NCBI lineage: Bacteria > Bacillati > Bacillota > Bacilli > Caryophanales > Bacillaceae > Lysinibacillus > Lysinibacillus sp. NPDC097162. The sequence continues at coordinate 2,364,486 of NZ_JBIWDT010000001.1, read as the reverse complement.
ATTCACCGAAAGAGGTTTGAAACAATTCGACATTCAAACAATTGTGCAGACAAATACGTGCTGGCAATATGTGTTGAGTGCAAATAGGGAGTGAAATAAATGTTTGTCGATCACGTAAAGATATATGTAAAAGGTGGCGATGGCGGCGATGGAATGGTAGCATTTCGCCGTGAAAAATATGTACCAAATGGTGGTCCAGCTGGTGGAGATGGCGGTCACGGAGGTAACGTTGTCTTTGAAGTAGAAGAAGGCTTACGTACGTTAATGGATTTCCGTTATAAACGCCACTTTAAAGCAGATCGTGGTGAACACGGGATGAGTAAAGGGATGCACGGAAAACGCGCTGAAGATTTAATTGTCAAAGTGCCACCAGGTACAGTTGTGATGAATGAGGAAACAGGAGAAGTCATCGCAGATTTAGTTGAGCATGGTCAACAAGCGATTATCGCTAAATCAGGTCGAGGTGGACGTGGGAATTCCCGCTTTGCAACCCCGGCTAATCCTGCGCCTGAGCTTTCTGAAAAAGGCGAGCCAGGACAAGAATTAAATGTTATATTAGAGTTAAAAGTATTAGCAGATGTTGGTTTAGTTGGTTTCCCAAGTGTAGGAAAATCAACACTATTATCTGTTGTTTCTGCAGCAAAACCAAAGATTGGTGCTTATCATTTTACGACAATCGTGCCGAATTTAGGAATGATTGAAACAGATGATCACCGAAGCTTTGCAATGGCAGATTTACCTGGGCTAATTGAAGGTGCACATGAAGGCGTAGGGTTAGGACATCAATTTTTACGTCATATCGAACGTACACGTGTAATTGTGCATGTTATCGATATGTCAGGAATGGAAGGCCGTGACCCGTACGAAGACTATTTAACAATTAACGAGGAGTTAAAGCAATATAATCTGCGTTTAACAGAGCGTCCTCAAATTATTGTAGCAAATAAAATGGATATGCCAGAAGCAGAAGAAAACTTAGTGGAATTCCGCAAAAAGGTAGGCGAAGATGTACAAATCTTCCCAATCTCAGCAGTTTCACGACAAGGCTTAAAAGAATTATTATTTGCTATAGCAGATTTACTTGAAGTAACGCCTGAGTTCCCTCTATTTGAAGATGTAGAGGAGCAATCAGACGCAACGGTGATGTACAAGCATCAATCACAAGGTGATGATTTCGAGATTACACGTGATGATGACGGTACATTTATCATTAGTGGCTACTCGATTGAACGTCTATTTAAAATGACAGACTTTAGTCGTGAAGATGGTATTCGCCGTTTCGCACGCCAATTGCGCGGTATGGGCGTGGACGAGGCATTGCGTGAGCGTGGTGCTCAAAATGGTGATACAGTTCGTCTGCAAGAGTTTGAGTTCGAATTTATAGATTAAGACAGGAGTTTTAGGGGGAAGCGTATGAAGAATGTTGCGAATCAGCGATATTATTTAGTTCGTGAAGATGTATTGACGGATGCTATGCAAAAAACATTGGAGGCGAAGCAATTACTTTCAAGTGGTTCAGTATCCTCCATCTGGGATGCGGTTAAGCAAGTGGATTTATCGCGCAGTGCGTTTTACAAATATCGTGATGCTGTATTTCCTTTTCACTCTATTGTACAGGAGCGCATTTTAACTGTCTTTTTACAGCTTCAAGATCGAAAAGGAACGTTGGCTAAGTTATTAGAAACTGTGACAAATTCACATTGTAATGTACTAACAATCCATCAAACTATACCAATTCAAGGACGTGCTAATGTGACATTGTCATTAGATGTGACGAGTATGACTTCTGAACTTGATGACTTAATCCAGCAGCTAAAACGATTAGATTTTGTTGAATCTGCTGAGGTAATTAGTTCTGGTGCATTGTAAGGGGCTATTTGAAAAAGCCCCTTGCCTTTTATTAGTTAATGCTGGTAGCTGTTGATACAAAATTTCGCTCCCTTTCCGCATGCGATGAGCAAGCCTCTCTGAAGCTAAAAATAGCCTCTGTGAGGTTTCGCTTAAGTCGCTATCCTGCGAAATACTGCGAAATTTTTTTAAAATACCCAAACATAGTGTGTAATAACTGCATTTGATATAAGCAATTTTATCTTAACAGCTAGCAAAAGCAGTACATATTTTCACATTTACTCTTTTTAGGGGAGGCTATGTAACATAGCCTTTTCTTTTTATAAAGAGTTTTCCAAACATTAAAAATGTTTAAGATACTATGAATTGTAGAAGGAGGTCATTTTGATGACAGAGCGACAGTGGGAGAAACGAATTGCATATTTAGGACCGGAAGCATCATTTACATATTTAGCAACAAAATCTATCTTCCCAACTGATAGCCTTGTACCATGTACAACGATACCTGAATGCATTGAGGCAGTAGCGGAGGGCAAGGTTGATTTAGCGGTTGTACCATTAGAAAATGCATTAGAGGGCTCAGTACCATTGACGCTCGATTATTTATTCCATGAGGCAACGCTTTATGTGACAGGTGAGCTACAATTAAAAATTCAACAACATTTAATGGTCAATAAGGCGCAAAAGGACAATTGGGAATCGATCAAAGGAGTATATTCACATCCGCATGCTTTAGCACAATGTCATAAATATTTATTTTATCGCTTCAGTGATGTGCCTTTACATCAAACAACATCAACAGCGGCCGCAGCTAAATTTGTTTCCGAAAATCCAGATGAATGTATTGCAGCAGTAGGTAATGCAGCCGCAGCAGCGAAATACGGACTAGAAATCGTGCAAGATAATATACATGATTTTCATTTTAATCATACTCGTTTCTTTGTGTTATCCAAGCAAAATAAACGTCTACCCCAGGAATTATCAGAAGGGCAAGCGAAAACAACCTTCATGATTACGTTACCGACAGATCGTTCAGGTGCTTTACACCAAGTTCTTTCCGTCTTTGCGTGGCGACAATTAAATTTAAGTAAAATTGAATCACGTCCATTAAAAACAGGTCTTGGGGATTATTTCTTTATGATTGATGTGTTAGCAGATGAAAAACAACCAATGATGCGGGGGGCTATGGAGGAGCTAGCGGCACTTGGCTGCCAAGTGAAATCCCTTGGTACATACTTTACGTATTTAACATCTGACGAAGACTAACAGGTTTAGGGGTGTCAAAAATGGGTGGTATAATATTGTTTGATGGAATTTGTAATTTCTGTAATAGCAGTGTGCAATTTATAATCAAACGCGATCAAGCTGCGTTTTTTAAGTTTGCTTCGATTCAAAGTGAGGTTGGCCAAGCGCTTCTTGCGCAATACAAAGTACCAGCAAATATCGATAGTGTGATTTACATTGAACAAGATAATATTTATTTTGAATCAACAGCAGCGCTTAAAATTAGTCGACGTTTAGATGGCTTATGGCCTGCTTGCTACGTGCTAATTGTTATACCACAATGTATACGAAATACAGCATATAAACTTTTTGCAAAAAATCGTTATCGTCTTTTCGGTAAAAAGCAAGCATGTCTATTACCAACACCCTCACAACGACAACGTTTTCTTTAAGGTGCCAGGCACATAAACAATTTTTAAAATTTTGAAAATTTTATTCCTAACCGAGTAAAAATCCACGAAGATTTCTGCGGCTTACATCGTGCCCGCGGAAACCGAAGTGGATTTTTTTACGTTCGTTATAGAAAGCCTTGTATTATGCACAAGAACATCTATGAGCTAGCTCTCGGCTCTAATTTTCGTCCGTCGCCATACCTTATTAATCTGAAACGAGATAGCCCTTTTTTTGCAATGATTGCTCAATTAAGTCTAAAATTTCAACGGAAGGTGCTGAAATAACATGAAGATGAGTGCCGCCTGTAAGTGCAGATAAGTAGCTTGCTTGTGTGTCGTTAACACGTTGTACAAATTTTTCAACTTCATGACGATTGGAGACCATGAACGAAGCGGTAAGCTCTCCGTAAATGGGATGCTCGACAATTACATTTTTAACGGTTCCACCACAGTCTACAATTGTTAACAATTCATCTTTAGCGTCTTCGGGTTTGTGGAAACATGGGATTGTCCGTTCAACAGTTTGACTGAGTTGCTCTTGGTGCATATAAATATAACCTTGGCTTGTTGCAATGATAGGTTCATTTCTAGCCTTTAATAATGTCATATCGTTAACAATGACCTGTCTAGAAACGTTTGCAAATTTAGCGAAGTCTGTCCCAGTAATAGGTGTGTTGCTTTTTTTTAGCAGTTCTAAAAGTTGCAGTCGGCGTTCCTCGCCTAACATTTTTTTCATAAAAGATCACCTCTGCCATGTAATAAAGGAAGTGTTATTCCTTAAGCATTAGTGTACCATGAAGCATTTCCACCATGCGTAATTTTTTGTATCCAAATGAAACATTGAACATATGATACGTAGAGAGGAAGGGAGGAAAAAATTGCGTATTCATATTGTTCAAAAGGGAGATACGTTGTGGAAGATTGCGAAAGAGTACGGTATTTCGTTTGAGGATTTAAAGCGACTCAATGCCCATCTTGCCAACCCTGATTATATTGTTCCGGGCATGGAAATTATTTTGCCTGAAAAAATAAACATGGAGCCACATAAAGGATCACATAAGGAAACACATAAAGAAACACAAGTGCATAAAGAGATGCCAACTCAAACAAAGCCAAAGGAAAGTGTTAAAAAAGAGGTGCAAAGACCGATGCCGGTACCACCACCTATTGTTATTCAACCACCAGCACCGATGCCGATGCCAGAACCACAGATGATTCCAATACCGTTTCCAATGCCAATGCCGATGCCACAACAACAGCAACCGATGTGGGTGCCACAGCCAGTAGAACTTAGCTGGAATCAACAATTAGTAATGCCGCAAGTGCAACAACCAGCACCACCACCACCAGTAGCACAGCCAGCACCGCCGCCACCACCACCGCCACCACCGCCAGCACCAGCACCGCCGCCGGTTCATATGGTACCACATATGCCAATGGTACCTCATTGCTCTAGCTGTCATCAGCCAATGCATCATCAAATGTGGTGGCATATGCCAATGCATCCACAAGTAGAGGCATATACAATGCCACAGCAACAAATGCCATTTGCTATGCCGCAACAACCAATGCCAACATATGTAGAAGGTGCGAATTTCTTAGAATCGAGCTCATCACCATTCTTTAATGAGCCGCAAATGCAGCCTCAATTTGAGCAGATGCCAATGATGCCGATGATGCCGATGAATCAACCTTGCGGATGTGGTTCACAGCATGGAATGGGTCAATCTTGCGGATGTGGTGCACAACATGGAATGGGTCAATCCTGTGGATGTGGTTCTCAGCCGGTAATGATGCCTAATTGGCAATTTGACCATAACTGCCCACCGCCATGCCCGCCACCATGTCCTTCACCTGGACCATGGGTTTCACCGAACTTTTTCCCAGGCGGGATGACGCCTTATCGATGGTAAAAAGGCATTCATTGTTGAGGAAGTAAAACCGAACATTTGGAAGTATAAATATCGATCAAATCATTATTTTGTGAAACGAGCAAAGCAGTTAGAAATAGCAGATAAGGTGAGGGCAATTCATCGTCAACTTGGACGAATAGAGCCCTCCCTCGTCCTGCCTCTAGTAAAAAGTGATGATGAGCAACTTATCGTTCAAATGTGGCAAGAGGGAAGCCACAGTGCGAATTTTGCACATAAAAAAGATAGAGAACAATCTTTAAAGTTATTAAACACACTGCATGATACAAATCAAAAAATTGCGTGGCAACGAGTGCCAGGTTTGTATACCTTCTCACAGCTTTTAAAATGGCAGATGCGTCATATGCGTTTTAAAAGCAGACGAAATGAATTTAGAGCATTTTTAACGAGAGAAGAAGTGGATCAAATCATTCATTTTAGTGAAAAGGCTTTGCAGTTAATGGAGCAAGAAAATGTGCCAGAAAAAGATATAACATTGCTACATGGTGATGTCGTACATCATAATTTCTTATGGTGTTCAGATGGGGAATTGCGCTTAATCGATTTTGATCTTGCACATCTTGGTGAAGCTGATGATGAATATATATTATGGCTGCATCGTGTGTTACCTGCAGTAGATTATAATATTGATAGTGTTTTGAACGAATTACCAGAGCTTCAACGGTTAGATAAGAGAAAGTTACATCGTCTAAAGTTTCCTAATGAGTTATTACGAGAGTGGTTATTTGCTGTAGATTTGCCACTAGAACAACAGCTAGTATTTTTAGATTATTTAATACCGTTTACTAAGCGAGCCCTAACATACTGGCCGAAACTGTGGTACGATATTGATAGAGTGATAAAGAAATGACCGTCTCCGAGGCGGTCATTTTTGCATGTGAACGGTACTATCGCCATTTATATAGTCGAGCATTCGTTCGCTATATGCTATAATCGAAGACGATGAATGTGAGGGATTTTACATGTATGATTATTTAAAAGGACAAGTAGTGCGTATTACGCCTGAGTATATCGTTTTGGAGCAACAGGGGATTGGCTGGCAGTTGAATACACCTAATCCATTTGCATTTCGTGCGTCAGCCGTAGAACAACAAATCTACGTACATCTACATGTTCGAGAAGATGCACAAATGTTGTATGGCTTTCCTAATTTAGACCAACGAGAGCTGTTCCGAAAATTAATTTTAGTGTCGGGCATTGGACCTAAAGGGGCGCTTGCGATTTTAGCAACAGGCAATCCACAACAAGTAATCAGTGCCATCGAACGTGAAGACGAAGCATTTTTAGTGAAATTCCCTGGTGTTGGTAAAAAAACAGCACGTCAAATGATTCTAGATTTGAAAGGTAAACTTGGTTCTTTACTTGACACTATTGAGTTACCTAGCTCTGAGGATGAGTTACCGTTATTTGGCGTCAATCCATATAAGCATGAATTAGAAGAAGCCATTCTAGCATTAATGGCACTTGGTTATTCAGAAAAAGAACTCGATAAAATCCGACCGCTTCTTGAAGATAATGACAAGCTAGAAACAACAGATGCCTATATGAAGCAAGCATTACAGCTTCTACTGAAGTTAAAATAATGAAAGGGGGGCAGGTACATGTCAGAGCGCATGATAGCAAGTGAAGCAGGTAGTTATGATGAACAATTTGAATTATCTCTAAGACCACAAAGATTGGCTCAATATATTGGGCAGCAGAAGGTTAAAGAGAACTTACAAATTTTCATTGAAGCGGCGAAGCTTCGGCAGGAAAGTTTGGATCATGTACTATTATATGGTCCTCCTGGATTGGGAAAGACGACATTAGCCGCGATTATTGCAAATGAAATGAATGTTAATGTTCGTATGACGAGTGGCCCTGCTATTGAGCGTCCAGGAGATTTAGCCGCAATTTTAAGCTCACTGGAGCCGGGGGATGTATTATTTATTGATGAAATTCATCGCCTTCCCCGTGCGATTGAAGAGGTACTTTATCCAGCAATGGAGGATTTTTGTTTAGACATCGTTGTTGGAAAAGGCCCTGAAGCACGTTCTGTCCGTCTTGATTTGCCACCTTTTACACTCGTTGGGGCAACTACAAGAGCGGGAGCGTTGTCAGCGCCACTCCGAGATCGATTCGGTGTTCTACTACGTCTAGAATTTTATGATGATACATCATTAGCTGAAATTGTAGTTAGAAGCGCGCATTTATTTGATGTCGATATTGAGCAAATAGCCGCAGGTGAAATGGCAAGGCGCTCACGTGGTACGCCTCGTATCGCTAACCGCTTACTTAAACGAGTGCGAGATTATGCACAAGTGCTTGGAGATGGTATGATAACGGAGGACCTTGCCAAGCAAGCGCTAGAACTTTTACAAGTTGATCCTAGAGGGCTTGACCATATTGACCATAAACTTGTGACCAATATGATTGAGCGCTTCCGTGGTGGCCCAGTAGGCTTAGATACACTTGCTGCCTCCATAGGTGAAGAACGAGTGACGATAGAAGATGTGTACGAGCCTTATTTAATGCAAATAGGCTTTATTCAACGTACACCGCGTGGACGTGTTGCAACGCATCTTGCTTACGAACATTTTGGATATGATTATCCACAACAAACATAAAAGAAGGAAGTTTTTTCAATGCGTGTAGAAGATTTTGATTTTGAATTACCAGAGGAGCTCATTGCACAAACGCCACTTGTCGATCGTACGGCAAGCCGTTTAATGGTGGTGACACCGGGCTCAGAAAAAGTCGAGCATCATCATTTTGCCCATATATTAAATGAGCTACATGCTGGTGACTGTCTTGTATTAAATGATACAAGAGTATTACCAGCACGTTTAATGGGTGTGAAAGAGGAAACAGGCGCACATATCGAAGTATTGCTTTTAAAGCAAACAGCAGGCACTGATGAATGGGAAACGCTTGTAAAGCCAGCAAAACGTGTTAAAGTGGGTACCGTTGTGACATTTGGCGACGGTTTACTAACCGCTACTTGTACAGCTGAGTTAGACCATGGTGGCCGTATGTTTGAATTTAAATACGAAGGTATTTTTTATGAAATTTTGGAGCAACTTGGAGAAATGCCATTGCCCCCGTATATTCGCGAAAAATTAGATGACAGTGAACGTTATCAAACTGTATATGCGAAAGAACGCGGCTCGGCAGCAGCACCAACAGCAGGTCTTCATTTTACGCAAGAATTATTAGATCAAGTTCGCGCAAAAGGTGTGGAAATTGTTTTTATAACGCTGCATGTTGGTCTTGGAACATTCCGTCCAGTGAGTGTGGACTCGATAGAAAATCACGAAATGCATGCTGAATTTTATAGCGTAACAGAAGAAGCGGCTGCTACGATCAACCGAGTGAAAGCAAATGGTGGGAATGTGATAGCTGTTGGTACAACTTCTACTCGTACGCTCGAAACAATTGGCTCTAAGTATGGAGAAGTACGTGCAGAGCAAGGTTGGACATCTATTTTCATTTATCCAGGCTATAAATTTACTGTAGTGGATGGTTTAATTACAAACTTCCATTTACCGAAATCGACTTTAGTAATGCTCGTTAGTACACTTGCGACGAAGGATACGATTTTAAGTGCTTACAATCAGGCAGTAGAAGAAAAATATCGCTTCTTCAGCTTCGGGGATGCTATGTTTATACGTCCAAGTTCAATTCGTAAATAATGTTTATCAACATTCTATTAAGACAGTTGAATGTTGATATTGATTTTTCAAATGAAAAATTTTAAAAAATCGGAGTACTGTTTTTACTTTAGATAAGAGAGGATTTATTATTTTATGACACAACCAGCAATTCGTTATGAACTACTTCATACATGTAAGCAAACAGGAGCGCGACTAGGCATCGTGCATACACCTCATGGCTCTTTTGAAACACCAGCATTTATGCCTGTGGGGACTCAAGCGACCGTTAAAACGATGTCTCCTGAGGAATTAAAAGAAATGAATGCGGGCATTATTCTTTCAAATACGTACCACTTATGGCTTCGTCCAGGCAATGATATTGTGAAGGAAGCAGGTGGACTGCATAAATTTATGAACTGGGATCGCCCGATTTTAACGGATTCAGGTGGCTTCCAAGTGTTTTCACTGAGCCAATTCCGTAAAATCGAAGAAGAAGGTGTCCATTTCCGTAATCATTTAAATGGTGATAAGCTATTTTTAAGTCCAGAAAAGGCGATGGAAATTCAAAATGATTTAGGGTCAGACATTATGATGGCATTTGATGAATGTCCACCTTACCCAGCAACATATGACTATATGCTGAAATCGGTAGACAGAACGACGCGTTGGGCAAAGCGATGCAAAGAAGCGCATGCTCGTCCAGAAGATCAAGGCCTATTCGGCATTATTCAAGGTGGAGAATTCGAGGAATTACGTCGTCGCTCTGCTGAAGCATTAGTAGAGCTTGATTTTCCTGGTTATGCAATAGGGGGCTTATCAGTAGGCGAACCTAAAGATGTGATGAACCGAGTGCTAGAGTTTACGACACCGTTAATGCCATCCAATAAGCCGCGTTATTTAATGGGTGTTGGTTCGCCAGATTCTCTTATTGACGGCGCTATTCGAGGAATCGATATGTTTGACTGTGTATTACCAACACGAATTGCACGTAATGGTACATTAATGACATCTGAAGGCCGTTTAGTCGTTAAAAATGCGAAATATGCACGTGATTTCGGTCCAATCGATCCAAACTGTGATTGCTACACATGTAAAAATTATTCTCGTGCGTATGTTCGGCATTTAATTCGTACGGAAGAGACATTCGGTATACGTTTAACTTCTTATCATAACTTGCATTTTTTACTGAAGCTAATGGAGCAAGTGCGTGAGGCTATTCGTGAGGATCGTCTTGGTGATTTCCGTGAAGAATTTTTCGAGAAGTACGGTTTTAATGGACCGGATGCTAAAAACTTCTAAAAATGGAATGTATCTTAGCGAAAATTTACCTGTTATAGAAAAACTATTGATAATATAGAAAAATTTTGGGCTTGTCCATCGCTTTTTTAGGGTGAAATAGTCTATACTAAAAAAGTGAGATTTGGAAAGGGGGCTAACAATATGAATATGGAATCAATTTTAGGATTTGCGCCTATTATATTGATGTTCGTGGCGATGTGGTTCATTTTAATCCGTCCTGCTAAAAAGAGACAGCAAGAAACGCAAAATATGCAAGGTAGCTTACAGCGCGGTGATAAAGTTATTACAATCGGTGGCTTACATGGTGTGATCGACTCAATCGAGGACACTGCTATCACTTTAGTTATCGCTGATAATGTTCGCGTTAAATTTGACCGTCAAGCAATTGGACGTGTCGTAAATGACCAAGTATAATAATATAAGGCGTTGTCCCAAATAATTTTTGGACAACGCCTTTGCAATTCTAAAAGCTTTGTCGAAATGTGCGCATTTTTGACACAGCTTTTTTGTATAAAAAGCAACTGATACGGTCACCTTGATATTGTGGGGGTGTCTGTATGGAAGAATATTTAACAATTATTTTTAGAACGTGCTTTTTATATGTGTTTATACTTATTGTTTTTCGTTTAATGGGTAAACGTGAAGTAGGTGAACTTTCTGTCATCGATTTAGTCGTGTTTGTTTTGATTGCGGAAGTTGCTGCTTTTGCACTTGATGATTACGAAAATCCTTTATTTAATGCCATTTTACCGATTATTATTTTGCTCTTTATTCAAATATTGAGTGCTTATTTATCGTTAAAAAATAAAAAGATACGTGATTTAGTTGACGGTGAACCAGCAGTTCTCGTTAAAGATGGTATTATCCAAGAAAAAGAAATGCGGAAGCAACGCTATAATTTGGATGACCTATGTCAGCAACTACGTGAAAATGGCATCGCTTCTGTTACTGAAATTGCTTATGCTTACTTAGAGCCTTCTGGCAACCTTTCCGTTTACAAAAAGGATGAGAAGGCATTTATCTATCCGCTGATCATTGATGGTGATATCCAAAATAGACACTTATTGATTATTCATAAGGATGAAGAATGGTTAATGGAAGAGCTAGCTAAAAATAATATTCAGGATACTAGTACGGTGTTCTTTTGTATATGGGAAGACAATCGACTCCATATTCAATTAAAGGAATTTTAAACCTTCTTGGCTAATTTACGTATATAAAGGAAATCTGTAAAGCGTAATTGGTTTGTCAGTAATAACAGCGTAAATAGTAAAAATAGTGTAACACAGCTACTTAATAGGAACGGTAATGGCATAATTTGCATGAAGAAATATTGCGCAATACAAACGCCGATAAAACAACTATAAGGTACAACAAACATACGGAAGCCTGCGCGTAAATTTTTACGTTGTCTAACTGTAGCGATATGCAAGAACGATGTTAGTAACACACCGAAGCCAATTGCTACAACAGCACCTTTTTCTTGTATCCCAGGTTGGGAGGCCAGTACAAACATGACGAATAGTTTGCCAAGGCCACCGTATATTGAATTCATCATTGCAGCACGAGCTTCACCGACAGCTTGTAAAATCGAATGTAATGGACTTTGAATATAATAAAAATAAAAAATGGGTGCTAAAATTTTCACATAGCCTCTATTTTCTTCTAAGTGAAATAATTTCATTGCTAAGTCATCACCGTGTACGAAAAAATACGTAGCAGCGACGCAACCTACCAATGAAGATAAGCGTAGAGAAACGGATATACGTTCCTGTAAAAGAGCGTTATGTTGACGAGCGACTGCATCACTGACAGCAGGAATAAGGACAATTGAAAGTGCTGTGGATACAAAGGCTGGGAATAATAGCAGGGGTACTAAAACACCTGAAATAACTCCGTATAATATAGTCGCGGCAGATGCTGTCAATCCTGCCATCGTTAATGCCTTTAAAAAGATAATTGGTTCTAAAAACCAAGTGAAAGAGCCAAATAATTTGCTTCCTGCTGAAGGTACGGCAACCCGCAACATAGGTGAAGCAGGATAGGACTCCACTTTGCTTTTTCTTGGCAATAATTTTTTCTTTGAAACCGTATAATGTAGCCATAAATACAAGAAAGCAACTACTTCAGCTAACAGTGTAATACCCATCGCAGAAGCTGCAGTTATGGAAGCATTATTATAAGCAGCAACCAGTGGTAACATGAAGGTAATAAACCCGATACGAACAATTTGTTCAAGCATTTGTGCCCAAGCAGTTGGTGTAATTTTAGCAACGCCCTGTAAATAAGCGCGAAGTAATCCTGAACCGACCGAAACTGGCACAGCGAAGAGTGCAATCCAAAGTGTAAAGGTTGTTTGTTCATTATGTAACAGCGTAGTAGAGATATAAGGTATTGTTAGTGCAACGAGTGGCATAAAAACAATCATACCAATAAATGACCAAAGGATTGCTGTACGCATCACGCCAAAAATGCTTTCGCGTTTATTTTTTGCTAGTAATTCAGCTACAATTTTTGCTACAGCGATAGGTAGTCCAAGTTGAATGAGTGAGATGAAGAAAATAAATGCAGGATAGGCGGTCATATAAATACCGACTGCCTCTTCACCAGCAATACGCATAAACTGCATTCTATAAAAGAAGCCAAAGAGTTTAGATAAGAAAATCACAAACATTAAAAATAGTGTACCTCTTACAAAAGAACTCATGCCATCCGTCCCTTCTCAAGCCGCAAAAATTCATTTACACTATTTGTATGCAAACACTTCTTACGATACAACTTTGATTGGAGATGATTCAAAATGAGTATGCAACATGCACAACTATTTGAAAAAATTCGTCCGGCAATTGATAGTAAGATTGCAGAATTTAAGTATTATAATTATGATGCGATTACAGCAGAAGAATTATGGCGTTTTTGCGTAGAAAAAAAATGGCGGAAAAAAAATATAGAGCAATTGCGCTTATATGAAATTATTGCTACTATTTTTGCAGTATCACCGTCCGATATTGTCTCATTCAACCAAGTAGAGTTTTTACAAAGTGATGATTGGTTTGCAGAAATAAACACAGAGGAACTAAAATCATTGCTTGGTCCGGTGAAAACACAAGCAGAATATGTCGGTTCTGTAAAAGATTAATAAGAATAATACAGTGTTGAATTGACACCAAGCGCAACGTGTTTCATAATGAGTGTGTTGCGCTTTTTTACTTTGTACAAGCCATATTAAAAAAAGGCTGTAAAAAGTTGTAAGGAATTTTGATTTCCCTACATAAATGTTCCGCTTACTATTCATAATGAAATGGGAGACGCATCTTCTATTAGTACGGGATTTGCGCGTTATTGAACGATTAAAATAAGTAAAGCAACCCTTTTGAAGCACGAGCTACAATTATTCTAAGGAAAAGGAGGAATACAGGTTTCAAAAGGTATTGCTAGTATACTTGTTTGCAGTGTAAGGGATGCCCTTGCACCAATTCGAGGAGGATTTATAGATGAAATTAAGAAGTCGAATTGTTGCATTCGTGCTACTTTTGGTGCTATTTGCAGCTTCCATGGGTACGACTGTAGATGGCGTCTTAAAGGACATCAAGCTTGGTCTTGATTTACAAGGCGGGTTTGAGGTACTTTATGAGGTCAACGAATTAAAAGAAGGACAAAAAATCACACCTGAGGTTGTAACCGCAACGGCAACAGCTCTTAGTAACCGTGTCAATGCAATTGGGGTAAGTGAACCAAGCATACAGGTTGAAGACAAAAACCGTATTCGCGTGCAATTAGCGGGGGTTGAAGACCAAGAATCTGCTCGTAAAATGCTATCTACATCTGCGAATTTAACATTCCGTGATGTCGATGATAATTTACTTTTAGATGGTGATGATTTAAAGGCTGATGGTGCGTCAGCTTCCTTTGACCAACAAAACCGTCCAATTGTTTCGCTAACGTTAAAAGATGCGAAAAAATTTGCGGATATTACGAGTAAAATTGCTGCCAAACCACAAGGCCAAAATTTACTTGTTGTATGGCTAGACTTTGAAGAAGGCGTCGATTCTTATAAAGCGGAATCACAAAAAGCGAAACCTCGCTATGCTTCTGCAGCAACAGTTAGTCAAACATTAAATACTACAGATGTAATGATTAGTGGTAGCTTTACAGTTGACGAAACAAAAAATTTAGCAGGTATTTTAAATGCAGGGGCACTTCCTGTGAAACTTGATGAGATTTACTCTACATCAGTTGGTGCACAATTCGGTGACCAAGCATTAAAAAGTACAGTATTTGCAGGGATTGTAGGCGTAATAGTTATATTCCTATTTATGCTATTCTACTACCGTTTACCTGGTTTCATTTCGATTATTACTCTTGCTGTTTTCACATTCCTAGTACTTGTTGTGTTCGACTGGATTAATGCCGTGTTAACATTGCCAGGTATTGCAGCTATCGTGCTCGGAATAGGGATGGCAGTAGATGCCAATATCTTGGCAGCAGAACGTATTCGGGAAGAGCTACGTGTTGGTTATTCGGTAAAACAAGCATTCCAGATTGGTTCAAAACAATCTTTATCAGCGATTGTCGATGCGCAGCTTACAACATTATTAGCTGCAGGTGTATTATTCTACTTCGGTACAAGCTCTGTTAAAGGATTTGCAACAACATTAATCATTAGTATCTTATTGAGCTTCTTAACGGCTGTTTGGGGTTCTCGTGTGCTATTAGGATTACTTGTAAACAGCGGTTACTTTAATAATCCAGCATGGTTTGGTATACCAAGATCTAAACAGCATAGCTTGGATGAAAAAATTGGTACATTAGATTTATCAACGAAATTTGATCGTTTTGACTTTGTACACAACCGTAAAAAATTCTATACGCTCTCTTTAGCTATTTTTGTTGCAGGGATTGTCGTTCTTGGAATTTTCCGCTTAAATCTTGGAATTGACTTCTCAAGTGGTACGCGAGCGCAAATTGAAGCGGATCAAACATTAACGAAAGAAGAAGTTTCAAAATATGTGGCTAGCATCGGTTTCCCATCTGATGATATTGTGCTTTCAGGTGAGAAAAGTAATATGGCGGTTATCCGTTATAAAGATGACTTATCACAAAGTGAAGTTTTAAAATTCAAGAAGGTAGTGGGCGAGAATTATGGTCATGAGCCTGCAGTAAGTACTGTATCTCCAACTATCGGTAAAGAGCTCGTGAAAAATGCTATTAAAGCATTAGCACTTGCTGCTCTTGGAATCATTATTTATGTAGCGATTCGATTTGAATGGCGTATGGGTATTGGCGCGATTGTATCGCTTCTGCATGACGTATTCCTTATCATTGCTGTCTTTAGTTTTATGCGCTTAGAAGTAGACATTACGTTTATTGCAGCCGTACTGACAATTGTTGGTTACTCCATTAACGATACAATTGTTACATTTGACCGCATGCGTGAAAACTTAGAGCAGTATGATACGATTAAAGACAGAGAAGTTTTGGCGAACATTGTTAATAAATCATTACGTCAAACGATGGGACGTTCAGTAAATACGGTATTAACTGTAATTATCGTAGTAGTGTCGCTCCTAATTTTCGGTGCACCGTCAATTGAAACGTTCTCAATTGCGTTATTAATTGGTTTAATTACAGGTATGTATTCTTCAATCTGTATTGCAGCCCAAATCTGGTACTCACTAAAAGTGCGTGAGATGAAAAAATCAGATGGTCAATTACACAAAAAAGAGAAAAAACAATGGGGAACAGACGAACCTACTGTTTAATAAATAGTTAAAAGAGCCATTCTCAACTGATGTTGAGATGGCTCTTTTTGTATGGTTAGGATTAGTGTTTTACAAATAACTTAATTATTGAGAATTTTTGTTGAAAATTTTAGTGTTTCTAATAATAATCTTTTATTGTGTTAATGATAGATTGTTTCATGTCTTATTAGCCCTATATATTGTGAGTATTTGTAAAAATATACATCTTCTTTATATCTTTTATATAGTAAGAGAAACTGTTCGTGTGGTTTTGTATATCTGATGTGCTTATAATATACACTTCTTCTTTCAGAAGAGACTGAAGAAAAAATGGCAGTTGCTATAGAAGCTAGAACACCTACTATTACATTTTTTGTAAGTATGGCTGCGAGGACACCTATTAGTGCAGCTTTAGTTAAGCCAGATACATTAATTTGTCCATAATCTGTAAATTAATAAACCCATGTTGTACCAAATCCAGCACCTTGATCAACTGATAAAGGTGTTGGATTATTGTTTTGCAAGTGAATAGATTGATGGTTATTGATTGATGTATGCTCATTTTCAATTTCAGCAAATTTTTTTAAAGAATTTACTATTTCATCTGAAAGTTTTTCACCGTTTAAAAACATTTCATTTTTTTTAGTATCGTAGACAATGTTTTCAGTCGTGTTTCCGTCGTCTACAATCACCGTTTTTATGCCGTTGTCAGTATTTATTGTTACGATGAAACTTTCTTTTGTTGCAGAGTCAGTTAAAATAAATCTTTTATTATTTGATGATACTTCTGCATTAGCTGAGGGGAGATTGAGAGTAAATATTACTAGTAGTATTAACGCTGTAAGGTTTAGAAATTTTTTCATGATTATACTCCTTTCTTTAAAAGACTATAAATATGATATATAAATTATATATAGAAAAGGAAATAAATTAAACTAACAAGTGATTTTATAGGAGGGAAATTTAATGAAATTGCTGAAAATTGTATTGAGTTTGTTTATTGTGCTGGTTGGTTCTTTCTTTTTAAATATTACAGTAAAAGATGAATTACTTAAAAATATTGTATTGAATTTTTTAGGAGTTATATTTTTGTTCGTTGGTTTATTTTATCTGCTTAAAATAATGAAAGTCCCTAACAAATGTCAAAAGAAATAAGCAACTTTGTAATCTTTTAATCAGAATTGGTTGACAATTATTGTAGGGTGGCATAGAATAAGGCTAACTTTTCGTTCGGATACGGTAGAAGGTCTCGGGAGCGAGATCAGCCTAGAACAGATGAGCAGAGCATAGACGAGAATAGCTGAGAAATTGTTGAATAAGAGTAGTAGCATAAGTGTGCAATCTAGAGAGTCAGTGGCTGGTGAAAACTGATTTGTAGCTTATGTGAATGGACTTATGAGAGTTGCTATGCAAATAGCAAACGGATTCCCCACGTTATCGGGGGTGCTTCATCTTAAACAGTTAACTACACAACTGTTTATTAGACATATGCCTATAAATCTTTCGCACAAAAAACACTGCGATAGATTTTATTTGCTATAGGTAAAAATGATGCACATAAGTGAGAGCTTTATAGCTCTAATATGAGGTGGCAACGCGGTCATGATCGTCCTCTGTAATTAGGAAAATTCCTTTTTGCAGAGGGCTTTTTTTGTTTTGTTTTATGCTTTTGCTAAATCGAGAAACGTAAAATTAATGTTTAAAAGGAGTTTAGTCGATATGCAAACAACCAGTTCAAGAACAAAGGTAAAGAAAATAAATGGGGATTCGTTAACGCCAATATTAATTTTTAGACGCTTGCAAGGTACACATAAATTTTTGCTAGAAAGTTCAGCACAGCATGAAGGGGCAGGACGCTATTCGTTCATAGGTGCCAATCCTCGAAAAACATATAAAGGTATAGGCGATGAGATTACGGAATACTCCTATAAAACGGGAAAAACGTATACACATAAAGGCGACATTTTCGTATTGTTGAAACGTTTGATGCCTCGTATTTCGAATACGACTGAATTTCCATTTTCAGGTGGTGCAATAGGTTATATTGGCAGTGGTGCTACAAACAATGTAGCAAGAAATCAAGAAATTTTAGAGGGACCAGATATACATTTTCATGTTTATGAAACAATCGTTGTTTTTGACCACCTAACGGATGAAGTTACATTGATCCATACAAACATCGATGCAGAAAATAAAGAGCCGAATTTAGAGGAATTGGCTCTGCAGTTATTAACAGGCAAAGAAGTTGAAGATACAACATGGAGCTATCATGCGCTAAAGCCGTTATCAGATAAACAATTTGCAACATCTGTTACAAACTTAACAGAGACGTTAAGCGAGGAGCATACACGTGTTATTCTTTCCAAACACTTTATAGCTACTATGCATGGAGATGCCTTTGCATTATATCGTCAATTACGAAAGAAAAATCCTGCCCCATATATGTATTATGTAACATTTGATGATCATATTGTGATGGGAACATCGCCTGAAAGTTTGGTTCAAGTAAAGGGTGAACGCGTTATTGCGACACCTACGGAGGGCTCTTTTCCACGCGGCACAACCAACTTAGAAGATAGAGAAAATGAACGTAAGCTGTACGAAAATACTGAAGTGAGGAAATCGCATGCAGTTCTTGTTACGGCTGTACAACAAGAGCTAGCAAATGTATGTTTTCGTGATTCTATTCAAGTGATTGATGCGATGAGAATTGAACGTTCGAAGCAGAAGCTGCATATGACATCCTATGTAGAAGGGCAACTATTACCGATGCTACATGCAATAGACGTCTTAGCTGCGACAATACCGCCATTTTCATCTACATGTTTCCCAGATCAACAAACCGAGAGTAATATAGCAAAAACAACGCAAACAGCAGGTGTTTTTGGTGGTGCTATAGGATTTATAGGATTTAATGGGCATTTAGATTTTGCATTAACTGGTAAGTCAATTGTTGTTGAAAATGAAACAATGCATATGCAATCCACGATAACGGTAACAAAATATTCAAATGTGAAAAATGTACTGAAACAAGTAACAGCGGAAGAACAGTCGTTTTTACAACATTTGAAAAATGAAGGTGAGATAAAATAATGGAAATGATAAAAAGAAAGGTTCAGCAGCGTCAACATTTAATGTACGAGGAAATGATAGAAGCGGCCAAATGGATGTTCCAACAAACTACACCGAAAGAAGAAATAGCTAATTTTTTATTAAGCTTATCGGCAAAGGGTGAAACGGCTCATGAAGTGGCGGCATTAGCAACGGTTATGCGTTCATTTGCACTGGAAGTACCAGCTAAAGCAGGTGTCTATATGGATAACTGTGGTACAGGTGGTGATGGATTAAATACATTTAATATTAGTACTGCATCGGCTTTTGTATTAGCGGGGGCAGGTGTCAAAATGGCTAAGCATGGTAATCGTAAAATTTCATCTGCATCAGGTAGTGCGGATGTGTTAGAGGCATTAGGTATTCATACAAATATTTCTATTGAGCAAACGGTAGAGCTTTTAGAAAAAGAAGGTATTGCTTTTTTATATGCTCCAAATGTACATCCAAAATTGAAGCGTATCGGAGAGGTGCGCCGTGCCTTAGGAAAGCCAACTATTTTTAATCTTGTCGGGCCACTGACAAATCCAGTCCCATTATCAACTCAGTTTACTGGCATTAATCGACCAAACTTTGTGATGGAATATGCTTCCGTTTTACAAATGCTCGGACGTGAGCGAGCGATAGTTGTTTCAGGTCCAATGGGTTTAGATGAAGCTTCACTTGCTGGTCAAAATACATTTGTCTTAGTAGATAAGGGAGATTTGATTCCGTTTGCCTTAACAGCAGAGGACGCAGGACTTCACTATGCACCTTTAGAAGCGATTCGAGGTGGCAATGCTAACGACAATGCAGCCATTATGCGCAAATTGCTGGCAGGTGAACAAAGTGCTTATTTTGATACGGTATTGCTAAACGCTGGAATTGGTTTATTTGGCCATGGGATTGCGCAAACCGTCAAAGAAGGTGTGGCTATTGCTAGGGATAGTATCATCAGTGGACGCGCATTACAAAAATTAGAGGCAGTAGCCGCTTATAGTGAGCAAATTAAAGAGGTGGAGATTGGGCAATGAATATATTAACTAAAATTATAGAACAGAAAAAAATAGAGGTAGCCGACTTACTTACACAGCCAGATCCATTAACCGATTTCAACGAAATAAAGCGCAACTCTCTTTTTGTAACGTTAAACACTGCTGACACTTTGCAAGTCATTGCGGAAATGAAACGTGCTTCTCCGTCGAAGGGCCTTATTGCACAAGGCGCTGATCCTGTAAAACAGGCGAAAATTTATGCTGAAGCAGGTGCAGCAGCTATTTCGGTCTTAACTGACAAAGCATTTTTTCAAGGTTCGTTTGAAGATTTGGCTGCAGTTGCAAAAGCTGTGCAAACACCATTACTTTGTAAAGATTTTATGATTGATCGTGTGCAAATTCGATTTGCCAAGGCTGCTGGGGCATCTATTATTTTACTAATTGTTGCAGCACTTGACGATGTAACGTTACAAGAATTATTTAGCTTTGCAACAAGCTTGGGGCTAGAAGTGCTAGTAGAAGTTCATGATGTTGAAGAGCTTGAACGAGCACTAGCTCTAGGTGCAAAGTTAATTGGTGTCAACAATCGAGATTTACGCACATTTGAAGTAGATTTAGCACGTACGAAAGAAATTGCAGAGGCTTTTCCATTTGAGGAGCAACGGGTGCTGATTAGTGAAAGCGGCATTTGGCACAATGAAGATGCTAAAAAGGTTGCGGCAATGGGCGCAAGTGCTGTGCTTGTAGGAGAATCATTAATGCGCAGTGGCGATGCAGGTAGTGCACTTCGACAATTACAAGTAAATAAAGAGGGTGCATCAGTATGACGAAAGTAAAAATTTGCGGTTTGAAAGAAGTACAGCATGTGAAAGCGGCGGTGCAAACAGGAGCGGATGCCATCGGTTTTGTCTTTGCACCAAGTAAACGCCAAGTGTCCATAGAACAGGCGCAACAATTGGCACAGCATGTACCTGAAGGAATTATGAAAATAGGTGTTTTTGTTAATCCAACACCTGAGGAATTACAACTGGCCGTCTCGAGTGTGCCGTTGGATTATGTGCAGTATCATGGCGAGGAAACGCCGGCCTTTATTGTTCAGCAAGGCTATCCTTCGATTAAGGCTCTTTCTGTCCATTGCGAGGAGGATGTGCAGGCGGCTACCAACTATGATGTTGACTATTATTTATTCGACGCTCCTGGCACGGATTATAAAGGCGGAAGTGGTCATACGTTTGATTGGACATTACTTGAGGCAGCCGGCATCCAACGTGACAAGCTAATACTAGCAGGTGGCTTAAAGTTAGAAAATATTCAAGAGGCGCTGTCACTTGTATCACCTTCTATGGTAGATGTTTCAAGCGGTGTTGAGACAGAGGGTAGCAAAGACACGAAAAAAATAGAAGCATTTTTACAAGCAGTAAGAGGGGGAGAGCATAATGACAAATTCAATCGCAAATAGTGTACCGACGAAGGAAGGGCGCTACGGGAAATTCGGCGGACAGTATGTTCCAGAAACATTAATGACGGCATTAATAGAATTAGAAGCATCTTTTGATGAGGCGATGGCAGATCCAATATTCACAAACGAGCTAGCTTATTATTTACAGGAATATGTAGGTCGTGAGACGCCGCTGTACTATGCTGAAAATTTAACAAAAGAGCTTGGTGGAGCCAAAATCTATTTGAAGCGTGAAGATTTAAATCATACAGGCGCTCATAAGATTAATAATGCTATTGGTCAAGCGCTTCTTGCCAAGCGCATGGGTAAAAAGAAAATAGTGGCGGAAACGGGAGCAGGACAACATGGAGTAGCGACAGCGACTGCTTGTGCATTGTTAAATCTGGAATGTGTTGTTTTTATGGGTGCTGAAGATATCAAACGACAACAATTAAATGTTTTTCGTATGGAGCTACTTGGCACAAAGGTAGAGTCTGTTGAAACAGGTTCGAAAACGCTAAAAGATGCAGTTAATGCTGCTCTTCGTTACTGGGTGACGAATGTCGAAGATACACATTATATTTTAGGCTCAGCTCTAGGTCCTCATCCTTTCCCGAAAATAGTGCGTGATTTCCAACGTATCATTGGTGTGGAGACAAGAGCACAAGTCCTTGCAAAAGAAGGACGTTTACCAGATGCCGTTGTCGCTTGTATAGGCGGTGGCAGTAATGCTATTGGCATGTTCCATCCATTTGTCGATGATGAATCGGTAGCGTTATACGGTGTAGAAGCAGCTGGAAGTGGTATTGATACAGGGAAACACGCTGCGGCCATTGCAGGTGGTCAGTTAGGCGTTCTTCACGGAGCATACATGTATTTACTTCAAGATGACAATGGTTTTGTTCAGGAGGCACATTCCATTTCAGCAGGTCTTGATTACCCTGGGAAGGGGCCAGAGCATTGTTATTTGCATGATATTGGACGCGCAAATTTTGATTCTATTACAGATGATGAAGCGCTTGAAGGTCTACAATTACTAAGTCGCACAGAAGGTATTTTACCGGCTCTGGAAAGTGCACATGCTATTGCGTATACAGCAAAGCTTGCAAAAGAAATGAATGCTGGTGATATCATTGTTGTTTGTTTATCAGGCCGCGGTGATAAGGATGTACATACTGTTCGTGCAGTACTTGGAGGTGATAAATAATGACAACATTACAGCAGGCAATTGATCAAGTGAACAACGCTGGTAATAAAGCATTTGTGCCCTATATTATGGCAGGAGATGGTGGGCTTGAAACGTTAAAGCCAACTATTTTGTCATTACAAAAAATGGGTGTGACAGCCATTGAAGTGGGTATTCCTTTTACCGATCCTGTTGCGGATGGTCCTACGATAGAGCAGGCAGGAGAACGAGCTTTGGCAGAAGGTGTAACATTGCGAAAAGTTCTAGAAGCGCTTGCTTCATTCCGTCAAGAGATTACAGTTCCATTAGCCGTTATGACATATTTTAATCCAGTTTTAGCTTATGGTTTAGAGCAATTTGCCATCGCTTGTGAAGCAGGGGGGATAAAAGGGTTAATCGTTCCTGATGTACCACTAGAGGAAAGTGAAATACTTCGTCAAACTTTAAATCCCCATGGTGTTGACATTGTGCAACTTGTATCGTTAACAAGCCCACCAGAGCGAATTGCTCGTATAGCAGCGGCTAGTCAAGGTTTCGTTTATGCAGTAACTGTGAACGGTATTACTGGGGCTCGTGCAAGCTTTGCAGATGATTTAGAAGGTCATTTTACACGTTTGCGTAATATGAGTCACATACCTGTGTTAGCTGGCTTTGGCATTTCAACGCCTCAACAAGTGGTGAGCATGGGTGCCCTTGGCAATGGCGTAATTGTAGGCAGTACAATAGTGGCGGCTTTGCATGAAGGAAATGTTGCTAAAATCGAAGCATTAGTCGCAGCCTCAAAAGGAATTGAAATTGTTTGAGTGCCTGGCACTTCGCTTGGGCATTTGTGAGCCGCAACAATCGCTTGGGCACGGTCTGTTGCGATGCACTCGTCGCTTCCTCCGCTCTAATCAACTAAAATTGTTTGAGTGCCTGGCACTTTATTTGTCGCCGTCCACTCCGAAGTCTACTCTTTTTTAGAGTAGGCTTTTTAATATGCGGAAGGAAAGTGTCTTGCATGTTAGAAATAACGAAAAAATAGACAATCTATTAAATCAGGATAAATCTAGTAAGCTAGTGGATAGTGCGAACATGCTCGATTTTCGGTATAATAGCCTTCGTGAGGAAGTGAGAAATATGATTTTATCGAAAAAAAGATGGCAGGTCGAGCGTCCAGACGCACAACTTGTACAAACATTACAAAATGACTTACAACTTTCTGCTATTGCGGCGAAAATTTTGGTGGCCCGAGGCTGTTCAACATCAGCTGATGCAGAAAGCTTATTAAATATGACAGAAGCAAATATACATGATCCGTTTTTAATGCATGGTATGGCAGAAGCGGTAGAGCGCATCCAGAAAGCGCTTGAAAATAATGAGAAAATTTTAGTTTACGGAGATTATGATGCCGATGGTGTGACAAGTACGACGGTCATGCTCAATGTATTACAAGACCTTGGAGCAGATGTGTCTTTTAAAATACCTAACCGTTTTTTACATGGCTATGGTCCGAACGAAGCGTTATTTCGTGAAGCCTATGAAGAGGGCATTCAATTAATACTAACGGTGGATAATGGTATCTCAGGTATTGAACCGATTCGAGTGGCAAAGGAACTTGGAATGGATGTGATTGTGACAGATCACCATGAGCCTGGAGAAGAGTTACCACAAGCGGATATCATTTTACATCCACGTGTACCTGAGGGTCATTATCCGTTTGGTGAGCTGGCGGGTGTTGGTGTGGCATTTAAATTAGCGCATGCCCTATATGGTGAGCTGCCAACACATTTATTTGAGTTTGTGGCAATTGGTACCGTTGCCGATTTAGTACCACTAGTCGACGAAAACCGTTATCTTGTAAAACGTGGCATTGAGGAAATGAGACGTTCACTTAGCCCGTGGATACAGGCAATGTGCGAAGTAGCAAGTGCAGAGCAAGCCACTATCAATGAAGAAACGATTGGCTTTTATTTTGGGCCACGTTTAAATGCAGTTGGGCGACTTGGCGAAGCGTCTCCAGCTGTTGAGTTACTAATGGCAGAGGATGCACCAAAGGCGACAGCTCTAGCGAAACAGCTAAATGGATGTAATACAGAACGTAAAGATATCGTGAAAAGTATTACAGATGAGGCGATTGCCTTAATCGAAGCAGATGAAAAGATTGGGGATTCACTTGTTTTAGTTGTAGCAGGGGAAGGCTGGAATGCTGGCGTTGTAGGTATTGTAGCATCAAGACTTGTTGAACTTTATTATCGTCCAACAATTGTCCTGTCACTAGACTTTGAGAAAGGGACAGCAAAAGGGTCTGCACGTAGTATTGAAGGGTTCCATTTATATAATGAATTGGCGAAAAACAGAGATATTTTACCACATTTCGGCGGACATCCGATGGCAGCGGGAATGACGTTACCATTGGAGCATGTAGATGAACTTCGAGCGCGTTTGGATGTACAAGCAAGAGAATGCTTAACAGAAGAGCAATTAACGCCCGTTGTTTCAATTGATATTCCGCTTAAAATTGATGAGATTTCTGCGGATGCCATAGAAGAAATTGCTACGCTCGGCCCGTTCGGCACAGATTTCCAGAAACCAGTGTATGTACTTGAAGATGTGGAAATTGCATCGATGCGTAAAATTGGTGCTGCTGAAAATCACATTAAAATGGAATTAACCGACGGCCTTGAGAAATTGGATAGTGTAGGTTTTAATAAAGGGCATTTGTATAATGAGCTGACATACGGCATTAAAGTATCGTTTATTGGCGATCTTCAAATTAATGAGTGGCAAGGACGTAAAAAGCCACAATTTATGATTGAGGATGTTCAAACGACAGAGTGGCAATTATTTGATATTCGTGGAATTCGTCAAACATCTCGTTGGTTGCATACAGTGCCAAAAGAGGAAGCTATTTTTTATGCGTTCCGTCCTGAGACGATGAGCTATTATCACACATTGCTAGATGTGCCAATTCAATTAGTTGATGCTGAGCTGACTAATGTAGAGCAAACAAATTATATTGTGTTGCTCGATTTACCACACAACGTTCAATTATTAGAAAATGTATTACAAAAAACTGCACCTTCCCGTATTTATGCTCATTTTTATATGCCAGATTCCCAGTACTTCAACGGAATGCCTACACGTGAACAATTTGCCTGGTACTATAAATTTCTAAAGCAACGCCCTGCATTTCCATTAGATATGCATTTAACGGATTTAGCAAAGCATACGGGTTGGCCGTTAGAAGCATTAAAATTTATGACACAGGTGTTTTTTGAGCTCAATTTTGTTAGAATGGAGAGTGGACTGACGACTGTCAACGTGAATGCGCCGAAAACGGCATTAACTGAGGCGCCGTCTTACAAACAACGTTCAGAACAGATTGAAATAGAGCAAAAACTTGTCTATGCACCATATATAGAGCTAAAGCAATGGTTTGATGAACGATTAAATTTATATACGAATACAATTTCGTAGGAGGAGCAAGAACTATGGATTTAAAGCAATACGTGACAACAGTTGAGAACTGGCCAAAAGAAGGCATTAGCTTCAAAGATATTACAACAATTATGGATAACGGTCCAGCTTACAAATATGCAACAGATCAAATCGTTGAATACGCTAAAGAAGTTGGAGCAGAAATTATTGTAGGTCCTGAAGCTCGTGGTTTCATTATAGGCTGCCCAGTTGCTTATGCGCTTGAAATTGGCTTTGCACCAGTTCGTAAACCAGGAAAATTGCCACGTGAAGTAATTAGTGCAGATTACGGTTTAGAATATGGTAAAGATACATTAACAATGCATAAAGATGCCATCAAACCAGGTCAAAAAGTGCTTATTTGTGACGATTTACTTGCAACTGGTGGTACAGTGGAGGCAACTGTTCGCCTAATTCAACAATTAGGTGGGGAAGTTGTTGGCTGTGCATTCCTAATTGAGCTAATCGAACTAAACGGTCGTGCAAAACTTGGCGATCTAAGCATGAAAACATTAATTCAATATTAATAAACGAAAAAGGCTGTCCCGAATATTGGGACAGCCTTTTTTTATAAAGTGCCAGGCACCCAAACAATTCTGACAAATTAGTCGTAGGATTTCACTACTTTTTGAATTTTTTTTAGCGTTTCATAAAAGTCTATATATTTTTCAAGTCCAATATCCTCTATGATTTTTTCCTGTATGTCCATCCAAATTGGCATTGCTTCATTTAATTTTTCGATTCCTATAGCCGTTAAAGAAATTATCTTTGTTCGGCCATCTTGTGTATCACGCGTAACATCCACATAGCCATTTTTCTTCAATAGATTGACATTACGGGTTATCGTTGTCTGATCAAGTAATAGAATATCACCCAATTGACTAACTGAAACTGCTTTATGATGGGCAATATTTGCTAGCATCGAGTATTGAGTAACTTTTAAATGAGTAGGTTCAAGAGCTTTATCATATAGCTGCGTAACGGCCCTAGTCTTTTTTCTAAGATTCGCACAAACGCAAATTTGAGTATAGTCAATGTCTGTGTAATTTTTCTCCATAACTAGATCTCCTTTTAAGTTTTTCGTTAAACTATATTGTACCACTAAAATGGAATTATTTTCTTGACATCTAAAATAGCGAGTCATTATTATATATGTATATACATATATTTTTAGTATACCTGTTTTCTAAATTTTTTTCATATAAAAACAATCGTTTTACATTTTACTGGAAATGTAGGTGGCATCATGAAACGTATTCATTACAGTTGGTTTATTTTAATGATAACTTTTTTTTCAATTATTGTAGCTGGCATTACCTTATCCTCATCAGGTGTTTTTATTGGCCCGTTTGAACATGAATTTGGGTGGGATCGTTCTGTAATAGCAATGGCTTTTGCTATTAGTCTTTTTTTATACGGGATTTCCGGTCCGTTTATGGCGGCATTACTCGAGGTTCTGGGATTAAAGAAAATGATGCTAGCTGCTATGGCGATATTAATTATAGGCATATCGCTCACATTATTAATGCAGCAAGCATGGCAATTAATTATTATTTGGGGTTTTATTATTGGTCTAGGGGCTAGCCTCTTTTTAACCGTTTTAAGTCCTTTTGTTGCAAATCATTGGTTTGAAAAAAGAAGAGGGCTCGCTTTAGGAATATTAACTGCCAGCACGGCAACAGGACAATTAGTTCTTCTCCCGATATTAGCAATGATTATTGAAAATTCTTCATGGCGATGGGCAATTGCTTTAATAATGGTGTTAAGCTCCATTATGTTTTTCATTATTTTATTGTTTATGAAAAATAAACCGATGGACGTTGGGCTTCTTGCATATGGACTTGAAGAAGAAAAAGCGGAAAGTGTAGTAGAAAATAAGAAAAACCCGATTATTATTGCTTTTAATGGTTTATTCGTTGCAATAAAAGTGAAAGAATTTTGGCTTTTAGCAGGTAGTTTTTTTATTTGCGGATTATCAACAAGCGGGTTAATTGGTACGCATTTTGTATCGTATTGTATTAGTTTCGGTGTACCTTTAGTAACGGCTGCTTCGTTTCTATCGTTCATGGGAATATTCAACTTAGTCGGAACTACATTATCAGGCTGGTTATCTGATCGCTTCGATAATCGTTGGTTACTATTTTGGTATTATCTTTTAAGAGGTGCTTCTCTCGTGTTACTGCCGTATGCATTAATGCAAGGTTCTCTTACATTGCTCATTATTTTTACTGCGTTCTATGGATTAGATTGGATTGCAACTGTACCGCCAACTGTTAGTATTTCAAGACAAATTTTTGGCACGCAAAAAAGTGGTATTATTTATGGTTGGATTTTTGCATCCCATCAGGCAGGTGCTGCAGTAGCAGCATATGGTGGAGGTTTAATTTATAAATTTTTCAACTCGTACACATGGGCGTTTTTCTTAGCTGGTGTATTATGTGTTTTAGCTAGCTTGTTTGTTATCGTCGTGAAAAAGCAATCTCCGAATAAACTAGCACATTAAAACGAATTCTATAGTAATGAACAGAACGGATTGAACATAATAGTATAAACGACATGAAAAGTACAAATAGTATGCTAGGAAGTATTCTAGCGTGCTATTTTTTTGTTGTAAAACCTTGTAAGCATGCATAAATAAGAGAAATGTTTGACTTTGTTCAAACAAAAGTTTATGATATAAACAAATATAATAAAAGGTGATGCTATGAATGAAAGAGAACAAGCGGTACTGGCTTTAATTCGTAAAAATCCGTTTATGTCTCAGCAAGAGATGGCAGATAAGATGAATCTGTCCCGTCCAGTACTTGCAAACCTAGTGTCGAGCTTAACGAAGCAAGGGAAAATTGTTGGCCGTGCTTATATTTTACCTGAGGAAAATGAAATTATTTGTATCGGTGGAGCTAATCTCGATCGGAAATTTCATGTAAGAGGGACCGTGCAATTAGGAACTTCTAATCCTGCTAGCTCCTCATTCAGTGTAGGTGGGGTTGGTCGAAATATTGCGGAAAATTTAGGTCGACTTAATCATGAGGTGACGTTGCTCACGACAGCTGGAAAGGATGCGGATTGGCAAGTAATCCAAGAAGCATCAGAATCATTTATGAATTTACGCTATGTCGAGCAGTTACCAGATGCTTCAACTGGTTCTTATACTGCGATTATGGACGAGCAAGGTGAACTTGCATTAGCTGTTGCAAACATGGAAGTTTATGATTTATTATTGCCAAGTTTATTGAAGAAATATGAGCCAATGCTAATGAATGCAGGCTGCTTTATTATGGATTTAAACTGCCCGAAAGAAACGGTAGCTTACATCCAACAAGTAGCGATTGCGCGAGCTATTCCGTTTGTCATTGTACCGGTATCTTCGCCAAAAATGAATCGATTACCAGATACATTGCAAGGGGTTACATGGTTTATTTGTAACACAGATGAAGCAGAAACAATCGTTGGTCATAAAATTGAAAACGATGCAAACTATGAAAAAGCTATTCAAAAGCTTCTTCAATTAGGGGCCGAGCATGTCATTATTACTGCAGGTAGCAAAGGTGTCTATGCTGCATCTGCAACTAGTACACCAAGTCATTTTGCTGCTAAAGAAATCACTAAAATTGAAGATGTAACTGGCGCGGGTGATGCTTTTGTAAGTGCTGTCATCCATAGTTGGTTAAGGGGACAATCCTTTGAGGTTTGCATTGATGCAGGCTTAACGAATGCTAAAAATACACTTGCATCCCCGTACACAGTAAGACCTGAATTATCAGAAGAATTGTTAAAAAGTGAAATGGAGGAATAACACATGAAAGAATTCATCGTATTATCAGAAGAAGTAAAAGCTGGACAAGCAAAAGGACTACCAATTGTTGCATTAGAGTCAACAATCATCTCACATGGTATGCCATATCCTCAAAACGTACAAACAGCACGTGAAGTAGAGCAAATTATTCGTGACAACGGTGCGGTACCTGCAACGATTGCGCTAATTGACGGTAAAATTAAAATCGGTTTATCTGACGAAGAACTTGAAATGTTTGGGAATGCACAAGGTGTTGCTAAAACTTCTCGCCGTGACCTAGGCTATTTATTAGCTACGAAAAAATTAGGCGCGACAACAGTTGCTGCAACAATGATTTGTGCTGAGCTTGCCGGCATTGAAATTTTCGTTACAGGTGGTATCGGTGGTGTGCACCGCGGTGCTGAAACAACAATGGATATTTCAGCTGACTTAGAAGAATTAGCACAAACAAATGTAGCTGTAATTTGTGCAGGTGCTAAATCTATTTTAGATATCGGTTTAACACTAGAATATCTTGAAACAAAAGGTGTACCTGTTGTAGGTTATGGCACTCCAGAGCTTCCTGCATTCTACACACGCCAAAGTGGATTTGATGTAAACTTTAAGCTTGATACACCAGAAGAAGTAGCAGCAATGTTACGTGCTAAATGGGATTTAGGCTTACGAGGTGGAGCGGTTATTGCAAACCCTATTCCAGAAGCAGAGGCACTTGAGCATGAATTCATCACTAGCATTATCGAAAAAGCGTTACAAGAAGCCGAAGAAAATGGTATTCAAGGTAAAAATGTAACACCATTCTTACTTGGCAAAGTAAAAGAATTAACTGAAGGTAAGAGCCTTGATGCAAACATCGCATTAGTGAAAAACAATGCAGTAGTTGGTGCGAAAATTGCTGTTGCCTACAACAAAGCAAACTAACTAGTAAATTATAGACTCTTTGCGAAGCTCACTTGCCTCGTAAAGGGTCTTTTTATCTATAATAATGTATTTTTTACCCATTAATACAAAGTGTTCACGATATTATCTAAACTATATGACACAGTCCCTTTACAATCGACCTCTATTTTTTATACAATTAAGTTTATATCTAATCTGAAAAATTTGACGAGCAAGGTGGACATGTTATGGCGAAAGAGCAAATTTTGACTCCTGAGGACGTTTTTGATTTAGTCAAATCCTACATGAATGAGGAAAATGTCGCATTCGTGAAAAAAGCATATGAATTGGCAAGAGATGCGCATATTGAGCAATTCCGTAGCTCTGGTGAACCGTATATTATTCACCCAGTGCAAGTTGCCGGTATTTTAGCTGAATTACAAATGGATCCAGAAACTGTGGCAGCAGGCTTTTTACACGATGTTGTTGAAGATACTGAATTTACACGAGATGATTTAGTCCGTGAATTTGGCGAGGAAGTTGCGGTACTTGTTGACGGAGTAACGAAGCTTGGGAAAATAAAATATTTATCGAAAGAAGCACAACAGGCGGAGAATCACCGCAAAATGTTTGTAGCAATGGCTCAAGATATTCGCGTCATCTTGATTAAGCTTGCTGACCGTCTGCATAATATGCGCACGTTAAAGCATTTACCTGCTGAAAAACAACGTCGTATTTCGAAAGAAACGCTTGAAATTTTTGCACCACTTGCACATCGTCTAGGGATTTCGACAGTAAAATGGGAGCTGGAGGATACTGCACTTCGATATTTAAATCCACAGCAATATTATCGTATTGTCAGTCTGATGAAGAAGAAACGAGATGAACGTGAGGCTTATTTAGACAATGTCATGGGGGAAATGAAATCTCAACTTTCTGATGTCGAAATTGATGCGGATGTTTATGGTCGTCCAAAGCATATTTACAGCATTTATCGTAAAATGGTGCTACAAAAAAAGCAATTTAATGAAATTTATGATTTATTAGCGATTCGTGTACTTGTTGATAGCATAAAAGATTGCTATGCAGTGTTAGGAATAGTCCATACTTTATGGAAACCGATGCCTGGACGTTTTAAAGATTATATTGCAATGCCAAAGCAAAATTTATATCAATCATTGCATACGACCGTTATTGGGCCTTATGGCGACCCACTAGAAGTTCAAATCCGTACAAAAGAAATGCATAAAATTGCAGAGTACGGGATCGCAGCTCACTGGGCATATAAAGAAGGTAAAAAGATTGATATTGAAAAACAAAATGTCGATCAAAAATTAACGTGGTTTAGAGAAATTTTAGAATTCCAAAATGAATCTTCTAACGCAGAAGAGTTTATGGAGTCATTAAAATTCGACTTATTCTCTGATATGGTGTACGTATTTACACCTGAAGGGGATGTTATTGAATTGCCTGCTGGTTCTGTACCTATCGATTTCGCATACCGTGTGCATTCAGAAGTCGGCAATCGTACAATCGGAGCTAAAATTAATGGTAAGATGGTACCGCTTGATACACCATTAAAAACAGGTGACATCATTGAAATTTTAACATCGAAGCAATCATTTGGTCCGAGTCGTGACTGGCTTAAAATTGCGCAATCATCACAAGCAAAAAATAAGATTAAGCAATTTTTCAAGCGTCATCTGCGTGAGGAAAATATCATCAAAGGTAAAGAGATGATTGAAAAAGAAATACGCTCACAAGATTTTGACATGAAAGAAACAATGTCATCGGAAAACTTAAAACGTGTTTGTGATAAATTTAATTACACGAATGAAGAAGATTTATATGCGGCTGTTGGTATGAATGGTATTACAGCACAACAAGTTGTAAATCGTTTAGCCGAAAAACGCCGTAAAGAGCGTGAGCAAGAAGAAGCACTTGAAAAAATCGAACAAAAAATGAAAAATCCGATTCCACAAAAGCGTACAGAGTCAGGCGTTATTGTAAAAGGCATTGATAATATGCTTATTCGACTATCACGTTGCTGTACACCTGTTCCTGGTGATGACATCGTCGGCTTTATTACAAAAGGTCGAGGCGTATCAGTACACCGTGCGGATTGTCCTAATATCCAAATAGAGGATGAGCAGGAGCGTATAATCGAAGTTGAATGGGAGCATGGGCTTACACCAGAGAAAAAAGAGTATCCTGTCGACATCGAGGTTTCTGCCTTTGATAGACCTGGAATATTAAATGAAGTCATGCAAATCGTTAGCGAAACAAAAACGAATATTTTAGCTGTGAGTGGCCGCGCTGATCGTGATAAAATTGCGACCATCCACCTAACAATTTCTATTTCAAATATTTCACATTTGCATAAGGTTGTTGAACGCATTAAACAAACACCGGATATTTACTCTGTGCAACGTGTGATTAATTAGATGCACTAGTATTCATACGGTAAGGGCACTTCAGTTTAAACGACAGATGGAACGGATTTTGATAGATTGAGGGGTTAAACATTATGAAAGTAGTTTTACAGCGTAGTAAGGCCGCATCTGTAACGGTACAAGGGGAAGTTACAGGTGCTATTGATAAAGGCTATGTGCTTCTCGTTGGTATTACACATGAGGATACAGCAGAAGACGTCGCATATCTAGCAAAAAAAATTGCAAATCTACGCTTATGGGAAGATAGTGAAGGGAAAATGAATCATTCCATTTTAGAGCATGGTGGCGCAATCCTATCTGTATCTCAATTTACATTGTATGGAGATACAAAAAAGGGCAATCGTCCGAGCTTTACAAGTGCAGCAAGACCGGAAATAGCTGCACCGTTGTGGGAGGCTTTTAATGATGCTTTACGTGGATACGGCTTACAAGTAGAGACCGGTATTTTCGGTGCTATGATGGACGTTGCATTGACGAATGATGGTCCAGTCACGATCCTACTTGAGTCAAAATAGAGGTACATTTTCTATCACTCCTACATATACTAAAAAGAATGGCAAATTTGTAGGAAGGAAGTGTATCGTCGATGACGCAAATAGGAAGGATATCCAATCCTTATTTATATGAAACACTTAAGTTGATGATTAGCCAAATAATTGTAGTGCAAACAGAGAAAAGTATCCAACAAGGTATTTTAACCTCTGTATTACCTGACCATATCGTTATCGAGTTTGATCATACACCTTTCTTTATTCGTATGGAGGAAATTATATGGGTTACATTGGACAAAATAAACACAAACATATAAAAACCTTCATTTTCTAAAATTATAAGAAAATGAAGGTTCTTTTTTATTCATTTGCATCAAAGTAATCTAAAATGCCTTGATAAATACCGAGTGTAGCCTGTTCTCTGAATTTAGCCGTTGTAATAATCCGTTCTTCATTGGCATTACTTAAAAAACCTAGCTCCAGAAGCACTGCTTTTTGTCGGTTTTCACGAAGTACTAAGTAATTTCCTTCCTGTGTACCACGATCTTTAATGTTAATTTTACTAGCAAGGCCATTGTGTATTGCTTCAGCAAGCCCTTTTTGATTGTTATTTAAATAGTAGGAGGTAAAACCTGAAATTGAACTATTATCAGTAGCGTCATAGTGAATACTTATAAAAGCATCTGCATCATGCTGGTGGGCAACGGATACACGTTTACGAAGTGCAACATATTCATCTGATTCACGTGTCATCACAACATTTGCACCAGCTGCACTTAACTTAGATGCGAGAAGAGACGCAGTTTTCAATGTTATATCTTTCTCGTCAGTTCCTCGCTGACCAGTTGTACCGTGGTCATTTCCACCATGACCAGCATCGACAACAATTGTAAGTCCGTTTAGAGTCCCTTTTTTTCGAGGCTCAGATTTTGTATAGCTAGTTGTTACCGCTGTGCTTTGTGAAGTGGAGACTACCCAGTTTGCGACGAATGCGGTTTTATCTTCTAATTGTATTTCGTAAAAATCATCTTTAGCACCTACAATTGGATAGGTTTCGCCAGCATCTACACGTTTAACAACCTCCGCAGTTGTAGTCGCGTCAGTACGTAAGTTTGTCCCATTATAAATAATTGTGACAGATTCAAGCGAGGATGATGATGATGGTGATGATGACGTTGAAGTTTTCGCAGTCGTTTTTACCGTATCAGAAAATGTCCCGTAGAAGCTGTATACCCAACCAGTTTTTTTGTTATTGTACTGAATTTGAACCCAATTATGTTCTTGTGCTAGTACTTTAAAAGATTGTCCATTCGAAACTGTCCCTATTTTTTTTGACGTTAAATCTGCCTTTTTGCGGACATTTAACGTATCGACTAAAATAGTAAATGTAGTACCTTTAGGTTCGGTTGTTGTAGATACTTCTACTACTTGGTCAGTTGTTGTTTTTTCTGTTGTTTCATTAATTGTCACATAGTCTGCAGATACCCAACCGACTAGTCCATTCCAATTAATTTTTGCCCATTCACCATTTTCTGTTATGAGTGCTGCTTGATTGCCTGTTGACAGCTGCCCAAGGACTGGTGATGAAATATCCGGGTCAGTACGGATATTGAGGCGATCAACTTGGGATATGACCGTTTTATCAATTGTTTGTTGCTCATTTATAGAAGCTGTTAGCCAAGATGCTACCCATCCTTCATAATCGTCTGTTTTTACTTGAATCCAATCACCTTCGCGACCGATGGATGTTAACAAATCACCTTCATCTAATGTTGTAATAATCGGGTAAGAGAGCCCAGGTCCTTCGCGTAAATGAAGTATAGTTCCAGTAACTTTTAAATCACTCGAATCGGCAAATACTAGTTCTTTATTGATGATACTTGGAAACAAAAATGTTAATAATAGGACAAAGATAATGGTTTTATGTATAAGTTTTGTCGTCATTGGACCCCTCCTTTTCTTGTGCTATTTTACCATGTTTTCATGATAAAATTCGAGGGAAAAAGGTAACAGAAATCATTATTTTAATAACTACTTTGTGAAAAATAAGAAAACAGTTGACATTACCTTGTGTTGTGACTAACATAAAGGGTAATCAAAAAATGATTAACCGCTTATGACCAAGCAAGTAGCGTATACCTCTATTGGAAAAGAGAGGGAAAGACTTAGGCTGCAATCTTTCCTACAAAAAAGTATAAGGCGAATAACACTTGAGAGGCTTTTTTCTGAAAAGGAATACTTAGTAGGAAAAAACGGAATCGGCCGTTACCCGATTATGAGGAGGACGCAATGTAGTTTGTGCGTCAACTAGGGTGGAACCGCGGAAGCATATACAGCTCTCGTCCCTTGCAATTTTGCAAGGTGGCGAGGGCTTTTTTTGTTGGATTTCTCTAAAAAAAGTCGCTCTGTACTGCTGTTTCGCGCTTTACATACGAAGGCTGGCTCATAAGCAATTGAAAAGGAGGTATTTACATGAGTTTTAAAGTGCCAAGAGGGACCCAAGATATATTGCCAGGTCAATCAGAAAAATGGCAAAAGGTCGAAGCAATTATTCGTGATATTTGTCGTGTGTATCGATATAACGAAATTCGTACACCTATTTTTGAACAAACAGATTTATTTGCGCGCGGTGTTGGAGAAACAACTGATGTAGTGCAAAAGGAAATGTATACATTTGAAGACCGAGGTGGTCGTTCATTAACATTACGTCCAGAAAATACTGCTGGGGTTGTTCGTGCATATGTTGAACATAAAATGTTTGGTGCACCCGATCAACCAGTGAAGCTATCTTATTTAGGACCAATGTTCCGTTATGAACGTCAACAGGCTGGTCGTTACCGTCAATTTGTACAATTTGGTGTTGAAGCTATTGGCTCAGCTGACCCTGCAATCGATGCAGAAGTGATAGCATTAGCAATGGACATTTATGAATCAACAGGCTTAAAAGATTTGAAATTAGTCATCAACTCACTCGGTGATAAAGTAACGCGTGATGCACACCGTACAGCATTAATTAATCACTTTGAGCCACATATCCATGAGTTTTGCTCTGATTGCCAAAATCGTTTGCAAAAAAACCCATTACGTATTTTAGATTGTAAGGTAGACCGTGAGCATCCATTAATGGCAACTGCCCCTGCATTAACTGATTTTTTAACAGAGGAATCAGCGGCATATTTTGCTCAGGTTAAAACGTATCTAGATACGCTAGGTATTTCATATGAAGTAGACCCGAATTTAGTACGTGGCCTTGACTACTACAACCATACGACATTTGAAATTATGTCAACAGCTGATGGCTTTGGCGCAATTACAACGCTTTGCGGTGGTGGTCGTTATAATGGGCTTGTAGAGGAAATCGGTGGTCCGAATGTACCGGGCATCGGCTTTGCATTAAGTATCGAACGTTTATTATTAGCACTTGAAGCTGAAGCGGTAGAGTTAGATACAGAATCAGCATTAGAGGTTTACATGATTGCTATGGGCGATGAAGCGAAGCTAAAAGCAGTCGAACTAACAAGCTCATTCCGTGCAAAAGGTATTTCTACTGATATGGATTATTTAGATCGAAAAATGAAAGCACAAATGAAATCTGCAGACCGTTTAGGTGCTAAATATACTATCGTTTTAGGTGAAACAGAAATAGAAGAGCAAGCAGCAACAGTAAAGCATATGGCATCTGGGGAGCAGCAAAAAGTAGCCTTCTCAGAATTAGTGAACTACTTATTAAATAAATGATTTTGGAGGAAATGCAAAATGGCAAAAAGAACACATGCTAGTAACGAGCTTTCTGAAACGTTACAAGGCGAACACGTTGTATTAAAAGGTTGGGTACAACGTCGTCGCGATTTAGGTGGATTAATCTTTATCGACCTACGTGACCGTACTGGTATTACACAAGTTGTATTTAGTCCTGATGTAGCAGAGGCACATGCTTTAGCTGATAAAGTACGTAGCGAATACGTAATCGAAATTGAAGGAAAAGTAATTCTTCGTTCGGAAGATCAAATCAATCCAAATATGCCAAACGGCAAAATTGAAGTGGAAGCGACAAGCTTAATCGTTATTAATACAGCGAAGACAACTCCTTTCCAAATTGAAGATCGTACGGATGTATCAGAAGATTTACGATTAAAATATCGTTACCTAGATTTACGACGTCCTGCAATGTTCGATACGTTCAAAATGCGTTCAGACGTAACACGTACAATTCGTAACTTCTTACAAAATGAGGGCTTCCTAGAAGTAGAAACGCCTATTTTAACAAAATCAACGCCAGAAGGTGCTCGTGACTACTTAGTACCATCTCGTGTACACGAAGGCGAGTTTTATGCATTACCACAATCTCCGCAGCTATTTAAACAATTACTAATGGTAGCTGGATTTGAAAAGTATTTCCAAATTGCTCGTTGTTTCCGTGACGAAGACTTACGTGCTGACCGTCAACCTGAATTCACACAAGTTGATATCGAAACAAGCTTCTTAACACAAGAAGAAGTTTTAGAAATGAACGAACGTTTAATTCAAGCTGTTATGAAAGATGTAAAAGGCATCGATATTCCTGCGCCATTCCAACGCATGAAATACCAAGAAGCAATGGATCGTTACGGCTCAGATAAACCAGATGTTCGCTTCGGTTTAGAATTAGTAGCGTTAAACGAAGTTTTTGATGGCTGTGATTTCAAAGTATTTGCTGATACAGTAGCACAAGGCAAGCAAGTGAAAAGTATCAACATTAAAGGTGCGGCTGATAAATACTCTCGTAAAGATATGGATGAGCTTACAAAATTCGTTGGTATTTACGGCGCAAAAGGTCTTGCATGGTTGAAAGTAACAGAAGAAGGATTAAATGGACCAATCGCAAAATTCTTTGATGAAGCATTAGCTGCTGCATTAATCGAGCGTATGGGTGCTGAAATCGGTGATATTTTAGTATTCGTAGCTGACAAAGCTGATGTAGTTGCAGCATCTCTAGGTGCTCTTCGTACAAAATTAGGTCAAGATTTAGGCTTAATCGATGAATCGCAATTTGCTTTCTTATGGATTACGGACTGGCCTTTATTCGAGTACTCTGAAGAAGATGGCCGATTCAAAGCAGCGCACCATCCATTCACTCGTCCATTTGACGAAGATATCGAATTAATGGATACAAACCCTGCTGCAGTTCGCGCACAAGCTTACGATATCGTATTAAACGGCTATGAGCTTGGCGGTGGTTCATTACGTATTTATGAGCGTGATTTACAAGAAAAAATG
Source organism: Lysinibacillus sp. NPDC097162 (assembly GCF_044762185.1). Lineage (NCBI taxonomy): Bacteria > Bacillati > Bacillota > Bacilli > Caryophanales > Bacillaceae > Lysinibacillus > Lysinibacillus sp. NPDC097162. Next base: position 2,325,319 of record NZ_JBIWDT010000001.1, on the reverse strand, counting down.
TTTAAACTACTTGGTTTCTCAGATGAGGAAGCACAAGCACAATTTGGCTTCTTATTAGAAGCGTTTGAATATGGCGTGCCTCCACATGCAGGTCTTGCATTTGGTCTTGACCGTTTCGTAATGTTACTTGCTGGTCGTAATAATTTACGTGATACAATTGCATTCCCGAAAACAGCAAGTGCAAGTTGCTTATTGACAGATGCTCCAAGTGAAGTGTCTCCAGATCAATTAAGCGAATTAAGTTTGGCAATTAAAACATTTAAAAGATAAAAGTAATGCAAAATACCTGGATTCTCTAACAAAAAATGTTGGGAATCTAGGTATTTTTTGCGTTTTTTGAAAGAATTTATTTTTTTGCTAGAAATCGTTTGAATTATCTGAAATATGGTGTTATTATAACTGTAATACGAATCCTGATGTGTTTGTCTAACTGCTATCTCTATTTAACAGTTTTGACCGAACACTATATCGTCGGGAGCCATCTAATTTTGTAGTGGCAAACATGCCCCATTTTGGAGAGGGACGTTTAAAGCTATAAAGCGGGCACCCACCTGCAAATTGCGGGTTCAAAACGAATGTTTCATTGGCATTACGGCACAATCGGGATTCGTCCATACATAGCATACTAGAGTCTAGGGGTACGGTATGTCCAATAGCGCCTGCCGTAGCGAACCTTAACGTTTACAACGAAGAAGTGTTAGATTGATTAAAGTCAATCTAACACTTTTTCTGTTTTGTCCCAGCATTTTTACGCCTAAAAAGCATAGGGTGTTATTTACTAAATTAAACGAAAAATAAGAAAAATTGTAAAATTTACTTTTTATTTTTGAATTTCCATACTATAATTGGTATAGACAACTATACCAAATAACATAGCTTGTCCTTACGTTAAAAAGTAAGCTTCGTAAAAACATAGACAGCGGAGGTGTTAAATTGAGCAGTACATTATTAATTTCCAATGTAACGATCGTCAACCATAACGAGATACCTTTTAAAGGTGACGTATTGATTGAGAATGGCAAGATAATTAAAGTAGGTAAAGAATTATTCGATAAGGCAGAGCAATATATTGAAGGCAAGGGGAAAGACTTGTTACTATTTCCTGGCTATATTGATATGCATATTCATGGATCGGCAGGCAATGATGCAATGGATGCTACACAGCAAGCGCTTCATAATATGGCTGCGTCATTAGTTAAAGAAGGTGTCACAGGCTTTCTTGCAACGACGATGACACAAGCGCCAGAAGCGATTGAAAATGCATTAAAGACAATCTCGCAATTTGAAGATGGTGACAATGAAGCCAGTTTATTAGGTATCCACGTTGAAGGTCCTTATGTGTCAACGAAGCGTGCAGGTGCTCAGCCAATCGACTATATGATTCTGCCATCAAGCGAACAATTTGCGCAATGGCAAACATTAAGTAACAACCGCATTAAACAAATAACCATTGCACCTGAGCTAGAAGGTGGCTTTCCGTTTATTGAAGAGCTTTACAAGCAAGGGGTTATTGTATCAATCGGTCATTCAGATGCAACATTTGAAGAGGTAGAGAGAGCAGTAGCACTAGGTGTCAGGCAGGCAACGCATTTATACAATCAAATGCGACCATTCCATCATCGAGATCCAGGCGTTGTAGGGGGAGTACTTGTTGAAGATGCTGTAAAAGTCGAAATCATTGCAGACTTTGTGCATTGCCATCCTATGTCTGTAAAACTTGCCTACCGAGTTAAAGGGGCAGCAGGTATTATTTTAATTACAGATGCTATGCGTGCAAAAGGATTACAATATGGCGATTATGATTTAGGTGGTCAAACAGTCCATGTCACAGAAAGCGGAGCACATTTACCGAATGGAGCATTAGCTGGAAGTGTATTGACGATGGAACAAGCAGTGAAAAATATGAAAGCGGTCACAAATTGTTCGTTGTCAGAGCTTGTTGCAATGTCCTCAACAAATGCTGCGGAACAATTACAATTACGCACAAAAGGCCGTATTGCAGAAGGCTTTGATGCAGATGTCATTTTGTTAGATCAACATTTAAATATTGAAAAAACTATTTGTCGGGGAAAAGTTGTATTTGAGAAATAATAGTAAAAATGCGATAGGATGGTGCAAGGCGTGTTAGATAAAAATTCTCATATACCAATCTATATACAAATAGAAGAAGTATTAAAGCAACGGATTTATTTAGAGGAATACAAAATTGGCGAAAATATTCCATCAGAGCGAGAGCTTTCAGTTCAATTTGATGTGAGTAGAATGACTGTCCGTCAATCAATTACCAATTTAGTAAATAGTGGATTGCTTTATCGTGAAAAAGGCAGAGGTACTTATGTTGCCAATCCAAAGTTGGAACAGCCATTAATGGGATTAACAAGTTTTACGGAGGATATGCGTGCAAGAGGTATGGAACCAACTAGTAAAGTACTACGTTTCGAAAAAATTGTACCACCGTTAGATATTGCAGGAGATTTAATGTTAGAACGGGGTGAAGAAGTATTTTTCGTTACAAGGATACGAAGTGCCGATTCTAAACCGATGGCGATTGAAAGAACCTATATTCCAGTGAAAGTATATCCTGAATTAGATGAAAAGAAAATTATGGGTTCGTTGTATGCGCTTATTGAAGCGAAATTCCATCAGAAAATTGGCAATGCCATTCAGCAAATGGAAGCGGCAATTGTAGCAAAAGAAGATAGTAAATATTTGCAAATCAATAGTACTGCACCGGTTTTAATTATTAAACGAACAAGTTATTTAGCAGATGGCGTGCCATTCGAACTTGTGCGAAGTACTTATCGTGCTGATCGATACAAATTTATAAGTGAAATTAAAAGGTGATATGATGCGTGCTTATTTTCATGAACTACAAAGGCTATTAGATCTTGTGCTAGAGCAGGAAAATACGCTATTAGCAGAAGCTGCACAAATGATTGTTTCACGTCTTCAAAGTGGTGGAATTGTCCAATTGTTTGGTTGTGGACATTCACATCTTTTAGCACAAGATGCATTTTATCGTGCGGGAGGACTTGTGCCTGTACGTCCAATTACGGTCGAGCCATTAACTTTATATGCAGGAGCTTTAACATCTTCAAAAAATGAAAAGGACCCAACGATTATCGTACGACATAAAGATGAATTTCAATTTCAGGAAAATGATGTTTGCATCGTCATTTCCACATCTGGTCGAAATAATGCCCCAATAGATGCGGCATTACTAGCAAAACAGTCGGGTATCCTTGTTATGTCTATGCAATCACTTGAATATTGTGAACAACCAACACGTCATATTAGTGGAAAACGTTTAGAGGATGTTGTGGATGTTGTTATCAACACACATATTCCTGTAGGGGATGGTCTATTGCATCATCAACAGATGCAATACGCACCTGCGTCGACGGTGATTGGTTCTGCAATTCTTCAAGCGCTATTCAGTCACGTTATTGAGTCATTGGCTGATTGTCAGGAAGTATTGCCTGTTTTTGAAAGTAACAATGTTGAATCGAATAAGCATCATAACGAATTGATGATTGCAAACTATCAATCTCGCATTAATTTTGAGTGAAATTTGGAGGGGTATCGATGAAAAAAACATTTAAAATCACAACACCAGAAGGTTTACATGCTCGGCCAACAGCGCTATTAGTAAGTGCTGTCACACCATTTGAGAGTGAGGTTCAGTTAACTTACAATGATAAGTCTGTCAATTTGAAGTCCATCATGGGGGTTATGGCGCAAGGCATCGTGACGGGAAGTACGATTACGGTTTCTGCACAAGGAGCAGATGCAAAACAGCTAATGCAAACAGTTACAGAAGTGATTGTTACTAAAGGAATTGGTGAAGAATGTTAGAAATACAGGGTATTGCCGTTTCTGAAGGCATTGCCTTTGCTAATGCTTTTTGTTTAGTAGAACCAGATTTATCATTTGAGAAGTTAACGATAACAGATATACAGGCAGAATTGGAACGTTTTAAAGTAGCACTCGCGCAATCGAAGAGGGAATTACAAGAAATTTTAACACTCGCTCAGAATAAATTTGGCGAGGACAAGGCGGCTATATTTGCTGCGCATTTATTATTGCTAGAAGACCCTGAAATGTTAGCAGCCATTGAAGAGAAAATTAAAACAGGCAGTAATGCTGAGTATGCCTTACATGAAGTTTCCAAGATGTTTATCGGACTGTTTGAAGGAATGGACAATGTTTATATGCAAGAGCGAGCAGCTGATATTCGTGATGTATCAAAGCGTTTATTAGCCCATTTATTAAATGTTGAACTACTAGATATGAGCCGTTTATCAACAGATGTCATCATCGTAGCAGAAGATTTAACACCATCAATGACGGCACAACTAGATACTAATTATGTCAAAGGATTTATAACAGATATTGGTGGGAAAACTTCTCATTCTGCTATTCTCGCACGCTCACTAGATATACCAGCAATCGTTGGAACAAAAACGGCTACTAAGACAATTAAACATGGCACACCAATTATTATGGATGGCTCAAATGGCAATATTATTATCGATGCTACACCAGAAGTGTCAGCATTTTATGAGCAACAGCAAAAGATGCTCAAGCAGCAGCGACACGAGCTCCTTCAATATCGAGCAATGTCGAGCGTAAGTGAGGACGGACATAGTGTTGAGCTTGCGGGCAATATCGGCAAGCCAGAAGATGTGGAAAAGGTAATAGATGCAGCTGGAGATGGTATTGGCTTATTTCGAACGGAGTTTTTGTATATGGGACGGCAGGAGCTCCCAAGTGAAGATGAACAGTTTCATGCGTATCGCACAGTCCTTGAAAAAATGCAGGGAAAGCCAACGATTGTTCGGACATTGGATATTGGTGGTGATAAGCATCTCCCTTATTTAAAGCTACCAGCTGAAATGAATCCATTTTTAGGTTATAGAGCGATTCGTATTTGCCTAGACCAACAAGCAATGTTCCGTACACAGCTACGTGCATTATTAAGAGCAAGTGCTTATGGCAACTTGAAAATAATGTTTCCAATGATTGCAACGTTAGATGAATGGAGAATGGCAAAGCAATTGTTGAATGAGGAAAAAGCACATTTGCAAGCACAAGGGGTTGCAATGGCTGAGGCAATTGAACTCGGAATAATGGTAGAAATTCCGGCAGCCGCGATGATTGCTGATTTATTTGCAAAAGAAGTAGACTTTTTTTCGATCGGTACAAATGATTTAATTCAATATACTTTGGCAACAGATCGTATGAATGAAAATGTCTCTTATCTATATCAACCATATCACCCAGCAGTACTGAGACTTATAAAAAATGTTATTGATGCAGCACATAAGCAGGGGAAATGGGTAGGTATGTGCGGTGAAATGGCAGCAGATGAAATAGCAATACCTATTTTACTTGCTTTAGGCTTAGATGAGTTTTCCATGAATGCGTCTTCCATTCTCAAAACGAGGGCACATATTGCAAAGCTTTCAAAGGAGCGGTTAGTTCACCATATTGAGCACCTTTTAATGCTATCAACTGCATCTGATGTTGAAGCATACGTAAAAAAACATCTAGGTATTTAAGTTCTTATTTTTGAATATTCTGAAAAAAGGAGGGCGTCATGGACATCCAATACGTTCCGGCAAAAGATTATCAACAAATTCATCGATTACGAGATTATTGCTTTCCAAATAAATATAGCGGTGCGCGGCGCGATGATTTTCATTATTGGATTGAGCATAGTGCAACTTTAGGTGCTTATGATGGCGATAAGGTTGTTGGGCAGCTATTAATACTACCGCTTAATATGACGATACATGGTGAAAACTATGAAATGGGTGGTATTGGATTTGTGGCAACATATCCTGAGTACCGTCAGCAAGGAATTATAAAAAAGCTAATGACTGCTTCTCTAAAGGAAATGCGACAACATGGGCAAACCATCTCGGTACTTGCACCCTTTTCTGTTTCTTTTTACCGTTATTTTGGTTGGGAATTATTTTTTGACAAACTACATTATGCTATTCCTAACTCACAGTTTCCTTATTTCGGCAAACAGTTAGATGTTGTAAAGCGTATGAGCTTTGAATGGCCGGATAGTACGTTGTTCGAAGCAATTCAACAATTTCATAATGCACAGGCAAGTGTTACAAATGGTGGGATGCTACGTGACGCAGCATGGTGGAAACGCATTGAAAGAAGAACACCTGAAAGCCATTTTGCTGCGTGTTTTCTGGAACAAAAAATAGTAGGGTATATCCGCTATACGATTCAAGATGGCATCTTTACAATTCATGACTTTATTGTGGAGGATCATTTAGCAGAACAAGCACTATGGCGCTTTATAACATCACATGCAGCAAGTGTACACACGATCGAAGGAATTACGGCAAATGATAGCCATTTTGGTTTTAATTTTGAAAATCCACAATTTCCAAAAAAGATTATACAAGATGTCATGGTCAGAATCGTGGATGCTTTTGCCTTTATGCAACGCTATCCATGGGGAGATTTACAGCAAACTTTGTACGTTCGTCTAGAGGATCACTTTTGTCCGTGGAATGAACATATTTACATGATAAATAAAGATGGTGAGATCTCGATAATTGAGGAAAATTCCATGTCTGAAAAGCATATGCTTACATTACCAATCAACTTATTTTCTGCGATGATGGTCGGTTATCTTAGTGTGAAAGATGCAGTGACTTTTGCGAATAAAGTGCTAGGTGACGAAGAAATACACCATTGGCAACAGGCGATTCCAGCAAAGCGACCTGCATTTTATGAATATTTTTAACTTGCTGCAGCAGATGATAAAAAACGAAAAAATTTTTTGAATATTTTTCTGGACTATACCAGTTAAGTAAAGCCATTATTTAGCAAGTATCGAAGCAATAGCCCAATTATTTATTAGTTTTGAAAAGGTATAAAATGACTAAAAAAGTATATTGTGGTATATACCAATTGGTGCTATTCTCAATATAAGAAAGCGATTTCATTGGAGTCGTCAATTCGTTAAAAGGTTCTAAATTTAAAAAAACAAAAAGGGAGTGCTGACGATGAAAAATATTATGTTAGTTTGTGTTGCAGGGATGAGTACGAGTTTACTAGTTTCGAAGATGCAGAAGGCTGCACAGGAACAAAATATTGAAGCTGATATTTTTGCTATAGCTGAAAGTGAGGTAGATAAAGTTTTAGCAAATAAGAAGGCAGATGTACTGTTACTTGGACCGCAAGTTCGTTACTTAAAATCAACATTCGAAGTAAAATTCAAAGATTTAAATTTGCCAATTGATGTAATTAATATGGCTGATTACGGCATGATGAACGGTGGAAATGTCTTACAACAGGCATTGAAGCTAATTGGATGAGGAGGCAAGCCAATGGATGAAACAGCAATGATGCAGTCCATTATGGGCTTAATCGTCCATAGTGGTAATACGAAAAGTGAATGTATGGAAGCACTTCAGTTAGCAAAAAAGGGGCAAATTAACGAAGCAAAGGAAAAAATAAAGCAGGCAAATGAAGCGCTAGTTGAGGCTCATCATTCACAAACAGCATTGTTAACGCAGGAAGCAAGGGGAGAAAAAGTCGAAGTATCGATGCTATTAATTCATGCACAGGATCACTTAATGAATGCAATAACGTTTCGTGATTTAGCGCAAGAAATGATCGAACTATATGAACAAATCAAAGGGGAGTAACATCAGTTTTTGATGTCACAATAAAAAGCAAAGGGAGTGTGTGGAATGTTCCGATTTTTAGAAGAAAAATTTGTGCCGGTAGCTGCTAGAGTTGGGAGTCAGCGTCATTTAGTTGCCATTCGTGACGGTTTTATTACGATTATGCCATTGACAATTGTAGGCTCGTTAGCTGTATTAATTAATAACTTACCAATTGACTTTTACCAAAATGCACTGGACTCCATTTGGAAGCATGAAACATGGACGCAATGGGGCGGAAATATGTGGGGTGCGACATTTGGTATTCTGTCGCTGTTACTCGCGTTCGCAATTGCTTATAACTTAGCAAAAAGTTATAACAAAGACGGTCTTTCAGCTGGGGTTATTAGTCTTTCAAGTTATTTGACATTCGGTACGTTTGGTGAAGGCGGTTTATCAGGTTTAACAACTGGAACGGGCGGGATATTTATCGCCATTATCGTGTCCTTGTTGTCTACTGAATTATTTTGTAGGTTATCAGGTAATAGTAAGCTACTAATTAAAATGCCTGATGGGGTACCGCCAGCAGTTTCGAAATCATTTGCAGCATTGCTGCCAGCTATTATTACAATTGGTGTTTTTGCATTAGTTCGTACAATTATTTCTGCAGGTTTTGATATTCCAGATATTGTTGGTTCATTCTATTCAACGATTCAGGAGCCGTTTATGGGCTTAACAAATACGTGGGTTGCTGCCATAATTTTAGCCTTTATTCCAGCATTCTTATGGACGCTAGGTGTTCATGGTGCTAACATTATCGAGCCATTTATGCAAACGATTAATTTACCCGCGATTGATGCAAACGTTGCAGCAATTTCTGCTGGCAAAGTTGCACCTTATATCGTGAATAAGCCATTCTTTGATGCATTCGTCAATATGGGTGGATCGGGTACGACAATTGCACTTATTATCGCGATTTTCATTATTGCACGGAAAAACAAGCAATATAATACCGTTGGAAAATTATCCGCGGCACCAGGGCTATTCAATATTAATGAGCCATTACTATTTGGTCTACCAATCGTTTTAAATCCAATTTTATTTATACCATTTATTTTAACGCCAATGGTAAACGTAACAATTGCTTTCTTTGTCACAAAATGGGGTTGGGTTCCTGCGGCAACTGTTGCAGCCCCATGGACTACACCGCCTATAATTAACGGATTTTTAGTGACACAATCTTGGACTGGAGCTGTTTTAAGTCTTGCGTTAATTGTTATATCAGTTTGTATCTACCTTCCATTCTTAGCGATGGCAAACCGAATTGCTAAACAAGACCAAAAAAAGGCAGAGCAAGCACAAGAACAACAAGCTGAAATTACAGCTGAGAATCCAAAAGTAGAAGTGTAATAGCTTAGCATTGGAGGTATTGTCATTTGAGAAGATTAGGAATTTCACTCTATCCACAGCACAGCACGCTAGAAGAAATGCAACAATATGTTCAGCTAGCACACGATAATGGTTTTGATCGTATTTTTACATGTCTTCTATCTTTAAACAATGAACATGAAAAGCTTAAATTGCAGCAAATCAATTATTTTGCAAAACAGCTAGGCTTTGATATTTCTGCTGATATTGCACCGGCTGTTTTTGAAGATTTAGGCTTAACGTATAAAAATATTGATTATTTTAAAGAACACTACCATCTGGCGGCATTGCGTTTAGATATGGGATTTTCAGGTCAAGAGGAAGCGTTAATGTCTTTCGATGATAGTCAGTTGAAAATTGAGCTAAATATTAGTAATGGAACGAAATATGTGGATAATATATTATCCTACCAACCGAACCGTGACAATATTATAGGCTGTCATAATTTTTATCCAAGACGATTTACGGGTCTTTCACGCCAGCATTTTCTTGCGACATCGAAAAATTTTAAAGCCAACCATATACGGACAGCTGCGATGATTTCATCGCAGCATGCGCTGTACGGTCCTTGGGAAAAAACCGAGCATGGCCTACCAACACTAGAAGAGCATCGCGATTTACCGATTACTGTGCAAGCGAAAGATTTATGGCATACAGGCTTAATCGATGATTGTATTATTGGCAATATGTATGCCTCAGAGGAAGAACTGAAAGCATTAGGACAATTAAATCGGCATAAGTTGGAGCTGAAAGTTGTACCATCCTCTGAAACAACGGTGTTAGAAGAAGCAGTCTTATTCAAAGAGCCTCATTTTAATCGAGGTGATGTATCGGATTACGTTATTCGTAGTACACAATCGCGAGTGAAATATAAAAATGGTGATTTCCCAGTTCACGATGCGCATGCATTGCAACTAGGGGATGTCACGATTGATAATAATTTAGATGTTCGCTATAAAGGTGAACTACAAATAGTTTTAAAGGAAATGCCGAATGCTGGCTCTACAAATGTAGTTGCCAAGGTAGTGGAGGATGAACGCTTTTTAATAGCGCAAATTCAACCATGGGCGTCATTCGGATTTACAAAATAATTGAACTTAAAAGGAGGATTAAGCCGACAATTGTATGTGCTTAATCCTTTTTCATATAGAAAGGAGCAAATAGGATGTATGTGCTAGCGATAGATGGAGGGGGTACAAAAACTTGTGCTGTTATTTGTGATGAATATGGCACTATTTATGGCAAGGTGATGACGTCACGTAGTAACCCAACTGCAATGGATGCACATGATTTTGAGGCAACAATTCACGGATTGTTACAGAAAATGCAGGAGCAAACGCCACAAATATTGACAGCAATACATAGTTGCTTTGCTGGTATGGCAGGGGTGAAGGAACGGCAAGCTGAAGGCATAGTAGAAAGTATTATTCGTCAATATGTTGATCAGACGACGACCGTTGTAATAGAGAATGATGCTTTAATTGCGCTATATGCTGGTACGATGGGACAAGAAGGAATTGTTCAAATTGCTGGTACGGGTGCGATTACGATGGGGTTCAACCATCAGCATATGGTTAATCGTGTTGGTGGCTGGGGGTACTTATTTGATGATGAAGGTAGTGGTTATGATTTAGGTATTCATGTGCTGAAGGCTGTTTTTCAAAGCTATGATCAGCGTGCACAGCCAACCGTTTTAACAGATATAGTACTACAACATTTCTCAGTTGATTGTGTTCCGCAATTAATTGAACATATTTATGGAGTGGAGCACCCAAGAACTGTAATTGCACCAATTGGCAAATATGTTTTTCAAGTTGCAGAAAAAGGAGACCGTATAGCCAAACACATTGTGCAAGACGCTTGTGTCAAATACTATACGGCGATAAAAACATGTTATGCCAGCATGTCATGGGGGAGAGAAAATGTACCCGTAGTATTAGCAGGCGGTGTATTTTCAAATAATCCTACTATTGTTTCGCACCTTGAACAATTAGCATTAGCAGATCAGTTGCCGATACAATTTATTTTACCTTATTTAGAGCCGATTGGTGGGGCGGTTGTCGGAGCCTTTAAACAAGCGCACGTTCAACTAGATGTGTCATTTATTGAAGCGTTTCAAGCAAATTTTGAGAAATGGGAAAATGAAAATGTCTAAATAGGCTAAAACAACCCTCTATGCGAAATTTTTTAGTACAACAACTGTGCGAGTTCTTTTTGAGAATTTCCACTTGAACAATATCATGATAGAATGTAATATAGGTTTGATTTTATCTTAGTATATAACTAGGTTTACTAATAAAAATTGGATAGATGGAGAGTGTAAGGATGTTACATCAATTTTCTCGTAACGAGCTCGCGATAGGTACTGAGGGACTCGAAAAATTAAAAAATACAACAGTAGCCATTCTAGGTGTAGGTGGCGTCGGCTCATTTGCTGCAGAGGCATGTGCTCGTAGTGGGATTGGTCGCATTATTTTAGTTGATAAGGATAATGTAGATATTACGAACGTTAACCGTCAATTAGTAGCGTATCTTTCAACAGTAGGAAAATCCAAATCTGGCGTTATGAAAGAGCGTATTGCTGATATTAATCCAGAATGTGAAGTAATTGATATGCATATGTTTTATACGGAAGAAACATATGAGGAATTTTTTGCACAAGGAATCGACTATGTTATTGACGCGAGCGATACTGTGATCTATAAAATTCACATTATGAAAGAATGCTTAAAACGTAACATCCCAATTATTTCAAGTATGGGTGCTGCCAATAAAATGGACCCAACCCGCTTCAAAATCGCGGATATTTCGAAAACGCATACAGATCCATTAGCGAAAGTTATTCGTACAAAATTACGAAAAGATGGTATTCATAAAGGGATAACAGTTGTATTCTCTGATGAAAGTCCGATTGTCGTACGTCCAGATGTCGTAGAGCATGTGGGCAAACCAGATGCCGCTATCCGTAAGGCGAAAATGCCACCATCTTCTAACGCATTTGTCCCTTCTGTTGCAGGTTTAATAGCAGCAAGTTGGGTAGTCAATAAAATTGTAGAAGATGTGAAAATTACTCGCGTACAAGGTTAAGCTATTTGTCTTGTATTTAGCAGTAACTAGCACATTGAAAATGTTCTTATGTTAATTAAAAGAAGAATCTGCAAAGTTTTCCTTGGGGAAGTTGTGAGTTTGTGCCTGCACATGCTTACTTTCTCTTAGACGACTTGTAGATTCTTTTCTTTTATGACAAGAAAATCAGTAGGAGAAATGACTAAAAATGCTCCCTTATGTTACTTACGCAACAGACGTTCACTTTTTCTATGTTACAATAGGGCTGTTATAAAAGAGGGGGCATTCATTAATAATGGAGCAAATTTATCAAATGGAATATAGAGGATTGAATCTATTCGATGAAATTAGCACAGTGGAATTAGCGATTGATGAGGAGAGAAAGACGATACATATTTTTGATGTTGGACAGGTTGTGACACCTGTTTTTAATTTTGATGTATCTGCTTATGAATTATCAGATGGCTTTTACAAAATGGCGGATATACTTCGGCATAAACGAATTTTAACTGAACAGCAACCAGCGACAGAGCTGACGTTAAGCCAATGGCTAATTACGAATAATGCGTATTTTTATAGTCCAAAACAAAGAATTAAAAAATATGCAAACGGTAGCATCGTCGAAATAATAAATCAAGAAAAGGAACAATTTTTGTTTGATTACTATATACAAAGAGTTTAATTTTACCAAAATAATTAATTTAACGTACACAAAATGCTAATAATTCACGAAATTGCCTTATTTTTTTCATGTCCTCACTTCTTCTTTTGGTTTATTGCTATAATTTGAATAATTCCAATATATAGAGATAATAGGTCAGCTTGTTTGGAATGTTCAAATCTACTTAGGGGAAGTGGAAATGGCGTTTGCTAAAACAAATGAGAACATGGGAGAGTGGAAAAATGGAAATACAAGTAATTCGTGAACATTTAGATATCGTAAAACTTCAAGAGAAAATGAATAGTATTGTATTTGATTATTTAGATACGTCTAATAATTACACAAAAGCCACGAGAGCTTTAACGCCTTTATATACACAAGCTACAACATTTTATAAGGAATATTTAGTTGCTAGAGCTGGTGAATTACCGAAAGCCAATACATATTGGCATTTGTTTATAGATTGTAGTGCCAAGCTTTGTTATTTTTTAGCTGCATCCATTTATTATTCTTCAAATGAGCTACAAAAAACACCTGAAAAAGTAGCGCGTTTATTAACGACTGCCGCCCGTTCTTTACCAAGTATTGAGCAGGAAGAGAATGAGGAGCTATTAGCTGCTATTATCGCTCTATATGGTGATGTAATAGAAAATAGTGATCAGGTAGCTGCTTTAAAAGAAGAGGTCCTTGCCCAAAAAGGTGACGTCAAGCAATGTTTACAGCAATTTAAATTGTTTGTTGAGAAGGAATCCATAAATTAATAAGTAATGAATTATTACCATTGTCGAAAAGCATAACGACAATGGTTTTTCATTTTTGTGAGGGAAATGTAGATAAAATTGTTTATGTGCCTGGCACTCCATTACGCTATCCGTCCAGCACAAGTTGTAAGAAGCAACCCCCGCTATCTCGCGGTCTGTTGCGTCTTACGTTGCGTGCGTTCTTTTAAAGGCATGGTAAATTGTTTGAGTGCCTGGCACTTTACTTGTGACGGAATGATTTAAGCTTATCGTAAATACTTGCCATCCGTTTCTCTTCACCTGCAATAACTGGTTTATAAAATTCTGTACCAACAAGCTCATCTGGTAAATATTGTTGATCTACCCATCCACCAAAAGTACCGATAGGGCTGTTATGTGGATATTGATAACCAACATGCCCTAAATCTTTGGCCCCTTCATAATGTGCATCACGTAAATGGTGTGGAATATCTCCCGTTTTACCTGCGTGGATACTTGCAATAGCAGCGTCAATAGCAGCTATTGCAGAATTTGATTTTGAAGCAAGGCACATTTCAATTACAGCACTTGCTAGCGGAATCCGTGCTTCAGGTAACCCTAAACGCTCTGCTGCCTGGACAGCGGCAAGCATGTGTGCCCCTACTTGTGGGTTGGCAAGACCAATATCCTCATAGGCCATGACGAGTAAACGGCGACTAACTGCAACCAAATCACCTGTTTCAAGTAAATGTGCTAAATAATACAACGCCGCATTCGTATCGCTCCCACGTACCGATTTTTGTAATGCTGACAGCAAGTTATAAAAGTGTGAGCCATTTTTATCACCGTACACGCCAATTCTGCCAATAAGATGTTCTAGAATATGGTCAGAAGCTATTGTTTGTCCGTTCACTTCATCACTTGCATAATAAATCGACTCGAGCAATGTTAGTGCTTTGCGTGCATCGCCATTTGCTGCTGTTGCAATTTGTTCAATTTGTGGATCTGTCAGTGCAAAATGATACTTTCCTAGTCCTCGTTTGTCATCAGAAAGTGCCTTTTGAATAAGTTCTATTAAATTTGCTGTTGTTAATTTTTTTAACTGATGAATTTCTCCGCAACGTGAGCGAATAGCAGGGTTTACATCATGATACGGATTTTCAGTTGTCGCGCCTATTAAAATAATAGAGCCATTTTCCACATGTGGTAGTAATGTATCCTGCTGTAATTTATTGAAACGATGTATCTCATCTAGAAACAGTATAACTTTCCCAGAAATTCTTGCTTCTTGTACAATATCTTCAACGTCTTTTTTCCCAGCACGAGTCGCATTAAGTGCGAAAAAGGGAAGTTTAGAGCTTCCTGCGATGGCATTTGCTATCGATGTTTTACCTATGCCTGGCTCTCCGTATAATAACATGGAAGGAACATGCCCATTTTGAATCATTTTGTATAGAGCAGTATCAGGACCGACGAAATCTTGTTGACCAATGATTTCATCTAGCGTTAATGGGCGCATCCGATATGCAAGTGGTTCATTATGCAAAAGAATATCCCCTTTCGTACGTTTGTTCTAATTCATAGTATATCATAACCTTCCAAGAGTATTTCCGAGTTCTTCAAGAGGAGATTATGATATACTGTTGGTAGTATTTTGACTAGACTAATTGAGGGTGATAAAATGAAAATTTCTACAAAGGGCCGTTACGGTCTCACGATTATGATTGAATTGGCAAAGCATTATGGTGAAGGGCCAATTCCATTACGCAAAATTGCTGCTGAAAAAGAGCTTTCTGAAGCGTACTTAGAGCAACTCGTATCACCATTGCGCAATTCGGGCTTGGTAAAAAGTGTTCGCGGAGCTTATGGAGGTTACATGCTTGCAAACCCACCTAGTGAGATTTCTGCAGCGAATGTAATTAGTGTATTAGAAGGTCCGATTCAGCCTGTAGAGGGTATCGAAAATGAGGAAGCGCCTCAACGTGAACTATGGTTACGAATCCGTGATGCTGTGAAAAATGTATTAGATACAACGACTATTGAAGATTTAGCACAGTATACAGAGGAAAATGCAACAGACGGCTATATGTTCTATATTTAATATTTCTAGGCTAAAGCACCTCCAAAGGTATAAACGCTGTTACGTTTTTACTACTTGGGAATGAATAGTGCTTTAGTGTTTTCGTATAAAGGAGTTTTCAACATGAATTCATATATCTATCTTGATCATGCGGCAACATCCCCGATGAATGACAAGGTAATAGACGCGATGACTTTAGCGATGCGTGATGTATTTGGAAATGCATCAAGTATTCACGGAGCTGGACGAGAGGCGCGCAAACATTTAGATAATGCACGTGATGTCCTAGCACAATCAATAGGTGCAAAGCCAGGGGAAATTATTTTAACAAGTGGCGGTACGGAAGCAGATAATACGGCCATTATTGGAACTGTTACTGCGCGAGCTGCTGAAGGAAAGCACATTATTACAACTCAAATCGAACATCATGCGGTGTTACATACTTGTGAGAAGCTAGAACGAGAGGGCTTTGAAGTGACGTATTTACCAGTTGATGCGCATGGACGCATAACTGTCGAAGCGGTACAAGAGGCATTACGTGACGATACGATTCTCGTAACAATTATGTATGGCAATAATGAAGTTGGTTCAATTCAGCCTATTGCTGAAATAGGTGAGTTGTTACGTGAGCATAAAGCGTCGTTCCATACAGATGCTGTTCAAGCTTATGGTTTAGAGACAATAGACGTGGAAGCTTTGCAAGTTGATTTATTAAGCGTGTCGGCGCATAAGATTAATGGGCCAAAAGGGATTGGCTTCCTTTATCAGAAAACTGGCACACCACTTGCTAGCTATGCGTTAGGCGGTGACCAAGAGAAAAAACGTCGCGCTGGTACTGAAAATATACCGGCTGTTATAGGCTTTGCTACTGCTGCTGAAAATGCAAGTCAGTTGCGTGAAAGTAAGCGAACACTGTACAATCGCTTTAAACAAATTATGCTTGAAGTTTTTACACATGAAAAATTAGTATTTCATGTCAATGGCGATACACAAAATGTTTTACCGCACGTATTAAATGTCAGCTTTGCTAATATGGAGGTAGAGTCATTTTTAGTAAATCTTGATATGGCTGGCATTTGTGCATCTAGTGGTTCTGCATGTACAGCTGGTACAATTGATCCTTCACATGTGTTAGTTGCTATGTACGGCAAAGGGGCAGAGGAGTTACGAAACTCTATTCGCTTTAGCTTTGGCCAAGGTCTAACAGAAGAAGCTGTCCGTCAAGCGGCAGAAAAAACAGCAGCGATTGTGAAAAAGCTGGCAAAATAATTTGTTAATTACTATCAATTTAAACCGAATTAATTAAATGCTATGTAAATTTGCAAAGCCTTATAGTTCGGTTTATATGAATTGAATAAAAGAAAAGGTGACCACAATGATCGAAACACGTGACCCATCGGAAATTCGTGTCGTCGTCGGCATGTCAGGTGGGGTAGACTCTTCAGTTGCTGCATATATGCTAAAGCAACAAGGGTATGAAGTAATTGGTATTTTTATGAAAAACTGGGATGATACAGACGAAAATGGCGTTTGTACAGCAACAGAAGATTATGAAGATGTAATTAAAGTATGTAATCAAATTGGCATTCCCTATTATGCTGTGAATTTTGAAAAGCAATATTGGGATAAAGTTTTCACATACTTTTTAGAAGAATATAAAGCGGGACGCACACCTAACCCTGATGTAATGTGCAATAAGGAAATTAAGTTTAAAGCATTCCTAGAACATGCAATGGATCTTGGTGCAGATTACTTGGCAACAGGACATTATGCACGCATTGATCGCAGTGGTGATGGCGAAGTACGTATGCTTCGTGGTGTTGATGATAATAAGGACCAAACTTATTTCCTTAATCAATTATCGCAAGAACAACTAGCGCATGTAATGTTCCCAATTGGAGATATTGAGAAAAAAGAAGTGCGTAAAATTGCAGAAGAAGCAGGTCTTGCTACTGCCAAGAAAAAGGATTCGACTGGAATTTGCTTTATTGGAGAGCGTAATTTTAAAGAGTTTTTAAGTCAATACTTACCAGCTCAACCAGGCAAAATGGAAACGATGGATGGCGTAGTTATGGGGCAACATGATGGTTTAATGTATTATACATTAGGTCAACGTCATGGTCTTGGTATAGGTGGAGACGGTGAGCCTTGGTTCGTACTTGGAAAAGATTTAGCACGCAATGTGTTACTTGTCGGCCAAGGGTTCGACCACGATGCTTTATACTCAACTTCGCTGACAGCTGTGAAAATGGGCTATACTTCGACAAAAAAATTGCCCGGGAAATTTTCTTGTACTGCGAAATTCCGCTACCGTCAAACAGACACACCTGTTGAGGTAGAAATTTTAGAAGATGGTCGCGCACACATTGAGTTTGCGGAACCAGTACGTGCCATTACACCAGGACAGGCTGTTGTTTTATATGACGGTGAAGTTTGCTTAGGTGGCGGTACAATTGATGAAGTCTTTAAAAGTAATGAAAAACTAACATATGTTGGATAACTTGCAAAAGGGCTGCAAAACATACTTATTTCAGTTGATTTCTTAGGAAATAAAGAAATACATTGAGTTACTATAGTCACTCAGTGTAAACGAATAAGCGATCGGATTTGCAGTCTTTTCGCTACATAGAGGTGAAAAGATTTGGATTTTAACGAGCAGGGCATACTTGCATTCCAAGAGAAGCGTTATGAGGATGCTGCACAGCTATTTACCCAAGCAATTGAAGCAGAACCTGATAATGCAATTGGCTATGTGAATTTTGGGAATTTATTGGCTGTACTAGAAGATACAGAACGAGCAGAACGCTTTTTTCAAAAGGCAATTACTGTAGACGAAACGGCAGCTACAGCATATTATGGCTTAGCTAATTTATATTATAATGCGGACCGCTATGCAGAAGCGTTAAAACTTTATGAGCAAGCGGTACAGCATAAAATTGCAGGTGCAGATGTTTATTATATGATGGGGAAATGCTTTGAACGAATGGAAAATCCAAAGCTCGCATTGCCATATTTACAACGTGCGGCAGAGATTGCGCCTGAAGATACACAAATTCGACTTGCGTATGCTATCGTGCTATGTGCATTAGAAATGTTCGAAGAAGGTAAGAAGGAATTAGATTATTTAATCGAGCTAGATTGGAATAATGCAGATGCTCATTATAATTTAGGTGTTCTGTATGCGGTATCTACAGAACAAACAGAGGATGCTATGTATCATTTGAAGCAGGCATTTACGATTCAACCAGAATATGACCAAGCGCGTTATATTTACGATATGATTGCCCAACGATTTAACTAAAGAGGTTGGGACAAAAGTGAAAAAGTGTTAGATTGACTGTAATCAATCTAACACTTTTTTGCTGTGACCGTTGTTGTCCGCGGGCACACCGTATCCCCAACACTCGCTAACGCGCGGAATGCCCACGTCTTACGCTGCGTGCGTTCTTACAGGAGTCGACGCCTTTCGCTACCAACAACTAATGCTCTCGCTTCTATAAGTTGTCCCTGCTTGATCTTCCTGTCAATTACTTACTATCTTTACTGTCAAATGTGAGTTGCGATAAGTATTGCGCTAAATGTGCAATCGGAGTTGATTCTAAAAGTGAAGATTCTGCTTCATTTTCCTTTAAAATATTGATTTCTTTATTGAGCCGCTCCATTTTACGATCTAATTCTGCTGCTTGTAATGCCGCATCTTTAAGTTCATTACGAATATGTGCAGGTACTTCTTTATTATATTTATAATAAATTTTATGTTCGAGACTTGCCCAAAAATCCATTGCAATCGTACGAATTTGAATTTCCGTATATACTTTTTCCATTCGATCGGACATAAAGATTGGAATTTTAATAATAAGGTGTAGGCTTTGGTAGCCGTTGTCTTTTGGATAAGCAATATAATCCTTTACGTCAACAACTTCAATATCATTTTGTGCTTGAAGCATCGCACTTACTTTGTAAATATCTTCTACGAAAGAGCACGTAATACGGACGCCTGCTATATCACGAATATGTTCGCGAATACTATCAATGGCGGGTGTTAGCTCTTTTTTTGACATCTTCAATAATATACTTTTTGGTGATTTCACTCGGGTTGAGACATGTTCAATTGGATTATATTCATGAATAAGCTTAAATTCCTCTTGTAAAATATTGATTTTCGTTTCAACTTCATTTAATGCAAATTTATATGCTAGGAAAAAGCGGGTTAGCTCTGTTTGGAAAGTTTTTAAAGTTGTGGCTTCGAGTTCGTTTTTCATAATAAAATAAATCCTTTCTTCTGAAAAAAATCGTTCTATCCATGATAGGATGCAAGATGAGCTCCTTATTAGATGATAGGGCAACAAAATTAGTATTCCTTCTTTCAAGCTTAACAAAAAGAAGGGGAAAATAGAAATTTGTGCTCTACAAAAAATGCATGCAACACACGGTAAGACACCGTTGATTCTCGTTCCAAGCGCTCCCATTCCACAGGCACGGCTTTAATTAATTGCTGTGTCTTTGTTTTTGTAGGACACTATCCGCTTCTAAAAAAGAAAAATACTTCGAAAGGTATGGCCCTCGAAGTATTTTGTCTGCGTTTTTATTATTTTAAAGGATAATTTTAGCATCTAAATTGTAACGCTTATTGAATTCGTCAACGAATAGTTGTAAGTCAATATAAGTACCGATATATGGTTCGGTTTCTTGATCACGAAGGAAGCCACAAGTTGCTTTTAACGATTTAGAAAACTCAAGTAACATTTGTTCGTTATCAAGTTGAATCTGTAATGATAAAGAATCATCTAACGTATTCACCTTGAAATATTTTCTATCAATAATGCGTTCTAAATTTGTCTCTTCAAATGGAAAAACAAAATCATTATATATTAGTTTCACAGTATCCCGCCTTTTTTACAATAATTCACAACTTCAACATAAGGTAAATCTCCACCAAAAATAGAAAGTGAGCTACCAATTGTGATATGAAGCTTACCATTTGAAATTGCTTTGAATTTTTCTAAGTCTTCTAAAGAACGAACTCCGCCAGCATAGGTTGTTGGAATGGATGTCCAAGCAGCTAAATCCCGTACTAAGCTTTCCTGCATACCACCTTTTTTTCCTTCCACATCGACGGCGTGAATCAGTAATTCATCACAAAATTTCTCAATATAGGCAATGGTCTTTGCATTCACTTCAAAATCACTAAACTTGGTCCATTTATCAGTTACTACAAACCATTTATTATTGCGCATTCTGCAGCTTAGGTCAATTACGAGATGTTTTTTCCCGATGGCATGAACTAGTTGCTCTAAGCGATTAATATCGAGTTTTCCATCATGAAAGATATAGGATGTTACGATAACATGCGAGGCACCCGCATCTATGTACTTTTTTGCGTTTTCTGAAGTAATGCCGCCGCCGACTTGTAGGCCTCCTGGATATGCTGCTAATGCTACTATTGCGGCATGCTCATTTCCGCTGCCAAGCATAATGACATGACCACCTACTAATTGATCCTCTGCAAACATGTTAGCATAATAGCTAGAGTCATAATCTGAAATGAAATTTTCGATAACTTCTTGATCTGTATGTCCAAGTGTACTTCCAACAATTTGTTTCACTTTGCCATCATGTAAATCGATGCAAGGTCTAAATTCCAATAGCTTCACAATCCTTCCAAACAACAAGTTCATTGTATCTATCATAGCATGGTTAGAGTTAAATTAGCGGTAATTCGTCATTTGTCAAAATAATGTTAAAAATTTTTAGGTTTTTCTAGTTAAAACGATATTTTTTAACGTGCTGTGGTAAAATAATAAAATTGAAATATACGAGAAGGGGACGAATCGATAATGACAGAAAATCTAGATTTATTTGAGTTGAATAAGCTATTTATTCTCGGACGTCCTATTGTATCCATTTTCCATAATACTCAAAATATGTATTCTATTGTACGTGTGAAAATTCAAGAAACTAATTTGCAATATGACGATAAGGAAATTATTGTAGTTGGTTATTTCCCGCAATTGCAAATGGACGAACAATATCGTTTTACAGGTAGTATGAGACAACATCCAAAATATGGTGTACAATTTCAAGTTGAGACGTTTACAAAGGAAGTGCCCGCAACTGAGCAAGGAATTGTTCATTACTTATCAAGTGACTTATTTGTTGGTATAGGAAAGAAAACTGCTGAAACAATTGTTGAAAAGCTTGGTGCCAATACGATCCGTCTTATATTAGAAGATCCAAATGTGCTCGATGTTGTACCTCGATTATCGGCTGAAAAAAAGGAAGTCATTCATCGCACAATTGAGCAAAATCTTGGATTAGAGCGTGTCATGATTCAATTGAATGAATGGGGATTTGGCCCGCAGCTCGGAATGAAAATTTATCAAACGTATCGTACAGAAACGATTGACTTTTTAACTGAAAATCCTTATCGCCTTATTGAAGATGTGGATGGTGTCGGCTTTTTTCGGGCAGATGAGCTTGGTGCAAAATTAGGCATTACTGGTAATCATCCTGACCGTATTAAGGCTGCAATTTTACATACTCTAAATACAGCTGCATTATCAGACGGCCATGTATTTTTAGATGCGGAGCACGTTTTACCACAAGTGAAAGATATGCTCGAGCAAAGTCAACGCCAAGAAATTCCGTATGAAGCAATCTCTAAGGCATGTATCGATATGCGTGAGGAAAATAAAATATATGGTGAAGAAACAAGGCTTTATTTGCCATCACTATATTTTTCTGAGATTGGAATTGCTTCAAAAATTATTGCGTTAACCGAACGAAATAGTCAGGCTAAGCATTTTAGTAAAGATGAAATTCGCAAGGCTATCGGGGATACGGAAGCTTTTTTAAACGTCACCTATGCAGAAACACAAGCATTTGCGATTGAACAGGCCCTTAATTCAGCTGTGATGATTTTGACGGGTGGTCCTGGTACAGGAAAAACGACTGTTGTCAGAGGTATTGTAGAAGTATATGCAAAGCTTCACGGTCTATCATTAAATCCTAAGGAATATGCGCAAAAAGAAGAGCCGTTTCCTATCATTTTATGTGCACCAACAGGACGTGCTGCTAAACGATTATCAGAGTCCACAGAGCTACCTGCTATGACAATTCACCGTTTGTTAGGTTTTACTGGCCAGGAGAAGGAAGAAGAAACCGAGCGAGAGGTTACTGGAAAACTTATAATTGTCGATGAAATGTCAATGGTTGATACATGGCTTGCCCATCAATTATTAAAATCATTACATGAGGATGTTCAAGTTGTCTTTGTAGGTGACCAGGATCAGTTACCACCAGTCGGTCCAGGACAAGTACTCAAAGATTTACTTGCCTCGCAACAAATTCCGACAGTTGAACTGACTGATGTTTATCGTCAGGCGGAAGGTTCAACGATTATTGAACTTGCCCATCAAATTAAACGTGGGACAATTCCTAATGATTTGGCGATGAAAACGTCTGATCGTTCATTTATTAAAGCATCACCAGATCAAGTGGCAAACGTCGTAACGCAAGTTGTAAAAAGTGCTGTATCGAAAGGTCAGGAAATTCGTAATATACAAGTTTTAGCACCGATGTATAAAGGGCCTGCTGGAATCGATAATTTAAATAAAATGATTCAAGACCTTGTTAATCCGAATGATACAGGCTCAAGAAAAGAGCTTATCTTTGGTGATGTAACGTATCGAATTAAGGACAAGGTGCTACAGCTTGTAAACCAGCCCGAAAGCAATGTCTTTAACGGAGATATGGGGGAAGTCATTAGTATTATTAAAGCAAAGGAAACGATTGAAAAGCAGGATTTGCTTGTCGTGTCATTTGATGGTATTGAAGTAACTTACCAACGGAGCGATCTTAATCAGTTAACCCTTGCGTATTGTTGTTCTATCCATAAATCGCAAGGCTCAGAGTTTCAAACGGTAATTATGCCAGTTGTTCGTGGCTACTCTAAAATGCTACGTCGTAATTTGTTATACACTGGAATTACGCGAGCGAAAAATTTCTTAATTTTATGTGGTGAGCCAGATGTGCTAGCTAATGGCTTACAGCGTACAGACGATTTACAACGGTTCACGTCTCTGCGTGCACGACTTAACCCAATGGATGCATCATCCAATGAGGTTATTGAAGTGAAGGAGACATCAGTGGAGACAATTGCAGAAGAAGACCGACAAGAGGAGCCTGTGACTGTTCTACAGCTAACAGTAGATACGGTTCCATATATACATCCAATGATTGGAATGGATGGCATTTCTCCATATGATTTTATGGATGAATAAAAATTGAAAATAAGTTTTATGAGGTGAAGAAAGTGAAACGCATCGTGTTATTGCTTCTATTCATGCTGTTATTACCGTTCGTACAGAAGGTACATGCCAGTAATGTCGTTATTCAAGTGAATGAGGAAGCAACTGTCTTTGATAATCGTTCAGGCTCACTTGAACAAGTAGGAACATTATCTGGAGGACAAACTTTTGAAGTGACAAAAGATTATGGGGCAAATTGGTGGCAAATTCGTTGGGGCGGTAGTTATGGTTATGTCGATAAACGATATACAACCGTTGTTCCTTCCACAACATATAAAAATCCTGTTCCTTCAGTTGCGAAAATAAAAGATTATATTGTAGCAACAAAGGTAACGCCTATATATGATAATACAAGCAATAAGTTGGTGCAATTTGCAACATTGTCGGAAGGTGTTCGCTTCCCTATTTATAGTAGAATGGGCAGTTGGTACGGAATTGCTGTGAACGGACGACTTGGTTATGTACATAGTAATTTTGTTAAAGAAGAAAAAGGACAAGAGACAGATACATCAACAAAGCCGAATGAAAAGCCAACTCCAACGCCAAACCCAAAGCCAACGCCAAACCCAACACCGACACTGCCAAGTAAGCAAAATGGCTATATTGAAGCATTAGAAAACATTGTGCTTTATGACCTTCGTAGAGATCAACCAATGTCTATAGCGACGCTTTTAAAAGGTCAGCAATTGGAAGTTGCAGGTGTAGGAGATGAAACGTATGTCCAAGTTCGTTGGGGCAAGACGTTTGTCTATGCTGAAAAATCGAAAGTGAAGTTTGTGAATACGCCAACTTATAAAAATATTGGTAAGGATAATGCAGTATTAAATCAATATTTCATTCCAATATCAGGAAATAGTGAAATTTATGATCGAACAGCTAACAAATTAATGCCATTTGCAAAGCTTGATACTAATCGACGTTATCCTATATTACGAAAAGAAGCCAATTGGTATGTAACGACAATTGGTGGACGTGAAGGCTATATTCACAGTTCTAAGGTAGCTTTAGATCGTGGTGTTCCTGTTATGATGTATCATCATTTATTGAAGGTGCAAGAGCTTGGGCGCTTTAAAAATGTAAGTACTACAATGACAGATACTCAATTCGCTAATGAAATGAAGTATTTGAAAGATAAAAAATTTGAAACGGTTAGCGCTGATGATTTATTACGTTTTATGCGTAACGAAATTACATTGCCTGCGTATTCTATCGTCTTAACATTTGATGATGGCTTATTATCAACAAGGGAATATGCTTATCCGATATTAAAAAAACATGGTTTTCAAGCAACGCAATTTTTAATTACGTATCGAAATGAATATTCTCCCGCAGAGCAACTATTTAATTATAATGATTTACAAGCACTTTCAAGACAAGATATGGAGCTTATGCAAGATGTCTTTACGTATGAGTCTCATACTTACAATTTACATGATATGATCGGGAATAAAGGGAAAATGCTGCTGATACCATATCATGAAGTTGTACAAGATTTAAAGCGTAGTTTAACAATAATTCCGGGGGCAAAAGCATTTGCTTATCCATTTGGTCAATATAATACCAATACAATTTATGCTGTAAAAGAAGCAGGTTTTGCAATGGCCTTTTCAACAAAGCCTGGTTACAACAATCCGTATGATGATGTTTACCAAATTAAACGTTTATACAGCGATCAACAAACATCCTTCTCACAGTTTAAAAAAATGGTCTCACCATATGCACAATAACAGAGGAGGGCTTCTAATTGCCTTCTTCGACTAGACAAAACAAACCCGTATCTTCCATGAAGATGCGGGTTTATTTTGTAGGGGCTTACTCAATTTATTTTTTTATGTGCAAACAAAAATAGCACCGTTTGAGCGTTTATCATACAGATAAGATGCGAGGAACGATTTAGCCTAATAGGTCATATAATACATGAGAATTAAAACATAGGTCCATATTAGGGGTGAATGTATGCCAGCAATTACAGGCCAGCAATATATTAAACGCATTGACGCATTGCAAACATATATATCGATAGATGGGGAAGTCGTGATGGGAAATGTTTCCGAACATCCGGCATTTAAAGGTGTTATACAAAGTCAGGCTAAACTTTTTGATTTGCAGCATGATGAAAATTTACATGATAGTATGACTTATCTGTCACCTACGAGTAACCAGCGGGTCGGGATGTCTTATTTACAAGTGACAAAGGACGAAGATTTGGTGAAAAGACGTCAAGCTGCTCGAGAGTGGGCTTTATCTAATCATGGATTTATGGGAAGAAGTCCTGATTATATGAACACTACTTTAATGGCATTGGCTTCAGCAGCCGAATACTTAAAAGATAAGCCGAATTGTTTTCCAGATCATCTGCTGAATTATTATGAATATGCACGTGAAAATGATTTAACGATGACACATACGTTTATCGAGCCTCAAGTAAACCGTCATAGTTTTCATTATGAAGATGATGAGGTCATCATTGCGGCTAAAATTGTAGGGAAAACGAGCGAAGGTTTGGTCATTAAAGGGGCAAGATTGCTTGCAACACAGGGTGGCATTACTGATGAGCTCCTTGTTTTATCAACGAATGGTATTGATAAGGAAAAAGGATTTGGTTTCTCCATACCTAGTAATACTAAAGGATTGAAATTTTTATGTAGACAGTCTTTTGTTGGCGGTGAATCCACGTTCGATTATCCACTAAGCGCCCGATTTGAGGAAATGGATGCGATTGTTGTATTTGACGATGTCGTAGTACCGTGGGATCGCGTATTTTATTATGAAAATACAGAAGTTGCGAATAGTTTCATGAATGTGAGTGGCTTCCAAGCATATTCTTTACATCAAGTATTGTCTCGCCAAATTGCTAAAACTGAATTTGTTTTAGGCGTAGTACAATCCATTGTTGATACGATTAATATCGGTAGTTATCAGCATGTGCAACAAAAAGTAGTTGAAATCATTGTAACGCTAGAAACAATGAAGGCTTTATTACTTAAATCAGAAATAGAAGCAAAAAGGGATGTTTTTGGCTTTATAAGACCAGATTTACCAACATTGCAAGTTGCCATTCAAGTTTTCCCAAAAGTCTATCCAACCTTTACGGAAATAATCCAATTACTTGGTGCAAGTGGATTAATGTCTATTCCTAGTGAAAAAGCATTTGCCGCAGATAATGGGGACTTAGAGCATTATTTACAGTCATTTAGAGATGGTGGAGAGGACCGTGTGAAAAAATTCCGCCTAGCGTGGGATTTAACGATGAGTACTTTTGGCACAAGGCAAACACTTTATGAGCGATATTTCTTTGGAGATCCTGTTCGCTTATCGAGCTTGCTCTACCAAACTTATAATCGCGAGCCATTTATGCAAAGAGTAGAAAATTTCTTAAAAAAATAACTTTCAAGAAACGACTTATGTTTGAAGAATTCGATAATTTTGTATAGAATAGAAATGCAATGATTGACAGAAGAACATAATTTTTTTATAATGTGCGTTAGAAAATAGAAAAAACGATGATGGAAAAAGTACGTATTTGTTCGTGTGAAGAAAGGGATTTCTAGGCTGAAAAAATCCTCACGTTAACAAGTGCCGAAAGCTACTCCAGAGTGCAGCTAATCCCTGCCGTTCACTTACGTTACAAGTGCTAAAGAGGTAAGTATGTATATTATGCTTACAACTAGGGTGGTACCGCGAGACAATACACAAAGTCCTCGTCCCTTTTTGGGATGAGGGCTTTTTTATGCGTACAAGCGGATTCATATCGTAATTTTACACAATTTGAGGAGGAACTTTTCATATGAAAGCAGCAGAAATTCGCCGTTTGTATTTAGAATTCTTTAAAGAAAAAGGACATCATCATGAACCATCAGCACCACTTGTGCCAATTAATGACCCTTCATTACTTTGGATTAACTCAGGTGTTGCTACATTAAAACCTTATTTTGACGGTCGTATTATTCCTGATAATCCACGTATTACAAATGCACAAAAATCAATTCGTACGAACGATATTGAAAATGTAGGGAAGACTGCACGTCACCATACATTCTTTGAAATGCTAGGGAACTTTTCTATTGGCGATTACTTCAAAAAAGAGGCAATTCATTATGCATGGGAATTTTTAACGGACAAAAAGTGGATGGGCTTTGACCCTGAACTTTTATCGATTACAATACATCCAGAAGACCAAGAAGCATATGATGTTTGGCATAACGAAATTGGCATTCCTGAAGAACGCTTAATTCGTTTAGAAGGAAACTTCTGGGATATCGGTGAAGGTCCATCTGGTCCAAACTCAGAAATTTTCTACGACCGAGGAGAAGAATATGGTTCAGATCAAAATGATCCAGAAATGTATCCTGGTGGTGAAAACGAGCGTTATTTAGAAGTTTGGAACTTAGTGTTCTCTCAATTTAACCACAATCCAGACGGCACTTATACACCATTACCAAAGCAAAATATTGATACAGGGATGGGTCTAGAACGTATTGTTTCGGTTGTGCAAAATGTACCGACGAACTTTGATACAGATTTATTCATGCCAATCATTGAAAAAATTGAACAGTTTGCAAATCGAAAATACAAACGTCCAGGTGAAGTTGCATTAAGCGAAATCTTCGGCTCAGAAGAAGACATTAATACGCCTTTCAAGGTGATTGCAGACCATATCCGTACTGTAGCATTTGCTATCGGTGACGGTGCACTTCCTTCAAATGAAGGCCGTGGGTACGTATTACGTCGTTTACTACGTCGTGCAGTGCGTTACGCTAAGCAAATTGGTATTGAAAAACCATTCATGTTTGAATTAGTACCTACAGTTGGCGAAATTATGGTTGATTTCTACCCAGAAGTTACGGAGAAATGCGAATTTATCCAACGTGTTATTAAAAACGAGGAAATTCGTTTCCATGAAACATTAGATGGCGGTCTTACGATCTTTAACGAGGTTGTGGAAGCTCAAAAAGCAGCAGGTCATGATTATATACCTGGAGCAGATGCATTCCGTCTTTATGACACGTACGGCTTCCCAATTGAATTAACAGAAGAATATGCGGAAGAAGTAGGCATGAAGGTAGATCACGAAGGATTTGAAGTTGCAATGAACGAGCAACGTGAGCGTGCGCGTGCTGCTCGCCAGGATGTTGATTCAATGCAAGTACAAAATGAAGTTCTAGCAAACTTAACAGTAGCAAGTGAATTTGTTGGGTATGATACATTATCGGTTGAAACTGAAATTGCAGCGATGATTGTTAATGGACAAGTAACTAAAGTAGCTTCAGAAGGTCAAGAAGCGCTAGTTGTATTAGCAAAAACACCATTCTATGCTGAAATGGGTGGACAAATTGCGGATAGCGGTGTAATTGCTAATGATGGCTTTACAGCAATCGTTAAGGATGTTCAAAAAGCACCAAATGGACAACCGTTACACACGGTTCTTGTGGAATCAGGCGAAATGCATGTTGAAGATGCGGTAAAAGCGGTTGTTAATCGTGAGGAACGTAATCTAATCATTAAAAACCATACAGCAACGCACATTATGCAACGTGCATTAAAAGATATATTAGGTGATCATGTGAACCAAGCAGGATCATATGTTGGTCCAGATCGTTTGCGTTTTGACTTCTCTCACTTCGGTCAAGTAACAAAAGAAGAATTACAACAAATTGAACGTATCGTTAACGAAAAAGTGTGGGAAGATATTGAAGTCGTGATTGAAGAAAAAGCGATTGATGAAGCGAGAGCAATGGGAGCAATGGCATTATTCGGAGAGAAATACGGTGATATCGTTCGCGTCGTATCGATTGGTGATTATTCAATCGAACTTTGCGGTGGTATCCATGTAAAACGTTCTTCTGAAATAGGCTTCTTTAAAATTGTTTCAGAAGGTGGTATTGGCGCGGGAACTCGTCGTATCGAGGCTGTAACTGGTAAAGTGGCATATGAGGCAGTCAAAGAGGAAGAGGCGCTTTTAAATGATGCAGCAGCACTTTTAAAAGCAAATCCGAAAGATATTGTGACAAAAGTCCATGCATTACAAGCAGACTACAAAGAATTACAACGTGAAAATGAAGGGTTGTCACAAAAAATTGCGAATGCTCAAGCAGGCGCTATCGTAGATGCAGCACAAACTTTTGGTGATGTAACAGTACTTTCAACTAAAGTGGAAGCAAAAGACAACAACCAATTGCGCCAAATGATGGATGACTTAAAAGGTAAAATGACGAAAGCTGTTGTTGTATTAGGTGCTGTTGATGGCGATAAAGTGATGTTATGTGCAGGTGTCACGAAAGATTTAGTTGGTGGCAATTACCATGCAGGAAATATTGTGAAAATGGTTGCGGAAGCTTGTGGCGGTAAAGGTGGCGGTCGTCCAGATATGGCGATGGCAGGTGCAAAAGATGCATCAAAACTTGATGAAGCGCTACTTTCTGTGTATGATTACGTTAAATCCATTTAATTAATACGTCAAATCGGTTATAATAAAGAGAAATCGGAGATGAGCTTCTTTTGCACATCTCCTTATTTCTGAAAGCGAGGTGCTGGTCATGAGTTCATTTGATCAAACGATGAAATTTAATTTTCCAGAAGAATCAATGGAACAGGAAGTCAAGCAGGTAATGTTGAAAGTACATTCTTCATTAGAGGAAAAGGGATATAATCCTATCAATCAGATTGTCGGTTACTTACTTTCTGGTGATCCGGCGTATATTCCTCGCCATCAGGATGCTCGTAATTTAATTCGCAAGCTAGAGCGTGACGAAATTCTAGAAGAGCTTGTTAAATTTTATATCAAAAAGAATAACGAGGGCTAGAAATGAGAATTATGGGATTGGACGTTGGGTCGAAAACAGTAGGTGTTGCAATTAGCGACGCACTTGGCTGGACGGCCCAAGGTATTGAAACCGTAAAAATTGATGAAGCAAATAGCGAATTCGGCATCGACCGTATTGCTGAGCTAGTGAAGGAATATACTATTACTGAATTTGTTGTAGGGTTCCCGAAAAACATGAATAATACGGTAG
Source organism: Lysinibacillus sp. NPDC097162 (assembly GCF_044762185.1). Taxonomy (NCBI): domain Bacteria; kingdom Bacillati; phylum Bacillota; class Bacilli; order Caryophanales; family Bacillaceae; genus Lysinibacillus; species Lysinibacillus sp. NPDC097162. The sequence continues at coordinate 2,294,403 of NZ_JBIWDT010000001.1, read as the reverse complement.
GACCGCGTGGTGAAGCTTCTGAAAACTATAAAAAGTTATTAGAAGATACATTTTCACTGCCGGTTAAACTTTGGGATGAGCGTTTAACGACGATGGCTGCCGAGCGCATGCTAATCGAAGCGGACGTAAGTCGCAAAAAACGCAAGCAAGTCATTGATAAAATGGCGGCTGTGATGATTTTACAAGGCTATTTAGATAGCAAAAACTAATTAATGAGGTGGCAAACATGGCACACGAGCATAACCATGAAGAAGAATTACACGTACAACACATTACAGTGATTGACGAAAGCGGAAACGAGCAGCTTTGCGAAGTGATTCACGTACACGAGTCTCCTGAGTTCGGCAAATCTTACGTATTTTACTCAATGGTAGGCGCTGAAGAAGATGAAGATGGCTCTGTAGAAATCTTCGTATCTTCATTTGTACCATCTGAAAACGGTGAAGATGGCGAATTAACACCGATTGAAACAGAAGCAGAGTGGGACATGGTAGAAGACGTTTTAAACGCTTTAGAGGACGAAGACGAAGAATAATTGTTTTCATTTTAGAGTGTAGGGAACAAGGATGGCACAAGCGGTCCTTGTTCTTTTTTTACGCCATCAACTTGTTGTTCCGAAGAAGTGGTAGTAATGATAGAGCACATAGAAACTTAGACAATAAGTAATTTTTGTAAGGAGGAATAAAAATGAACGAGGAAACACAAGAATTCATAATAATAGGTGACAATGGCAAAGAGCAAACATGCCGTGTTGTTTTTACATTTGATGCAGAGGAAAAATCGTATGTACTGTTTTCCCTAATCGATGAAAACGGGCAGGAAATTCCTGGTGATATTTCAGCTATGACATTCGATTATGATGATAACAACGGAGAAATGACCAATTTACAACCTGTGGAAACAGAAGCAGAATGGGAAATGATTAATGAAGTTGTATTAACGCTTCTTGATGAATTCCAAGAAGAGCCACAGCTTATTACGGTAACGAATGAAGATGGTACGGATCAAGTGTGCGAGGTGATTCATACATTCGCCTCAGACCAATTTGGTAAATCTTACGTGCTTTATGTAGCTGTCTCAGATGAGCCAATAGAGGAGCGAGATATTTTCGCTGCGCAGTATGTACCTGGAGCAGATGGATCGATTGAGGATTTATTACCTATCGAAACGGATGAAGAATGGGAATTTGTAGAAGATGTTTTAAATGATTTATAAAAAGAACGAACGATAGTTAAAAGTCAAGGCATACTCGAAGTACGACTTCGAGTATGCTTTTTTACTGTCTTTACAAAGTGCCAGGCACGCAAACAATTCACTAGTCAACGAAGACTCCTGTGGCTTACGTCGTGCGCTATCGGCGATATTGGAGTTTTATCAGCGATTAGTGTTTCGGTTTATAATATGGCTGCGGAAATCGAAGTTGATTTCACGATTTAGAAAGCTTGATTAGTATACAACGATTGGTCTAATAGAAAATTTCTATATGAACCTTAAAAGTATTCTATCTGATAATGACTATTTTGCATTTTAGAGAAGAAATAGCGATTTAAGTACGTAAATAAGGGAAAACACTTTGTGGGAAATGGTCTATTTAAAGTTATGTGGAAAAAATAAGAAAAAAAGGCATTGACCAATCACTAGTAAACAGATAAGATTTGTTGTAATAAAAATAGAAAATTTCAAATACTTTATTTTTAAAGAGCACAATTCAATTGCAAATGATTCTCTGTTTTTATTGCTTATAAAACCAAGTAAATTAATAAATTAAGGAGGATATGATATGAAAAAAATATGGTTATTGCTTATCAGCACATTATTTATTGTATTAGCGGGCTGTGCAGATTCAGGGCAGGCAAAAAAAGACGAAACAGTGACATTAAAAGTAGGAGCAGCGAGTGTACCACATGCGGAAGTTTTAGAGTATTTAGCAGATGATCTTGCAAAAGATGGTGTGAAACTAAATATTTCAATATTAAAAGATGCAGTACAAACTAATCAACAAACAGCAGATGGTGAACTTGATTTCAATTATTTTCAGCATATCCCTTTTTTAGAACAGACGAACAAAGAAAGTAATTTAGATTTAGTAAGTGTCAAAGGAATTCATATAGAGCCATTTGGTGTTTATTCAAAAACGATTAACGATATTAAAGACTTACCACAAAATGCAAAAGTAGCTGTACCAAATGACGTTGTCAATTTTTCGCGTGCACTATTATTGTTTAAAAATAATCACCTTATCGAATTAGACGATGCAAAGAAAAATGATTACACAGTTGAGGATATTACAAAAAATGAAAAGAACATTCAATTTATCGGTGTCGATTCATTGCTGTTAGTTCGCTCCTTAGATGATGTAGATGCATCTGCTATCAATACGAATTACGCTTTAGAAGGTGGCTATAACCCACTTGAGGATGCACTCATTATGGAAGGATCAGATTCTCCATATGTCAATATTATCGCAACGACGAAAGAAAAACAGGAAGATGCTGCTATTCAAAAAGTTGTGAAGTGGCTGACTAGTGAAAAGGCTCGTAAGTTTTTTGAAGACCAATATAAGGGAGCTGTCGTACCAGTATTTTAGTTTTTAAAGTGAATTTTAATAGCTCGAACTTAAGTGAATAGGGGGTAAGTGGATGATTGAATTTATTGATACGACGAAGGAATTCCATGTTGGGCAATCGACTGTAAAGGCGTTAGATCACATTAATTTAACTGTTCAAAAAGGAGATATTTTTGGCGTGATTGGGTTTAGTGGTGCTGGAAAAAGTACTTTAATTCGGACTGTGAATTTACTAGAGGAGCCGACATCTGGCCAAGTACTTGTGAATGGGAAAAATTTGACAAAATTAAGCAAAAGACAATTACGTGAGGAAAAGAAAAATATCGGCATGATTTTTCAACACTTCAATCTTCTTCATTCAAAAACGGTTTTCGATAATGTGGCGATGCCGTTAGTGTTAAGTGGGGCTAAAAAATCGAAAATATCAGCGCAAGTTCAAGAGGTCTTAACTTTTGTCGGCTTAGAAGATAAGGCGCACCGTTATATTGATGAATTATCAGGTGGACAAAAGCAACGAGTAGGTATTGCGAGAGCTCTAATAACAAAGCCAACGATTCTATTATGTGATGAGGCGACTTCTGCTCTTGATCCGCAAACGACAAAATCAATATTAGCGTTACTAAAGCGTGTCAATATCGAGTATGGCATTACGATTTTAATGATTACACATGAAATGGAAGTCATTCGTGATATTTGTAATCGAGTAGCAGTAATGGAAAACGGGAAAATTATTGAACAAGACAATGTATTACACATTTTTTCTGCACCAAAGGAAGAAACGACGAAAAACTTTGTGCAATCTGTTGTGCGAAACGAAATTCCTCAATCTATTTACGATCAACTCAAGGTAATCGATGGAACGAAGCGTATTTATAATATCAAGTTTATCGGGGTGGATGTAGGCCAGCCCGTTGTATCACAAGTAGCTAAAAAATTCGCTGTCGATGTTAATGTTTTATTCGGCAATATTACGGAGCTTCAAGGCATACCATTCGGACATTTAATTGTAGAGCTAGTTGGTACAGCAACTGAAATTCAGAAGGCATTTTTATATATTCAAAGCAAAAATATTCATATAGAGGAGGTTGTTGCACATGAAGGTGAGCACGCAAATTATTATCGACGCAGTGCTGGATACGCTGTACATGGTTAGTATTTCATTATTTTTTGGCGCTATTTTAGGATTTATATTAGGTGTTGTTTTAGTTGTTACACGAAAAGGGCACATTCTTGAAAGTAATATCATCTTCTCGATTGTAAATCCGATTGTAAATACATTTCGATCCATTCCGTTCATTATTTTATTAGTTGCCATCATTCCATTTACACGTTTACTTGTTGGAACAGCTATTGGCACAACAGCTGCTATCGTTCCGTTAGTCTTGCATATTGGACCATATATTTCAAGATTAATTGAAAACTCTCTTCTTGAAGTAGATGAAGGCATTATTGAAGCTGCCAAAGCAATGGGGGCTTCTCCATTTCAAATTATTCATAAGTTTTTACTACCTGAAGCCTTCCCATCATTAATTTTAAGTGTTACGACAGCAACAATTGGACTGATTGGTGCAACGGCAATGGCAGGTGCAGTAGGTGGAGGCGGTCTTGGGGATGTAGCCATTACTTACGGCTATCAACGTTTTGATAATGTTACCATTTTAGTAACAGTCGTTATTTTAGTAATACTTGTTCAAATTATCCAGAGTATCGGCAATACGATAGAAAGAAAGTTAAGAAGAGTAGCATAAAGGAGAGCTGGCCATGAAGAAAATACATTATCTAATAGGACTCATTTCATTATTATTTTTACTTGTAGCATGTTCAAAATCAGAAGGAAAAGATGTTGTGAAGGTCGGCATTCGTAGTTCGGAAATAAAGACGTGGGAATATATTAAAGAGCAAGCTGCAAAGGAAGATATCCAATTAGAACTTGTGACATTTTCGGCACAATATGATCCCAATCAAGCATTGGCAGAGGGAGAAGTTGATATCAATGCCTTTCAGCACGTAGCTTACTTAAATTTGTTTAATACGAATAACGGTACAGATTTACAGGCGATTGGTACAACGATTATGGCGCCTATCGGTCTTTATTCGAACAAATACAATCGAATAGAAGATATAAAAGATGGTGCTAAAATTGCTGTGCCAAATGATCCTTCCAACTGGGGGCGAGCATTGTTACTTTTGCAAGAATACGACCTGTTAACGGTCACGGATAATTTTGATGGCAGTGGTGGAGAAGACCGAATAAAAGATAACCCTAAAAATTTAACGATTGTGCCTGTGGATGGAGCGACGACTCCTCGTGTAATGGAAGACACTGATTTTGCGATTATTAATAACGGGGTAGCTGTCGAAGCAGGCTTACTTTTAAAGGACGCCATTGTTCATGAAAATGAAACAGCGAAGCCTTTTATCAATGTTATTGTGGCAAAGCCCGAAGACAAGGACAAAGACATATTGAAAGCAATTGTTGAAATATATCAGCGTAAAGAAACGGCAGATTTTGTCTCTGAGGTTTCCAAGGGTAACTATATTCCTGTCAAGATGTCAATGGATGAATTAGCAACATGGAAAGCATTTTATTCATATTAAAAGGAGAGATGATGAAAAATGACAGAGAAAAAACAATTGAAGCTTGCTTTATATTTAATTGGGGCAGGAATGCATGTTGCAGCATGGAAGCATCCTTTAGCGCAGGTCGATGCAAGCATCGATATAAAGGCTTTACAGAAAGCAGCACAGCTTGCCGAAAAAGGGAAGTTTGATATTGCCTTCGTTGCGGATAGCTTAGCAATTAATCACGATTCCCACCCACATATTTTAAATCGATTTGACCCATTAATCCAAATTACAGCGCTGGCAGCGGCAACGTCAAAAATAGGCCTTGGTGCAACAGCCTCAACTACTTATAGTGAGCCGTATGTGTTAGCAAGACAATTAATGTCCATCGATCATATAAGTAATGGACGTGTCGCATGGAACTTAGTAACAACGGCAGACGCAACAGGTGAAACAGCTCTAAACTTTAGTCGTGATAAACATTGGGAGCACGATCATCGCTACGAGCGTGCGGAAGAATTTATTGACGTCGTCCAGTCGTTATGGGATTCGTGGGAGGATGACGCATTTATCTATGATCGCGAAAACAATATTTTTTATGACCAACAAAAAGTTCATGAAACAGCATTCAAAGGTAAATATTTATCTGTGAAGGGTCCGTTAAACATTGCGCGTTCAATACAAGGGCAGCCTGTCATAGTTGAGGCAGGAGCATCTAAGCCAGGGCAAAAATTAGCTGCACGGACAGCTGAAGTTGTTTTTGTGCACTGGGATGATATCGAAAAATCAAAGGTGCATTATCGCGATTTAAAGGCACAACTAGTGCCATTTGGTCGCACTGAGGACGAATTGCTTGTTTTACAAGGCATATCTCCAATTGTTGGTGAAACAGAAGAAGAGGCAATACGTAAATATAATGAGTTACAATCCTTAGTAGATCCGTATGAGAGCTTGAAGTTTGTTTCAGGTTATATGGGCAATGTTGATTTTTCGAAGTATTCACTTGATACACCTGCGATTGAAGTTGATTTTCCAGTCGTTAACAGTATACAAAGTCATTTTGATGAGCATTTAGATATTATTAAAAAAGAAAATTTAAAAGTCGGCGATTTATATGCCCGTCTTTTTGGTCCAGCAAGACGTGATGCTTTTGTTGGAACAGCCGTGCAAATTGCTGATGAGATGGAACGTTGGTTAACGGAGAAGGCAGCGGATGGATTTATGCTTCAATTCCCGTTGTTACCGCGTGATTTAGAAAGCTTTGTGGAAAAAGTGGTACCAATTTTGCAGGAACGTGGAATCTATCGTGAAGATTATACGGGATCAACATTACGTGAGCATTTAGGGTTGAAAAAACCACAAAATCGATTTGTCAAAAGTAAGGTGATCCAGTGATGAGTGATATATTTATTCGAAATGAGCGAGAGCAACACCTTGTTCAATATGCGCGCAAACTTGCTGAACAAATTGAAGAAACGGCTGCTATTTATGATGAAAGTGGTGCGTTTCCATTCGAACATTTTAAAATTTTAGAGGATGCAGGTTATTTCCGATTGACTGTACCTAAGAAATACGGTGGGGATGAAATCTCACTCTATGAAATGCTATTAGTGCAAGAACAGCTTGCTAAAGGAGATGGGTCAACTGCTTTAGCCGTTGGTTGGCATTTGTTAACTTTTTTAAATGTCCGAGAGGCAAAGGCGTGGCCTGAGCATGTATTTGCAGAATTGAGTCGTAAGGCAGTAGAGGAAGGATCGCTATTAAATATTATTAATAGTGAACGAGGAAAGGGCAATATTTCACGTGGTAGTATGCCAGGAACGACAGCTAAAAAGGTTTCGGGTGGGTATATTATTTCTGGTGAAAAGGCGTTTGCTTCATTAGCGCCAATTTTAAAGCAATTTACTATTATCGCCTATGTAGAAGATGAAAATCTAACTGCTGAATTTCTCATTGAGAAAAATGAACAAGTAGAAGTTGTTAATACATGGGATGCTATGGGCATGCGTGCGACAGGCAGTCATGATATTATATTTCATGATACCTTTGTACAGGATGACGCATTATTATATCGTCATCGTCCGAATGAAGTAAATCGGTTTTTAGCAGATGGGCGGGTTTATTCGTTAGAAATTCCTGCTGTATATTTAGGGATTGCAGGAGCAGCTAGAGATTATGTAATCGAATTTGCGAAAAATACGTATTCCTATAGTTTGGAAAATACGATCGCCCATGCTAGTCATGTGCAACAAAAGATTGGGGAAATAGAGGTGTTGTATCAAACAGCACGCAGAACACTATATAGCATTGCTGCACAAGTAGAACAGCAACCGGCATTGAAGGAGCACCTAGCGCCTGATGTTAGTATAGCTAAGTATGTTATTTGCCATCATGCCATTGACATTGTGACAAAGGCGATGCAAATCGTTGGAGGTCGCAGTTTGTCGAAATCTAATAAATTGCAACGTCTATTTCGAGACGTCCAATGTAGCCGCTTTAATCCACCAGCTGATGATGTGGTCATTTCTCAGTTAGCACAAGGCTTGTTAGTAGAAGAAAAGCAAGGAGCCTTGCAATTATAAAGTATCAAATCTGCTAAAGAATGTGTTAGCAGATTTTTTTATGTGTGCAATTTCACCTGATTTGTCCATTTCTGTTTGTCGTAAAAGTTGATTTCTAGTATGATATTGGATAGTGATAGGGGGGAAACCCGTGGATAACGGTTCTAAAAAACAAGAAATGTTTTCAAAAATGCAGGAAAAAAAGACTGAGGTAAAAATTGTGAGAAAAATAGTAGCTATTATAGCCATTACATTTGTATTAGTATTTGGGATTATAGGTTTGATGGGTTACAACTACGTAAAAAGTGCTTTAAAACCGGTTGATCCAGATGCAACAAAAACAATTGCTGTTGAAGTACCAATTGGTTCAAGTTTAAGCTCGATTTCGGCTTTACTAGAGAAAAAGGGCATTATTAAAGATGCAAAAGTTTTTAAATACTATGCAAAATTTAAAAATGAATCCCAATTCCAAGCAGGAAATTATGATTTAACACAATCCATGACATTGGACGAGCTAATTGAGAGCTTAAAAACAGGGAAGGTATATCGTGAGCCTGTCTTTACGATGACGATTCCTGAAGGTTTAACACTTGATCAGATAGGTAAAATCGTTGAAAAGAAAACGCCTTACACACAAAAAGAGTTTATGGATTTAGTGACAAGCGAAGCATTTGTTCAAAAAATGATGGCCAACTATCCAGAGCTTATTACAGATGCGGTATTAGCAGACAATATTCGCTATGATTTAGAAGGTTATTTATATCCTGCAACATATTCATATTTTGAAGAGAAACCTTCGTTAGAAGCAATCGCTGAAGAAATGATTGGTGCTATGAATAATGTTGTGAAAAATTACAGTGAAGTTCTAGTAGAAAAACAAATGTCAGTACATCAACTACTAACTTTTGCCTCATTATTAGAGGAAGAAGCAACAGCACAAACAGATCGTGAAACAATTGCGAGTGTCTTCTATAATCGTATTGAGGAAGGCATGCCTCTACAAACTGACCCAACTGTTTTATATGCACTTGGCTCACATAAAGACCGCGTTTTATATGAAGATTTAGAAGTAGAAAATGCTTATAATACTTACAAAAATAAAGGGTTGCCGCCAGGTCCAATTGCAGGTGCTGGAAAAACTTCGATTGAAGCAGCGTTAAATCCGAGCAAAACAGATTATTTCTATTTCCTAGCAGATAAAGAAGGTGTCAACCACTTCTCAAAAACTTATGATGAGCATTTGCAAAAGGTAGAAAAATATTTACGTCAAGCAGAGTAGTTTCTAGTAAATAAAAACGAATGTAACTCAATAAAATGAATAGAAGGAAAGAAAAATAGCTTTCCTTCTATTTTCGTGCTATTATAAATTGTGATTTTTAATCAATTAATACGTGGTGGCAATTGTTTCGTGCTTATAGACAAACAATTGCTCATTTTTGTATGGCAAAGTACCAAGACATCACGTTTGGTCTTTTTCTTTTTGTAGCAAAGTGATGATGAAGTTTGGACAACGGGAATGTGCTCGTTTCCTTTTAAATGAGGGTGAATTTTACAATGGAATTATCGGATGCATATATACAATCCTTTATTCAACCACGTAATGAGTTGCTTTTAGAAATGGAAGCATATGCGGAAGAAAATCATGTACCGATTATGCAACTAGCTGGGATAGATGCGCTTAATCAGTTACTTCGTATTCAAAATCCGTCAAAAATATTAGAAATTGGCACGGCAATTGGTTACTCAGCAATCCGTATGGCAGATGCTTTGCCAAATGTGCAAATTGTGACGATTGAACGCGATGAAGAGCGTGTAGCTCGAGCGAGAGATTATATTGCACGTTCATCTGTTTCAAACCGTATTACGGTAATTGAGGGAGATGCCTTAGAGGTAGACGATGAGGCAATTCATACAACTTTCGATGCAATTTTTATTGATGCAGCGAAGGGACAATATCAACGGTTTTTCGAGAAATATGCCCCACTTGTAAAATCAGGAGGAGTCTTGTATATCGATAATATGTATATGCACGGATTGTCGGATTTGGACTTAAAGGACGTGCCACGTCGCAAGCGGACAATGATTCGAAATTTAAAAAATTTCACTGATTGGATAATGCACCATCCTGAATATACAAGTGCATTTTTACCAGTCGGGGATGGCTTATTATTATGTTTGAAGAGGTGACGACTATGAAAAAACCTGAATTGCTTGTCACACCGCAATCAGTGGACCATGTAAAAGCACTTTTAACAGCTGGAGCAGATGCTTTTGTCATTGGAGAACAACAATTTGGTCTTCGTCTTGCAGGAGAATTCTCTGTGAGCGAAGTTGAAGAAGCAACGAAGCTAATTCACGAAGCAGGCAAAAAGGTTTATGTTGCAGTGAATGCGCTATTTCATAACGAAAAACTAGATGCACTAGGTGAATACTTAAAAGAAATGCAACGTATAGGTGTAGATCGCTTAATTTACGGCGACCCTGCTGTTATTATTGTGCGTCGTGAGCAAGGTGTTACAATTCCGTTGCATTGGAATCCTGAAACAACAGCGACAAACTGGTTTACTGCAAATTATTGGGGTAAACGTGGTGCAACAAGAGCTGTTCTTGCACGTGAGCTTTCGCTAGATGAAGTACTAGAAATTAAGGAAAACGCGGAAGTAGAAGTTGAAGTGCAAGTGCACGGTATGACTTGTATGTTCCAATCAAAACGTCCTTTACTAGGTCATTATTTCCTTTATCAAGATAAAATAATGGCAATAGAAAATCGTCAGGAAAACCGTAATATGTTCCTACACGATGATGAACGTAACAATAAATATCCAATTTATGAGGATAACAACGGTACGCATATTTTTAGTCCAAACGATATGTGCATTATCGATGAGCTTGGCGAGTTATTTGAAGCAGGCATCGATGCATTTAAAATCGAAGGTGTTTTACACTCGCCAGAATATGTTGTCACAGTAACGGAAGCATATCGTCAAGCAATTGACACATATTTTGACGAATCTGAAGACGCATATGACGATATTAAGGATGATTTACTGGCTAAAATTGAAGATATCCAGCCTGCTATTCGACCACTCGATACTGGCTTTATCTTCAAAGAAACAGTGTACTAGGAGGTGGCAAGAATATGGCATTGGCATTAGAACAAAATGACAAAATTCGTGAAGTTGTTAACGGCAAGCGCGTCATTACAAAAAAACCTGAACTACTTGCCCCTGCAGGTAGCTTAGAAAAACTAAAAGTAGCTGTCCATTATGGTGCAGACGCAGTATTTATTGGTGGTCGTGAATTCGGTCTTCGTTCAAACGCAGATAATTTTTCTATCGATGATATGCGTGAAGGTGTAGAGTTCGCTAATCAATACGGCGCAAAAATTTACGTAACAACAAATATTTTCGCTCATAACGAAAATATGGATGGTTTAGAGCAGTACTTGAAGGATATTGAATCTGCAGGAGTTACCGGCATTATTGTAGCGGACCCACTAATTATCGAAACATGTCGAACTGCTGCGCCGAAGCTTGAAATTCATCTTTCTACACAACAGTCACTATCCAATTGGAAAGCTGTGCAGTACTGGAAAGAAGAAGGCTTACATCGAGTAGTGTTAGCGCGTGAAGTTGGCGGCGAAGAGATGAAGCTAATGAAAGAAAAAGTCGACATCGAAATTGAAGCATTCGTTCATGGGGCGATGTGTATCGCATATTCGGGTCGTTGTGTACTATCAAATCATATGACAGCGCGAGACTCCAATCGTGGTGGCTGCTGCCAATCTTGTCGTTGGGACTATGACCTATACGAGCTAGAAGACGGTGAGGAAAAAGCACTTTTCGATGATAACCATGCACCATTTGCGATGAGTCCGAAAGATTTAAAGTTAATTGAAGCGATTCCGCATATGATTGAGCTTGGTATTGATTCATTAAAAGTAGAAGGTCGTATGAAATCAATTCACTATGTGGCTACAGTTGTTTCTGTGTATCGTAAAGTGATTGATGCTTACTGTGCTGATCCAGAGAATTTTAAAATTAAACGTGAATGGCTAGAAGAATTAGATAAATGTGCAAACCGTGATACAGCTGAGGCATTTTTCCATGATGCACCAGGACACGAGGAGCAAATGTTTGGCGTTCATGGCCGTAAAACAACATACGAATTTGCAGGCCTTATTTTAAATCATGATCCAGAGACGAAAATCGTTACAATGCAACAACGTAACTATTTTAAACCCGGTGATGAAGTTGAATTTTTCGGTCCAGAAATCGAAAACTTCAGCATTACAATGGGAGAAATCTGGGATGAGGACGGCAATAGCTTAGATGCGGCACGTCATCCATTACAAATTGTTAAATTTAAATGTGATACGTTGCTTCAACCGCATAACATGATGCGAAAGGAGAATAATTAATGGCAATCAAGCGTCCAGTTGTCATCGGAATCGCTGGTGGTTCATGCTCAGGTAAAACGAGTGTGACACGTGCTATTTATGATGTTTTCCGTGAGCATTCTGTTGTTGTAATTGAGCAAGACTATTACTACAAAGATCAAAGTCATTTAACATTTGAAGAACGTTTAGGAACGAATTATGACCATCCTCTAGCGTTTGATAATGATTTATTAATTGATCATATTAAAAAATTATTAAAGCGTCAGTCTATCGAGAAGCCTGTATATGACTATGTACAGCATACACGTGCCGATGAAGTTATCCATGTTGAGCCAGTAGATGTTATTATACTAGAAGGAATTTTAGTATTAGAGGATGCGGACTTACGTAGTTTAATGGACATAAAATTGTTTGTAGATACGGATTCAGATTTACGTATTATTCGTCGTATTCTCCGAGACATTAAAGAGCGTGGACGTACAACGGATTCCGTTATAGAGCAGTATTTATCTGCGGTGCGCCCAATGCATAATATGTTCATTGAACCAACTAAACGTTATGCTGATATTATTATTCCCGAAGGTGGGGAAAATGGAGTAGCAATTGATTTGATGGTAACGAAAATTAAAACTATTCTTGAAACTGACAACGTATTGTAATAAGATAGAGTGGTATTGACAATATTTACATGAATTTCAAAGCATATTTTTGTAACGCATGCATACTATTAGGTCAAAGCGTATTTTGAAATGAGATTAAAAATAATAAAATTCGATTAAATGCACTTTCTAAAGCATTTGGTCGAGTTTTATGTTTTTATATTGATGAAATAAGGAGTGAAGTACTTTGTCAAATGAAAAACAGTACCCAATGACAGCAGAGGGTAAACGAAAATTAGAAGAAGAATTAGTGAAATTAGAAACAGAAACACGTAAAGAAATCGTAGAGCGTATTAAAATCGCACGCGACTTCGGTGACCTTTCTGAAAACGCTGAGTACGATTCAGCTAAAGAAGAACAAGCCTTTTTAGAGGGCCGCATTTCTACATTAAAATCAATGATTCGTAACGCAGTAATTATTTCTGAAGATGAAACCGACAACAGTGTAGTTTCACTTGGGAAAACGGTTACATTCGTTGAAATTATTAACGGTAAACCATCTTCTGATAAAGAATCTTATACAATCGTAGGTTCAGCAGAGGCAGATCCAATGGAATTCAGAATCTCGAACGAATCACCAATTGCAAAAGGCTTACTTGGAAAAGCAGAAGGTGAAGAAGTAGTTGTACAAACACCTGGTGGCGAAATGAAAGTGAAAATTATTTCAATTAAATAATCACTGATGTACAAGCAGTTAGCTTCTTTATTAGAGAAGCTAGCTGTTTTTATTTTGCAAGCGCTGTAGAACTTGATAAAATATTGGCTAGAGAGGGGGAGACTTCATGAGTGAACGAAAAACTCGAAGCAGTCGTCATTTGCAGCCATCTCGCAATAAAAAGCTAGATAAAATGTTGAATGTTTTAATTGGTATTGTCATTATACTGATTGTTATAACGGCAACGTATGTGTTTAAATGGCAGGATGACAAACAAGAAACAGTTAAAGAGGACCCAGTTCAGGAGCAAAAGAACGATGAAGGTGAGAAAGAACCTCAGAAAGAGGAAGACGTCTCTGGGAAAGAAGAACCGTCTAAAGACGAAGAACAGCCTAAAGAGGAAGAACAACAGCCAGAACAAAATACGGCTGAGGAAACGACGTCAGACGATCCGATTGTTGACCGTGTTGTGACAGATAAAAACTGGAAAGCAACGCCTACAACGCAAACAGGAGCGCATGTATCATCGTATGATGATCAATCTGTCGATTGGGCAGAAAAAATCGCTACGATTACAGCTGTTACAGGTATTACAAATGATAATATGATTGTTTGGCGTCTACAAAATAATGGTGGTGCAAATAAAGCAATTGCAACAGTTTCTACGAAAGATAAGAGTGAAAAGTATCGGGTCAGTATGGAATGGATCGATAACGAAGGCTGGCTGCCAGTGAAGCTAGAACAGTTGAATACATTAGAAGGTGCCTATTGACGAAAGTTGTTGTTTTGATTATTTTTAAAGATGGTCAAAGAAATACGGATTCGCTCCTAGCTTTAATGAAAGCGGAACAATCGGTTAGAGAAGTGTCTGGCGAATAATTTCGATTTTGATTGGATATAGATCATCAAAATGCAGATGCAAACTAGACAGAGACAGAATTAGAGTTGAATAGTAGAAGGGAAGTAATGGATTCATGAAAATCGCAGTTATCGGTGCAATGGAAGAGGAAGTAGAGCTGCTACGGGCTTCTTTGGAGGATGCTAAAAGTACAACAATTGCTGGCAGTGAGTATACAACAGGGACATATGAAGGAAAAGAAGTAGTATTATTAAAAAGCGGTATTGGTAAAGTCAATGCAGCAATGTCTACAACAATTTTATTGCATGAATTCAAGCCAGATGTAGTAATTAATACGGGTTCTGCTGGGGGCTACGATGAGGCACTTGAAGTAGGAGCAGTTGTTATTTCTGATGAAGTACGCCATCATGATGTCGATGTGACAATCTTCGGTTATGAAATTGGTCAAATGGCAGGAATGCCTGCTGCTTTCCAATCTGATGCAAAGCTCATGAAAGTAGCTGAAGAAGCTGTAAAAGCAGTAGGTGAACACCAATACGGTATTGGCCTAATTTGCTCAGGTGATGCTTTTATGAATGATCCTGTACGTGTAGAAGCAGTTCGTCAGCATTTTCCACAAATGAAAGCTGTTGAAATGGAAGCGGCAGCTGTTGCACAAGTGTGCTATCAATTCGGTACACCATTTGTTGTTATTCGTGCATTATCGGATATTGCTGGAAAAGAATCGAACATCAGCTTTGATGAGTTTCTACCAGTAGCCGCTAAACACTCTACACAAATTGTATTAAAGGCAATTTCGTCTCTATAAATCTACATGAAATAGACAAAATGAACAGTTTAAAAGTGAGAAAAATCACAGTCGTAATGAATCTTCAATGTTACAATGGCATTAATTAATTCTCTTCATAGTTAGAGGGGAGGTATTCATTATGCTATTTTTAACAGCAGGTGTCGTCATCATTACGATGTTAATCGGCACGCTTATTTCGGCCGATCTTACTGAAACGACTCATTAATACTGTATAGAAAGCTCCTTTGTGGCTGTTGAGCCTAAAGGAGCTTTTTATATGGAACAAGTAACTGCTAAATGAAAATAAGCTCTTCAATGTAATTTTTGAAAACAAGTGGTAATATTCTTGATTGAATTTTTATGAATAACACATTACAATAAATTACTCAATAGACTTTTGATCTCTTTTGTAAAATTGATAGAGTTTAATGAGTGCTCGCTTTTCTATGCGAGATACATAACTACGAGAAATGCTCAAGCGGGCAGCGATTTCTTTTTGGGTAAGTGCGTCGTGTTGATTTAATCCATAGCGGAGTGTGACAATTTCAAGCTCTCGTTCATCAAGCATATGCAAATAATGATACAACTGAGCAACATGCTCTTTATGTTCTAATTTTTCTGTCGCACTTTCTTCATCGCATTGTAGTAAATCGCGAATTTGCAGTGCGTTCCCATCTTTGTCTGTACCGATTGGTTCAAACAGGGATACATCCTTTTGTACTTTTTTCTGTGTTCGTAAGTGCATTAAAATTTCATTTTCAATACAGCGCGCTGCGTACGTAGCAAGGCGCGTCTTTTTATCAGGGGTATAACTTTCGACGGCTTTCATTAGACCGATTGTACCGATGGAAATATAGTCATCAAGTTGCTCGTGCTTTGGATGGAATTTTTTTACGACATGTGCAACAAGTCGCATATTGCGCTCGATTAAATCAAGACGCGCTTGCTCATCTCCACCTAAAAATCGTTCAATACAAGCAGCTTCCTCTTCTTTAGAAAAGGGTTTATGGAATGTTTGCCCTTTTAAATAACCGAATAACGCAGGAATTTCAAACCATAACTGCAACATAGAAGTAAAAATTCCGCTCATTGAATGATTTCATCCTTTCCCCATTTTTCGACAGTATATGTTAAGAAAAGGCGTTCAATGAAAAAAAGTGCAACAGCAATTGCGCTGTTACACTTTTTTTAACGTGAATGTACTAATCATTAGTAAAGCTAAAATGGGAAGTAGGAAAAGATAAAAAGCTGGGTGGAACGTATTAGATGCAAAATACGTTAATGTTAATAGCGTCCCAGCCGCTGTAATCGGTAGTCCTGTGAAATAACCGTTTGCTTCACTAATGTTGAAGCGAGCTAATCGCATCGCACCGCAGACGATATAAAGAACGGTCATCATCATGCCCGCGAAACCAAAATCAACTAGGACAACTTCATACATTAATAATGCAGGGGCTACACCAAATGATATAATATCACTCATAGAATCTAATTGCTTACCTAACTCGGACACCTGTCCGAGTGCACGTGCCACTTTCCCATCATAGCGATCGAGAAGAGCAGCAATAAAGATAAACAAGACACTATAGCTATAATATTCATGTAAAGTGGCCATTATGGCCGCGCCACCAAAGGACATATTACTAATTGTTATGAAGTTTGCTGCGTGCGATTTCATTTTCTTAACCGTCGTATCCACCAACTTGTGATAAAAAAACAAGGCGGATCACTCCTTTGCACTTAAGATATTGTACCATTATACTTCGGATGCGAAAAAATTGACAGTCTAATTTAATCGATAGGGGTTTTGCTTTATGAAAGAGAAACTTTACCAACGCTTAATAGAATTAACGAATGGCAAACAATCTTCCCAGCTTTTACAAACTATTGCTAAAGCGAAGTGGAGTAAGCGAATAATTCCAAGCTATATGAAAATATACGATATTAACCTTAAAGAAGTTTCAAAAAAACAACAACAATTTTCAAGTTTACATGATTTTTTTACAA
The DNA here is from genome assembly GCF_044762185.1 of Lysinibacillus sp. NPDC097162. Classification (NCBI taxonomy): domain Bacteria; kingdom Bacillati; phylum Bacillota; class Bacilli; order Caryophanales; family Bacillaceae; genus Lysinibacillus; species Lysinibacillus sp. NPDC097162. Next base: position 2,277,342 of record NZ_JBIWDT010000001.1, on the reverse strand, counting down.
GGGAACTTTTAACGGATGCACGACCAATCGATCAAAGTCCTTTCGTTTATACGAGTCCAGTAGATGCAAAAGTGGAATCATTTGGGCGCATTGAATGGGATATGACTTTCCTTGTGAAAGGCAAGCCTTATTCCTTACAGGATTTACTAGGTAATAATGATCGCGCTGCACAATATGCCGATGGACATTATATAGTATTTTATTTAAGTCCTGCTGATTATCATCGAATCCATAGCCCGATTGATGGCACTGTATTAAGACAATATACACTTGGACAAACGTCTTTCCCTGTCAATCAGCTTGGCCTCACATATGGTAAAAAACCAATTTCTCATAACTATCGTCTTGTAACGGAGTTAAAAGTAGCAAATGACCAGCAGATAGCATTTATTAAAGTTGGTGCTACCTTTGTCAACTCCATTGTGCTGACAAATACAACAGTACATTGGGAAAAAGGTGAGGAAGTCGGTTATTTTTCATTTGGTTCGACAGTGGTCATGCTATTTGAAAAAGATACTATTACATTTACGGACAATGTTGTGCAAGGAAGTCCAATTCGCATGGGTGAAGCCTTTGCAAATATGCTATAATGGTCGAATAATACGTTTAGATTAGGGGTCGCTATTTTGTATAATTTTTTATTACCAGATGAATTTGTGACAAGCATTTTTGAAATTACACCAGAAAAGCTTCAAGAATTAGGCATTAAAGGGATTATTACAGATTTAGATAATACGCTTGTGGAATGGGACCGTGCAGATGCAACGGAAGAGCTTATTATTTGGCTACGTATTATGAAGGAATCGGGTATTCGCGTTATCATCGCGTCGAATAATAAAGAGGCGCGTGTAAAGCATTTTGCTGATCCGCTTAATATTCCGTATATTCATAAAGCAAAAAAGCCACTTCGAAATGCCTTTTATAGTGCCGTAATTCAATTAGGATTACGTCCAAATGAAGTAGTAATGGTAGGAGACCAACTACTAACAGATGTAATGGGTGCCAATCGTTTAGGACTGCATACTATTTTAGTAAAACCAGTTGCACAATCAGATGGACTCGTAACAAAATTTAATCGTTTCGTTGAGCGTCGTGTGTTCAATGATTTAAAACGAAAAGGAATAATTACTTGGGAGGAAAAAGAATGAACGAAATGCCAAATTGTATTGGCTGCGGTACGACAATTCAAACAGAAGATAAAACAGCAGTAGGGTACGCACCCCCATCATCATTAGAAAAAGACGTGGTTATTTGCCAACGTTGCTTCCGTTTGAAAAATTACAATGAAATTCAACCTGTGTCATTAACAGATGACGACTTTCTACGTATTTTAAATGGTCTTGGAACACAGCAAGGCTTAATCGTGAAAATCGTTGATATTTTTGACTTCAATGGTAGCTGGTTGCCAGGGCTTCATCGCTTTGTTGGCAAAAATCCAGTGCTATTAGTAGCGAATAAAGCTGATTTGCTTCCAAAATCAGTGAAACCTAAAAAGGTTATCAACTGGCTCAAACGTGAAGCAAAAGCACTCGGCCTACAACCAATTGATGTGCTTTTAGTGAGTGCACATAAAGGACAAGGAATGACTGAGGCGATGGAAGCGATTGACGAGTATCGCAAAGGCCAAAACGTTTACGTAGTAGGTTGTACAAATGTTGGGAAGTCCACGTTTATTAACCGCGTTATTAAGCAGGCTACAGGTGAAGGGGAAGTCATTACAACTTCTCATTTCCCAGGAACTACATTGGATATGATTGAAATTCCACTCGATGATGGTAGTGCATTATATGATACCCCAGGGATTATTAATCACCACCAAATGGCGCATTACATTGATGCGAGTGAATTAAAATATATTATGCCTAAAAAAGAAATTAAGCCGAAAGTGTATCAGCAAAATCCAGGTCAATCATTATTCATTGGTGCACTAGCACGCTTTGATTTTATTCAAGGTGAACGTTCGGCATTCACAATTCATGTGGCAAATGATTTGCCTATCCACCGTACGAAGTTAGAAAAGGCAGATGATTTATACGCTGAGCATAAGGGCGAATTACTTGCACCACCGACTGCAAACTTTATTGACAAGCTACCTGAGTTAATCCGTCATGAGTTTTCAATAAAAGAAGCAAAAACAGATGTCGTCTTTTCAGGGCTTGGTTGGATTACGGTACAGCATGCTAATGTAGTTATTGCTGCTTATGCCCCAAAAGGTGTACAAGTTTCAATTCGTCCATCACTCATTTAATCATTAGTAAAGTAGAGAAGAGGAACTAGGACATGAAGAAGTGGTTTGCAGTAATTGGTGATCCAATCGAGCATTCAAAATCACCAGCCATGCATAATGTTTGGTTTGAAGAAATGGCAATCGATGCAACATATATTCCAGTACATGTGACACCCAATCAGTTAGAAGCGGCAGTTGCTGGTTTTAAAACATTAGGTGCAAGTGGTTGGAATGTTACTATTCCCCATAAGACAGCAATCATTCCCTTTTTAGATGAGTTAGATGAGTTAGCAGAAAAAATGGGTGCGGTAAATACGGTTGTACGTACAAAAGATGGTAAGTTAAAAGGATACAATACGGATGGGCTTGGTTTTGTTCGCTCGTTGGAAGAGGCTGTAGGCAAGTCACATAAAGAAAAGCCAGTGCTTCTTATCGGAGCAGGAGGGGCAGCTCGTGGCATAGCGTTTGCGATGCAACAACAAGGCTATACGAATTTAACGATTGCCAATCGTACAGTTGCCAATGCTCAGGCAATTATCGATGAACTTGGAACAGGTCGGGCGATTTCATTAGCGCAAGCTGAGGAAACGTTGGCTGACTATGGCATTTTGGTACAAATGACGTCAGCGGGACTTGTTGCGGGTGATTTTTCAATGCCATTTTCACTGAATCGACTAATGAAAGGCGCAATTGTTGCAGATATTGTGTATAATCCATTAATGACGCCTTTTTTACAAGCGGCTGAGGAAAAAGGTGCAACTGTAGTAACTGGTCTTGGCATGTTCGTACATCAAGGTGCGATTGCGTTCCAATACTGGCTCGACGAATATCCAAAAACAAATTCAATGATTGCGCGATTGAAGGCGCAATTAGGAGGACAATAATTTTTATGTTAACAGGTAAACAAAAGCGTTTTTTACGTGCAGAAGCACATCATTTAACACCGATTTTCCAAGTAGGAAAAGGCGGCGTGAATGACGAAATGACAAAGCAAATTCGTGAAGCATTAGAAGTACGTGAGCTAATTAAAGTGCGTATTTTAGATAACTGTGAAGATGACAAACAAGAAGTAGCAGAAGCTCTTGCGAAAGGTGCACATGCTGAGCTTGTTCAATTAATCGGATTAACAGTTGTTTTATATAAAGAATCACGTAACAACAAAAAAATTGTGTTACCAAAAGTAGCGAAATAAGGTGAAACGATGAAGAAGGTCGGTTTACTTGGAGGTACGTTTAATCCACCACATATTGGACACCTAATGATGGCAAACGAAGTATTTCATGCATTGGAATTAGATGAGGTACGTTTTTTGCCGAATGCATTACCACCTCATAAACAAGCTCCTCATGATGCGAGTGATGCGAAGCGATTAGAAATGGTTGAACGTGCTATTCAACCATATCAGCATTTTCGTGTGGAGTCGTATGAGGTTGATAAGGGAGGCGTATCCTATTCATATAACACACTTGCTGCATTATGTGAAAGAGAGCCGACTGTAAAATTTTACTTTATCATTGGTGGGGATATGATTGATTCACTCCATACGTGGTATCGCATTGATGAGCTAGTGAAGCTCGTTCAATTCGTCGGCGTAAAGCGTCCAAGTACTGAAGCGCGTACGGAGTATCCTGTATTGATGGTGGAAGTACCGCAAATCGATTTATCGTCTACACTGATTCGTGAACGCCTTGCCACTGGTAGAACGGTAACCTTTTTACTGCCAGAAGCGGTAGAGACGTTTATACGAGAGGAAGGTCTTTATGGAACGCGAACAGTATTTAGCAGCGATTAAACCACGTATGCCTGAAAAGCGTTATATCCATACACTAGGTGTAATGGAAACAGCCATCGCGTTAGCAAAAATCTATGGTGAGAACGAGAAGAAAGCTGAAACAGCAGCCATTCTCCATGACATTGCAAAGTATGCAGATGTCGAATGGATGGAGCGCATCGTTCAAGACGAAAAATTAGATCAACAGCTGATTGGCTGGGGCAGTGAATTACTACATGGTCCAGTTGGGGCATATATTGCTGAAAGTGAATTTGGCATTACGGATGAAGATATATTAAATGCTATCCGTTTTCATACAACAGGACGTGTAGCAATGAGTCGTTTAGAAAAAATACTTTTTGTCGCAGATATGATTGAACCAAATCGAAATTTTGAAGGTGTTGAACGCCTGCGAAAAAAAGCTCAAAAAAATTTGGATAAGGCAATGAGTGCCTGTATACGCCATACATTAGCGTTTTTAATTGATTCAAAGCAGGCAATTTACCCATTATCTATAGCATGTTACAACGATATGATGAAAAGAGAGGAAAGTGAAGGATGACTTCAACTTTATTACAAGCAGCTTACAAAGCAATCGACGACAAACATGGTGAGGATATTGTCGTTTTAAATATGCAAGGTATTTCACTATTAGCAGATTACTTCATCATTGCACACGGGAACTCAGATCGCCAAGTACAAGCGATTGCACGTGAATTACAAGATGTAGCAGTCAAAGAAGGACATGAAATTCGTCGCGTGGAAGGTTTCGATGGCGCACGATGGATTTTAGTAGACCTAGGGGATGTTGTAGCACACGTATTCCATAAGGATGAGCGTGCTTACTATAACTTAGAGCGTCTATGGGGCGATGCACCGCAATTAGACGTACCAGAGGCGTAAGTGAGTAGCTACGAACGTTTTGCTCATGTATACGATGAGCTCCAAACTGATATTCCATATAATAGCTATGTGGAATGGATTGAGCAACATGCACCGAGCAAACATTTCCCGAGGCTTTTAGATATTGGCTGTGGGACCGGTGTTCTTGGCCTTATGTTAGCCAATACTGGCTATAGTGTAAGTGGCATCGATTTGTCAGAAGATATGCTTGCTATAGCGGCAGAGCGTTTTACAGATGCAGGTCTACAAGTACCGCTTTTCTGTATGTCGATGCATGAATTAGAAGGCTTTGAGGCACTGGATGTTGTAACGATTGCAATTGATTCGCTTAACTATGTTGTGGAACAACCAGATGTTTATTCGACGCTAGAACGTATTTTCTATGCTTTACGTGAAGGTGGTCAACTGTTTTTTGATGTCCATTCATTATTTAAAATGGATGAGATTTTTTTAGACGGACCATTTACGTATGATGATGGAGATATTAGCTATGTATGGCATACAGAGCCTGGCGATTATGAACATTCTGTTGTTCATCAAATGACGTTTTTTGTACGAGAAGTAGCGAGTAATTTGTACGAACGTTTTGATGAGGAGCATTTCCAGCGCACATTCCCAATTGAGCAATATATGACATGGCTTCGTGAAATTGGCTTTACAGATGTAGAAGTTACAGCAGATTTTACAGATGAAGCACCTGAATACGAAAGCGAACGCATTTTTATTCGTGCAGTGAAATAAAAAAGAAAAAAGTGACTCAAAAAAGTTCGGTATAATACCGAACTTTTTTTTACTTAAATATAACTTTTTGGACACATAGGGCAAGAACAATTCACTTTTTGAAATATAGCATCAATCAACTTTTCAATACGAGAATGATAGTATATGATGAAATTAACTCCATATGATTGCCTTTTGCATAGAAAGGATGGTTTGTATGATCCAATCTTTATGGCAAAAGTATAGAAAAAGTATGTTGCTCCCCAGCATACTTGGTATCGGTGGACTTTGTTACTTCTTTTTTTCGAGTTTTGACTCTTCACCTCCCCAAGAAGAGCTCATCGAAACAATCCAACCTACAGAACAATTAGCAATAACAGAACCTGCAGAAGAAGCGGTCTTACAGCAGGTGTTTATAGATATAAAGGGCGCTGTCTTACACCCAGGTGTTTATGAGTTAAATCCTGACCAACGAATTATGGATGCTATACAGCTTGCTGGCGGTTATAGCGAAGATGCGGATACACGTCTTATTAATCATGCCCAAAAGTTGCAAGATGAAATGGTTATTTATATACCAGTAAAAGGTGAGCAGCTTGATGAAGTGATGGTCAGTTTCAATAATGCCACCTTTGCAGCTGGAAGCCAAACGTCAACAAATAATAAGGTGAATGTTAATAAGGCAGATAATACGGAACTGACAACATTAGCAGGTATTGGCCCGTCAAAGGCACAGAGCATTATTGCGTATCGTGAGGAAAACGGACGCTTTCAAACAATAGAAGATATAAAAAAAGTGACTGGAATCGGCGAAAAAACTTTTGAAATGCTTAAAGATTCAATTACTGTCAACTAATTGGCTATATAGTATCAAGTTGACGACCCTTTTCGAAAAGGGCTACACTATAGTAGAAAAGTGACTGGGACAATGATGCACAGTCCATAAACAATGATAGTAAATTTTGGAGGTAGTCATATGGAGCGTATTACTTGGGATCAATTTTTCATGGCACAAAGCCATTTACTCGCGTTACGTAGTACTTGTACAAGGCTGGCAGTCGGAGCGACGGTCGTACGTGATAAGCGTATTATAGCAGGAGGATATAACGGTTCGATTACAGGTGATGAACATTGTATTGAAGAAGGTTGCTATGTCGTTGATAATCATTGTGTACGTACAGTGCATGCAGAGATGAATGCACTCCTACAATGCGCAAAATACGGAACGCCGACAAAAGGAGCAGACCTTTATGTTACACATTTCCCTTGTCTACCATGTACAAAATCAATTATTCAAGCAGGAATTGAGCGAATTTATTATGCAACGGACTATAAAAACAATTCATATGCGCAAGAATTATTTGAAAAAGCAGGCGTAGAGGTATTGCATGTACCTTTTGATGAACGCAAAATAGACTTTTTAAGAAATGAAAAATTGGCTTTGTACATAGATATGCTTAATGAGCTACGTGAAAGTGGTGTGCCTGCTGAAAAATTACTCCCTTATGAACAGAAGGTGAGTGCATTATTTGGCAAAATACTATAAAGCATAAATGGATATATGTAGCACTTGCTGTACTTGTGGCCTCATTAGCAGCACACAAGTCAGCTTGGCTACTTGCTAGTTTACTTATCGTAGTAACTTGGCTTACTTTAAAAGGTGAAACTTTTTTCATCTCCGCACTCGTAGTAGGTGCTGGACTTCTTTCCTTCTTCTTTATTACAACTTTTCGATTGACGGAACCTTCCCCTTTACCGTCAACTTTTCAATTAACATGGACGAGCGATTATAAAATTAACGGACAACGGCTTAGTGGTTTTGCGAGAACGGAAACAGGCGAAAAACTTTATGTCACGTATACGTTATCCTCAGAGCTAGAAAAGCATTTTTATGAAACTACATCAATTACTGGCTTTACCTATGTCGTGCAAGGAGAAATTGTAGCGCCAAATCCACCTGCACATACTTACACTTTTTCTTTTGAGAAATATTTAGTGAGCAAAGGTGCAAGGGGCATATTTGAGGTGAAGAGTTGGTCGTTGATGTCGGAGAAAAAAACAATTAGCTCTGTTCTTGCTAAGTATAGATTTCACTTAAAAAAGCATATTGAGACTTTCTTTCCACCATCGCTTATTACAGAGGCACAGGCGCTGCTTATTGGTTTTCGAGATCAAATGGATGATGAGCTCCAACGAGCATATCAAAAGCTTGGTATTACACATTTATTTGCCATCTCCGGCTTACATGTAGCGCTTGTATCATGGTTGTTTTATGAGGGGTTATTACGTTTGGGGATTCGCAAAGAAATGGCCATAATCGTCTTACTCATCATGTTACCTGTTTATGGTGTAGTAGCTGGTGGAGCACCTTCAGTAATCCGTGCAGTTTCTGTTGTGGAACTGAGCATGTTATTGCGCTTTACGAGGTGGCATATGTCAGTTGATGATGCACTAGCCATCAGCTTTATTAGCTTTGTCTTACTAGAGCCAGGTGTTATTTTTCAAATTGGTTTTCAACTATCCTATTTAGCAACAGCTAGTCTTATATACTCGTGGGGGATATTTCAGAACAGGAATTGGTTACAAAAATCATTTTTAATCACGTTTGTATGCCAACTACTTGTTTATCCGCTATTACTGTATCATTTTTATGAACTATCCATATCTTCGTTTTTAGTAAATATTATTTTTGTACCATTATTCTCATTTATAATTCTACCAATAAATATTTTGATGCTTATCGCTACATTCCTCTCGACGCCTTTAGCAAAGCTATTATTTGAAGTATATGAGCCAATGCGTCATTGGCTAACGGAGGCAATCCTGTTTTTACAAGCCTTGCCATTGCAACTTTGGTCGCCTGGGAAACCTGCCTTCTGGCTAGTATGCATCGCTTTTGTCAGCGTGCTTATTAGTTTATATTTTTTAGAAGCAAAGCACTATACCAAAGTTGCCATTGTCCTTCTTATTCCTGCTCTTAGTATACATCTTGCGCCTATTTTATATAAGGAAACAAAGATTACGTTTTTGAATGTAGGTCAGGGTGATTGTACCATCATTGAATTACCGTTTAGAAGGGCCGTATACGTGGTTGATGCAGGAGGCGTACTTCGGTTTAGGCAAGAGCCTTGGAAGCTCTCAAACAGCCCCTATGAGGTTGGTAGACAGGTTGTTGTACCGTTCTTAAAAGGAAAAGGTATTCGGGAGGTGGATATTTTGATTTTGACGCATCCTGATGCCGACCATGTAGAGGGAGCAGAGGAAGTGCTTGAGGAAATAACGATGCGTGAAATTCATGTAACACCAGGCTCATTAAATACACCTGCGATGCAAGATTTATTGGTGGAAGCAACGAAACAAAAAGTACCTGTGAAGGAAAAGATGGAAGGTACGTCATGGCATGTAGGTTCTACAAGTTTTCACTATTTATATCCCCGCGATACGCTTTATGAAGGCAATAACGATTCCCTTGTATTATTTATACAGCAGCAATCGTTTCGTGCATTGTTAACTGGTGATTTAGAAGAAGCTGGAGAACGCGAGCTGATAAAGCTATATGGCCAACAGCTAGCAAACATTACGCTGTTAAAAGCAGGTCATCATGGTAGTAAAACATCCAGTATAGAGCCATTTGTGGAGCTTCTACAGCCTACATTAACGGTTTTTAGTGCAGGACGTAATAATCGCTACCAGCATCCACATGATATTGTAGTTGAGCGTTTTAAGAAGCGCCGATTAGCGACAAAAACGACCAGCATAGATGGGACAATCGAAGTCACTATTTATCGTGATAAATGGATTGTTCGAACAGAAAAAGACCTTGTCCGAAACTGAACAAGGTCTTTTCCATTGGTATAAGAGGTAGATTACATGCTTGCGTAGTCTACTATTACTGCGATGATGAACATAATAGTGAAGACCCCAAATGATACGCCGAAGCCAACGCCTGAATCGATAGCATCGTTACGTTTGCATTGTATATTATTACCTTCAAATGGATTCATTGTCATCCCTCCAATTCTGTTACTAATTATAAGACATCGTTTTCATAAAAGCTATATCGAAAAGATGAATTCCCAACTGTGGCAAGGAATGGACACAATTTAGCTCAAAGTCACAACCGAAACTAAATCATGTATACTAGTAGTATTGCTATATGGAGGTAAAAATATTATGATTTCGACGGTTTGGAACAAAATAAAAAAAGGTGAGCTTTCGCCAGTGTATTTGATTATTGGTGAAGAAAGCTATTTTATAGATGAAACTGTAAAACGTTTAAAGGATGCACTAGGAAATGAAGAAGAGATTGAAATGAGCACTTTTGATTTGGAAGAGTTGCCAGTTGATGTCGTTATAGATGAGGCGGATACAATCCCGTTTTTTTCAGAACGGAAGCTTGTAATTGCTAAAAATGCATCGTTTTTAAAGGCAAGTGAAAAAGGTAAGGAAAAAATAGATCACGATGTTAAACGATTAGAGTCATGGCTTGCAAACCCTTCAGATTTTTCGGTGACGGTTTTTATTGCTCCATATGAAAAGCTGGATGAACGAAAAAAAGTGACGAAAATGATGAAAGAGCATGCGTTCATCGTCCAAGCAGAAACACCGAAAGAACAAGATTTAGCAGTGTGGATTCAAGGGCTTGTAAAAGCGCAGGGTAATACAATAACTCAAAGTGCGATTGAGCAGCTTGTCTCAATGGTTGGATCGAATATGTTACAACTTCAGATGGAAATAGAAAAACTCGCATTATACGTAGGTGACGGTGGAGAAATTACAACGAAGCTAGTGGAGGATTTAGTAGCGAAAACACTCGAACAAGACGCCTTTAAAATGTTAAACGCGTATTTGGCACACGACCCAGTAGCAGCATTGACAATTTACCATGATTTATTGAGACAAAAACAGGAGCCAATAATGCTTGTCGGGCTTCTTGCCTCCAATGTGCGAACGATGTCGAATGTTTTTTACTTGCTGAAAAAAGGCTACCATCCACAGCAAATTGCAAAAAATTTAAAAATCCACCCTTATCGTGTAAAGCTAATGGTAGAGCAACGCAACCGACCATCTGAAGAGAGCTTATTGAAGGCTTTGTACCAATTAGCTGAGGTTGATTTACAGCTAAAAACAGCTGGTGGAAACCGCGAGCGTTATTTAGAACTATTTTTACTGCGCAGACTGTAAAAAATATTTACTAGTTGGGCATGAATGGTTGTATAATGTCGTGGGGGGTTTTTGAACGTGCAAACACGAATTCAGTACATGGATAGCCTACGTGCCATTGCAATTATAGGCGTACTATTTTTACATGCTGCGACTCCTTATGTCGTACTTTATGACAAAATATCTAGTTTTGATTGGCAAACAGGCATTGTATTCAATGCATTGTCACGATGGTGTGTACCCATTTTTTTAATGATTAGTGGGGCACTTTTACTTGGACGAAAGGAAGAATCTTTAAGTACCTTTTTTAAAAAGCGTGCCAATAAAATTTTACTACCTTTCATTGCTTGGTCGATTATTTATTATGCCTGGGCAACATATATGTGGAATCCAGGGTATTCATTAAAAGAATTTCTAATCATGTTTTTTAATGATCAGATATACTATCATTTGTGGTATTTTTATGCGCTTATTGGTATTTATCTATTAGCGCCAGTTTTTAATATATTTGTTAATCATGCCTCTAAACAAATGATAGGCTATGTGATTGTTTTGTGGATGTTATTTTATGGGGTATTCCGTTATTATTCATATATCGTGAGTAATGAATTTACATTGTTTTTCCCTTTAAGTGAGTACATCGGCTTCTTTTTACTAGGCTATTATTTAGCGAAATTTGAGCTATCGAAAAAATGGCGTGTCGGAATTTACATATTAGGGATAATTGGTGCGCTTGAAACGATTTGGAGCACAAATGCGTTGACAGAGCAGCAAGGACAATTTTCAGGCTATGCATTTTCGTATTCCAGCCCTAATGTTATTGCGATGAGTGTTGCACTTTTTGTATTTGTGAAATATTGGGTCAATCGAAAAGTAGCAAGAGGAAGTTATGAAACAAGTGGGATAGTCAAGCTAATTGGACAAACAAGCTTTGGTGTTTACTTAGTACATGCGATGATTCTAGATAAAGTCCGTCCGCACTTTTTTGAAGGAAACGAGCTCTTTGTAAAGCCGCTTATGGCGATTCCGTTACAAGTAGTAATCATTTTGGTGCTATCTACAATTATCGTGTGGATTATACAGAAAATACCATTATTAAAAAGGCTGATTTAGTAGGGAAAATCGACCATAAACTTTAAAAGCCGCTTTGCTTTTTAGAGGGTGAGTAAGGCACGAATGTTTCGTGCTTTTACGTTTCCCGCATTAGCAAGGCGGCTTTTTTTTGTTTATTATTCCTAATAAAAAAATTAGAAATGAAAAAAGACCAGTTACTCCTAAGAGTAAACTGATCCTTAATAAACACTTACGCTTTTTTAGCTAGGCGAGACTTTTTACGAGCCGCCGCGTTTTTGTGGATAAGTCCTTTTGAAGCTGCTTTATCTAAAGATTTGTAAGCTGCTTGTAAAAGTTCTTGTGCGTTTTCAGCGTTTGCAGCAACAGCGTTTTCAGCTTTTTTCACTGTAGTACGCATTGCAGATTTAGCTTGAGTGTTAGCAGCGTTAGCTTTTTCGTTAACTTTTACGCGTTTAATCGCAGATTTAATGTTTGGCATATCTTTCACCTCCTAAAATAGGTACGAGATGATATCTTCTCATTGATTTCTTGTGTCAATACAACAAAAATCATTTTAACAAACGCTAGGCTAAATTGCAATAGATAAATGCAAAGAATATTTACTTGACAGTTTGAACAAACTACAATTTGAGGTGAACTGAATGCAAAACTTAAATTGGCAACGTACTGATTTAATTGATGAATCTGAAGAGGTAGTTTTACATCAAACGAAGGAACAAAAAGATACACTTGAACAATCAAGTGGGGTTCAAATTGAAGACAAAACTGCAGGGCGTGTGAAAATTACCGATGTTCAAGTAAATGCTGAGGGTAAAAAACAAATAGGCAAAAAGGAAGGGAAATATATAACCCTTTCCGTCCCAACGCTTACTTTAGAGGATGAAGATGGATTCGAACAGCTTGAGAAAGCATTGTTGGATAATTTTAAAACAATGCATGAATCAATTGCCTGGAAGGAAGATGACAAAATATTAATTATAGGTCTTGGCAATAGAACAATTACGCCAGATGCCATTGGACCTTATGTTATTGATCACCTGCATAGTCTAGAGCAAATCGATGACAAATTTGTCATGTACGCACCTGGGGTAACAGGACAAACAGGATATGAAACAGGTGAATTTGTAGCAGCATTGGCAGAGCGCCTGCAACCAAAATTAATCATAGTAGTAGATGCACTTGCAACGAGAGCAAGTGATCGATTATGTAAAACCATTCAACTTACAGATACAGGTATTCATCCTGGCTCAGGTGTCGGCAATCAGCGCAAGGAAATTTCTTATGAGATGCTAGGTATCCCGGTTACTGCTATCGGAATTCCAACAGTCGTTGACGCGCCAGTTTTAATTGCTGATGCAGTAGAGGTGATGCTACGCTCTATCGCTGCACGTGTTGCGGAACGTGGAAAACCTTCATCTAAATTATCTTTATCTTCTTGGCGACCGGACATTAATAAAGAACTGGATATGTCCCTTGTGACACCGATTTTTGGTGAATGGGCAACTTGGACAAAAGAGGAGCGCCAACAGCTTTTTGAGGAGACATTTGCCGCTTCCCATGCACAGTTAATGGTGACACCAAAAGAAGCAGATTATTGGATAGATAAGTATGCAACAATCATTTCAACTATGCTTATGAATTGGGCAAACGATCTATAAAATCATCGTTCTAAAAGACACATCCCCTCCATACGATAAGGGGAGGAGGGTGTGACTTTGCTAAAAAAACTACAATGGTCAATTGGTCTATTATTGTTCTTTTTCGTATTACCAGTCATTGCTGGGCAACTTCCGTTCAACAAGCAAGCATCGACTCCGATCAAGCAACCAGAGGATAAACAAGTCGTGTTTGCCGCTACTAATTTGCCTGAACAAACAGCACTAGAGTTGACGAAAGAGCAGACGGAAGAACAGGATCCTTTTAAAGTATTATTGCTATTTACGCATTCACAAGAAGCCTACCAACCAATGGTGAAAGCGGTAAGCGGGAAAGCAGACGTTTATGATGAGAAGACAAATATTTATAATTTACAAGGTGCGATTGCCAAGCATTTTAGTATGAACGGTATACAGACAGATGTATTAGATGTTGATGTCATGAAAGTAATGAAATCTGAAGGCAAAACCTTTCCACAAGCTTACAACACGGTACGTCCATATTTAGCAAATCGTTTACAGGAACAATCTTATAATTTAGTGATTGATTTGCACCGAGATTCTGCCAAGCGTGATACGACAACTATTACACATAACAATGAAAGTTACGCACGTATTGCTATTGTTGTGGGGGCAGAACATAAAAATTACAGATGGAATACAGCTTATGCAGAAAGTCTCTCTGCTGCTATGAATGAAATTGTGCCAAAGGTTTCTAGAGGGGTTATATCGAAAAGTGGTGACAATGTAGACGGTCGTTACAATCAAGATTTAGCCAAAGAAATGATTTTAATTGAATTAGGTGGAATAGATAATACAGAAGAAGAATTAAATCGGACAATTGCGGTAATTGGAAAAGCAATTGCTAAAAGCTTTGTGACGGAATCAAAAAGTTAAAAGCTAGCGTCTTGTCATTCAATATTTTAGAAACATTCGAGATAGCTAGTTATTAATAAAATAATCATATCCATGCGATGCCTTCGTCGTTGTCACTGTTATGAAAATGAGTTGATGTAATCCATGTCGGGGAATGAATGGTAAGTGAGGGTGACTATTGAAAAAATTACCTAAAATTTTTTGTTTCAGAGGTCTTTCAATTGTTTTTACCTTGCATTATACTTTTCAAGTCAGCTCATACGCCTTATTGAATCGGGCAATTTTCGATGGTGTACATCAATGGAAAAAACCGCTTCAAAAGCATCTACCATTATGGGCAGATGCTTTTTTTCGTTGGTTAATATTACGAATTTTAATGTAAAAGTAAAGTATTTTATACATACATTTGTAGTTTTTGGGGTATTTATACAAATCACAGAGGTAAAAAATTCTCAGTGAAAATTTTTTTGTTTTAGAAAATGGTTAACCTTTTTAGGTAGCTCATTCGTCTTTAATAATAGTAATGGAAATGAAGGAAAAGGAGCAGAGGCTAGGCAGTATACAAACTATTTTTAAAACTAAATAATGTTAAAAGGGTTTTACATTTTATTGGAGGAAACAGTATGTTAGGCAAGACATTAAATCATCGTTACATCCCGGGATTAGATGGGATTAGAGCATTAGCAGTACTAGCTGTAATTGCTTATCATTTTAACTTTCGATGGGCCAGTGGAGGATTCCTCGGAGTTGATATATTTTTTGTATTATCAGGTTACTTAATCACCTCAACGATTTTACCGATGCAAGGTGAGCAATTAACAATCAATTTGCGTAAATTTTGGATTGGACGCTTTCGACGCCTAGTTCCAGCTGCATATGTCATGATAATGACCACTTTTGTGTGGGTGATGTTATTTCATAAAGAGCTTTTAAATACGTTGCGAGGAGACGCCCTATCCTCCATTTTTTATTCTAGTAATTGGTGGTTTATTTATCACAAACTGTCCTATTTTGATAGTTTTGGGTCGCCTTCCCCTTTGAAAAATTTATGGTCTTTAGCAATTGAGGAACAATTTTATGTTATATGGCCAATTGTATTAATCATTGGTTTGTCTATATTTAAAAAACAAAGTAAATTTTCTAACATTATTTTCATTGGCGCAATTTGTTCAGCATTACTTATGGCTATCCTATTTCAGCCAGGAGCTGATCCAAGTCGTATTTATTATGGGACAGATACACGTTCATTTGAATTACTAATCGGTTGTTGGCTTGCCTTCGTTTGGCCGATGAAAAGACTTTCTACTAAAAAGCTTTCTGCCAAGCATGTTTATGAGCTCAATAGTATTGGTGTCATTACCTTTATTATTTTTATTGCCAGTATTTTGTATGTAGATGAATACCAAGCATTTTTATATCGAGGCGGCATGTTCCTATTTTGTATTAATGCTGCACTATTAATTGCCTGTGTTTGTCACCCAGCTAGTTTCTTAGGGAAACTACTCTCATGGAAACCACTTTGCTGGATTGGTTCTAGATCATATGGAATTTATCTTTGGCATTACCCAATTATAGTGCTAACTACTCCTGTTCATGAAATAGGAAATCCAGTATATTGGCGTGTCGCTTTACAGCTTGTGTTTATATTAATCGTCGCAGAATTATCATATCGTTTTATTGAAATGCCGATTCGTAAACAAGGATTCCGAATGTATTTCCGAAAATATTGGGTTATCAATCCGAGCAAGTGGCAAAATTTTTCGATTGCAAGAAAAATAGCAACTGCTGTTATTCCGCTATTCATTTTAGTATTTTTTACTGGTATTACAGGGGTAGTAGGGGAAGCACAACAGGATACAAAGGAGAATTACCCTACAAATATTAAAATAAATGGTGAAGAACAGCATTCTGCTAAAGATACGCAAGAAAAAAATAAGGTCGAGGAAGAAGTAGGAACGTCTGTGGAAAATAACGACGAAGCGTCTCAACCTGAAAAAGACGAGCCGAGTGTAAATCCTATGAAAGAACCGTATAAAGAACTATTAGCTATCGGGGATTCAGTTATGATTGATATTGCTACGCGTTTACATACGCTATACCCTAACATTACAATCGATGGGAAAATCGGGAGACAAGTCTCACAAGCAGTTAAATTAGTTCCTAGTTACACTCGTTTCAATCAACCAAATAAAGCAGTCATTATTCAACTAGGCACAAATGGTTATTTTACAAATGACCAGATTGATACTCTCCTTGGAGCATTTTCACAAGCGCAAATTTACTTAGTGAATACACGTGTACCACGTCCATGGGAAACAAAAGTGAATAATGCGTTAGCAAATAAAGCACATGAGTATAACAATATTACATTAATTGATTGGCATTCAACAGCGCTTAATCACCCCGAGTATTTTGCTCCGGACGGCGTACATCTAGAACCAAAAGGGGTAGAAGCTTTATCTAGCCTTATTCAGCAAGCAGTCGATGCTCATATGAATGATGTTTAATGTTAACTGCCAATTTAGCCTCCATATATCTACTTTAACGTTGAAGTAGATCAACTTTCGAGTAACGATAAGATACAAAGAGACCAGCAGCTAAAAATATAGTTGCTGGTCTCTCTTTTGTTTTAAATATAAAATAACAGGGATTTTTTGCATATATTTTATAATAACTAATTTAATATTGACCAATTTTGTACACACACTCGCCATATTTTATGTGTTCCTTATAGAGAGCCATTTTTAGCTTAATTGCCTCAATATGGTGCTTTTTTATGCATTGATTCGCAGAAAATAACAAACATAAATAAGAGTAACCATTGATTTAACAGCATTTATGCCGTTCTAATGTTGTGGTTTGTATATGGTTCATAGTATAATTCATTATAGTTTAATTAGGAGTGGAAGAGATGAACCGAGAAGCACGATTAAAAAGACAAGAGAATATTCGAAATTTCTCTATTATTGCACATATTGACCACGGGAAATCAACGCTTGCTGACCGTATTTTAGAGCAAACGAAATCATTGACATCCCGTGAAATGAAAGCACAGCTACTCGACTCAATGGATTTAGAGCGTGAGCGAGGCATAACAATTAAGTTAAATGCAGTCCAATTAAAATATGAAGCCAAAAATGGCGAAGTGTATACATTCCATTTAATCGACACACCGGGACATGTCGATTTCACATATGAAGTATCACGTAGTTTAGCTGCTTGTGAGGGCGCTATTTTAGTTGTGGATGCAGCACAAGGCATCGAAGCACAAACACTGGCTAACGTTTATCTAGCACTTGATAACGACCTAGAAATTATGCCAGTCATCAATAAAATCGATTTACCAGCAGCTGACCCAGAACGTGTCCGCCAAGAAATCGAAGACGTAATCGGTTTAGATGCTTCTGATGCGGTATTAGCATCTGCAAAAGCTGGTATCGGAATTGAAGATATTTTAGAGCAAATTGTTGAAAAGGTTCCTGCACCAACTGGTGATCCAGATGCACCATTACAAGCACTTATTTTTGACTCTGTATACGATGCTTATAAAGGTGTTATCATTTCCATTCGAATTATGAATGGTACTGTTAAACAGGGTGATAAAATTCGTATGATGGCGACAGGTGCGGAATTTGATGTTATTGAAGTCGGCGTACATACTCCGAAAAGTGTACCACAAGAGGAGCTAACCGTTGGAGATGTTGGTTACTTAACAGCGTCTATTAAAAACGTTGGGGATACGCGAGTTGGGGATACTGTAACATTCGCTAATCGTCCAGCGACAGAGCCATTAGCAGGTTATCGCCGTTTAAATCCAATGGTGTACTGTGGATTGTATCCAATTGATACAGCTAAATATAATGACTTACGTGATGCATTAGAAAAATTAGAACTAAATGACTCTGCATTGCAATATGAGCCTGAAACATCGCAAGCGCTTGGCTTCGGTTTCCGTTGTGGTTTCTTAGGGCTATTGCATATGGAAATCATTCAGGAGCGTATTGAGCGTGAATTTAACATTGATTTAATTACAACAGCTCCATCTGTAATTTACGATGTGCATATGACAGATGGTACGTCCATTAAAGTCGATAATCCATCTTTCATGCCAGATCCACAAAAAATTGACCGTGTAGAAGAGCCGTATGTAAAAGCGACAATTATGGTACCAAATGATTATGTTGGTGCGGTAATGGAGCTTTGCCAAATTAAACGTGGTAATTTCATGACGATGGATTATATTGATACTTCACGTGTCAGCATCATTTATGAAATGCCATTATCTGAAATTGTTTATGACTTTTTCGATTATTTAAAATCAAATACAAAAGGCTATGCATCATTTGACTATGAGCTTATCGGTTACCAACCTTCAAAACTAGTGAAGATGGATATCCTACTAAATGCAGAGCAAGTCGATGCACTTAGCTTTATCGTTCACCGCGACTTTGCTTATGAACGTGGAAAAATCATTGTAGAAAAACTAAAAGAATTAATTCCACGTCAACAATTCGAAGTTCCAATTCAAGCAGCAGTTGGACAAAAAATTGTAGCTCGTTCGACAATTAAAGCGATGCGTAAAAACGTTTTAGCAAAATGTTACGGTGGGGATATTTCCCGTAAACGTAAACTTCTTGATAAACAAAAAGAAGGTAAAAAACGTATGAAACAAGTCGGTTCAGTCGAAGTACCACAAGAAGCATTCATGGCTGTACTGAAGATGGATGATTCGAAGTAACGTTGATATAACAATGTTTATAGAGGTTTTAAATAAATAATTTTATATCACTTGGGTGGAAGATGCCACCGATTTGCCAACGTTATTAAATTGTGCCAGCAATTTGCGGGGGAATCAAAAAGAATTATATCGATAAACACTTTAATATATTTCTGAAGTAATAAAAACCAGGCGCTCATTGTTTTGTGAGTACCTGGTCTTTTTGTTTATTCATCTTAAGGTCTAAATTTTTTGCGAAGCGATTCAAGTACATCTTTTTTCCAAAGCAGGACACTTTTACAAACCTTTATAACGAAGTGGATTTACTTTTTTTCGCATTTCTAACGTCTCCAGGTGGGCGAGTGGTTTCAGTATGTTCATCACGCTCATTAGGTTTTTTAATAGTTGATTGTTTTGTTGGCGCGTCTGTTGCAAATTCTGTGTCTTTTTTATCCCTTTTCATTTCAACACCTCCTAAAGATATTATTTAACTTATCCCAATAAAATATCCTTAATTATTTCAACTTCATACTTTCAACTATAGCGGAGCTGGTTTTTTTATTTGCAATGAAAAAGCAATATAGAAGAGTTAATTATTCTTCACTTTAAAATGTCAATAAATGGTCGATATATAAACAAGAGGTGATGTAATATGAAACTTACGAATGAAGTAAATTCTTCTAATTTCATGAAGCTGTCAAATGTATCAGCAAGTAAGCCTAAATTGGTTCAGCAAAATCTTATAGTACATAAAGATACATTAACAATTGGACAACAAGCTCGTAATTTGTTTAAAGGGCAGCAAGCTAAAACAAGTCTTATCGAAAGTTTAATGAAACAACGTGAGAATATTCAAAAGATGAAAAGTGACCTAAGTGAACGTACGTTAGAAAGTGGCGGCGACTTATCATCTATTAAAGAACAACTAAAAGATTTTGAAAAGCAAATAGCTGATATTGATGCGCAAATAGCTGAACAGCAAACGGATGAGCAAAAGAAAACGACAAACCAAAATGAACAGGATTTGAAAAACGAAAAGCCATCCAACTCAATGGAAAATCTTTTAGAAAAATCTGTTTCACTCGAACAAGTGAAAACACTAGAGTTGACAAAAAATTCATTAGGACGTGAGCAAAATCGCCTTTCCAGTGAATTAGAGATGGATGCAGACCGAGGTATTTTTATTGATAGTAAATATGAAAAACTTTCGGATTTAGAGGATCGTATTCAAACAGTTCAAGAACAAGTTACTGAAGAAATCCAGAATACGGATGATAATGAACTAAATGATAAAAATTCTTTAGCTTCTATGCATGAAAACGAAGAGCTTAAGGAATCACAAACGGATAATCAATAATGAGCATGAATAAGCTCAATAAAGCTATGTTGAAGATGGACGAAGGAAGTAATTCAACAACTATATAGTTTTAGCGCCAATTTGGAATTAAAAATAGCCCAGGTACTCGAATAATGTTGAGCCTGGGTTTTTATTATTTAGTTCATAAAGAAATTGTTTTTCTCAAAAGTTTTATGTAAGCTTCGTAGCTAAAATTGAAATGTTCAAACAAAAAAGGTTAATATTAGTAAATGTCGAAATTGTTAGCTTATATTAAATAATTGTAGGGAGACAAGTTATTGTGACCATACCAATAAAAAAACAAATTCACTGAAATTGAGGATAATTTTTATTTTGTTTTTAAAGATTTAGATGGAAATTTATTAATAATTTGTAGTGAACAACTTAACCAAGTTCGGTAAGTTAGAGGGGATTGAGAAGGGAATATGCAAATGACTATTGTTTGAAAGCCTATAATTCTCAAATAGTAAAGGTGGTTTTGACAGCTTGAGTGCGGGAACTTCTCTTTCACGTTGGGCATATGCTGACACTATATGTCGATTTGAAAGGATGTCTAGTATATGTTTCCGTATCCAGGAAATTATCCATTTTCCTATCCTGATTATAGTTTAATGCCATGGAGGTATTATTCCTCCTCTTATTCAGATGAATGGAATTGCGCTCACGAAGCGGATGCAAGCACCTATTCACATGCACAACGGCTGATGTTCGTACTTGTCCATGGTTCTTGGGCTGATGCTCACTTTTGGGACGGTGTAGCCGCTATCCTTCGTAGTCGAGGACATGTCGTTTATACACCGGAATATGCAGGTCATGGCAATGACCCGAACAAGAATGTTACACATGCAATGATTACAAAGTCTGTCGTTGATTTTATTAAGCAATTGAATATACGTAATTTTATTCTTGTCGGGCACAGCTTTGGTGGAACAGTTATCCAAAAGGTTGCAGAGCAGATACCGGATCGCATAAAGCGTCTTGTTTTCTGGGACGCGTTTGTACTGCAAGATGGCGAATCCGTTGCCGACGCATTTCCTCCACAAATGAGGCAAGGTTTCGAGCAGCTTAGAATCGCTTCTAACGACGATACAATCATGCTCCCATTTCCGTTGTTTCGGGATTCGTTCGTCAATACTGCCACTTTGCAAGAAGCCAAAAGGATGTATGCGGTCATCACCCCAGAACCTGCTAAGCCACTATTCGAGAAGCTGGATCTTAAAGCCTTCTACACACTCTCTATACTAAAAAGTTACGTTTATTTTTACCAAGACAATGCTTTACCACAAGGGGAGGGCTACGGCTGGCATCCGAATATGTCTAGACGACTCGGACAGTTCCGCCTGATAGTAGGCGATGGTGATCACTTTACGGACACACGTACAAGACCTGCTATGTTAGCACAGAAGTTTTACGAGGCGGGGAGGGACTAAGTGCTATAAGGAAGTTGAATAAACGATGAAAAGACTACTCAGTGATGGGTGGTCTTTTCCTCAGATAAATTTTTAAACAACCGGCAAACCTTTATATATTAATCTTTTTTACATATAGTAACTAAATCCAACATAATGATATGTATAATATAAGCCCTCTTATATACATTTTATTACCACTTACTGTGTTAAAAACAACCAATCTAAAATTTAATGTTACATTATGGACTAAGAAACGAAATTTCTTTGATAAAATTTATAATTTTAGGGGACCGCAAAATGAATAAAAAAACTTGGCTTATTTTTTGTTGCTTAGCTATTGGTATAGCTAGTTATTCTATTGTTCAATATTTGATATTGGATGCACATAAAGCAGGATTTGTTAGTATGAAACTTATGTTTATTAATACATTAGATTCGCTTTGGTATACCATGCTTTATACCCATATTATATATAGTGTACTAGCATTAGTTATAGGTCCCTTTACATTATTCTCAAAGTTTAGAGAAAACAATATAAAGCGACATCGAATATTAGGGAAAATCTATATGATTGGCATATTTTTCGGGAGTGTTTCAGGTCTTTATTTAGCATTTTACGCTACGGGGGGATTCGTATCACAGCTCGGTTTTAGCACACTATCTATATTGTGGATGATTACTGGATATCAAGCAGTAGTTAAAATTAAAGAACAAAAAATTTATGATCATCAAAAATGGATGATACGAAATTATTCGTTAACTTTCGCTGCTGTAACATTGAGAATTTGGCTTTTAGTCTTTACTGTATTATTTGGATTTGAAAATTTTATAATTAGTTATCCTATCATTTCATGGTTATGTTGGGTGCCTAATCTCATTGTTGCACAGTGGATAATACAACGGAAGCTTCAAGTTAGTGCACAATATATTGAATAAGACAGGAAAGGCCACTTCATGTAGGGTGGTCTTCTTTGCTGTTTATTAGATTTTTAAACTATAAAATTAATTATGAAAAAAGATTTTGGTGAGCTGAATATTTACAAAAAAGATTAAATAAAAGCTAATAAAAGGATAATATTTTAATACATAATACTCAAATTTTCACCAAAAAATTTTCGGAATTTTATAAAAATGATGTGATTTAACTATTGAATGAGAATCGTTATCAATGATAAATTATTGGTAACTCGAGGTAGTTTAGCTATAGCTATTTAAATAAGTATGTTCACTATTAAATTTAAATACTAATAATATCAGGCTATATTGCTCGATTATAGGATTATGTCGCTTAGAGTTAACCAATGACAGTATTGTATCGTTACGAGAGTCTATTAAAAATCGAAAGTTAACCTAACTACAAGCTTTGAAGAAGGTAAGATTTTTGTAAAGGGGGCAAGTTGATATGAGATTAAGACCATATCATTATTTAGTGATAATCCCAGTCAGTATAAGCTGTATTGCTTCATATTTAACTATATCTTCAAATACAAAAACGATTATTTATCTTATTGCGGCTTTGTTAGTAATTATTTCTATACCTTTGGGCTATAAAGATTACAAACAAGAGACTAAATATTAATAGGTATTTTTTAGGACTGTTGGCATAGAAAACAGTGGTTTCCTTTGTCAATCCAGTTTAATTTGATTTTTGGTGTTGTTTATCAAATTAAAAAAGTAAAAATACAACATAATGAGAAATGATCATGTAGATTATAAAATTAATTATTGGCGTCGAAAAAAAGTAAGAAGACTACATGTTCAAATCAATAAAAAAAATGACCAGGGACTAGCGCAATAAAAGTGAACTGGTCATTTTTTATTATTAACATAAATCGTAAACAAAATACAAAATAATGGTAAAAATAGTAACTGCCGAAATTACATATAGTGTATGATGATATAAGAATAGGAAAGTTGTACTGTCTTTGGATAATGGGGAAGGAGGGGATTGAACATGGATTATCGTATGTTCGAGCATCGAATTGCGAATATAGTGGAACGAATGAATGCAATAGGTGGAGATGTATCGCAAGTAATGGTTGGTGCTCCTGCGTCTTCACAACAAATAGCAGAATGTGAAAACCAAATAGGATTCCAACTTCCAGAAAGTTTTAAAAAAGTACTATTAGAGTTTTCATCAACATGTAACTTGCGGTGGGTTTTCCCTGATGATTATCAACTAGATGATGAATTGGATGGAATCTTTAGCGGGATGCTCCACTGGGATTTAGGATTATTGAAAGAGCTGAATGATGATAAAAATGGATGGGTTACAGAAGTTTTTTCAAATCCAAATAATGAGTATGACAAAGTGTGGCATCATACATTAGCCTTTTATGAGGTAGGCAATGGAGATTATTTTGCATTTGACCTCGTTGAAAATAGTCCTGATGCTTGTGTCGTTTATTTAAGCCATGATGATGGTGAAGGCCATGGCTATAAATTAGGGGACAACTTTATTGATTTTTTGGAGAAATGGTCAAGAGTTGCATTTGCAGGAGGGGAAGATTGGCAGTGGCTACCGTTCACATCAAATTCACAAAGTGGGATTTTACCAGAAAGTCAATCTGCGAATAAGTTCAGAAGTTTATTAAAGTTACCAATTTAATTTGACATGCACTAACGACGACTAGAGAGTAGTAGATCTACTAAAGGAGCTAAGAACATTGTACGAAGAACAACTAGCAAGAGCCATTCAATTACGAACAGATAATAAGAAGTTAGAATCAAATCAATTACTTTTAAAACTGGTAAAGGAATATCCTGACGATGCATTGGTGAATTACCAATGTGCGTGGAGCTTTGATGTTTTAGGTGAAGAATTACAAGCCGTTCCCTACTATGAAAAGGCAATTACGCAAGGGTTATCTGGAACAGATTTAGAGGGAGCGTTCTTGGGACTTGGCAGTACATATAGAACGTTAGGTGAATATGAAAAATCGAAAAATGTTTTTTTAGAGGGAATAGCATCCTTTCCAACGAATCAAGCATTACAAGTGTTTTATGCAATGACTTTATATAATTTAAACGAACATTCAAAGGCGATGGAGCTCTTATTAAAATGCCTGGCAAATACTACAACAGACCCTGAAATACTTAGTTATAAAAATGCGATAAATTTCTATGCAAATCAATTAGATAAAGTATGGAAATAGCTTGTTAACAATTTAATCCTACTATAATGGAGGAGGTTTACAAATGACGAAGTTTTTTATGATGAACATTTGTAAAAAAACAGATGACTCAGAATGTGGGGAAACGAATGTAGAAAAAGTTTTCGAGAAAAAATCTGAGCTAAAAGCGTATTTGAAAAATGAAGGGTATTATAAGGAATCGAAGTATCAATATATTAAAATGCATAAAGAATCTATTTTTGTTGCTACAGTCGAAAAAATAAAAGTTAAATGATAGTATGTCATGAAAAACGAAGGGGTAGTTGTAGTTGAAAATTAGTAAAGAACATGCAGAACATTATTATTGGGGAAATCAGTGTGATGGTTGGCATTTAGTTAAAAATAATGAATTGAGCGTTATTCATGAACGAATGCCTGCCAATACAGAGGAAGTTTGTCATTATCATCATGAAGCCCAACAATTCTTTTTTGTGCTTTCGGGTACGGCAACAATGGAAATAGACGGAAAACGGATTATATTGCAGGCAAATGAAGGAATTGAAGTGCCTCCTCTTCAGGCGCATCAAATGCGTAATGATTCGCAGGAAGATGTAGAATTTTTAGTAATCTCTCAACCGAATAGTAGAGGGGATCGTACACCCGTATAGGGGTATGAAGATTTCAAGCCGTAATTGCTTTTCAAATTGTTCATTCTTTTGCATGAGGTTCATTAAGTATTTATTTAGTACAGTAAATGTATTAAATGCAAAGGGGATGTCTGGAAGATGATGATATCAAAAATGAAGCTATTCGCGCATGATTTACATAAATTGAAGGCATTTTACTGTGACATATTAGAATTTGAATTGTTAGAAGAAGCGGAGCATTATTTTGAAATAGCAGCCGGGGAAAGCGTCATTCAATTCGAAACAATGGATGCTTCTATAGCAAAGCAATATCATTTTGCGCTCAATGTTCCAAGTAATTTGTTTCAGCAAGCGAAAAGATGGGCACAAGCTCGCGTCCAATTATTACGCTTAGATGAACAGGATGAAGTATATTTTAAAACGTTAGATGCGAACTCATGCTATTTTTATGATCCAGAAGGTAATGTATTAGAGTTTATCGCTAGACATGGGATAAATCCATGTGTTCATACCGATGCATTTTCAATTAAACATGTAGTAGATATTGCTGAAATTAATTTAACGACGAATGCGATTCATGCTGTGACAGATTGTTTAAAGAAATATGGTATCACGCCCTTAAAGGGTGAAGAAATTCGTACAGATGCGCTTACATTTATGGGGAATTATGAGGATGGTGTGCATCTATTAATCGGTCCTAGTGAACGCATTTGGTATTTCTCTACTAAAAAAGCAATTGTCAGTCCTATTGATATCATAGTCGATCATCATCTACGACTATACATGAGTGCTAAGGGCGATTTCGCTATATCACAACCTTAATAAATACATCATTATCTTCTAGTTTTATATTGAATAAACATGATATTTATTGTATATTTATTCAAAATGATCTAGGGGGAAATAGTGATGGTGTATACAATATGTGAAACGAACCCTACGTTTGAAGAATATCAGGCATTACATCAAACTACCGGTTGGAATGCGAAGGGGCTGTATACGTACGAACAATTATTTCAAGCCATTTGTAATAGCTGGTATAGTGTGTCAATTTATGATGAGCAAACATTAATCGGCTATGGCAGAATTATTTCAGATGGTATTTATCAAACGTTTATTTGCGATGTAATGGTGCATCCCGAGTATCAACGAAATGGAATTGGTACAACTGTTATGGAAGCTCTATTAGCACATTGTAAAAATGAAAATATTAAATGGATTCAATTATTTTGTGCTATGGGCAAACAACCTTTTTATCAAAAACTTGGATTTACAGAACGGGATGTTGATGCTCCTGGAATGATGTTATTTTTTAAGTAATATGTGGACAGGTGCTATAGAGAGCTTTCCTAGGCTTCTTAATAAAAATGAAGGATAGATGACGATTCCATCCTTCATTTTAGCATTAAAATAAATCGGTAGATAAATAGCGCAGGCCTGTGTCAGGAAAGAGTACGACTATACGCTTCCCTTTGTTTTCAGGTCGTTTAGCAAGAGTTGCTGCAACAAATAGTGCAGCACCAGAGGAGGTACCTACTAAAATGCCATCCGTCTTCGCAACGGTACGAGCGGCTTCATAGGCATCGGCTGTTTCTACTTCTAGCACTTCATCAATCCGATTAAGGTGAACATTTGATGGCACTCGTGCTTCTTCAGCATCAGAAAAGCGATGTACACCTGTAATTTCAATAATATCAGGATTGTCAACTGTAGCAATGGAGTTAATAGCAGGCTCTACGCCAATAATTTGAATGGCAGGATTTTTGGATTTTAAAAAAGCACTTACACCACTAATTGTGCCACCTGTACCAATTGCTGCAACGAAAATATCAATTTGTCCATCTGTATCCTCCCAAATTTCTGGTCCGGTTGTGCGTTCGTGAATATTTGGATTCACTTCATTGTTCAACTGATTTAGAAAGACTACATTTTCCTCCTGATCAACGACAGTTTCTCTAAAAACTTTACTTGTTTCAACAAAATCACCATTTGTTTCTTCAAAGGCCGCTACCATCTCTGGCACATCTGAAAATGGAACAACCTCAGTTCCATATGCCTTCACAACTTTTGTTCGCTCTTCACTTACACCATCTTGCATATAAATACGTAATTTATAGCCCTTCGCTGCTGCGATGGCTGCAAGCCCAATACCAGTATTTCCACTTGTCGTTTCGATAATGGTTTTGTCTTTTGTTAATAGACCCTGTGCTTCAGCATCCTCAATCATTGCTTTAGCAATACGATCTTTTACACTATTGGCAGGATTAAAATATTCTAGCTTCGCAATAATTTCTGCTTCAAGTTGTAGTTCTTTCGTGTACTGATTAAGCGCCAATAGCGGTGTATGACCTACTAATTCAGTAATAGATTGCTTTATTTTGTTGGTAATAATTTGACTCATTCAATCATCCCCTTTCTTTTACCTACTTAACAAATTAGTTTTATAGGAATTAGTGGCATCTTAGCATTATAAGAGCAAATGAGCAATGCATTTCCTGATAGAAAGAATGGTTTGACTAATAGAAAAAAATAATCAATTTAAAACGGAACCCTTTATTTTTGTTAAGGCAAAGAGGTAGTGCAACACTTAGCATATTTTTAAAAAATAGTCACATTGATAATTTGGGAGAACGCCGAAATGCGATATGATAAATATAGGTATTGTTTATTTGGAGGTGAGCATGATGAAAGAAACAATTGCTATCGTGTGCACGTCAGCTAACAATAAAATAACGATGATGAAGAAAAGACCTTTTAACTATTTATTGCAAGCGATTGCTGGTGGACTTTTTATTGGTTTTGGTATTTTGTTAATCGTTACAATTGGAGGATTATTTGATCCTGTGGGTGTACCGAGTATGAAAGTAGTACAGGGGTTAGCATTTGGTGTAGCACTTAGTATGGTCATGATGGCTGGTGCGAATTTATTTACGGGTGATAACTTCGTATTATCGGTAAGTACATTAGAGAAAAAATCTTCCCCACATGAAATGGTCAGTATTTGGTTATTTAGCTACATTGGTAATTTTTTTGGCTCATTACTTGGTGCAATGTTATTCTTCTATGCAGGGCTTGCCGTTGGCGATATAGCTACTTATATCGAGAAAAGTGCAACGTCCAAGATGAATGCAAGCTTTGTTGAGCTGCTATGTCGTGGCATTTTATGTAATCTTCTTGTCTGCTTAGCTGTATGGTGTACTTATAAATTAAAAACAGAAATAGCAAAATTAGCGATGATTTTCTGTTGTATTTTCCCCTTTATTACATCGGGATTTGAGCACAGCATTGCCAATATGACACTTTTTAGCCTTGCGCTCTTTATTCCGCACGGTGATCTTGTATCGCTTGGTGGTGCGGTGGCAAATTTAGTTCCTGTCACAATTGGTAATATTATTGGCGGTGCGATCATCGGCATTGTCTATTGGGTGAACGCGAGAGAATAATCGCAAAAGATCGAGCCATAGAAAGGAGCAATGAATGTTGGAGGATGTTAGTCGTTTGAAAGAAGCAATAAAAAAGCTAAGTGAAGAGGAAGCAAAGTCAATGCTTTTCATATCTTTACTAAATGGCAAGTCGAGTGAGGACATTAAACAAGTTATTCTGCACATGTCAGAAGATAAGGAAAAAGCAGTTAATGCACAAACGGTACATATCCTATTTGGTGATTCACCGGGTGGAAGTTTAAAAGCTGCATTCCGAGATACGGACTATCATAAGACAGAGGGTATTATTGTTTTCCCAGATAATTTGTCCATTGGGCCAATTAAGGATTTACATAACGCGTCGGGTATTGAAGCACGACTTGCTTGGTTTCAGAAACGATACAATACTGAAGATGATGGTCTTGAACATAATAGACAACGTATGCTAACTGCTGTTGAAAAGATAAACAATATTTTACCACATCAGACTATCGTTATTTGGACATGTCAAAATGCGCACGAACAAACAGGATTACGACTTGTGTTAGCCATGCTAGAAGGTAAATTGAATGCAGTACGTGTAATTGATGCGTTCACTGCTTTTCATGAAAAAAATATATACCCATACTTAGTGGAGGATAACTATCCAAGAACAACTGGTGAATTAAATGGAGAAACGCTTCTTAATTTTTACGAGCAGTTTGGGATGGAGCCATTATCTAACATCGAAAGACAAACTCTAAGTGATGAGGGTAGATATTTATTGTCTGACGATATCCATATCATTCGAACATGGGCATGTAATCAGCTATTAAACAGCAGTAATGAAAATCGAGATGATGATTTTATTATTGAATGCGCTAATCGTATGTATCATGAAGATGGCAAGGTGGAATATAAGAAGGCTGCAAGATTAATTGGTGAAGTGATTGGACATATGCAGCAATATACTGGAGACGAATGGATTGAATATCGTCTAAAAAGTTTAATCAAGCAAGGCGTTTTTTCTTATAGAGGTGATTTAAAGGCAATGCGATTTTATGAAGTGAAATTACAAGATGATTTCTTGACATATCATATTTTTTGAAGTTTTGACTTCATTAAAAAGCATAGATAAAATAATGTAGAAAAGTTAGAATGACTCTCCCAAGTTAGCAGCACTTATCAGTGAATATAAAGATTGCATTAATAGATTAATTAAAAGAAAGGAAGTTGACAATGAATCCTGAAATCAATCAAAATGCGATTCTTCAAGCCATTTTGGAGCTTTCTACACAAGTACAAGGCGTGAAAACAGAGATTCTACAAAAAATCGAGGCGCTAGAAACAAGACTAGAGGCAGTTGAAACAAGACTAGATTCGCTAGAAACAAGGCTAGAGGCAGTTGAAACAAGATTAGATTCGCTAGAAACAAGACTAGATTCAGTTGAAACAAGACTAGATTCGGTTGAAACAAGGCTAGGGGCAGTTGAAACAAGACTAGATTCGGTTGAAACAGGGCTACGGGCAGTTGAAACAAGACTAGAGAAGAAAATTGAATCAGTTGAGCAAAAATTACTAGAAAAAACCGACGCAGTGGAAAAAAATCTTAGTGAAATAGTAGAAGAAGTGGATGCAAAGATGGAAGTGTTAATCCTTGAAATATTAGAAACAAAGGCCGATGTGTTAAAGTTAAAGAAAGCAAAATAAATTGTGTCGGTTGACACTATGTGCAATAATCATAGACAATTAGTGATTATATTTGAGGAGTGAGCTTGATGTTAAAAACAGAAGTATTTGAACAACTAAAAAAAGCAATGAAAGAAAAAGATGTCTTGGCAAAAGGTGTTTTAACACTTGTCAAATCAGCACTAGATTTAGCGGAGAAGGAAAAAGGGGAGCCCTTAACACAAGCAGAGGAAATTGCTATTATTAACCGTGAAGTTAAGCAAACGAATCAAGCTTTAGAAGGTGCGCAAAATGCTAATCGTACGGATTTAATTGAAAAAGAGGAAGCAAAGTTAGTGCTATTAAAATCATTCCTCCCTAAACAATTAACTGAAGAAGAAATTACTGAAAAATTAGTAGCAGCAGGTGTTACTAAAGGCATGAATATGGGTGACGCAATGAAAATTGCAAAACCATTGTTAAATGGTCAAGCAGAAGGTGCCGTTATTTCTAAAGTTGTAAAAAGTTTAATTTAACATTGATAAAAGGATAGCCGACGTTATTAGCGTCAGCTATCCTTTATTAATTTCAATGGCGTTCTACCAAAGACATTTTATGAAAGAAGAAAGAATTCAGAATTGTTTCAGTGCCTGTCACTCAAAGAGGGCACTCAAAGATTGAATTTTTGAATGATGTTTCGGAGTTGTTGAGCCATTTCAGCTAAATTATTTGAAGAAGCGGTAATTTCTTCGATGCTTGCTGATTGTTCTTCGGAAGCAGCTGCGACATTTTGAATGTTTCCAGATGCTTGCACGGCTACAACACCAACCTGCTCAACAGAATTAGCGATATTGCTAACTCCTTCATTCATGTTCGTAATGATGCTGTTAACCTCGTTCATTTCTTGCGTAAGTTCTGTAATATGTGAATAGATATCGCCAAAGGCTTCCCCTGAAGCGTTAAAAGTAGTAGAACTTTCAGCAAGGTTATTACTGCTAATCGCCATTGATTTCACTGCTTGAGCAGATTCTTCTTTGATTGTTTCAATGCGTGTTCGAATACTATTTGTTGCCGTAAGTGATTGATCTGCTAATTTACGGACCTCTTCAGCTACAACCGCAAAGCCTTTACCATGTTCACCAGCACGTGCTGCTTCAATAGATGCATTTAATGCAAGTAAATTGGTTTGGTCTGTAATTTCATTTATAAGTGAAACGATATCACCAATCTCATTCGTATAAGTGCTTAAGCGTTTTACAACATCTGCAGTATTATAAATGGCTTCAGATGTAATCGCCATTTTTTCTGTAGCACTTTGGATTGTGGTATTGCCCTTTTCGGCAATAGTAGATGCGCTAAATGCCTTCGTTGTTACATCATTGACACTATTTACAACATCGGACATCTTCGTCGAAATCATTGTAATATGATTTTCTACCTCTTCAATGGATGAAGTTTGTTTTTCTGAGCCTGCAGCTACTTCCTGCATTGAAGATGTAATTTGTTGAATAGATGCGCTCGTTTGCTCGGAGCTGGCAGTTAATTCTTCTGACATGGCGGCTACTTGCTCTGCATTTTCCGCAATTTGCTGAATGAGTGTACGTAAATCAGCCGTCATATTTTGGATACCATCTGAAAGTTGGGCGATTTCATTCGTGCCTTTGATTGGCAGTGATTCAACAGCTAAATCTCCCTTTGCCACCTTATCAACATAACTTGTCATATTTTTGATTGGTTTAATGATACTTTTACTAATGAAATAAGCGACAACGACACCGAATAGCACAAAGATAATTGTCATGATGATGCTAACCCAAATAATTTGAGTTTGTAGCTTAGATATGAATGAAGCATCCATATCTAAGCCAAAAAGTATTTCCGTATTGTTAAATGGAATAAAAATCGATTTATGAATACCATATTCATCTTCATAAATTTCACTTACTTGAGTACGGCCAGTATCTAAAGCAGCATGCATTTTTGGATCGAAAGTGTAGTCTTGCTGATAATTATCACTATTACTTAATGCAACAATATGCTCCTTGCCATTGGCACGTGAAAGGATATAGGCATTTTCAATATCAAACTTTTTTGTTGTACCATTTAATCGTTTTAATAATTTTTCATATTGGTCTTTAATGCCATTATCTGCTGCTTTTATATTATTTTTATCGATATCCTCGAAAATGTTACTAGAAATCACCTCTAACGATGTCTCAAATTGCTTGATAACAAAATTATCGATGATTTTAAAAGAAACTATAAACAACATGAAACTAAATATAATTGAAATAATAACAATTGGAATTGTTAAACTTGCAATATATTTATAGAGTAAAGAACTCTTAAATTTATTTAATATACTCAACTTGTAAATCCTCCAATACTACAACTTTTTGTTGTAGGAAATGAATCATATCACTAATATGTTCTGTCTCTGTGTACGGTGAGATAGAAAAGAATTTAGCTGCTGCCACAGGAACTTGTTGTTTTGTATCGCTCGCGCTAACAGTGCAGACACGTGTTGTGTCACCGAAAAATACTTCATCTCGACCTTCACCTAAAATCTCAAAGAAAGAAGCATTTAAGCCATTAATGTACTCAATTTGATCTTGTGTGTAATTTCCAGCTTGTTCAGATGCCCAATCAAAGCCTTTTGGATATAGTCTATAGGCTGTTACTGGTCCGATATTTGCTTCATTCACTACTTGTAGCATTGGTAATTTCTCAGCTAATTGTGTACGGAACGCTAAATTTACACGGACATAGTTAGCTAGTATTTGTTGATAACCTTCTTTACCAAAAGCTTGTAATGCAGCATAAATAGCAATTGAACTACCCATTCGAGAACATTCTAAAGTATAACCAGTATGATATGAGCCATAGCCTCTATTGCCTACATATGGCGTATCAAAATCGTCAATATCTAACAGTTGTAAACTTTTCCCGTCTTTTATTAAGAAAAGGCTTGTTAAATATGGTGTTTGACCAAGCTTTTGGAAATCAAAGCAAAGACTATCTGCAATTGCAAGATGTTGCATACGTTGGTGAATTTGTTCTAATCCTTGTAATACATCATCCTCGAACTGTAGTGAGTTTGCCTTAAAGTCATAATCATTGAAAAATGCGTAAAAACCGCCTAAAGCAGAGTCAGCATGGATATGTATTTGTTTTAAATCGTATTTTAGTTCAAGTGTTGTTGCAACTTCCTTAATTGCCTGCACATCATCAATAGCAAATTGATCTGTGGCACCTGTAGTCGCTACGATGTAAACTGGAATACCACCATTCTCGATTACTTCCGTCATGCGTTTTCTTAAATCTTCTATGTCCATCGATTGGTCTTTTCCTGCTTTTACACGTACTAAGTGATTACTTCCAATACCAACTGCTTCAATTGATTTTAATAAGCTATAGTGGGCGTTTTCAGATGCAAAGCAATATAAATTATTTGGGACACCTTCCTCTTTGGCGTGAGGGAATTGTTTAGCAATGGCAAGACGTAAACCGCTAAAAACTGCTCCTTGTCCTCCCCATGTTGTATAACCGAAGCTTTCTGTGAAATCATAGCCAACTAATTTTGACATCATTGCGATTACTTTTACTTCACTTTCTGCTGCTGCAGGTCCATATACATCCCACAGATTGTTGCCATTAAGTAAGGCATTTGTAAACTGTCCCAATACACCAGGGATACTAGCCATTGGTAAAACGTTTGTGACAAAGTTGCGTGTATGATAAGGATGACCTTGCATTAATTGTGTTAAGTCTTGAACGACCTGATCAAGACCAACGCCTGATGTGGGAACTTGATTTTCTTGCATAAGATCTTTATAGAAAGTAGCTGAACGTTCTTGAATTGGTCCAAGCGTTGTTTTCTTTGGGTCTTTTAATTGATCTAATGAAGTTACAATTTGCTCTATTAGTGATAAAAAGTTTTCCCTTTGTAAGCTGTTGCCATCTTCACTTTGAAATAGTTGTTGAATTTTCTTCATTTTGCATCATCCTTTATTAGTTCATATTTCACCATTATTTAGATAATAATAGTACAATTTACTAAAGCCATAATAACATATTCTTATGGGAAATATATTCATATTTGACTAGGATATTAAATTTCTACTATTTTAAATTATTAGAAAATATTTTCATTATATTTGAAGAATGATTTGCTAACATAAGATTACGTTGTTTTTTAACTTTTATTAATATTTATCCCATCGAAGGTCCTAGTAAAAGGATTTATTAATGTTTTCTTAATATAATTAAATGTAAAATAGATACTATTAGCTATGAAAAAATAACATAATAAATTACTGTTTTTCTTATGAGTCTTTTTACTTATTTTTTATAATCAGAGATGTGTTTTAGACTATCTGAGAAACCCCTAATTTTTTGTAATGGGGGTTGTTGGTTATATAATGCATAACTCGTTATTACAATAAATAATAGGAGATAACGTCGATAGATTTTGAAATGGGAGGTGTTTAATTGCCAGTTGAGCCACATGTACATGAAGTCGACTATCTTGGAAAAAGTGGAAAACGAAAAAGATGGGTGATTATTGTAATAAGTGTTTTAGTAGTTGCCGGTGTAATGTTGGCAAGTACTCGGTTCGTCTCCTCTATTTTTAATAAAAGTGATAAGTCGGATTTTTCGGCCTATAAAACACTTGTAGGTAAAACAACTAAAAATGATTTTGGGCAATTGACCTTAAATGAGGTGATGATTGATGATAATCAACTATTACTAAATGCAACATTTGAGCCAGCTAAAGGAATGAATTTCAACTATCAAGTATTTTTCTTTCCACAAGTACTAGTGAATGGGCAAGATTATATGGTTCGAAATGGGGGCCAGACCATTGCACAGTCAGCATCAACCTATACAATCTATAGCAGCGTGAAGATGCGTGATTTACCGAAAGATGAAATACTGCAACTTAAAATTCTTTATAACGATTGGAATTGGGAAAAACCAATCGAGGAGCCTTGGGCATTTGAAGTAGAAGCTTCCCAAAAGCAATTGCAAGAGGATCGAAAAGTAATCGCTGTTAATAAAACTATTAAGCTGAATGACGGTCAAGAAATAAAAGTAGGTAATGTTGTTTCTACACCGATTTCTACTACGGTATATTTTGAAACGAAGGAAATATTGAATGAAACCATTGACTTTAAAATTTTAACTGAGTCAGGAAAAACATGGCGTCCTGACTCTTCATATACATTGAATGAAGCGCATACAAAGTGGGGAGTTCGCTTTGATGCACAATATTTATCAGATAAAACATATAAGTTAATTCCTGTTACGACAGGGGATATTGAACTTGGGCCAGCTATCAAAATTCGTGGGAAATGAATTTGATATTTCCAGGCGATTCTCCAGTCTAACCGGCGATACCCGGGTTTTCACAGGCGATTTCTCGTGTCTAACCGGCGATACCTGGGCTTCTATCGGCGATTTCACGGAGGGCGGTGCCAGGCACTCAAACAATTTCGTTTGCCCGCAGAAAGCAACCGCCGTAGCGGACATCAGGCGCAGCAAAAAAGTGTTAGATTGCAATCAATCTAACACTTTTTCTCTTTGTCCCAGTCTCTTTTTATTTTAAATGAGCTCTTCTTTTTGAATCGCGAGTTTTTTCATATGGTACTGCAATGATTGTCGGGATATATTTAATTGCTTCGCGGCAGCTGATATATTTCCATCACACTGTTGCAGCACTTTTCGAATGTACTGCTCTTCATTTGTATGCATAAGTGCTTTAAAAGGGCGCTTTTTTGAAGGGGCTCCTTTTATGGATATTTTATTTTTTAAATAACGTGGCAGCATATCTTCTGTAATATCGCTGTCAGAGCTTGCTTGTATTACGAGGTTTTCTATTAAATGCTCCAGTTCACGTACATTGCCTGGCCAATCGTAGGCTACAAGTATCTGATAAAGTTCAGGTTTAATGGTGATATTGGCCTTCATATATTTCAGCACATTTTTATGTAAAAAATGCTGGATAAAGAAAAGTATATCCTCTGGTCTCTCACGCAGTGGAGGGATATATATACTTGAATGAGCAATGCGATAAAATAGGTCAAGTCGCATTCGCTCGCCAACAGTAAGAAGCTCAGGGTCTTCATTGGATGCGCTAAACACAGTACATTCAATAGGGATAAGTGTGTTACTGCCAACACGTCGAACAGCACGTTCTTGTAAGACACGCATTAATTTTGGTTGAAGCTCCATTGGTAGTGAATTGATTTCGTCTAGAAAAAGTGTCCCATCTTTTGCATATTCAAAAAGACCTTCTTGATTTGTAGCACCAGTAAATGCCCCTTTAACTGAGCCGAAAAGCGTGCTCTCCAACAGCGTAACAGGGATGGCGGCACAATTTATCGCAACGAAGGGCTTTGTTACGCGTGGGCTTAAATTATGCATACTTTGAGCAAATAATTCTTTACCTGTCCCAGTTTCACCGACAATTAACGTATCCGTATTATAATTTGCAATATTTTTAGCTTCGGATATCGTTTGAAGGAGTTCGTCACTGTTTCCTTTTATATCTTGGAATGTGTAAATCGTACCGTTATTACGTTTGACCTCTTCTGGTACCTCCATTGTTTCACGTTTGGAATCCAATGTTTGTTGTAATTGATTTCGTAAGCTTTTTTCCGTATGTGTAATTGAAAAAACACCAATTGTTTTATTATCCTTTTGAATAGGGAAAGAACTGTAGCCTACAAATTTAGGTTCATTTTCTGAATAGGCATGAGCTCTGTATTTCGTATAAATTGGTTTCGCTGTTTTTAAAATATGATTATGCTCTGATAGTCTACGATCTTGATAGTTGTATGCATCCCACAGCTTCTTGCCAAGCATGTCCTCTTTTTTATGCTCCTCCATTTTAGCAAGTGCCTCATTGTAATAAATAATGTCCCCATCTTCATTGCTTACAATAATCCCTTCATCTAAATGCTCAATAATTTCCTCTAGGACAAAAACTTTATTTTGTAATGAATACTGGAAATCTATTAAGTTTTCTACTGAAACAATAAAAAATTGCTCTGGAAAATAAAAAGGCTCTATTGTAAAAGATAAAAGCTGTTCTTGTATTTGCAATTGTTGCGGCTGATGCAAGCTTGTCACATCAATGGCAGCAAAGATTTCTATTGGCATATCAACTTGAATATTTAACGAGATACTTTCATTGAAATGCCACCATTTCACCTTGAAAGAGTTGTCTAGTGCAATGATATTCGCGCCTAAAAATGCTGTATAACGCTGCAATTCCTTAATCATACAAAAACCTACTTTCTCTCGTTATTTTGCATGCAAAATTTATCTGCTTTGTCCTTAATCGTATCACAAATATTTTCTGAATAAAAACAATATACAGAAAATTAAAGAGGTGCAAAAATTATCTGCAGTTACTTTCCAATTCGTGACAATAACAAATGCCGAATATGTATGTACTTCATGTTGGAAACGCAATGAATATCACTTTTTAATAAACTTTTTGTGTGTTTTTAAAAGTTGGCACGCTATTTGCATTATTAAAGTGTGTAGTCACAAAAAAGGAGGAATTATCAATGACAAAACCAGAAATTTTATATTCAGTAAAGGCTCAGCGAGGAAATACATTACGATGCAAAGGTTGGCGTCAAGAAGTTATTTTAAGAATGCTAGAAAATAATATGGAAAATGCTGAAAAACCTGAAGAACTCGTGATATACGGCGGGATTGGGAAGGCAGCTCGTAACTGGGAGTCCTATCATGCCATTGTAGATTCCTTAAAAAATTTAGAAGATGATGAAACTCTTGTTGTGCAATCTGGGATGCCAGTTGCTGTTTTTAAAACTCATAAATATGCACCAACTGTTGTTATGGCGACGACAAATATTATGAAGGCAGATTGGCCAACATTTTATGATTTACAAGAAAAGAACTTAACAATGTATGCCAATTATACAGCGGCACCTTGGGAATATATCGGTACACAAGGTGTCATTCAAGGGACATTTGAAACGCTTTCGGCAATTGCGCGATTGCATTATAACGATTCACTTGTTGGGAAAATTTTATTGACTGCTGGTGCAGGCGGTATGGGTGGCAACCAGACACGTGCGATGACAATGCATGGTGGTGTAGCTATTTTATGTGATTCCAATATCGACATTATTAATCGCCGTATTGAAAAGGGCTTTATTGATATTGTTGTAGATTCATTAGAAGAGGCGATTGAACTAGCAAAAACAAAAGCGGCTGCTGGAGAAGCGCTTGGCATAGCGGTGGTAGGTAATGCAGCAGATATTTTCGAAAAAACATTAGAACTTGGCTTCCTACCACATATTGCAACATCTATGACACCTGCACATGACCCGATTGCCTATTTACCAGCTGGCTACAGTGTTGAAGAGGCAGACGCGCTACGTGATAAAGATCGTCTAGCATACTTAGAAAAAGCACGCCATACGATGATTCGCGAGCTGAAGGCATTAATAGCATTACTTGATAAAGGCGTTCACTCGTTTGAATATGGCACAAGTATTCGTAAAGAATGTATTGATGCTGGATTTGATGAGAAAGAGGCGAAGCGTTTACCTGGATTTGTAGCAGAATATATTCGTCCATTATTCTGCGAGGGACGTGGGCCATTCCGTTGGATTTGTATGTCCGGTGAAGCTGAGGATTTACGTAAAATAGACGATATGATTTTAGCAAAATTTAGTGATGATTTACTTGTTACGCGTTGGATAAAGTTAGCGAAGGAGCATATTCCGATAGAAGCTTTACCTGCTCGTATTTGTTATATGGGCTTTGGACAGCGTAAAAAGTTCGCATTGGAAGTTAACGATATGATACGCCGAGGGGAGTTAAGTGGACCTGTCGCCTTCTCTCGCGATAATTTAGATTCTGGTTCCATAGTCAATCCAACGTTTGAATCTGAAAATATGAAGGATGGTGGAGATTTAATTTCTGACTGGCCAGTTTTAAATGGCTTATTAAATGCA
Source organism: Lysinibacillus sp. NPDC097162 (assembly GCF_044762185.1). Taxonomy (NCBI): domain Bacteria; kingdom Bacillati; phylum Bacillota; class Bacilli; order Caryophanales; family Bacillaceae; genus Lysinibacillus; species Lysinibacillus sp. NPDC097162. The sequence continues at coordinate 2,237,639 of NZ_JBIWDT010000001.1, read as the reverse complement.
GTTGGGATGTGTGATTTAATCGCTCTTCAAGCTAACTATTCAATGGGAGAGGCCGTTCATACAGGTGTGACGATGATTGCTGATGGAACAGAGGAATCGGATATGCGCTTAGAAGTAGCGATGACAGTAGATTCTGGTATAGGGGTTGTACGTCATGCACAAGCGGGCTATGAAACAGCAAAAGATGTAGCGAATGGTAAAGGGAAATTAACCGATGAAAGCATTCAAATCCCATTATGGTGGGAGCCAACAGCTACATTTGGTCCAAAAGATTTAGTAAAAGAAAAAGTGTAATGTATTTGTGGAAAAGAGGCTGGTGCAATAACTAATGAGAAACGCTGGCCTCTTGTTCATTAAAAAGGAGGAATGTACATGAAAAAAGCAGATATGACACCTGTGGATTTTGATAGTCTTCTAGTTGACGTCGCTCCTAATTATAAGAAATCAGCCATCTACAAATTTTTTGCTTTTAGCTTGTTCGGCATTTTCATGTTCTTTATCTCTATTACCTTAAATGGTAAGAAGACAATACCGCTCGATCATTTAGTAACCTTTATCCGGACGCAGTTTTCGTCAGTTATTGTTTACTATATTTTAGTCATTGTTGTTGCGGGTGCTGTTTACCCTTTTTATAAAAAAACGTGGAATCGCTCCGTTGTCGAAATGGTCATTTCTACATTGAAAATAATGGGTGCTATCGCTTCCGTTTTAGTTGTTTTCAAAATTGGTCCGAGCTGGCTGTTAGCTGCAGATATGGGACCCTATTGGTACAACTCACTACTTACGCCAATCGGTGTTTTAGTTCCAATTGGTGCCATATTTTTAGCTATGTTGGTCGGTTATGGCTTGCTGGAGTTTATCGGTATTTTAGTGCAGCCGATTATGCGACCAATTTGGAAAACACCTGGTCGCTCCGCCATTGATGCAGTTGCCTCCTTTGTCGGGAGCTATTCCATCGGTTTATTAATTACTAACCGCATTTATAAGGAAGGAAAGTATACAACAAAAGAAGCGGTCATTATAGCTACAGGATTTTCGACAGTTTCAGTTACCTTTATGATTGTTGTTGCAAAAACACTTGGATTAATGGATATTTGGAATCTTTATTTTTGGGTTACCTTCCTCGTGACCTTTTTAGTAACAGCCATTAGTGTTCGGATTTGGCCAATTCGTAATATGAGTACGGACTATTACAACCAGATGGATGGGGATGTGGAGAAAACTGTAAAGGAGAAGCGTTTGCAGTGTGCATGGAGAGAGGCGTTACAGACGGCTGAAAATGCGCCGAATCTGTGGCAAAGTATGAAGGACAATGTGAAAGATGGCTTAGTAATGGCAATGGGGATACTACCAACAATTATGTCAATCGGCTTAATCGGTTTATGGCTTGTCAATAACACGCCTATATTTGATTATGCAGCTTATTTGTTTGTACCTATTACTTACTTACTACAAATAGCGGAGCCATTAATTGTTGCAAAAGCGGCCGTCATTAATTTAATCGATATGTTTTTACCTTCACTTGTTGCTGTTGATAGTGCAATAGAGACGCGATTCATTGTTGGAACGTTATCAATATCTGCTATTCTCTTTTTCTCTGCATTAATTCCTTGTATTCTATCAACGGAAATTCCCATTTCTTTAGGCAAAATGATTGCGGTATGGTTTGTACGAACAGTTTTAACGCTCATTATCGTCACGCCTATCGCCTATTTACTATTGTAAAGGAGTGGTCGTGTGTTAAAAAGACCAGACATGATAATTCAAAATGCAGCACAAATATTGCCTTGTACAGGTGACAACATGCAAGACTTTCAAGTTTTAACCGATCAAGCAGTTGTTATAGATGGTCAAAAAATCATCGATATTTGTAGCCATCAACAGCTTGTACAACGATATGTAGTTGATAACAATAACAGTATTGATGCAAGTGGGAAAGTAGTCGCTCCTGGCTATATTGATGCGCACACACATCTCGTGTTTCATGGTAGTCGAGTAGAGGAGTACGCTGCAAAACTCACTGGTAATATTGCAGATAATTTAAAAAAGCTTGCTATAAAAACAGGACCAAATCGAACAATCGAACTTACGCGAGATACTTCTGAGGAAGAGCTTTTGGAACAAGCGAAAAAACGAATAATGACGATGCTTAAACACGGGACAACAACAGTAGAGAGTAAAAGTGGCTACGGTTTAACACTAGAAAGTGAGATAAAAATTTTACGTGTAGGTCGACGTTTAAACGACCAGACAGCCATTGATGTGGTTAATACATTTCTAGGTGCGCACGGTATTCCAGATCATTTAACAAAGGAACAGTATGTGAATGAAATTGTTGATGTTATGATTCCGCAAGTAGCTCAACATAATTTAGCAGAGTTCTGTGATGTTTGGTGTGATGAAGGCTATTTTACTGAACTTGAATCGGAGCGTATTTTACAAGCGGGCTTAGCACATGGATTATTACCAAAAATTCATGCAGATGCCTATTCGTATATCGGTGGTTCAGATTTAGCTGCACGTATGAAAATGATTTCCATTGACCATCTCAATTACACACCCGAGACCGTAATGGCCCAACTAGCGAAAGCTGGAGTCGTCGGTGTATTAATGCCTGCATTAGATTTTGCCGTTGCCCATCACAAACCATTTGCTGCTCGTAAAATGCTCGATAATGGTATGCATATAGCGCTAGCAACAGATATGTGCCCTGCTTGTTATACAACTTCTATGTCCTTTGTTATAAATCTAGCATGTAGACTTTATCAATTTTCAGTAGAGGAAGCCATTAAGGCAGCGACAAAAATGGCCGCAAAGGCTCTAAATCTTACAGATAGAGGGACGTTAGAAATTGGAAAAATGGCAGATATTCAAATATGGGATGTGCCAAATTATAAGCATGTAGCATATGAACTTGGGACGAATATTGTAGATACGGTTATAAAAAGAGGGCAAGTTGTCATCAGTAAAGGGTCATGGGCAATGGAAAGTACATTCAGTTAGAAGGGAGAACTAGTAATGACAATTGAATTTGCATCGAAGGCGGCGTCACATGTAGATGAGGATAAGTTAGTGCAATTGTTTTTAGAAATGGCTCAAATTAATGGTCCTAGTAGCAAGGAAAGTCTAGTAGCAGCGTATTTAAAGAAAGAATTACCGAAGCTTGGCTTTCAATTAAAATTTGATGAAGCACATGAACATTTTAATGGTGAAGTTGGAAATCTAATTGCTTGGCATCCAGGAACAGATGATACCATTCCACCTTTATTCTTTTCTACGCATATGGACACGGTGTTACCAACAGAACACCTCAAGCCTATCATCAAGGATGGGATTATTTATTCAGATGGTACGACGATTTTAGGGGCGGATGATCGAGCGGCACTTGCTTCTTATATCGAAGCGATGCGTGCCATTAATGAAAGTAGTGTCCCACATGGACCGATTGAATTCATTTTAACTGTAAATGAACAGGCAGGTTTAGTAGGTGCAAAATATATGGATTATAACAAGATAAAAAGTAAAAAGGGTTATATTTTTGATAGTAGCGGGGATGTTGGCCAAATCATTTTACAAGGTCCATACAGTAGTAGAATTTGGTTCACTGTGAAAGGTAATGCTGCCCATGTTGCGTTAAATGCGGATGCAGGGAATAATGCATTTATCATTGCCTCTGAAGGGCTTTTATCAATGGAGCTAGGAGAAATTGATAGTGAAACATTAGCAAATATAGGAATTATAAGTGGTGGAGAGCTTACATCGATAATACCAGGTTCAGTTACACTTGGTGGCGAAGTAAGAAGCTTTTCAAAAGAGAAATTGGATGCACAATTAAAACAGATGCAAATGGCGATGGAAACAGCAGCACAGAAACATCAAGGCACTGTCGAGGTGCGCATTGAAGAAAAGTATCTTGGTTTTAATATTTCTGAGGAAGATGATCTCGTTAAAACTGTAAAAAAAGCGGCTAATAATATTCGTGTTTCATCCTATTTAACGAAAACATTGGGCGGCGCAGATACGAATGTATTAAATGAACATGGATTGACGTGTATTACGCTCGGGAACGGATTTCAGAATATTCACTCATTTAGAGAGAATATTAGTATTGAAAACTTAGTCAATACTGGTAGATTAACAGCGGCATTAATTGAGCAGTGGTATGAGCGCCATAAAAATTAAAGGAGGAGAGTGTTACATGACAAGCACTTTAAATGTAGCGAAAGAAATAGAGCAAGTGGTACCGCAAATTTTACAGTGGAGAAGATATTTACATGAAAATCCTGAACTGTCATATGAAGAATATGCTACCGCAGATTTTGTTTACAATCAGTTAATTTCATTTGGAAATTTAGTCGTAACAAGGCCGACAAAGACAAGTGTGTTAGCTGTTTTAAAGGGGAATTTACCAGGAAATTGTTTAGCGTTAAGAGCAGATATGGATGCTTTACCGATTCAAGAAGAAACAGATTTACCATTCGCTTCTAAAGTTGCAGGTGTTATGCATGCTTGTGGACATGATGGACATACCGCTATGTTACTAGGCACTGCTAAAATTTTATCTACGTTGAAGCAATCATTAAAAGGAGAAATTCGATTCATCTTTCAGCATGCAGAGGAATTATTTCCAGGTGGCGCGAAAGAAATGGTGGCAGCTGGTGTAGTAGATGGTGCAGATCACGTTATAGGATTGCATTTATTTTCAACACTTCCGACAGGAAAAATAGGCATTTGTGCAGGACCTTTTACAGCCAATTCAGATACATTTGACTTAGAAATAATCGGAAAGGGAGGGCACTCTTCTCAACCTCAAGATTCTATTAATCCGATTTTAATAGGGTCGCAAATTACAAATGTATTACATCAAATTATTCCGCAAAAAATTGATGCGCAAGAGCGAGCGGTACTCGCGGTAACGGAGTTTCATGCGGGCAGTGCCAAAAATATTATTCCAGATCGGTTAGTAATAGGTGGGAGTGTGCGAACATTCTCACAGCAAGTGAGAGAAGGCATTGCCCAACAAATAGAAATGCTAGTTCAACATACCGTTGCTGCACATGGTGCTGATTATAACTTAACATATCATAACGGTTATTCATCAGTCATAAATGATGAACAACTAACTGCCGTAGTGGAAGAGGTTATACAACAGTATTTTACTCCAGAGACCATTTTACACATCGGCCCGTTTATGGGTGGAGAAGATTTCTCGGCTTTTTTAACAAAAGTGCCTGGTGTATTTATCGCGATTGGAGCAGCTTTTGACGATGACACATTAAATTATCCTCATCATCATCCTAGATTTGCAGTTAATGAAGATTCATTAGCAATTGGCTTAAAACTTTTTGTTCATACAGCTTTAACATTGAATAGTTAAAGGGGAGATAGAATGGTTCAAGAACCTGTAATTGCAGCGATGATTATTTTAGGGCTCATTGCGCTAGGAGAAATCATTTCCGTTATTAGTAAAGCTAGAGTACCGATGCTTTTTGTGGCAATGATGGGCTATTTGATTTTATTGTGGCTTGGAATTTTTCCAAAAGATTTGCTTGAAAACTCGACATTTTTAACAGTTGGCGCATTATTAGGAACGGCTCCTATTTTAGTTCATATGGGAACTTTAATTCCTTTACGTATGATTCGCTCGCAATGGAGGGCTGTATTAATTGCAATTATGGGCATGTTTTTTGCTTCGCTCTTTATTTTAACGATTGTGACCGTTTTTTTTGATTATCAAACAGCGGTTGCAGGTACAGGACCTTTAAATGGAGGCATTATTGCAGTTTTAATTACTTCAGAGGGTATAAAAGAATTGGGTTTAGCTAGTTTATTGACCATCCCTGCATTAATTATGGCTTTGCAGTCTTTAATTGGTATTCCGCTAGCTAATCTATTGTTACGCAAACATGCTACTACGATTAACGAGCAAATGAAAAGCGGTGCATTCGAAGCCTCTGGCAATGTTGCGTTTGATCAAGAAAATGATGAGAAATTATTAATACCGAAAAAATATCAAACTCCTTTAGTACTACTATTTATGTTGTTTATTGGTGGTGCGATTGCAGTTGTATTAGCTAAATATACTGGTATTCCGTATAGCTTATGGGCGTTGGCAATTGGTATTATTGGTCGCTTAGTGAAATTTTATCCTGAACGTGTTATGGAGAAATCAAATAGTTTTACTGTAGGGATGGCGGGCATTATTTTTATCATTATCGGCATGATGAATGATATTACTTTTGAGATGTTTATTGATAAGTTACCTGCTGTCTTAACGATTCTTTTCGTAGGGGTACTTGGCATTTTGTTAGGGGGATTATTAGGATCTAAGCTATTGAAGGTGAATCCTTTTCTCGGGATTCCTGTCGCATTAACGTCTACATTCGGCTTTCCAGGTGATTACATTGTATGTGAGGAAGTAAGTAGGAGCATTGGCAAAACAGAAGAGGAACAGAAAAGAATATTCAATGAAATTATTACGCCAATGCTTGTTGGAGGGTTTACGACAGTGACCTTGGGAAGCGTTATTATAGCAAGTATTTTGATTAAAACAATATAAAACAGACAGTGGGGATGTAGATGTTAGATAATCCTGTTTTAATCTCAGTCATTGTGTTGTCCGTTTTAAGTTTATGTGGCATTCATGTGCTTTTTGCATTAATAATTGCGGCAATTGTTGCAGGGCTTGTTGCGAATTTATCGCTTTCTGAAACAATATCTATCTTTATTAGTGGTATGGGCGGTCAGTCTGAGACGGCTTTAAGTTATATATTGTTAGGAATTTTTGCTGCATTAATCGCGCATTCCGGCTTAGCAAACATTCTTATACAAAAATTATTGTCACTTGAAAAACCGAATAAATACATTTTAATATTTGCGTTGGCAATCATTGCGTGTTTATCAGGTACACTGATTCCCGTACATATTGCCTTTATTCCAATATTGATACCGCCACTTTTATTTTTCTTTAATCAATTAAAAATGGATCGTCGTGCATTGGCATCTGCCCTAACGTTTGGCTTGAAAATGCCCTATTTATGGATTCCTGTTGGTTATGGATTAATATTTCAAGGGATTATTGCCAATGAGATGACAGCTAATGGGATGACCATTGTTCAAAGTCAAATACCGAAAGCGATGGCCATTCCAGCCATTGGCATGTTCGTTGGATTAGCGATTGCTGTCTTTATTTCTTATCGAAAGCCTCGAGAATATCAACAGCTTGAAGAAGATATTAAAGATTATGAGCAAGCAAAGAAAGAAAATAAAAAGGCTACTTTGGATGTTAAAGGATGGATAGCGATCGTCGCAATTTTTGTGGCACTTGGCATTCAATTATCATTAAGCTCCCTAGTTTTAGGCGCATTATCAGGCATTATCATTATGTTTGTTGGCCGTGTAGTCTTTATTAAAGATAGTGAAGAAGTGGTTCAAAATGGCGTGAAACTAATGGGGGTTATTGCCTTTATTATGCTCATTGCCTCAGGCTATGCAACGATTTTAAAAGAAACAAATGCCATTACGGAGCTTGTGGAAGCAATGACTGGTATGACAGGGCAAAGTAAACTTATTATGGCTATCCTCTTATTATTTATCGGTTTACTTGTAACGATGGGAATTGGAACTTCTTTTGGGACTATTCCAATTTTAGCTGTAGTGTTCGTGCCGTTGTGCGCGACAGTCGGGTTTAGTGCGCTTGCAACCGCTGCACTTATTGGAACAGCAGGTGCTTTAGGGGATGCGGGTTCTCCAGCGTCTGATAGTACATTAGGTCCGACATCAGGGTTAAATGCAGATGGACAGCATAATCATATTTGGGATACATGTGTACCGACATTCCTACATTATAATATCCCTTTATTTATATTTGGCATTATCGCAGCAATGGTTTTATAGAAGGAAGATCCGTAACAATAAAAGGGGTGGAGTTATAAATGGAAGTTATTCAGTTGGATGGACATACATTAACGACAACACAAATTGATCAAATAGCGAGGGGGGATGCTCAAGTTGCCATTGCACCGAATGCTTTAGAAAGAGTGCAAGCAAGCCGTGCTAGAATTGAAAAAAGATTAACGGATGGACATACTATTTATGGAGTAAATACAGGCTTTGGGAAACTAAGCGATGTCCAAATTGCCGAAGCGGATAATGAATTATTGCAATTGAATTTGCTACGCGCTGACGCGGTTGGTGTAGGGGTGCCATTGGAAACGACCATTGTTCGTTCGATGATGGTTTTACGTGCCAATGCTTTGGCAAAAGGATACTCCGGCATTCGGCAAGAAACACTCCAATTATTAGTGGCTTTAATTAATCATAATGTTCATCCGATTGTGCCATCCCAAGGCTCTGTTGGAGCAAGTGGTGATTTAGCGCCTTTGTCACATATCGCATTAGTGTTAATTGGTGAAGGCAAAGCAGAATTAAATGGACACGTTATGTCAGGACAGGAAGCATTGACAAAAGTAGGGCTAACCGCTGTCCGCCTGCAAGCGAAAGAAGGGCTTGCGTTAATAAATGGGACACAGGCGATGACGGGCATAGGGGTCATGACGATTAATGAAGCTGAACGTCTTGGCTATGTAGCGGATATGGCAGCATGTCTAACAATGGAAGCATTACAGGGTATTATTTCCGCATTTGATGCTGATTTATTGGCGGTGCGTCCTCATGCTGAAATTGCTACGGTTGGTGATCGAATTCGAAAGTGGCTAAATGGCAGTCAAAGGATAACGACGCAAGGTGCAGTTCGTATGCAAGATGCGTATTCGATACGTTGTGTGCCACAAGTTCACGGTGCATCTTGGCAATGTTTTGATTATGTCCAGCAACGTTTGCAGACGGAAATCAATGCAACGACAGATAACCCGATTGTGTTAGAAAATGGTGAGGTGTTATCTGGAGGACATTTCCATGGTCAGCCGATTGCACTTGCAATGGACTTTTTAAAAGTAGGCGTAGCGGAGTGGGCGAATATTTCTGAGCGAAGGACGGAGCGTTTAGTAAATCCTCAATTAAGTGGGCTATCACCATTTTTAGCAACAGATCCAGGACTTGAATGTGGTTTGATGGTCGTGCAATATGTTGCAGCATCTCTTGTTTCCGAGAACAAAGTACTTGCGCATCCTTCGAGTGTCGATTCCATTCCTACCTCTGGCAATCAAGAGGATCATGTCAGTATGGGCACAACTGCGGCAAGGCAAGTGCGACAGATTGTGCATAATAGTGCACGGGTGCTTGCCATTGAATTAATTGCCGCTTCTCAAGCTATTTATTTAGAACAAGCAGAGCAACAATTAGCACCAATAACACGTAAATATTTAGATATTGTACGGTCATTCTGTCCACCTTTAAAAGGGGATAAAGCGATTGGTGAAGAAACAGAGGCACTGGCAAACTATTTATTGAATAGTAATGATATTTTAACGATTGGGTAGAAATTGTTTGAATTGTTTGGGTGCCTGGCACTCTGTATGAGTATGGGAACATTTTTCGTTCTTGTACTCTCTTTTTCGTTTCAAAAGGACTTCGAACGTTAAGTATTGAGTAATTTATTATAATTCCTTACGTTTACTCGCCGCTTGTATTCCTAGTTCCTCGCGATACTTGCTAATAGTGCGTCGCGCAATATGAATTTGGTGGGAGCTCGCTAAAATTTCAGCAATCTTTTGATCTGATAACGGTTTTTGTTTATTTTCTGCTGTAATTATATTTTTAATCATTTCCAAAATCGACGTTTGAGAATGTTGTGCTTGCGTATTGTCTATTTTAGAAGAAAATAAATCTTTCCACAGATAGGTTCCAACAGGCGTTTGTATGTGTTTATTGCGAATGGCTCGACTTACCGTTGAAACATGCATGTCAATTTGTGTAGCGACATCTTGTAAGGTAAGCGGTTTCAAAGAAGGTAGGCCATGAACGAAAAATGCTTGCTGGTGCTCTAAAACTACGGACATTATTTGAATAATTGTTTGTCGCCGTTGCTGTAAGCTATGTATAAGCCAGTTATATTGCTTAAAATGTTGTTTTACATATTTTTGCTCAGAGTTAGGTAAAAAAGAAGCGATGTTTTTATAGCTATCATTGAGTTGAACGGTCGGTAGTGAGCTATCATTTAAACTAAATTGTAATGTCCCGTCTTCTCTAAAAACGATAATGTCAGGTATTACATACAACGTATCATTCTCTTGGCTTATCGAACATGGTATCGGTGTTAGTTGTTGTAGCCGATTAATGCAATCTGATAACTGATCCTTCGAAAGCTGTAGTATTTTTTGTAACGCTGAAAATTTGCGTTCTGCTAATAGAGCGAGACCATTTTCAATAAGTTGTTGCAAATCATTGTCCTTCTCGCCAATTTGTAACAAAAGACATTCTTGCAAATTACGTGCACCCACTCCAGGAGGTCCAATTTGCTGTAATAGTTGAATTGCACGATCATGCTGTTGTGCTGAAATCTGCCCAAGCTGTGCGGGTGAATATCCTTTATGGTCTAAATGTTTAATGACTGTATGGGCAAGTTGTAAATCTTCACCTACGAAAGTTAGTGTAGCTAATTGTAATAATTCCTCGCGATCATTTGGTTCAGCTATTTTTGTATAAAATTCGTTTGGCATTGTTGTAGAAGCTCTGTAAGTAGTGCCAAAATCTTTTTCCTGAAAAGTAGGTGCTTGTAGGTCGATTAGCGGATTTTCTAATTGTTGTTCATATAAAAATTCTTCTAGCTCATGGGTATTATATTGTAGTAATTCAATAGACTGCTGTAATTGAGGTGTCATCATCATTTTCTGTTGCTGTTGTAGTTTTAAAATTGGCTCCATCATGAATCCTCCTGTCTATCACTTTTTATTAGCATATCATAAAACTAAGTGAATTTTCAGATAAATATCAACTTTATACTAGTTTTTGCTGTTTACCTTTTATGAAAAGATTTACATAGAAGATTAATTTTCATTACACTTTTGTTGTTATTACGAAAAAAAGCAATAGTTCGAATCTTATTAAAAAGGATTTGTTTCGTCTAAGTTTAATAGTAAAATAATGGCATAAGGGGATGGTATATGAAAAAAATTATTTTATTTGTTTTATTATTGTTATTCATTCTGGTTGCTTGCCAATCAAATGATAAAAGTAGATTTTCAGAGGTAAATATTTCAAAGGTCAGTATCTCTAAATCAAGTGGGTTTGGTAAAGTGAATGCTAATTTTTTTACTGTATATAAAGACAAAGAAAGTCTCGATATATTTAACAATGCCATCTCAACCGCTGTTAAGAGAGAAGGAATAGCGGATATGGCTGAGCCTGAGTTTGATTTAAAAGTCAGTTATACAGACGGAAATAAGCAAGGTTATCATCTATGGCTAGGGGAAAAAGGACAAAAAAGTACCATAATGAAGGTGAATGATACACACATTACTTATGCCATCTCAGAAGAAATAACAGATCAGTTAATTAATCTTCTTAAATAATATTTTACTCCAAAGCTTTGCCAGGAGGTATTTTCTTTTATTCAAAAGGTCTTTAAAGCTACCATTAATAGTTTCTTTCTATAGTAACAATTCAATGTTCATGTTTTTAATATTATTGAAGGTTTATTATCATTTTGTACTAACTAGTTTTTACTGTCGTTCATGTATCTGGATGGATTCATGGCGTTCTCCATAACGTTTGTTTATAATGGGGAAATGGAAAAACTCAACTAGAAAGAAGGGATAGCTATGGCACGGGGTGTTTACATTCATATTCCTTTTTGTCATCAAATCTGCAACTATTGCGATTTCAACAAGTTTTACTTTAAAAATCAACCTGTAGATGAATATATAGAAACACTTGGCAAGGAGATGGCGCTTGCTACTGAAAAATTTCCACATAGTTTTAAACAAATTGAAACTATTTTTCTTGGAGGTGGCACACCTACTGCTCTATCTCCAGAACAATTGACGAGACTGCTCAAACTGATTCGCACGTATATTCCGATGGACAGTGTGACAGAATTTACATCAGAGGCGAATCCAGATGAATTATCAGAGGCAAAGATGCATGCTCTGTTTGATGGTGGCGTCAATCGTTTAAGTATGGGAGTGCAATCATTCAACCAAGAATTATTAAAAAAAATTGGCCGCACACATAGCAATGCACATGTCTATGACACCATTGCACTTGCAAAAAAGGTTGGTTTTAAAAATTTAAGTATCGATTTAATGTATGGCTTGCCAGGTCAAACAATGGAGCAATGGAAGGATTCACTTGAAAAAGCGTTTGCGCTTGACCTACCGCATTTTTCAGCGTATTCCCTTATAGTGGAACCAAAAACGATTTTTTATAACCAGTATGCAAAAGGGAAACTGAGCTTACCGACGGAAGATTTAGAAGCGGATATGTATGAGGTGCTTATGCAAGAAATGCAATCGCATGGCCTTTTGCAATATGAAATTAGCAATTTTGCCAAAACTGATTTTGCTTCTACCCATAATAAAATATATTGGGAAAATGATGAATATGCTGGTTTTGGTGCAGGCGCACATGGCTATATAAATGGTAAACGTTATTCAAATCATGGCCCTTTAAAAAAATATATGGATGCTGTTAGTGCAGGGGATTTGCCGATTATGCAGGATCACGTCGTGACGGAAACAGAACAGCGAGAAGAGCAAATGTTTTTAGGACTGCGTAAAACGGAAGGGATTGCACACGCTATATATGAAGAAAGATTTAAGGAGCCGATGATGAGCCGCTATGGTCAAGTCATTGATAAACTAGTTTCAGAAGGTCTTTTAGAGCATGATGCAGTGGGCATTCGTCTTACGCGCAAGGGGCGTTTTGTCGGAAATGAAGTTTTTCAACAATTTTTACTAGAAGATTGAGCGATATCGTTGACAGAAAATGTGGGATTTGATAACTTATTAATAGTATTAGCACTCCTCTTAGTTGAGTGCTAACAGAGGTGATAATCATGCTAACAAATCGGCAATTACAGATATTGCAAGTAATCGTAGATGATTTTATTATGTCTGCACAGCCGGTAGGTTCTCGCCAAATCTCAAAAAAACATGAGATTACATTTAGTCCAGCCACTATTAGAAACGAAATGGCGGATTTAGAGGAATTAGGTTTTTTAGAAAAAACACATACTTCCTCTGGTCGAGTGCCTTCGGAAAAGGGGTATAGATTTTATGTAGATCATTTGTTGAATCCACAGGGCATTAATTCTCGTGATATTCAGCAGATTCAATCGATATTCAATGAACGTCTAGTAGAAGTAGAGCACATTATCCGAAAGTCAGCCAATATTTTATCTGAGCTGACATCGTATACATCGATTCTTTTAGGACCAGATGTCCAAAGGCATCGAGTAAAGCGATTTTCTATTGTGCCACTCTCAAGTGATGCTGCAGTAGCGATTATCGTAACGAATAACGGTCATGTTGAGAATCGCATGTTTAGTTTACCACCTAATTTTACCGCTGCTGAACTAGAAAAAATGGTTAACATCTTAAATGAACGCTTAGTTGGTGTTTCATTAGATGAAATCCATAAAAAGTTGGAAATTGAAATACTCGCCATTTTACAACAACATGTGCGATCTGCGGATGATTTTATCCATTCGCTCGTTTCAGCTACAATGCAAAATTCGGAAAGTAAAATTTTCTACGGTGGCAAGACAAATATGTTCAACCAGCCGGAATTCCACGATTTAAATAAGGTCCGAATGATTCTGGACTTAATGGAAACGACTAGCCAAGTGCAGTCGCTCTTCCATCCGAACGAATCGGGTATTCATATTCGTATTGGCTCGGAAAATAAGCAGTTAGAAATGGAAAACTGTAGTGTCATAACAACGACTTATTCAATAGGTGAAGATCAACAAGGAGCCATTGCAATTATTGGTCCAACACGCATGGATTACAAGCGTGTGGTTGCTTTGCTTGAAGTAATGCGTTTGGATTTATCCCAAGCCTTTACGAAGAATCGTAGTGATTGATAATGAGGAGGATTTAAGTGACTGAAACAACTGAAAACAAAGACCTTGTACAAGAAAATGTACAAGCTGAAAACGAGTCAACTGTAGAGCAAACAGAAACGCAAGAAGTAGAACTAACAGTGGAAGAGCAGTATGAAGCAAAGCTGGCAGAGTTGCAAGCGAAGCTAGATGACGAGGAAAATCGTCACCTACGTTTGCGTGCAGACTTTGATAATTTACGCCGTCGTTCACAGCTTGATCGTGAGGCTGCCGAAAAATATCGTGCACAAAACCTATTAACGGATTTACTGCCGGTATTAGATAATTTTGAACGTGCTTTGCAAATTGAACCAACTTCTGATGAAGCAACATCAATTGTAAAGGGCATCGAAATGGTCTACCGTTCACTATTGGAAGCAACTGAAAAAGAAGGCTTGCAAGTTATTAAAGCAGAAGGGGAGCAGTTTGATCCAAACGTCCACCAAGCTGTCATGCAAGAACAAGATAGTGAAAAAGAACAAGGTGTAGTATTACGTGAGTTGCAAAAAGGCTATATTTTAAAGGATCGCGTATTACGCCCAACGATGGTATCTGTAAACGAATAGTCAAAGCATCATTAATAAAAAATATTTTAGTTAATTAACGCAGCTTTGCGTTTTAATAATAGGAGGAAATTTTACTATGAGCAAAATTATCGGTATTGACTTAGGAACAACAAACTCTTGTGTATCTGTACTTGAAGGCGGAGAACCAAAAGTTATCCCAAATCCAGAAGGAAACCGCACTACTCCATCTGTAGTAGCATTCAAAAATGGTGAAAAACAAGTTGGTGAAGTAGCAAAACGCCAATCAGTAACGAATCCAAACACAATTATTTCAATCAAATCAAAAATGGGTACAGCAGAAAAAGTGAAAGTGGAAGATAAAGAATACACACCACAAGAAGTTTCAGCAATGATTCTTCAATACTTAAAAGGCTATGCAGAAGATTACTTAGGTGAAAAAGTAACAAAAGCAGTAATTACTGTGCCTGCTTACTTTAACGATGCGCAACGTCAAGCGACAAAAGACGCTGGTAAAATCGCTGGTCTTGAAGTAGAGCGTATTATCAATGAACCAACAGCTGCTGCACTTGCTTATGGTTTAGACAAACAAGATGTAGACCAAAAAGTATTAGTATTTGACCTTGGTGGTGGTACATTCGACGTATCGATCCTTGAATTAGGTGACGGTGTATTCGAAGTATTAGCGACTGCTGGTGATAACAAACTTGGTGGTGACGATTTCGATGACGCAGTTATTGAATATTTAGTAGCTGAATTCAAAAAAGAAAACGGCATTGACCTTTCTAAAGATAAAATGGCTATGCAACGTCTAAAAGATGCTGCTGAAAAAGCGAAAAAAGATTTATCAGGTGTAACTTCTACACAAATTTCTTTACCATTCATTACAGCTGGTGAAGCAGGTCCATTACACTTAGAAATCTCTTTAACTCGTGCGAAATTCGATGAAATTACATTACCATTAGTAAACCGTACAGTAGGTCCAGTACGTCAAGCATTATCTGATGCAGGCCTATCAACTTCAGAAATTGACCAAGTTATTTTAGTTGGTGGATCTACTCGTATTCCAGCAGTACAAGAAGCTGTACGTAAAGAAACTGGTAAAGAGCCTCACCGTGGCGTTAACCCTGACGAAGTAGTAGCGATGGGTGCTGCAGTTCAAGGTGGCGTATTAACTGGTGATGTGAAAGACGTAGTACTTCTTGACGTAACACCTCTTTCTTTAGGTATTGAAACAATGGGTGGCGTGTTCACAAAATTAATCGATCGTAACACAACAATTCCAACATCTAAATCACAAGTATTCTCAACTGCGGCTGATAACCAACCAGCAGTAGATATTCACGTATTGCAAGGTGAACGTTCTATGGCAGCGGATAATAAAACATTAGGTCGCTTCCAATTAGCGGATATCCCACCAGCACCACGTGGTATTCCACAAATCGAAGTAACATTTGATATCGACAAAAATGGTATCGTTTCGGTTAAAGCGAAAGATTTAGGTACAAATAAAGAACAAACAATTGTTATTCAATCTGATTCTGGTTTATCAGACGATGAAATTGAACGCATGGTAAAAGACGCTGAAGCGAATGCAGAAGCGGATGCAAAACGTAAAGAAGAAGCTGATGTTCGCAACGAAGCTGATCAATTAGTATTCCAAGTTGATAAAACAATCGCTGACTTAGGTGAGCAAATTACAGAAGATGAGAAGAAATCTGTAGAGGATGCTCGTGATGAGCTTAAAAAAGCGCTTGAAGCTGGCGAATTAGAAGGTATTAAATCAGCGAAAGAAAAATTAGAAGGCGTATTACAGCCTCTAGTAATGAAAGTATACGAACAAGCTGCAGCTGCAGCACAAGCGGCTCAAGGTGGCGAAGCAGGTCCTGATGCTGGAGCAGATAAAAAAGACGACGGTATCGTAGACGCTGACTTCGAAGAAGTAAAAGACGACAAATAAGAAATTTTCAACAGCACAGTAAAGTGAAGAAGCCAAAGACCGCTTGCGGCTTTGGCTTTTCTCTTTCTATACAATTGTTTCCTGATGTTCTAGTAGATGAACTCGAAGTGTCATCGACATGTCAATTCGACAATAGGGCATAGATGCATTGATAGAAAAGTGAAAATTATGGCGAAAATAGAGGCAGTTTTTTAGACTGCATGTTACAATAGATTTTATGCAAAAAGAGCGGAGTGTGAATCATGGAGAAACGCGATTATTACGAGGTGCTTGGTTTAACGAAATCGGCTTCTAAAGATGACATTAAAAAGGCATACCGTAAATTATCAAAACAATACCATCCTGATCTAAATAAAGAGCCAGGTGCGGATGAAAAATTCAAAGAAATTGCTGAAGCTTATGAAGTATTAAGTGACGATCAGAAAAAAGCCCGCTACGACCAATTTGGACATGAAGATCCAAATGCAGGCTTTGGTGGTGGCTTTGGAGGCGGTGGCTTTGGCGGCTTCGAGGATATTTTCAGTTCATTCTTTGGCGGTGGTGGACGCCGACAAGACCCAAATGCACCACGTAAAGGTGACGATCTGCAATACCGCATGAATATTAAATTTGAGGAAGCAATTTTCGGGAAAGAAACAGAAATTGAAATTCCTAAAGACGAAACATGTGATACATGCCATGGCTCGGGTGCTAAACCAGGAACATCTCCTGAGACATGTTCGACATGTAAAGGTGCAGGACAAATTAATCAGGCTGTCGATACACCATTTGGCCGCATGATGAATCGTCGTACTTGTACGACATGTCACGGAACAGGTAAAATTATTAAAGAAAAATGTTCAACTTGTCGCGGTGAAGGTAAAGTTCAAAAACGTAAAAAAATTAAAGTATCAATTCCAGCAGGTGTGGATGATGGTCAACAAATTCGTGTAACAGGTCAAGGTGAACCTGGTATTAACGGTGGTCCAGCAGGTGACTTATACATCATGTTCCGCGTTCAAGGGCACAATGAATTCGAGCGCGATGGCGATGATATTTACTACGAATTAAAATTAACATTCCCTCAAGCAGCATTAGGCGATGAAATTGAAGTACCGACTGTACATGGTAAAGTGAAATTACGTATTCCAGCGGGTACACAATCAGGTGCACAATTCCGCTTGAAAGATAAAGGCGTAAAAAATGTGCATGGTTATGGAACGGGTAACCAATATGTAACAGTTAGGGTTATTACGCCAGAAAAGCTAACAGAAAAACAAAAACAATTACTACGTGAATTTGCAGAAATTAGTGGCGATATTCCAGAAGAACAAGGAAGCTCACTATTTGATAAAATCAAGAAAAAATTCCAAGGTGAATAATTAGAGGAGCTGAAGAGCTACGTGAAGTGGTCAGAATTATCCATTCATACAAAAAATGAAGCGGTGGAAGCAATTTCAAATATTTTGCATGAAGCAGGGGCTAGTGGTGTTGTTATTGAGGATTCAGCTGAATTTGCGAAGCCACGTGAAGATCAGTATGGTGAAATTTACGCGCTAAATGAAGAAGATTTCCCAAAAGAGGGTGTTATCGTTAAAGCTTACTTATCAGAGTCTAGCTTTTTAAATGAAACAGTCGAAGAAATCAAGGCGGCGATTACGAATTTAACGAATTTCAACATTGATATCGGAGAAAATGTTGTTTCGATTGTAGAAGTGAACGAGGAAGATTGGGCGACAGCGTGGAAGCAATACTATCACCCTGTTAAAATTTCGGAACGTTTTACAATTGTACCGACATGGGAAGACTATACACCAGTTTCAACGGATGAATTAATCATTGAGTTAGATCCTGGTATGGCATTTGGTACAGGAACACACCCAACTACGGTTATGTGCTTACAAGGTCTCGAGAAAGTCGTGAAAGAAGGCGACACGGTTGTCGACATTGGCACAGGCTCTGGGGTTCTTTCAATTGGTGCAGCAATGCTCGGTGCAAAAAGTGTGCATGCGCTTGATTTGGATGAAGTAGCTGTACGTTCTGCCAAAGAAAATGTTGCGTTAAACAAAGTAAGCGATAAAGTTGAAGTTTTCCATGGTAACTTATTAGATACTGTGAAAGAGCCAGCTGATGTTGTAGTCGCGAACATTTTAGCAGAGATAATTATGTCCTTTACTGACGATGCATTTACAATTGTCAAACCAGGTGGATTATATGTCACTTCAGGCATCATTGGGGCGAAACGAGATGATGTGAAAGCAGCACTTGAAGCTTCAGGTTTTGTTATAGAAGAAGTATTATTAATGGAAGATTGGGTAGCGATTATCGCTCGTCGACCACAATAAATTGACCAAGGAAGCGCCAAATCGTGAGCCGAGTGCTTACGGTTTGGCGTTTTCTTTATAAGAAAGGAGTGTGAGCTATGCAACGTTATTTCATCGACACAACTATTGATTCAGCCCGCATTTCAGGTGAAGATGCGCGCCATATTATGCGTGTTATGCGTATGAAAGAAGGTGCGGAAATCATCGTCGTGGCACAAGATACTGCTTATATTTGCACAATTGCTGCATTTGAAGATGATGATGTTCTTGTGAAAGCGACTGGACGAACAATTCCCTCTCCAGAGCTCCCTATTCGTGTAACAGTTGCTTGTGGGTTGCCTAAAGGTGATAAACTAGAACTCATTACACAAAAAGCAACAGAGCTTGGCATGTACGCCTTATTACCATTTGAAGCGGAGCGATCCATTGTAAAATGGGATGTTAAAAAAGGTGCGAAAAAGCAGGAGCGCTTGCAAAAAATTGCAAAAGAGGCAGCGGAGCAATCACATCGCACACACATTCCAGAAATATATGAACCAATAAAATTTTCTCAGCTTGTATCGCGTATGGGTGATTTTGACGCTGTATTTATTGCAGATGAAGAGGATGCAAAGGCAGAAAAACGCACAAGGTTTGCGGATAAGCTAAAAAACGTGTATGATAAGGAGTCGAAATCAATCCTTATTATCTTCGGTCCAGAAGGTGGAATTGCGCGTAAAGAAGCAGATACACTGAAGCAAGCTGGCGCGCAAACGATGTCTCTTGGTCCAAGAATTTTACGTGCAGAAACAGCGCCACTTTATGCGCTATCTGCAATATCATATGAATTTGAATGAAAGAGGTGTTTAGCCTTGTCAAAAGTGGCTTTTCACACACTTGGCTGTGCATGAGTAAACTACATTATGATTGCGTACAAACTTAATAAGGATAAGGGTTAACGGCTTGGGGAAAACAACTGTGGTTTAATTTAATTAATGAATGATAAAGATAGCCAATTCGAAAATTTGAATTGGCTATTTTTTGTGTTTTACGTATGTTAAAGTATTACTGTATAAGTTATATCTTTAGGTCAATATCTGGGTATAGAGTTATACTATATACATATATTAAAGAAGGAGTTCTAAAATGAAAAAGAACAAAAAGAACAAAAAGAACACAAAGAACACAAATATTATAATTTTAGCAGTTATCAGTAGCTTTATTTTGTTTGGAATTCTTTTATTTTGGAAAGATTCAAATAGTGTTTTGAACTATTTTGGAATATCTGCAACAATTGTGGGTTTTATTTTAACATTGTTCCTCTTAAACGTGGTCACTGATATTTCTAAGGCTTTTTTAGCCTTTAAAGAAAATCAAATTTTTCATGATACGGTGCTACAAAGTTTTATAAAGGAATTAGAAGAAATTATAGCTATGGCAGATAATTTATTATCAAAAGAGCAAGTGGATGAATTATCTATAAGAGCAAAGTTCTGTTCTAATATAGATATTACATACTCTAAATATATAAGTGATTTATCAAATTATCCTGTAGCGGGATCAGGTAAATTTCAAGAAGCTTTTCAGAGATATGAAAATTACATAATAAATAAAGTTAAATTGAATGAAGAACATAAATTAACTGATGAGTTGGTTATACAATCGTTAAAAGGGAATACACAGTCTATACTAGATAGTGCAAGGTTGTATGAAAGTACATTAAAATCAATAAATTAAGGGGAATTCATATGAATAAAGAAGAGAAAGAAGAACTTCAATATTATCATAAAACAATGGATATATTTGTAGAGAAATTAATGGAGAAAAAAAATAAAAAGAACCAATTGTTATGGGAAAAAATAGATAAGAAGTTATTGAAACATTTAACATTACCTACTGGTAAATTTGTAGAAAAAATTAATGAAATGTATAGTACACATGTAGTTACAAAGGGTGCAAAAAAACAATATTTTGTAATTGGTGAATACCTTAGAAAAGATTTTTTTAATAAACTGGAATATGATATAAATAAAGAAATATTTTTTACTGTATATATGTTTGATGATGATGTACCTGATAAAGTGGGGACAGGTAAAGTTTACTTAACAGAAAGTATGTATAAAAATTTCCTATTAGAAAATGACCACTCTTCAGATATGATATTAAAAAAATTAAATTTACTTTTATCATCATATACAGAGGCAACTTTGCAAAACTCCGATGATTTATTTGAATTATTCTAAATTGATAAATAATTTTTAATCAACTTTATCATAAAAAAATATAGTATTAAAAAATCTCCTTTCGTTTTATTAGAAAGGAGACTTTTAATTTTTGAAAACAATATCTAATCTTTTATCTTGTTTATATAATATCGAATAGCAACTGAGTTGCCTCTTTTCACAATTAAACCTTTTTCCATCATTTCATGAAGAAGTGCGAGAGTGCTACTACGTTTCATGTTGGTTAAATTCTCTAACTCAGTACGATTTGCAGAACCATGCTCTTTGAGATGAATTAATACAATTTCTTCGTAAGATTGATATAAGAATTTTTCTCGATTATTTGATTTGCGATCTTGTAATGGTTTGTATGCAAAATTGTGTTTGATACCATTTTTAAAAGTAATGGATCTAATTTTTTTATCAGTCACAATGATTTTACTAATAACTGACTGTATGAAATCTGTAATCATTTCTTTACCCACAATATCAAGTAATTCTCTATAATCTATATCACGACTATGGAATAATTCCTGTGTTATCAAAAAATGTTTGGCATTATTTAAAAATGACTTGTCCATTCCACTTGAAGAAGATTCCTGGTATTTATTATTTAGCTCTTCATTTAATTTTTCCACTTTACTCAACAATTCGCGCTTTTTAAAAATATAATCTTTTTCACTCATTGCTTCTTCGCTGAACAAAAATAAATCCTCAAGTCGGCCAAGTGCTTTCTCGAATTTTTGTTTTTCCTTTATTATCTGATCTATGGCAAGAGAGGAATGGGATGGTTCATTTTCAGATTCAAGCGCGTACGGCTGCGCATTAAAACCCTCAATAAACATTAAATGTGTATCTTGCAATGCCTCGCGATTTATTCCTAAAACGTCCACAAATGCACTCCCGCGTAATAACATTCTCTCGATGTCTTTTAATGCATGTTTAGGTGTTACTTTATCTTGTAGTCTAATTAGGTTTGATACATAGTTTAAAACAAAAGGAATTAGTGTTATATCGCTCACAAAGTTATTACAGTTATGAGTGTTTTCTGTAAGTTTATTAGTTGAACAAGTATAACGAGAAGGGCGATAACCGTCTTTTCGTGCAGCATCCAATCCAGCGGTAAGTAACATATCGCATTTCCCACAGTAGAGCATCCTAGAAAAAACATGTGTGTGTATATTTGCTCGTTGTGCATCTCCAATACCTTTGTAATTATCAGTCAACATTTTATTGACACGATGATATTGTTCTTTTGAAATAATTGGCGTGTGGTTATCTTCTACAACAATCCATTCTTCTTTATTTTTTAAGCGTCTGCTACCCTCGCTTTTTCTTATGTTGTAACGATAAGTTCCGATGTAAAACGGGTTTCTTAATATATCCCTAACGGTTTTAGCTGTCCATTTTCCACCTCGTTTAGTTTTAACCTGTTCATTATTCAAGCGAAAAGCCACCTTAGAAGTGGATGCAATCTTTTCATATATATCGTAAATATAATGAACAATAGCGGCTTCTTCTTGATCCACGACAGGGAACTTAGCCTCATCAGACCATACATAGCCAATTGGTACAGTCGCACCGTTCCACAGTCCTTTTTCAGCTCTTGACAGCATGATAGAAAATACTCGTTCTGCTGTTAATTTACGTTCCAACTCTGCAAATACAAGAATGATTTTCAACATAGCTTCACCCATTGCAGAAGAAGTATCGAATTGTTCATTTTTTGAAACGAAAGTCACCTTGTAGTTCTTCAATTCCTCATACATTTCAGAAAAATCTTTAAGATTACGCGATATTCTATCTATTTTCCATACAAGTAAATGTGTAAATTCACCGTTACGTATACGCTGCATCATTTGTTGATATCTAGGGCGATCAGTATTTTTAGCCGAATAGCCAGCATCTTCAAAAATTTCTACATCTTCGATATTCAAAGCATATTTAGCGTAATTTTCCAACTCTTGGCGTTGGAAAGGTAATGAATCTTTATCAACTTGGTGCAATGTACTCACACGTACGTATAATGCTGCTTTTTTCAAACTATAATTCCTCTCTTCCTTAGAATAGTACATTGTCTGCTTGTTTATATGTGTAATATTAAGCAAGAAATGCGGTAGATATCAAGCTTTTTACTGCGATTGCTTAATTATAACAAAATAATGTATAAATTATGAAAAAATGGCGAAAAAGAATTATTGGTTATACGCCCTTTTATTACATTATTCGACATAAAATAGTTAAAAAGTAACGGAGGAAATGTAAGAAAAGTAAAGAATTTCTTAATATGTCGAAGCTGGTCGTACAAAAGTGATATGAATATTAGGTATTTGGATATAAAATGTAAATAACAATAATGTCGAATACTGTCATTATTGAAAAGTTTAAAATACATAAATAATAATTGGTAAGAACATATGTTCGGTGTATAATGAGCTAAGAGGTGGTAAGGGTGAAAAAAGGGTTAATAAAAATGATTGAAGAATTAAATGATGAGAAATTAATACGCAGGCTGTTTTACTTAGTAAAAGCAGCAATTAAAAAAAGTAGCTCTGATGAATAAGAGCTACTTTTTTGATTGCTTCGCAAGCATACCATCGATAAGTTGATTAAGCATTAATAAATAATCTTCATCAAGTTCATATGCTTTTGTGATAATGTCTTTGATCATGTCATTATCTGACGCGAGAATAATCCCTAATTTTTCTGAAACTAAATCATCCTCTGTTATAGCGGCATAAATATCGCCTTGGCCAGTTTTTATCCAATCCTCACTAACTCCAAATTTCATACATAAATGGTTTAGGAACAGCTCTGGTGGCTCAACAAGTCCATTTTCATATTTAGCAACTACATTCCTAGAGACTGCCAAACGTTTCCCAAATTCCTCTTGAGATAAATCGCTTTCTTTCCTTATTACTTGTATTCGTTCTCCAATCATCTTTAACACCACCTCTTCTATATGGTACATAAAATAATTTGTTCCTGCAAGAACGAAATAAAACGAAAAATAAAATTTTGTTCTTGAAAGAACACGAAATAGCTGTTATATTGTTCTTATGAGAACGCGATGAGGTGATAATGATGGCGAAAGAGGAAGAAATTAATAAAGTGTTAGAGAAATTAAGGTTATTGGATGATGAACAACTTATGTATATAGTTGGCGCGACAAATGCATTTTGTTTAACTCAACAACAATCTAATAAAAATAAGATTAATAATGTTGAAAAAGTTGTTTCATAAAAAATGCTAGTTTCAATGAATCTATGCGCTGTGATACCGAGCCAATGACGGTATAGAAATCTAATAGTTTATACGACTATAACAAAGCTACTTTTGATTATTTATGAGGTGAGGGTATGAAGGCGACAAATAATATTAACCAAGACAATTTACAACAAGAAAAAATAAAAAGAGCATTAGCCAAATACGGCATTTACAACGAGGAGCAGTTAAATTTAGCGATTCGAGAGATGAAACCTTTAAATATCGGATGTATGGTTTCGCCTGTTCCTTCGAAAAAAGCCATTATTCAAAATGCCATTTAATTAGAGGGGGAAATATAATGCTTGAACAACTTCAAACTGGATATGGACAAGCTTTGAAAAATTTGGTGTTTGTAGATTTCACGAATAAGAAAATCATAGGTGGATTAGACAAACTTCAAATAGAGCACTCAAAAGAAAGTGCTTGTTGTAAAGATTTAATATCAGCTATTAATATCCATTTTCGAAAAGGGGACTTTGATTTAGTGAAAGAGCGGATAGACGATCTAACTGAAAGCGCTGATTATATAAAACGTTTAGAAGGACAAATAAAAGAAAAACGCCTAAATAAACTTTATAAAATTGCTAGTCAACTGCATCAACAAGGTAAATTGGCAGAGGTTGTGAAATATGACTCAAATCCTTGTTAAAGGACATAAAAAAACTGCTTAATCGCTCCAACGATTAAACAGCAGGTAAACCTAGGAAATTATCTTAATTCAAATCATATCAAGAAACGGAGCATGTGTCTAGTTCGCGTCCGTAAAGATGAGGGAAATCTTAATGAAACAAGGCCGTAATTTAACAAGACAACAAAAGATTTATTTAAAGAGTTTACGTTTGAATCCTGACAATTGGCTGATTAGTAAAAAGTTAAAAAATAAGTGGCTTATTATTCACCGAATAACAGGTAAATTACGCTCTATTCCTGCACCATAAAAAAAGCCTTTGTGAGAAGTCGCAAGGGCTTTGATTTTAAACAAAAAAATGCCGTACTTACTCTGACCAGTAAGCACGGCTCACATGACTATTGCCATATATCTTATCGAAAGTATAACAATCTTCGCGGCAAATAGTCAATTACGTCCTTGTAATAGATATTACATTTACGACCAAGCTATAAAAATAACAAGGCTAATAGATTATTAATATCATCGGGAGAGAGTTGTTATGAGGATAAGAAAGCATAAGTTGAAGCATGTATTGGCGACATATGAAGAATCGTTTGCAATAGAAAAAAAGAATTGCGAACAATCGCATTTTGATAGTTTGCGTGCGGAATCTTTAGCTGGATATAGAGTGAAAACAATAAAGAGTGGGCCAATATTGGAAGTCGAAGCATATCCATTTTGGAAAATCCCACAAGGAACACGTAAAAAAAGAGGCGAAGAGAGTAGCGATTCACAAAAGAATTTGAATGATAAGAATACAAAAAAACATGTAACAAGGCTTATCAATGCTAATTTTAAAAATTTTGATGATATTTGGCTTACGTACACATATCCAGAAGGAAAAATGCCAGCGGATTTCGAGCAAGCCAAAAAAGATATGACAAACCTTGTTAGACGAATGAAAAACTGGTTAAAGAAGCAAAGCCAGTTTATGAATTTTGAATTGAAATATATCTACGTAACAGAGCATACACGCGATGGAAATAAGGTAAGGGCGCATCATCACATGGTTACTAACTTCCCTAATCGCGATATTGCAGAAAATTTGTGGAATTGCGGGGGACGTACTCAATCGCGCAGATTGCAAAGTGATGATTTTGGCTTTGAAGGAATGGCCCGCTACATTACAAAAGAAAAAGGCAACAAAACAATGAAACGCTATACACCTTCGCGTAATTTGAAGCAGCCAACTGTTACCGTAGCGGATACAAAATTAACACGCAGGCGTGCTGAAAAAATAGCTAAAGAAGAAATTTCAGCACAAGAGATATTTGAAAAGTGGCACAAAGAATACCAATTTAAAGATATGCAAGTGAAGTTTTCTGATTTTGTTTCAGGGGCGTATTTGCATGTACGAATGAAGCGGATAGATAATTTTACAAAAAAAGGGAGAACAACATATGACGATGAAGACGATCAGCATTATTAATCTAAAAGGTGGCGTAGCAAAAACAGTTTCAACTATCAATATTGCTTACACACTGGTTGCTATACATGGAAAGCGTGTATTAATTATCGATAACGACAAGCAAGGTAATACATCAAAGTTTTTCGGGCTTTACGATCCTTCGAGTTATGGATTATCTGAGTTATTAACAGATAAAAAGATGGATGTGAATAACGTTATTCAGCAAACAAATTATGATGGGCTGGATATTATCACTGCAAATATGAATTTGTTACGCACGAATAAAGAAATCTTAATGGATGTGTCGCGCCCACAGCAAACGCGGCTACGTAAAAAGCTAGAGAAAGTGAAAGATCAATATGATTACGTAATTATAGACAATGCTCCAGATATTAATATGACAGTTATAAATGCATTAGTTGCTTCTGATGATGTGTTAGTACCAATTAAAATAGACCAATTTAGTTTTGATGGATTAGAGCAAATAATTGAGCAAATCGAGGATGTAAGTGAGTTTAATAGTGATATTCGTTTTGCTGGTTGTTTTATCACGATGTATCAACGGAGTAGCGTAAATCAACAAGGGGCGGAATTGTTAGAACAACAAGGGTATCCAATGTTCGCCACGCGAGTTAGAAAGACTGTAAAAGTAGATGAAATGACGTTCAGTAGAAAGCCGTTGTTAGATTACGCGAAGCGGTCAACAGCTTGCGTGGATTATGTAGCGCTAGTAAAAGAATATTTAGAATTGTGATAGAGTCGGGCACATTTTAAGAAAGGGGCTTTCAAATGTCAAAATTCAATCTATCCCAACTTATGAACACAGAATCCAAAAAGCAAAGTGTAGCTTTCAAGATTGAGCATATTGCTTTAAATCACATCCAGCCTTCACCAAAGAATAACTACAGTGTTGATGATGTAGCAGATCTTAAAGCAAGTATTGAGCTTTATGGCCTACAGCAAAACTTAGTGGTCCGTGTCAAAGACAATGGAACTTACGAGTTAGTTAGCGGGCATAGGCGTTTAAAAGCAATGCAGGAATTATGTAGCGAAGGGAAAAATAATTTTGAAAAAGCGCCTTGCAAAATCATTAAATCTACAGACGATATACAAGCGGAATTACAGCTGATACTTGCCAACTCTACGACACGGATATTAACTGATGCTGAAAAAACGATACAGGCTGCAAGGCTATATGAATTATTACAAAAATTGAAAAATGGTGGTTATCAACTTACAGGGCGTAAACGTGAAATTGTAGCAGAACTTATGGGAGTATCTTCGGCGCAGATACAAAGGATGGACAGCATCAATAAAAATCTAACGCAAGAGCTTAAAGATGAATTTACGAAAGAAAACATCAATATCACAACAGCATATGAAATGTCACGGCTTTCACAAGAACAACAAAAAGAATTGGTGCAGGAAAGTGTTGAGCAAGGTAAGGCATTAACGCCAGCGTCAGCAAAGGCCATGCGTCAAGAAGTTATTGAATCTGAGCAGAAGGACAAGCCTATCACACATGAAATAAAAATACATCCTAAGCCTTTTCAAGCAGTAATCAAAGGATTGAAGTCGTGGGAGTATCGCTTTAATAATCGTAATTTCCGCGAAGGTGACAAATTGAAGTTGAATGAGTTTGAGCCTGAGAAGATGGCTTACACTGGCGAATTTGTTGAAGTGCGCGTGGTGTACCTTCTGGAAGGAGGACAATACGATATTCCAGATGGATACGTGATTATGAGTATAAAAAAGATTAGATAACAATGTGGCCCATTTATTGGGCCACACACAATGGAAGGGTTGGTAGAAGTGAGAAAGACATATAGTGGAGGCCATGCTAACCGTGGCGCGAAATTAGAAATGCTTGTAGAAATGACAAATAACCAATATCGCAATGCTTGGTTAGCAGATATTAGAAAAGTACCTACGCATGTGAAAATACTTAAAACTGAAGGAAACAAAGTATCAGGCCATCTTGATACTGCGACATGGGTAGACTATAGCGGTATTTACGAGGGCTATTCAATTATATTCGATGCGAAAGAAACAAAGCTTAAACGTTTTCCTTTGAAAAACATCTCACCTCATCAGTATCAGCTATTAAAGTCTTGGCACAAGCATGGAGCGATTGCTTTTTTATTAGTTGCTTTTTGGTTGGAAGGAAAAAATGAGCCAGAAATTTATGTATTACGTTTTGAACAATTAGCGGAGTTTTATGAAAGTCAGGGAACTGAAAGAGGTACTAAATCTATAGCAATCGATTTTTTTAGAGAAAATTGTGAACGTGCTAAATCAGGGAATGGCTTTACTGTTGATTATATAGACGCACTTAATTTAGAACACGCATTGCGTTGACTAAGAGTTAGGGGCGAGGAGCGAGCAAAGTAATGTCAATTATACAGTTAAACATTTTCGAATGTGATATTAGTATCCAACGTGATGATTTTATTTTTCTGCAACTGGAAGAATTGCAGATTGAAAGTCAATTATTCATTGGTGATCTGAGAATAAGTCGAACAGAAAAATTTTATATCGTAGAAAGAGAAGCAGAGTTTGAAGAGGTTTTTAGAGATATTAAATGTTGTTATGAATTTATTAATCAAGTGTAAGGGGGAAGCATGATGTCTGAGTCATTCTGGAATGCAAAACAGGGCGGGTATCTAAAGTGTCCTGTAAAGGAATGCAATCATATAGGTATTGTTATTACGAAAGCACATTGTCGCATAGTGCATGGCATGACTAGAGAAGAAGTACGAAAGCAATATGGGTTTCCTAAGAGTGTTTCTAAACTAAATCGCAAGCAGATTAAAAGAATAATAGAAAAATAAAAAAGGGTGGTTGTATTGAAAAAAATCTTTGTATCAGTATCGCCAGAAGCGGAAGAATTCTATTTGCTTTGTAATGAGTGGGTAAAATTGACAGGTCATAAAATCACGATTGATGATTTAAGTTTTAGCGCTATTCCATTTCCAAATCTATTTAGGATTTTCGAATTTGAGTCAGGAGCAAGAATATTTGATGTTCATGTACCTGATGTTATAGAGAGTTACGAAGAAACAATGTTATTTTTAGAAATTGATGTAGCCGTAAAATTAGTTAAATTGATTGAACATGTGGGAGTCGAAAAGATAAAAGCGGAATCAAATCGAATGAAAGAAATAATGACAAAAAAACTAGGGCCAAAGCCAAAGTGCGAAAAAATAAATACAGAATGGTTAAAAGCTGATATAAGTGAAACCTTAAATTAATTCATTTAGTGATGGGAGGTAAACAACCCATGTTAGAAATTATAAATAAAAAAGTGGTATTAACACGAAAGACGCATGAGTGTTATGGGTGCTTAAAAGAAATAGAAAGAAGAATAAATGCTATTTATGTTACAGCAAAACAGGATGAGCAGCAGATGCGTTTTCACTTACATGAGAAGTGCAATAAAATAATTGCTAAAGATAAATGGTTTATGGGGAGTGGTCTATTTAAAGGCTGTATTAAAGAAGCGGAAAAAGTATTAGAAGTTGTTGAAAGTATTAATATTACCGCAGATGAAGGGTTACCGTTTATATAAATAAAGTAGTAAGGGAGAGTGAAAATGAAAACTATCGCTTGGTTTAGTGGTGGTGTAAGTAGCTTTATATCAATCTATTTGATGCAAGACCAGATAGACGAAATTTATTTCATTGATGTAAAAGAACAACACGAAGATACCTATAGATTTTTGAAAGATTGTGAGAAAGCAATTGGGCGTAAATTCACGATAATAAAAAATGAAAAAACGTATAGTGCAACGGAGACTTTACGTAAACGAAGATATATCAATGGTCCATCTGGTGCTCCATGTACGAGTGAATTAAAGCGCAAAGTAAGACAACGGTGGGAACAGACACAAGATGATTTATTGCGCTATGTATGGGGCTATGACAGTGAGGAAAAACATCGTGCTGAACGACTATTACAAACGACACCAGAACATGAACACGTATTTCCTTTAATTGATGCGATGCTAACAAAAGATGAAGTACATGGGTTGCTTGAACGATTGGGCATTAAACGACCATTAATGTATGAGCTAGGATTCCGCAATAACAATTGCGTTGGTTGCGTTAAAGGCGGTATGGGCTACTGGAATATGATTCGTAAGCATTTCCCAGAACGTTTTTACGAAATGGCTGCATTAGAAAGAGAAATCGGTGCTACTTGTATTAAAGGGGTTTACTTAGATGAGTTAAATCCAGAACGAGGCAGAATTGAAGATGAAGTGATGGGTGAGTGTGGCATATTATGCGAAATCGCTTATGCCAGTGCAGTTATGTAGTTGCTGCACAATATGAGGAGAATTTACAGTCAATACAAAAAACATTTGGAGGAGAATTTATATGAAAGCAATTGATAAGCAAGCAATCTTAGACGTTCTAAACAGCTTAGAGGTAATCGAACAAAACGGTGGAGAAAGTGCTTATATTCTTGTTGAAAATAATGCAACTAATCACGAAAAGTTAAATGCTGTTGGTGTACCAAGTGAAGCAATAAATAAATATGGTGATGAAGAAACGTTTTGTATTTTAGCATTAGCATTCAGTGAGGGCTATGCAAACGAGTTAGAGTATACCAAGTTGATTCTTAGACCAGATAAATTTGCTGTATATGATACATCTTTTAATGAATTCAGCTTACATGATACTTATAAAAGTGCTTTGGCGGATTATGAGGCAGCTAAGGAGTCCATTATGGAAGAGAGCTTGTCTGGTGATGAACAAGTATATATTTTAGAAGTTAAAAAGGTAGCTTGCATAGTTGAAGATAAAGAAAGAGAAGATGATCCAGCAGAAAAAGGTTTTGAAGGATGGTCTAAGTGGGAAGAAATTGATTTTGATAAATAGCAATTACTGAACCATATGAGGAAACCGTATAGAAGGAGGAAATGAAATGAACGACAATTATTCACGAATTAACGAGGAAGTAGTGGCTATTTTAAAACATTTAAAAGCGGAATCTGCATTTGAAGGTACAGTACTTGAAGGTAAAGAGCAAAAATATACAGTAATCAATATAGCTGATTTAGTTAAATACAACAGTGAACATGTTTTAAATGAAGTAACACCATTGTTAGACTCACTTTTGACGAATATCGAAGAGGGACGACAGGTTGATGGTAAAAGGCCGTATAACTCTTATGTAGTAATAAATACAGATGAGCCGTACATCAATGAAATAATCTCAATACTAGAAAGTAACGATCATTGGGATGGGGTGTCTGTCGAAAGTAGCTCGCTTTTAATACCAAAAGATGAAATTCAAGAGGCAGCAGATTTACACTTACAAACGATTTTAGACTTACAATGCATTCAGAGAATGATTTCTACAGTAGATGATCCAGTTAATCGTTCAATTGGTGTAGCATTGAGCGAGTTAGAAGCAAAATTTCATAAAATCCATGATAAGTGGTCAGAGCATGATTAAACACAAGATAAATATTGTTCAGAAAGAGGGAGTGGGTTCATGAATAAATATTATGAAGGTTGTGGAAATTCGTATAATCCCGACGAATCAGGTGCAGTTTTTTTGTAGTTCAATATGCGAAGTAGAATATGATGGTTAACCCGTTAATCGACAAAGATTTTATTCAGCAAGGAGTGCGAAAAATGAAAATTGAAGCGATATATCAAAACGCAGAGATAACAAGCACATCAGTATGCGGTAGACACTTCAATCGCGTAGCAATAAGTTATGACGAATATGCATTTTTAACAGAATTAACAGGTGTAGAAAATCCGTATAAGGGTTATGGGGATGATTTTATAGAGATGGATTATCACAGTCAATTTATACCGTTAATTGGGAATGCACGTGATGCAGCTTTTCACAAAGAAGAACAAAAACTAATTAAGCAAGATGAAATAACAGCATGGAAAGCTGTAAATGGATTGTTTGAGGATGAAGATGAAAATTACTATCATGGTTAAATTATCAAATTTTTATATGGTTATCAGCTGATAATTGCAATATTTTTACTAAATGAACTATATGAGGACTAGATGAAATGCGATGAAGGAGTGTTCCTATGGAAAGTATCGAATTAGAGAAAATTACTGAAATAGTAATAACCAAATTTAGTGAACTACAAAGAGAAGAACAAACAAAAAAGTCAGATAGAAGGCTTTTCAATACTCGACTTTTGCTAAGGAATTACCATAACCTAAAAGCAAGATGTGAAGAATTAGTTGAAAAGAATAAAACGGAAACAGAAGATGATCCATTTATTGCAATTGGCGGTGAATATCTGTCTATTGAATCTCTAACACGTAGTAGTGCAAGAACTATGAATATGATGAACTTCATTGATAAGATGCTAGAGTTTTACAAAAAAGATTGTGAGCGGCAGGGGAAAGAAGATATTAGGAAATATAATACATTGATACATTTCTATATTAATGAAGATAAAAAAACATATGAGGATATTGCGGAGCTTCATGAATTAAATGAACGTACAGTTAGAAGGGATCTAAAAGAAGCGGTACATGCATTATCTGTATTAATATTTGGAATTGATGGATTGCGCATTCAGTTATAAGATGTCAAAAACATGCCCTTTTTTATGCATTATAAATATAATATAGTGTAAATGTAGAGTAATTGGATTTACTTTACAATAGTCTTCCAATCGACATAGAAGTCCTGTTTTAAACAGGCAATAAAGTTTAATAGACGTTTGCGGAACGTCAACACTACAGAGTCACATCTAATCAGGTGTGACTTTTTATTATGCCTTGAGAGGGTGAACAATGATAAAACCAGAACGCATACAACAACTCCATTCACATATTAATAGTGGCGAGCTTATGAAGTTCTATAAATCAAGAGAGTGGATGTCATTACGTAAAGAAGCATTGAAACGAGACAACTACGAGTGCCAGCTTTGTAAAGCAACTGGGCGTTACCATAAAGCTGAGAATGTGCATCACATGAAAGAAGTGAAGACACATCCTCATTTGTCATTAACATTGAGTAATCTTCAATGTTTATGTATCAAGTGCCATAACGAGGTGCATGATCGATTGGAATCAGTTAGAGCGCCTAAGTTTACTAATGAAGAGAGATGGTAAGTATGCTTCTTGGTGATGGTACATGGTCATTTGATACAAAGGAAATTGATGATGCAGTTATAAAACAACAGCATGATTGGTATGAGCGTGATATGTTAAATGCTTTTACTCGTTATGCTTATTATCGTTACAAACAGATAAGAGACTGTGTAAACTCTCGCAAGTGCAAGCACATGACGATTGTTAAGGTACGCGATCAATTAACTGATGATAGTAAGATGCAATTCATCTGTGACTTGTTACGTATTTCAGACGATGAGGTTAAGTACATTGTTGATTTTGCAGATAAACATCTTCAGTACGTCAAATAGATACCCCCCCATCAAAAAGTTTCGACTTTTTTAGGGGATTCGTTCAACGGTAGGGGTTCATGGGAAAAGATATTTTTTTAATTTCTCCCGCGAGAAAGTGCACACAAATTTGAAATGTATAAAAATACACACGAAAGGTAGGCGGAAAGGGTGCATGTCACATGAATTAGCTTTTTATGATTGGCTCAATGGCATGAAATATAAGGACATTGCTGCAAAGTATGGAGTTACAGAAAATACGGTAAAGTCATGGTATAAACGCCATCATTGGAAAAGAAAAAAAGAAAAGCTTGTAGAAAAAAGTGTGCAAGAAGAGTTGATTGATGCACCACCTTCTGTAGAGTTAGTACCTAGTCACAATAGACTTCGATTGATAATTGAAAAGGACTTGAAAGAGCAGTTACATGAAAAAGGTGCTACACATTCTTATTACATTGATTTAGTGGATGATTATATGGCTTTATGGGATGTAAAGAATAAGTTGATTGAGGATATCAATGATCGTGGTGTTACTGTTCCAGGTATGCATGGACAGAAAAAGAATGATAGTGTAGGCGAGCTTAATAAAACGAATGCACAAATGTTAAGGATTTTGGCCGAACTAGGTTTGAAGGTTACTGATATTGAAAAGCCAGATCCTGATAATGATGATGACGAACTATAAGTTCCATCCTTACATCGATGATTATATTAATGGAGTAAGAAGCGGTAGTTATATTGTATCGAAAGATGTAATGCTACTTATTGACCTAGTCGAACGCAAACTGAATCAGCCAAACGTTATTATTGATACAAATGAAATAACCGAAGCAAAGGAATTTATTGAACGCTATTTCACGTTTAAACTGTATCCAGCACAGTTATTTGTATTAGCCTGTATAGTTGGACTTTTCTACGATGATGAAACATTAGTATTTAATGAATTCCTTTTGTTATGGGCTCGTGGTGCTGGGAAGAATGGTTTTATTGCTGCCATTAGTTTTTATTTTATAGCGAAACAAGGCATTCCTTTTTATAACGTTGACATTGTAGCCACATCCGAAAAACAAGCAAAAACATCTTTCAATGATGTTAGAAATGTACTTGAAAGTAAAAAAGTAAAGATGAAAAAGCATTTCAAATGGACTAAGGAAGAAATAATCCATTTGAAATCTCAATCTGTGCTTACTTATCATACTAATAACGCCAAAACAAAAGATGGTCTACGCCCTGGTGTCATTATTTTTGACGAAGTGCACGAATATGAAT
This sequence comes from Lysinibacillus sp. NPDC097162, assembly GCF_044762185.1. Classification (NCBI taxonomy): domain Bacteria; kingdom Bacillati; phylum Bacillota; class Bacilli; order Caryophanales; family Bacillaceae; genus Lysinibacillus; species Lysinibacillus sp. NPDC097162. The sequence goes on along the minus strand of NZ_JBIWDT010000001.1, from coordinate 2,202,642 downwards.
CCTACGATAATATCAAAGTATTCACATCAGCATTAGGTAAAGTACCTAGAGCTAGAAGAATCTATATTACAACTGATGGATATGTACGCGGTGGTGTACTGGATGACTTTAAAGCTGAAGCAGAAATGATTTTAAAAGGTGAATTGCCGAACAGTCGAATGTTTCCGTTTTTGGCTCATCTTGATGAAGAAGAGGAAATGCATGATTTTGCTATGTGGGAAAAAGCGAATCCAGGTATTCACTTCTTGCCACATTTAAAATTAGAAATGGAAATGGAGTATGAAAATCTAAAAACTCGTCCATCACTTCGAATCGAATTTGTAACAAAACGAATGAATTTACCATTTATGTTATCAGCAAATGGAGTAACGGATTGGCCAAAATTAGAAGCAGCTAGCAAGCCATTGCCAGATCTGACAGGACAAGAATGCATAGGTGGAGTTGATTATGCAGATATACGTGATTTTGTCGGGGTAGGATTGCTTTTTAAACACGAAGGAAAACGCTATTGGTTAAACCATACTTTCATCAATCATCGTAGTTTAAAACTGTATGATTTTAAAATTGATATTGCTTTGGCAGAGAAAATGGGGCTTGTCACCATCATTTATGAGGAAACAAATAGTCCAGAAATAATCGCGAATTGGTTTGTAGAGCAGTCTAAAAAATATAGGATAAAGACTGTTGCAGCAGACCACGTAAAATTTAGTCACTTGGAAGAAAAATTCAAAGAATATGGATTGGATCTTATTAAAGCTCGAAAAGGTTCGCTAACTCACACGATATTAGAGCCTATTATCGAAGAAATGTTCTCGCATGAAAAAATATTGTGGGGCAACGATTTTATGATGCGTTGGTATACGTGGAATACGTATGTGAAACGAGACGGAAAAGGAAATATCACATATGAAAAAATTGAGCCAGAGTTACGGAAGACTGACGGCTTTTTTGCATTCTTACACGCTCTACAGCATGAAAACTTATTAACTGAAAAGCAAATTATCACAGAAGAAAATGTAGTAAGAGCATTTAAAACATACAGCTACTAGGAGGTGAGGAATTTGAGCATGTGGCAATGGGTAAAGAGGTTCTTTAAAAACGGTCAATTAGAAAGCCTGAAAGATTGCTACTATGAATTATCAGCAGAGTATTATTACAAAAAGCTTGCAGTAGAAACTTGCGTAAACTTAATTGCAAATGCTTTATCGAGATGCGAAATAAAGACATTTAAAGAGGGCAAGGCTCATCGTGGGAACATGTACTACGCTTTAAACGTGCAGCCGAATCAAAATCAAAATGCAACGGCATTCTTTCATAAGGCTATTCGTAAATTTATCTATGAAGGTGAATGTTTAATCGTCATGCAGGATGATAACTTCTACATAGCTGACAGCTTTAATGTGGAAGAGTTCGCATTCCAGGAGAATAAATATTCAGGAATACAAATTGGAAATTTAGCGATGAACAAGATGTTTAATGAATCAGAAGTCATTCGTTTGAAGTTGACTGATACAAAAATTCTCTCAGTGATTAATGACTTGTATGATTCTCATGGGAAAATGATTGAAGCAGCTAAAAGTTATTACAAGCTAAAGAATAATAAACGCGTATTAGTCAAAGGTGATTTTTTAAGGGCGCAGGACGATGTGACACAAAAGAAAATTGATGACATGTTTGAAACTCAATTGAAGAATTGGTTTGATCCAGATAAAAAAAGTGTCGCTTTTCAATTACAAGAGGGTTTTGAGCTAGAGGATATGTCAGATGCAAAAGTTGGTTTAACCATTGATAGCCGAGACATTAGCAATCTTATAGACGACATTTTTAATTATGTAGCAATGGCATTTCACGTCCCTCGTGGCTTGTTGAAAGGCGACCTCGCTGACATAGATAAACAGACTGACAATTTTATTATGTTTGCCTTGAATCCGCCAGCGGAGATGATGGAGGACGAATTTAATCGTAAGGCGTATTCCAAAGAAGAATATCTAAATCGTACTTATGTAAAGATAGACACATCGAAAATAAAAATCACAGATATCGTACAGTTGGCAACTGCCTTCGATAAAATGTTTGCGATTGGAGTCTATACAATTAATGATATTTTAAGCGAGTTAGGCCATGAAATAGTCGATGATGAAATAGCGAATAAGCGTCACGTTACAAAGAACTATCAAGATGCAGAAGAGGCATTAAAAGGAGGTGAGGAAAATTGACAGTTCAAGCAAATAAAAGACGAAGACGTTTCAAAAATTCTCAGTATGAGGACATGATACCGGAAATTCCAAAAAACTTTGCTATTGAAGTGAATGAGATTAATGACGAAACAGTCTTAACTATCTATGGTGATATAGGTGAAAGTTTTTGGTATGAATCAACGTCCGCTAATGACATTGACAGTGCACTGAAAGAAGTAAAGACAAGTAATATCACGATAAGATTAAATAGTCCTGGGGGCGATGCTTTTGATGGAATCGCTATTTACAACCGATTGAAGGATCATCAAGCTAAGGTGAAAATCATTGTTGATGGTTGGGCTTGTTCAGCTGCATCTATTATTGCTATGGCAGCGGATGAATTAATCATGAAACTAGGTGCTATGATAATGGTACACGAGGCATGGACCATTGCTATTGGTTCTAAAACAGAAATGCAAAAAACTATCGATATGATGACAAAACTAGACGAATCACTTTTAGATATTTATATGACTAAAGCGAAAATAACACGTGATGAGATGAAACAATTTGTAATAAATGAAACGTGGTTCACGGCAGATGAAGCTATAGCGATTGGTTTTGCTACTGCAACTGAGGATACAAAAGATGAAGAAGCGGACAAAGCGAATGCAGAAGCATATAAATATAGTGTCCTTGCTCGTTTTAAGCAGGAGTCCACACAACAATCAAATAATATTATAAAAAAATTCCAACGCAACTCAACTGAGTAGGCGTTTTTATTTTATTTAAAAATAGGAGGTCATTTATATGACAGGTATAAAAAATTTAGATAAAGAGTCACAAGGCATTGACAAACAAGCGCAAATCGAAGGTTTGAAAGCTGCATTTGAAAATGGCGATGCAGCAGAAGTTGCGGCCCGCATTGTACAGCAATATGAAGAGAACTTTACTCATTATCAGGATGTAATGAACACAACCATCCGTGAAGCAAAACGCGCAAATGAGCAACAATGGGATGCGACAGTCTTGGCTACTCGCGGAGTACGCCAATTAACAAATGAAGAGAAAAAATTTTACTCACAAGCGATTGAAGTAGAATCTTTCGACGAGGTATTAGCGCTTATGCCTCCGACAGTATATGATCGTGTATTTGAAGACTTAGCCCTGGATCATCCATTGTTATCACTCGTAAACTTTACGCAACTTGGTGCTACTACACAATGGGTTGTACGCAAAGAAGGTGCTACAACAGCATATTGGGGCGATGTATGCGACGAAATTCAAGAAATGATGGATAGTGGTTTCAAAACAATTGAAGCAAAAGCATACAAATTATCAGGCTTCTTAGTTGTATGTAAAGCAATGTTTGAGCTTGGACCTGAATGGTTAGATCGATATGTGCGAGCAATCATGGCAGAAGTTGTATCAGCAGAATTAGAAAAAGTAATTGTAAACGGTACAGGGAACAAACAACCGATTGGTATGATGCGAAATCTTGATGGTGCGGTAGTTGGTGGCGTTTATCCTGAAAAAGCGACAGTGGAATTAGTGTCATTTACACCTCATGAGATTGGTACAAAAATTTTAGCACCCTCAACAAAAAATGGAAAACGTGATGCGCAAGATGTTGTACTAATTATTAACCCATTTGACTACTACTCTAAATTATTTGCGTATGGTGCTAAACAACGTGAGGATGGTGTTTGGACTTTTGGAAATTTCCCAGTGCCAGAGCTTGAAATCATTAAATGTTCAGCTGTACCGCTAAACAAAATGGTTTCGGGTAAACCAAAAGATTACTGGATGGGCGCAGGTAAGGCAACGTTAGAATCATCGGATCATGTGCGAATGATACAAGACCAACGTCTCTATTTAACTCGCCAATTAATAAACGGGCAACCTCTTGATAACGAAGCGTTTACAGTATTTGATATTACAAAAACTGCTATTAATAATGCATCAACGGGTGTGACACAAACACCAGACACACCGTAAGGAGGGGAAACAAATGATTACAGCAAAAGTAGTTAATTCATTTAAAGAACTACAACACAACGGCCATATGTACAATACAGGAGATACGTACCCAGCCGAAGGTTTCGAAGCAACAGAAGAACGTGTCTTTTTTTTAACAGGTGTTCATCCGAAATATGAAAAAATCTATCTTGCAGAGGTTGTGAGTGATGAGCAGGGAGAACAAGAACAAAAACAGGAAGAACAAAAACAGGAAGAACATGTATCAGAGCATCCTAAGCATATAGGAGGAGGCTATTACGAGCTTTCGAATGGCGTTAAGATAAAAGGTAAGGAAGATGCTATTGAGGCTGAAAAAGCTATAAAAAGAGGTAAATAGCCATGTCAGAGTTATTAGCAGAATTAAAAAGTAGATTGCGCATTACATGGAATGATGAAGATGCCGAATTACAAAGAATTATTAATAGAGCAAAGTCTTACTTCGAGAAATTGACAAGTAAGGCTTTTTCTTTTGATTTGGATGATTGGGAAACAGAGTTATTGTTTGAACGTTGTCGTTACGTTTACAACAATGCAGCAGATGAATTTGAAAAGAATTTTTCGGATGAATTGAAGCGTCTTATTCTTCATGTTGCTTTAGAAAAGAGGGCATCTAATGGCAATCAAAAAGATCCGTGATGTTTTAAATGACGGATTTATCGAATTTGGCACAAAGGAAACAGAGAGATCTATTAAAGGCAAGCGGATTGGTGAAAGGTTTGTACCGATGGGGAGACTTGCTTATCAAGAAATGTCATGTCGTGATGAAGATTATGAAATAGCAAAAGTATTAAGTGCTGTTTTAAGTGTGAAAATCCGCACTCTCTGTCCTCCTATTTTACGCAAATATGATAAAAGTAAATTAAAAGTAATTTTAGATGGTGTAGAATTTGACGTCATAAAAGTAGATAGTGACCGAGAAAAAATGTATTTATATTTTTATCTCCAGGAGGTGGGAATGCGTGAGCAAGACTTTGGAGAAAATGCAAGAACAAATTGAAGCACTATTAAAAGCTTTAAATACATTTAACATACCTGTCTTTGAGGATGGTCTCGCAGAAGATGAGGAAGCACAGTTTGAAAAAAAAGGCTATCATTTCTTTGTCTACGAAACAGGAAATATGTTTAAAAACGATGATCTAAAAACAATCAAACAGGAAATCGTAGTTTACTATTACTCTGAAAATCGCGATGACTTAGATGAGCGGACGATTGAAATTATTCAAGCTTTATCTAAAGTACCAATCATAAAGTTTGAACGTTCACAAAAGCAACAATTAAGGCGTAAAGATACAGACAACTACGTTGACAGAATTGTCTTATTATACAATCGGAAAATTGTTACTGGATGTGCAGAAATATGAGAGCACAGTTAGAATTTAATAATCTAAGCTCGCTTGAAGAAAAAATTAGAATGTTACCAAACAGTGCAGAAAAAGCGATCAATCAAGTATTGCATTCCAGAGGTATTGAAATTGCAACTAGAGAAATGACAAACCTTTTACCTGTCTCTAAAGTTCGTAATAAAAAGCATGCAAAAGACAGTAAATGGTCCAAAAGTGAGATAGCCAATTTAGAATTTGTTGTGAAGTCAAAAGGTGGGGCAGCTAACAAAAAGGGGAGCTTTGGCTATCTTGTCTTTCCAGATGAGGGGCGTGGTCCATCTAATCCTTGGGCACAGCGTTTTAGTGATAGGTCATTACAAAAATCAGTGCCGAAAATTTTAGCTGAACTTGATGAAGCGTTACAAGACTTAATACAGGAGGGTTTATAATGACAGCACAAGTAGTTGAACAATTTGATTCATGGGAAATTAAAAATGCATCTATTCAATTTATAGAGGGAGGAACACAGAAGCCAGGTACAAAATTTGGCTGTGTAGGGACAATATCTTCAGAACCAGAAACAACGGTTTTAACAAAAAAATGTGGTCGTTCAACAATGGGTGAAAAAACAGTAACAACAAAATTGAATGTAACTGTAAGTGCACATGTTCCTGTGCAAGTGTTGCGCGATTATTTCGGATTGTCCAACGAAAATTTAAAGACAGGTGTATATAGCTATGGCTCAAATTCTTTGGGGAAAGATTTTGTGTTTACTGCTGATGTAATTGATCTTTTTGAGGATTTGACAAAGGTAATAGCTTTCCCAAAAGCATCTAACGCTGGTGGCTTTAAAATAAATATTGACACATCACAAGAAGAATTAGCAATGTTAGAACTAGGATTTTCCGCAGTTGCAGATGCATCTGGACAGTTCTACTATGAAGCAATTATTGCAGAGCTTGATGATCAGGCAATTGTAAATACATGGCATACTAATTTCAAAAGATCTCTTGTTGAAGCCGTAGAAACACCTTAATCCAAGCACCTCCTTATTGGAGGTGTTTTTATTTTTAATTAAATATTGGAGGGGAATCACATGAAGATTAAAAAGGTCGAGTTAAAAGAAGTAGAAATAAAAGAAGTTGACGGTGAATTTGAAAGGACTTTCATAAATACAAAAGTGCATCCAGCTTTTTTAACGAATGCAGCAGTGAAAAAAGGCTACGACACAGGCTTATTAGAAACAAGTTTATTCGAGGATTTACTGAAACTAAAAGGGTTAGAAAAGCTAATTTCAGAGGTTGAGGATGAAAAAGCGTCTTTAGAATTATTGGGGGCCTTTGATGAACAAAAATTAATTTCTGTGATTTATCTAGCTGTAATTGGTGCGGATAAAAATCTAGGATTATCCTTTGATGAATTTTTAGATAGATATCATTATCCATTAACAGAAACAATTAAACTATATGCCGATTTGATTGTTGGACTAATGAGTGAATCGAATGAATTTGCGCAAGCTCTGCAAAAAGAAACGAAAAAAGGAAAAAAAAAATAACGCCACCAAAGTTAGTAATTATGCACGTAGAGGACCTTTACACACTCTACGTATTAATAGCTGGCATCGACAGCGAAACCTTTTGGCATGCTCCTATTGCAAGCGTAGAGCGTATTTATGCAAACAAACTGGCGTTTGATGGATGGAGTAATAGCCTGATAGGAGAGTGATGATGTGGCAAATAACAATGAAGTTCAAATAACCTTTAGGGCCAGCAATCAAGAATTTAATAAGTCTATGGCGGAAATGAATAAAGAAACAGCAGCATTACGCCAACAAATGAAGCTTCAACAAGAGCAAATGAAGCATAATGCTACAGATTCCGAAAAGCTTGAAGCAAAGATCAATAGCTTACAACAAATCTACGAAGTTGCACGTAGAAAGACAGAAGCCACTACAAGACAACTAGAAGAAGCTAAGGCATTATGGGGTGAAAATTCTGAAGAAGCGAAGAAACTTGAAACACAATTGCGTAGAAATCAGATTGCAGAACAACAGGCTGCGAATGCAATTGCTGAAACACAACAGGCTTTACAGCGAGCGCAACAATCTCAAGCAGATCAGAATGAGTCATTACGACAATTAGAAAATTTATTTGCTGTCACTGGTAAAACAGTAAATGATTTTTCAGGTATTTTAGGTAGAGATTTAACTAGAGCTATTCAAAACGGTACTGCAAGTGCTAATCAGTTAGATCGAGCATTTGACCAAATTTCAAGGTCATCACTAAATGCTGGTCGTGATTTAACTGAAGTAAGAACAGCGATCCGTTCTATAGACAATGGCTCTTCTGTCGAACAAGTACGATTTGATTTAGAAAGATTAAGCCAATCAGCAAGTGAAGCAGAACAAGAAGTAAATGAGTTGGGAGATTCCTTAAAGTCAATGGCTGGCGCAGCGGTTGCAACTGTAGGCATTGGAACTGTCATTTCAGAAGCGTTATCAAGTGCGAGCTTGGATACGTCAATCAAGCTGTCGTTTAATGTACCAGAAGAGTCTAAGGCGACTGTACGAGCTGCGGTAAAAGATGTAGAGGCTTATGGGGTTGAAGGCGAAGCGGCACTAGAAGGTGTTAGGCGACAATGGTCTTTAAATGCTGAAGCAACAGATAATGTAAATAGGGAAGTAGTTAAAAGCGCAGCTACAATTTCGAGAGCTTATGCTGGAATTGATTTTACGGAGTTAATACAAGAATCAAATGAAATAGCCGATGCATTAGGAATAAATAATTTAGAAGCGGTCAATTTAGTTAATAATTTATTAGCTATCGGATTTCCACCAGAACAGCTTGATATTATTTCAGAATATGGAATCCAACTAAAAAGGGCAGGGTTTGAAGCTAAACAAATTCAAACCATTCTAGCAAATGCAGCATTATCTAAATCATGGAATATCGATAATCTTTTAGATGGGTTAAAAGAAGGCCGTATAAAAGCTGTTGAAATGGGCCGAGGGATGACCGAATCCATGAAGGATGCTATTCGTGATGTGGCTGGCGGTACTAAAAAAGTTACAGATGAACAACTAGCTATGATGGAAGATGGTTTTGCTAAACAAGAAGAAGCTATGTCCAAGTCTCTTGATCGTCAAGAAAAAGCGCTTTCCAAAAGTCACTCAAAGCAACAGGATGCTTTATCTAAAAAATTAGATTCTGAGTATAACGCTGCTTCAAAAAATTATGATCAACAGCTAAAAAGTTTAGAGAAATCACTAAGTGATAAATACGATGCTGTGTCTAATAATTATGACGAACAACAAAAATTATTGGAAAAATCATTAGCGGCAGAAGTAAAAGAATTTGAACGTGCTTCAAATGAAAAAATAAAGGTCATTGATAATGAATTTAAGGAACGTTTAAAGCTTATTGACGAAGAAAAATACAATCAATTAAAAGCTTTAGATGCTCAAATTGATTCACTAAATGCACGTACTGCTGCTGAAGATAAAGTGATTAAAGAACGTGAAAACTCCGAGAAGAAAGCGGAGTTAAACAAAGCAGTTCGGGTTGCTAAGAATGGTGAAGAACGGCAAAAAGCAATAAAGAACCTACGGGATTTTGAAGAAAAGCTACGCTTAGAATCTATTCGCGAAGATCGCAAAAAACAAATCGATAATTTGAAAGAACAAAAAGACAGTGTGAAAGATGCTTCAGATGCTAAGAAGGATGCCCTGAAAACAGAGATAGATGAACGGAAAGAACATTTAAAAGAGCAAACTAACGCAGAGAAAGAAGCAATGTCTGAACGTCACAACGCTCAAAAAGAAGCGCTTCAACAGCAGAAAAAAGAGGAACTAAAAGCACTTAGTGAATCAAATAAAGCCCAAATTGATGCAATGCGAGAAGTCAATCAAGCGAAACTGTCTTATTTGAAAGAAGAACAAAACAACCGTAAAAGTGCTTTAAGTGAACGATTAAGTAATGAGATGGATGCAGTAAAAGAAGCGCATCAAGCCGAATTAGCATCGTTTAAAGCAATGAATGATGAAAAGGTGGCAATAGCAAAAGATCCACCAGACAGTGCTGCTGTGCAAGCTTTATTTAGCAAACTTGAAGGATTTGGTAAAGCAATTGCTAAAGGTGGAGAAGAAGGAGCACAAGCTTTCACTGATATGTCTGCTTGGCTAGATTCCATAGGTGATGCAACATTAAGAGAAACTATAGGTGTCGAGCTTTTTGGAACAATGTACGAGGATCAAGGCGAAAAGATTACAAATGTTTTACAAGGCGTATACGCTAGCCAGGAAGAAGTTGCAGACGGCCAAAAAAATATCCAAGATAATATTGATAAATTAGACTCAGATCCAATGACTGAGATAAATCAAGCCTTTACGGATATAAAAGAAGCTCTTAATCCTTTACTTTCTGTGATTGCTGATGTATTAGGTGCATTTGCAGGTTTTGCAAAAGAGCATCCAGTGTTAGTATCTACCTTCGTTGCAATTGTAAGTGCAGTCGGGATTTTAGTAGGGGCTTTTGCAGCTCTTAGTCCAGCAATCATGACCATTATGTCGATGCTTGGCACAGGGGGAGGCGGACTTGGCTTTGGTGCAATTTTAGGTAAAATAATTCCCCTAATCGTCAACATAGCAACGAAAATATTACCAGCTCTACGGATTGCATTTGGAGCGTTAACTGGACCGATTGGAATTGTAGTAACTGCACTTACAATAGCCGTTCCACTTATAATAAAAAATTGGGATTCAATAGTAGAGTTTTTCGGTAATCTATGGGATTTCGTTATTGGGATATTTAAAAATGCAGGAACAGCAATATGGGAATTTGTGAAAAAAAACTGGGAATGGATTTTAGCGGCTATTACTGGTCCAGTTGGTTTAGCAGTGAAAATTATTAAGGATAACTGGGATAAAATTAAGAAATTCACTGATTTTAGTGACCTTTGGAAAAAGACAAAAGAAATTTGGGACAAGGTTGCAACAGCGATCATGTCACCTATTGATAAAGCAAAAGAAGCAGTTAGAAAAGCGATTGAAGCAATTAAGAGCTTCTTTAAATTTGATTTTGAATGGCCAAAATTAAAAGTTCCAAAATTTAAAATTAAAGGTTCGCTTAACCCATTAGATTGGTTTGGAGAAGGATTACCTAAAATTGATATTCAATGGCATGCTAAAGGCGGAGTGTTTAATAAGCCGACTTTATTTAATACAGGTAATGCATTGCATGGTGTCGGAGAAGCAGGACCAGAAGCTATATTACCTCTTAATGAGAGAGTGTTAGGTGCAATTGGCAGAGCGATATTTGATGCTGCTGGAGGAGGGCGACAAGAAGCTCAAGTGATTCATCATAATTATGAACGTATGTTGGAAGGTGCGCAATTTATCATACGTGAAGAAGCAGATATTAAGAAAGTTACACGTCAAATTTATGAGCAACAGCAACGTGATCGAAAGGGGAAATAGTATGTCTGACATCACATTTAAAGGAATACACTGTTCGCGATTGGGGCTTGAGGTTATGGACACTGAAAGACCTCTTTTTGGTGAATTCAGTGATTCATATATCAAATTACCAAAAGTTAACGGCAGTATAGTAATATCTGATAATAGTGAAAGTGATATTGAAATTCGCATACAATTCCTACTTACACCATTAGCAGGTAAAACCTATTATGATGCTTGTCGGGCTTTACGTGGTTATTTCAAATCGGCACAGAAGGAGCATTTAATTTTTGACGAAGATTCTAAGTACGCATACATGGCTAAGTTTATTTCTAGTGAAGATTTTGAACGTATCGTGAATGAAGGGTTATTTTGGGCAACGTTCCGTTGTTCTCCTGATATGGTGGCCTTATGAGTTACGATATTAAAATTCTAAATAATGGTAATTTATTGCCTGTTGGTACACTTGAAAATGTCATTAACGCAGAGATTTATGAAGTCATCAATGACCAATACACTGCTGATATTCAAATTGCTGAAAACAAATTTCCTTCCTTCTTACACTATCCTAATTTAGTGGAGATGGATGGAGATTTTTTTATAATAGCTGGAGTTGACAAGAAACGCGATAGAAGTAAAGAAATTAGGCTTATGCTTGAACATGTGAGCTATGTATTAAATGATCCGTCAGAAGCGCCTTTTTTTTCAGAGGGTGAAGAAGAGTTTTATGAGGGCTCGCCTTTAAATATAATTTCGGAATGTTGGGGAATGGACGGTTTTCAGATAATTGATTTAGCAGGTGGGTATTATTACTACAGACCAAGCGCTAAAGGTGGTCGAAGCCGAATAAATGAATTTGCACGCCAAAATGGGTTAGAAGTTGAATATAACAAGTTTTTAATTACTATTCTTAATAGGCGTGGTGCTAATAAAGGTCTTGTTTTAGAGGTTGGAAAAAACATTCAAACGATTACACAAAAGATAGATTTGAATGACAATTTTTCTATTGAATATGCGCACGAAGTGGACATTATTGATTTTAGTAAAATGTCTGGCTCTCAACAACAAGCTATTGCTTCTGCTGATCTAGGTGATACAGTTCGCATGATTGATACAGATTTAGCCATTGATGCAACTGAACGTATCGTAGGTAAGCGCTATAATCCTTTATTTAAAGAAGTACCGCAATTAGATGTGGGGCAAGTTATACGTGATATTGTAAGTGTCATGAATGAGGATAAAGAAGATGAAGAGAAGGAAGATCCTAGCTTAAATTATTTTTTACAGAGCTGGCAAATTGGTAAGATTAATTGTATGGCACTAAGTGGTATCGAACTTGGCGAGGAAGATACCTTACCAAAAAATATATCTACCTCTATTGATTTTTACATTAGTGGCGAACATAAAGGCATGTCATTAAAAGTGAAGCCTCAATATGCCAACTATCATGTAATAATCGGTGAATTTTATGAAGACGATACCTATGAGGAATACACTTTAGCAAATGTTGTAAACGCAATAAAGGATTGGCATTTCCCTAAACCAAAAATGGTAGGCATATCAATTACTATAAGTGAAGTACCGTTAAATCAGTTAAATCCAGAAGTCCATAAATTCAGAGACTACGCTGTTAAATTTGAAAAAAAGTATATAGAACCACTTCAAGAATTTAAAATAGGAAAGAAAAATGTTCTTGGTATGAATCCATTGATTGATACAGGAGGGGAAAACCTAGAGCTAGACGATATTTCTACAAAGCTTGAATACAATTTGATGCAGGAGCATAAGGGGATGAAATTGTCCCTCAAACGTGAATTTAAAGATTTCATAACTTATATCACTTTACTTGATGAAAATGGATTGCCAGTACAATATGATTTAGAGATTGTGAAAGACCAAATCGGTAAATGGAATTTTCCGCGCCCTGATGCAGAATACGTACTAATAACAATTCAAGAAAAAGCCGAAGCGAATTTCAATCCAGCTATACACAAAAGGGTAATGTATGGTGTCACATTTGAAAAAGTACCTATCGATCCATTTTATGAGTTTCGAATTGGGGACGTAAATTGTTTGCAGTTAAGTGGTATTGATTTAGGTACGAAACCATCACTTAACGAAATTCAAGCAGAGATTTTTTATACAGAACTAAAAGAATATAATGGTTTGAGATTAACGCTAAGAAGAGAGTACAGGTCGTATTCAGTAGAAATTGTAATCTTCGATAAAAATGGATTACCTGAAGTTTATTATTTAGAAGATGTTAAAGGAAGTATAGCAAACTGGAGTTTTCCAACGAATAACATCATGTTCTTGGTAGTTACAGCTAGCGAAGCGCCACCAGGTCTTTTTGATCCAACACAACACCGTAAACAAACTTATGGATTGAAATTTACTGAAAGAAGTGATGAGCCAGATTTACCACCAAGTATAGGGTATTATATAGAATCGGAAATAGTCAAAGCATCAAATACAGGAGCACAATTTGATTTTACAGTGCCCTATGATGATGTAATTAGTGTATCGCTAGGAGTGGGTAAAGTAGAGCAAACAGAGCCTGTTACTTCTTACTGGTCGTTAATTAAAGATGATGATAATAAATGTATAGGTGTTTCTGTAGATATCAAGGGATTGTCTAGTGGTGAGGTTGAAGTGAGTATACAGGCTGTATGCCAGGAAGGTGTAATGGAGGAAGAAGGCGAGCTAAATGGCTAATGGGTTATTTGGTGGTGGAGATGGCGCAGAGTCATCTCCTTTTTTAGTCGAGGATTCACAAGATTTGAATGCGATTAGAAATAATTTATCAGCACACTACAAACAAAAGAAAAATATCGACTTAAAAGTAATTGAAAATTTCGAGCCTATAGGTAGTTATGACACGCCATTTACTGGAATTTATGATGGTTCAAACTTAGAAATAAATAATTTGAAAATTGAGAATGAAGGAGAATATACGGGATTTTTTGCAGTATGTGAAGGTGCTATATTAAAAGGGATAAGTATCAAAAATGCTACTATTAAGAATACTGGAAGTTATACGTATGCTGCTATTTTGGTAGGGGAAGCATCTAGTCAAACGGAAATAACAGATTGTCTTGTAAATGGAGTTGTTGAAGTATTAAATAGTGGCTGTAGTGTTGGGGGGTTAGTATCTCAATTATATAATTCAACCATAAACAAATGCGCATCTGTAAACTCATTTTTAACTGGATTTCAAGTTGGGGGATTATTATGTTACGCTTCAAATGCAGACATACAAAATTCTTATACTACTGGTAATTTAACAGGATATTCACGCAATGCCAATAGTTATATGGGTTCTTTTGCAACTAGTATGTATTACACTACAGTAAAAAACTGTTTCTCTTCAACTCAATTTTCAGTTGATTATTCTGGCACAACTAATGCTCCAATATTTTATCCTTTTGCTAATCAGCAATGGGATACTACCTTTAATTCTTGCTATACAGATACAGAATTGGGCGGTGCACTTCCTTGGATGCCTGACTGTTATTACTATAGCGATAATATTGCGAAAGGTACTGACGGTAGTTTGTATATTTGTACAAACTCTCAATCAAATGTTGACTATGAATATTGGGACCCTGCATGGAACGAAACAGGTCCTCCTCCTTGGTGGCCTGGACCTTTTACTAGAGCACAACCTACAACAGGAGACGTTTGGCAAGAATACTGGCAGGAAGTCACATCCTCGACTCTTCAAGAAGGACGCAATACAGCCCAGATGAAAACGAAGGCAAATTATGAGGATTGGGATTTTGAAAACATTTGGACTATTGTTGAAGGAGTTAGTTATCCAACTTTTAAATTAAAAAGGGCTATAAAAAAGTGCAAAAGAGTGCCACTAACAAACTACAGAAGGTGAAGAAATGGTATTACACGAAAAATTCAAGGATTATATCTTTATACATGGAGATATCTAGGTAATAACCAATTTAAATATACTGTTTTGCCTTTCGCAATTATCTGTGGAAGGCTTTTATTATGCATAAAGGAAGTGTTGATATGGACAATTGGATAATGGCACAGTCGATAAATTTAGGTAAACAAATACTGGAGCAACCTTTCGTTTCATCATTAGGAGCAATTTGCATGATGATTTTTCAATTAGGGTTTGGTGCTGTTCCTACAATTTTAATAGCGTACTTGCTATATGTGACTCTAATCGCGTTAGATTGGTTAACAGGAACATCAGCGGCTAAGAAAGATGGTATTGATACTAGTGCTTATGGGATAGATGGTGTTAAACGTACGGTCTTTTTATTATGTTTACCAGTGTTAGCAAGATTGATTGATTTAATTATGCATTCAGAAGTTATTGTAACTGGAGTTGTTATTGCTATTCTTGCTCGTAGCATCGCACGTTCTGTTATCGCTAACACTAAACGAGCTGGATGGAATACATGGTTGCCAACATGGGCCATTGAATGGGTATCTGCTGAATTGGACCACAAAGATGCAAGAGCAAAACAGAGATTAGAAGAAATTACAAAAAATAATGAAAGAGGGGATGTATGAAATGAAGATTTCTAATGCAGCTCTAAACTTAATTGCAAAGTGGGAAGGGTTTTATGCAAATGCGTACCTTTGTCCTGCGAAAGTGTGGACGATTGGTTACGGTACAACACGATGGGCAAACGGACAACCTGTCAAAAAAGGGGAAGTTATTAAAAAGGAAGAAGCGTGGTTATTATTAGGTAAGCAGGTACAAGAACATGCTAACTCTATTGAGCAGTATGTTAAAACACCACTAAATCAAAATCAATACGATGCCCTTGCAAGCTTTCAATACAACCTAGGCCGTCATATTCTAAAAAGTAGTGCGTTATTAAAATACTTGAATGCAAGACAATGGGAAAAAGCTTGCGCTGAAATGCTTTTATATTGCAACGCTGGAGGAAAACGACTACAAGGTCTTGTCAATCGTCGTATAGAAGAAGTGGCGCTTTTTAAAAAGCCAATTGCAACAGTGAACGTTAAAAACAAAATTCAATATGTAGAAATTAATAAAGATCCAAAAAAATTCCGTATCCAAAGCGGGAATTATAATAGTCGGGAAGCAATGATATCAGCTATGAACTTAGTATTTCAACAAGGATATTTTTCGTACGTAGAGCCTGTAAATGGAAGTACAAACGAAAATGGTTGGCGTTTCATTAGTGGATGGAGTAACACACTTGAGGAAGCAAAGAAAATAGCTGAGCATGCTATAAAAGAGGGGAAATTAAATTACGCAACAATTCGAGGAACAGCACATTAGTAGCATTGACCAGGTTATCACTTCACTGTGAGCCTGGTCTTTTTTATTTCTCAAAAATTTACACTTGCCAAAACACGAACTATTGTTCTAATATAAATACAAACGAATGTTCTTGTTGGAGGAGTGAACGGTGATGAAAGAACAACTGGTAAAAGGAATGCAACGTAATCAATTAGTATACATGATGTATGTAGCAAAGGATGGTTACATAACAAAAAGATGCATAAAAGTCATTAAAATTGTTGGTGATTCATTTCAAGCTTACTGTTTTATAAGACAGGCAAAGCATACTTTCATGATTGATAGCGTATTAGCAGTTGTTCCTATCATTCTCAAGGAGCGTTCAGTTGTATGATAAGTTTTGAACAAAGGCGACTACTCCACAAATATGTAGTTTATGATATGGCAGTACAGACAATACAACGTGACTACAAGGTGATTGAAAATCTTAAAATGAGCAATGTGTATTTACCAATACTCGATAAGCTTTTAGATGACATTTCACAAGAATGTTACAACTCTAAAAGGTTGCTGGCTAAAGATAAAATAAGAGTAGTGCGGTGGGAAAAGACAGATGAATATTTTAGCGATTTAATTGTTGCTACAGCAGGTGAGGACCTTGTGTTGACGTATGCAAATATGGCTTTGAAAACACAGGTTGAAAAGTTGCTGAATCAACACTTATATAAAGATGAGGTTAAAAATTAGTTACCTCTAATTCCTTCATTTACATGTACTTTTACCTAGTGTGACATGAGATAATGGTTATAAGGGGGAATAGGTAATGTTATTTACTCCAATAAAACCAATGTTACTTCAAATGGGTAACAATAATGAAATTATAGATAATCCAGATTGGATTTACGATATAAAATGGGATGGTTGGCGCATCCTTTTGCACAAACAAGGGGATAGGGTTGAAGCATATACACGTCACGGAAATAATGTAACAGCAAAATTTCCTGAACTTCAAGAAGTAGGACAATCAATTCAAACACATACAGCAATTATTGATTGTGAAGGCGTAGTTTTACGAAATGGTGTATCCGTATTTGATGACTTTGCATATAGAGGCAGGCTATCAAACACAAGTAAAATTGAACAGGCTACATTACATTATCCAGCAACATTTATTGCATTCGATGTATTAGCTACTGATAAACCACTAATGCAACATCCATTAGTAAAACGTAAGGAAATATTATCTTCAATTATCGAACCTTCAAATAAAATACTTGTCACACCATCAATTGCGGGCAACGGCAACAATATCTTTCAGTTAACAAAAGACAAAGGAATGGAAGGTATTGTTGGAAAACGAAGCAACTCCACATACAAAATCAATCATCGATCAAATGATTGGTTAAAATTTAAGCATTTTAAAATTACTGATGCTGTTATCCTAGGTTACAAAGAAAATCCGTTTACAATGTTGGTAGGTACACAAGTAAGTAATGGTAAATTTAAACCACTGGCAAATGTTGAATTTGGATTTAAGACAGAAGAAAAAAGGGTATTCAGAGAAATAGCAAAACAAATTGTGACCAGCGTGGACCGTGACATGATGTGGCTTGAACCGAGATTGCACTGTAATGTTCAATATTTGGAAAGAACAGTATCGGGTTCATTAAGAATAGTATCCTTTAAAGGATTTAATTTTGATAAGATTCCTGAAGTAATAAACAAATAACCAGGCGCTCATAATAAATTGAGTACCTGGTCTTTTTTGTTATTCATCATAAGGTCTATATTTTTTTCTGAGCAATTCGAGTTCATCTTTTTTCTCTAACAGTACACTTTTTAGAAACATTTTAGGCTGTTCTTTAGCTGCTATTAGCTTACCTTCTTTCATCAATTTTCCTATACGAGCTTTGGATATTTCTAATACTTCGGCTGCTTCGGCTGCGGATAATAATTCTGTATTTAAGAAACTAAGAAGTTCGTCAGTGTTTGAAAATTCATATTTCATGTTATCACCTTTCTCTTGGGACCATAAAAAGTATTAGCCTTGTAATGTGAATTAAAACAGTTATTCCGTATAGTGTTAGCAATACATAATCAAATGTTGAAGGACTTTGGAAGTTGACATATTTGATTATTATGGCTGTGCTTGCAATTAAAAGTGCAATATTTGTGTAACCAATTCGCTTTAGCATTCTTTTCATACATGTAAGTGGATGTGGTATAATATTATTGAGAAGGAGGAGTTAACCTCCTTCACTTATTACTTGCGACGTTTACCTTTGGTTGGGGGGCGTCGCTTTTTCTTTTTGCCTTGCTTCATGTCGTAAATGTCTTTCAAGCCTGATGTGAAAGCTTTGAAAGCTGTAGCGACTAGTGCAACTGTTGCAAGGACTTTTTCTAAATCATCCACTCTTGTTCACCTCCTTTCTATACTCTTATTATATAATACCTAGCTAAAAAAGTAAATAGGTTTTTTCATTTATTTTTTATTTTTGTAAATTAATTACATTGAATTACGATAAAAAAGTCACTCAATTGAGTGACTTATTTTTTATATGCTGGATGTAATGAATAAGAATTAACAATTAACTTCAATTGATCGTAATTAAATTTTTCAAAATTTATTTTATCAATTTCGGATTTATCTATATTTATGGTTAAACCATTGTCTGTAAAAGTATTACCGTATTTATCAACGAACATAGCTTGAGCGCTAATAGTAATAGTATTAAGGTTTTCAATATCCTTAATACTTTCTAATACATCTACAATATCAGATTCTAAAGAAGAATAACTACCAGACGATTCATCTGACATAAAGCTAATTGTTACATTGTTAGAGTTATTAATTACACTGATAGCTCTTGATTTGCTCATATTATTATTTTCACCAAGAGTACCTAAAACTGCATATTCAAGCCTCTCCACAATAGGTAGGGAAGTGTCTAACGCTTTTTTACTAGCACCTTTTTTATCACCACTGTTATTTGAGTCTATTGAAGCAGCGATAATTAAAATAATAATAATTAATGCTATTAAGCCAAAACAACCAATGGCACAGCCTTTCTTTGCAGTATTGTTCATATGTATCATCCTTTCATTATAATTCCCATTTTAGGGAATTTAATGGTAGATGTACATATTAAAAATCCACTATTGATTGTCTGTATTGCTAGATGTTTTTTTAAAATCAATCAATTCACGAATGTCCTTTACCTCTAAAGCTTCAGCAATTTTACATAATGTCCTTCTCGATAAACGCTCAACTTGATTATTTGTAAGCTCAGAAATAGTACGTTGTGTAAGTCCTGTTAATTTTGAAAGTTCAATCTGTTTCATATTTTTTTTGGACAATAGTTGTTTTAATTTAACTTCGATTTCCACAAATAATCACCTCACAAAAATAAAAATTCCGTTAAACGGAATAATTTAATTCCGTTTAGCGTAAGATTTTTCTAACAGATGCGATAACACACCTTCTACCTAATTGAATATCACTCTATAAGTTCTATTTGTTACATACAAAATCCTTTAATATCAACGGCTTGAATATGGATAACGAAATAACAGAATCGAACAACTCTTACTACGTAAGAGAACCGTGAACCTAATTTTCTTAACGAAAGGATGAATGAGTGCTTTTCGAAATCTTTACAACTGGATTAATGGGGGGAATTGCTTTAAAGGCTTATTCAGAATATAAAGGGATTTCCTCAAACGAAAGTGGAAAAATTTTACGCATTATGTCACTTGCTGGATTGAATGTTCGGGATGGCAAAGGAACACTAACCACTCAATTAGTAAGTAAGAAAAAATATCAATGGGGGTGGGAATATAAATTTAGGATTCCGCTTGGTCGTAGCTATGATGATTATTTATCAAAAATGAATGTATTAGAGGATGGTTTAAATAATCGTAGAAAACATATTACAATAAACGATTTTTTTAAGTTAGAGTGGCAAGGTGATTTATTCCATAACTTAAATAAGTTGTTGCGAACAAAATTAACTGAGCAAAAGGAAATAGAGTTAAATTATGATGGGTTATTAATTATGAGGGTCTATGATAAATCGATGGCGAAAAAAGTGGATTTTATTGCAGGTGAAGGTTGGAAAGTACCCGTGGGTGTTACAAGGGCTATGAATGAGTTTAGATATCATGACTTTGAATCTATACCTCACTTACTACTTGGTGGTGCTACACGATATGGAAAAAGCAACTTTATTAATTCAATGATATGTAGCTTGCTTCAAAGTAACTCCGATAACGTAAAACTGTTTCTGATTGATTTAAAAGGCGGCGTGGAACTATGTGATTACGAAAACATTAAACAAACAGTATCAATTGCATATGAGCCAGAAGAAGCCTTACACACCTTGCAAATAGCATATAACTGTATGAGAAATATTCAGTTGGAGTTAAGGAGAAAAGGAAAAAAGAATGTGCAAGAAGGTGGCATAAAAGAACGCTATTTCATCATTGTGGATGAGGTTGGGGAATTAAATCCTTTAGAAGCGATTACGAAAGAGGAAAAACAACTAAAACAGCAATGCCAAACAATTATGTCACAAATAGCTCGTCTAGGAGCTGGACTTGGTTTTCGCCAAATCCTTGCAACTCAATATCCGACTATTGATATTATTCCTAGACAATGTAAGCAAAATTCAGATGCTAAATTATCATTTCGAGTCCAATCTGCAACAGCTTCAAGAGTAATACTTGACGAAGCGGGAGCGGAATCACTACCACTGGTAAAAGGTCGAGCTATTTATCAAACAGCAGATAAACGTGAAATTCTCCAAACACCACTAATAACCTCAGAAGAAATTCAATCCGTTATTCTTCCATTTTATTCGAGAGAGGAGAAGATTAATGAAGCCAACATTATCAAACAGGGAAGAACAGATATTGTTACTTTTAAAGAAATTTGATTTTCTTACTCGCGATCAACTAAATAGTTATTTCAAATTAGGGAAGGTTTGTAACACAAATAGAGTTTTAAGGAGTTTATCTTTCTACCTATTTAATATCAGAGAAGGTTATCAAACAATTTACTATTTGTCCAAAGAAGGAAGAGGTTATGTAGGTTGTGAAAAAGTTAGGAAAAAAGGCGGTCATGTTAAACATTTTATTATGCGCAATCAATTTTGGTTATTTTATAATTGTCCAATTGATTGGAAGAATGAAGTGAAAATTTCTAGTGGTAGTAATTCAGTAATTACAGATGCAATGTTCACTAGAAACGGTTTTCAATATTTTCTTGAAGTTGATAATCTGCAAACCATGAAAACAAATAGAGATAAAATAAATCGCTATAAAAATTTGATGCCTAGCATATTGCAACAATTTGGTTACAATCCAACTTTGGTTTGGTTAACAACCACTGAACTACGTAGGAAACAACTTGAAGAGGCTTGCGCAAGTAATGGTTTGAAATTCCAGATATACACAATGGACGATATTACGTAAGGGGGAAAGGTATGTTAATAAAAAGAACAAAAAAAACTGAGGTTGTGCCAGTTAGTGAATACACTGATTACTCAGAACGTTTTGCTGGTGATGAGAAGTATGCAACATTAAGGCATGTAGTAGTAGCAGCAGCAGTGCCAACAGTAACAGCGATTACAGCGGGATTATTTGTGTATAATAAATTTCAAAATTTATCATCTTCTGCGAATATACCTGTAAATATGCCGAACCAGCAGCCTGTATTAGAGCCAGTGATTGCACAAATACCATCTGTTATTCCTGTTAATGCAATAACTCAACAAACTGGTGTTATTGCCGATAAATCCTTAGAAATTTTAGCGACTGCTTTAGATCCGCTTATTCAAATTTTAGTTGCTATTAGTTTCCCGATAGCAAGTGTAATTATGGTCGGGGCATGTTTCTTTTTTATGTTTGGTAATAGTGAAAGGGCATGGAATACCATCATGAATGCAGGTTTAGGATATGTTTGTATACAGATGTCTCCATTATTTTTAGAAATATTAAAATCTATAGGCAAAGCTATGTAAAATGCTAGACCAAAAAGTAAACCTTAACATTAAAATAATCTTTAAAGTACTGAAAATAAAAGGTTTGTGTTATCATAAATCACGTATCTAAAGTAAATACATTATAATAAAAAATAGTAATTAAGAAACACAGTGCAATGTGAAGTTGAAAGGATGATATTTATCATGAGTAGCGAGCGACCAAAAATCGTGAGTTTCCATACACTAGGGTGTAAAGTAAATCACTATGAAACAGAGGCTATTTGGCAACTGTTTAAAGAAGATGGGTATGACCGTACGGAATTTGATCATCAAGCGGACGTTTATGTTATTAATACATGTACAGTAACAAATACGGGCGATAAAAAATCGCGACAAGTTATTCGTCGAGCTGTGCGTCAAAATCCAGATGCTGTTATTTGTGTTACAGGCTGTTATGCTCAAACGTCGCCAGCTGAAATTATGGCGATTCCTGGTGTTGATATTGTTGTAGGAACACAGGATCGTACAAAATTACTTGGCTATATCGAGCAATATCGTAACGAGCGTCAACCAATTAATGCTGTACGTAACATTATGAAAAACCGTGTATATGAAGAATTAGATGTGCCGGCATTTACAGACAGAACACGCGCATCATTAAAAATTCAAGAAGGCTGTAATAACTTCTGTACGTTTTGTATTATTCCTTGGGCGCGTGGGTTAATGCGCTCGCGTGATCCACAGGAAGTACTAAACCAAGCGCAACAATTAGTTGATGCTGGTTACCTTGAAATAGTCCTAACGGGTATTCATACAGGTGGCTATGGACAAGACTTAAAAGATTATAACCTTGCCCAGTTGTTACGTGATTTAGAGGCGAATGTAAAAGGTTTAAAACGTTTACGTATTTCTTCTATTGAAGCTAGCCAATTGACAGATGAGGTGATCGATGTTTTACGCGAGTCAAACATTGTTGTTAATCATCTACACATTCCGATTCAATCAGGTTCGGATACCGTATTAAAACGTATGCGCCGTAAATACACGATGGAATTTTTCGGAGAACGCTTAACAAAATTACATGAAGCATTGCCGAACTTAGCTGTTACTTCTGACGTTATCGTTGGTTTCCCAGGTGAGACCGAGGAAGAATTTATGGAAACGTATAACTTTATTCGTGACCATAAATTTTCAGAATTACATGTGTTCCCATTCTCTCCTCGTACAGGTACACCAGCAGCTCGAATGGAAGACCAAATCGATGAGGACATTAAAAATGAGCGCGTTCACCGCCTAATCGCTTTAAATGACCAACTTGCTAAGGAATATGCTTCTCGTTTTGAAAATGAAGTGTTAGAAGTAATTCCAGAAGAATTTGTTCACGATGGTAGTGAGGAAGAAGGCTTATTAACGGGTTATACAGACAACTACTTAAAAGTAGTTTTTGAAGGCCCAGAAAACCTTATTGGCCAACTTGTAAAGGTAAAAATTACACAAGCAGGCTACCCTCATTCTAAAGGACAGTTCGTACGCTTACTTGAAACTGTAAAATAATTGCTAAAGGATTGTCTATCTGTTGTTGATGGACAATCCTTTTTTATTGATAATATTAACCTGAACGGGCATGATAAAAATTATGACAAGTTAAAAACCATTGGGTAATGACTTAAGAAATTAGACGGAAACGTAAAAACATGTTATTATTCCAGAGAGGTACGGACAACTTATGTTAGAAGGAGCGCTTGTTAAATGAAAACAAATTATGCAAGTATGATTGATCACACATTATTAAAGGCTGAGGCTACAAAAGAACAAATTGAAAAGTTATGTGCAGAGGCCAAAGAATTTGGTTTTGCATCTGTTTGCGTAAACCCAACTTGGGTGAAATATTGCAGCGAGCTATTACAAAACTCAGACGTGTTAGTTTGTACGGTTATTGGCTTCCCATTAGGCGCTAATACACCAGCAGTAAAAGCATTTGAGGCAAAAGATGCGATTGCGAATGGTGCACAAGAAGTGGATATGGTCATCAATATTGGCGCTTTAAAAGATCAAAACTTCGAACAAGTACAAGCGGATATTTCAGCAGTAGTAGAAGCGGCAAAAGGTAGTGCAATTGTTAAAGTAATTATTGAAGCTTGCCTACTAACTGAGGAAGAAAAAGTAAAAGCATGTGAACTTTCAGTAGCAGCTGGCGCAGATTACGTGAAAACGTCAACAGGTTTCTCTACTGGTGGAGCTACAGCAGAGGACATCGCTTTAATGCGCAAAACAGTTGGACCAGAGCTAGGTGTAAAAGCTTCTGGTGGTGTTCGTAGCTTGGAAGATATGCAAAAAATGGTTGAAGCAGGTGCCACTCGCATTGGTGCAAGCTCGGGCGTAGCCATTATGAAGGGCTTAATTGCAGACTCTAATTACTAATTCCCGCGAATAACTTAATATTGCTCAATAGGAAAAATAGTGTACTCGATAATTTCTAGTATGCTATTTTTTTGTTTACAACTATTAAATCGTGTGTAAAAAACAACTACATAGTAAACGCCGTGACGCTAATTTTTTCATCAGAATAATTATTTTTCCGACCTCATATACTCGAATGATGGAATTGCCTTTAGGAAGGGAGGATTTAATGTTTACGCAATATAAGTATTGGCGACCTTTTATCAGTCCTTTTGATCCTTGTAAACCGATAGAGGTCAAAAGTTTTGCAACACCTCCACAATTGTATATAGGCTTTCAACCACCTGGTCTACCACAATTTCAGACAGCGAGGGAAGCGTTAAAGTTTGGTACACTATGGCCCGATTTTTTTAGTCCCTATCCAAATCCAGAGAGAGGTGGGGTGAAAGGTGAGTAAACAAATGCCACCAGAATTTTATCAGCTTCTCGAGGAAATTCAAGCTATTGATTTTGTTATAGTTGAATTAAATCTTTATTTAGATACTCATCCACATGATTATGCTGCAATTACACAATTTAATGAGAATACCGAAAAAAGTATGCGATTAAAAATAGATTTTGAACAAAAATTTGGCCCGCTTATGAATTTTGGAAGAAGCTATTCAAATTATCCGTTTAATTGGATCGATACGCCATGGCCCTGGCAAGTATAAATACATTTGGAGTAGGGGGAAGGATGTTTGTGGTATTATGAAAAAAAGCTCCAATATCCAGTAAAAGTTAGTACTTGTAACCCAATGCTAGCAAAGTATTTAGTAGAGCAATATGGTGGTGCTGATGGAGAGCTCGCTGCAGCACTTCGCTATATGAACCAACGTTATACAATACCAGATAAAGTAGTTGGCCTGTTAACGGATATAGCAACGGAAGAGTTTTCTCATCTCGAAATGATTGCAACAATGATTTATAAGCTAACGAAAGATGCAACCCCTCAGCAAATTAAAGAAGCAGGACTTGCTGATCACTATGTTAACCATGATAAAGCGCTGTTTTATCAAAATGCATCGGGTGTACCATTTACTGCATCCTATATACAGGCAAAAGGGGATCCAATTGCTGATTTATACGAGGATATTGCGGCGGAAGAAAAAGCACGTGCCACATACCAATGGATTATTGACTTATCGGATGACCCAGATTTAAATGATAGTTTGATTTTTTTGAGAGAACGAGAAATTATTCATTCACAACGTTTTAGAGAGGCTGTAGAAATTTTAATAGAGGATGGCAATACAAAGAAGATATTTTAACCAATATACTGCTTATTAATCGTTATCGAAGTTTGACCTTTTTTTGTTCAAACTGTATGAAAGTTTTTGTGATGACGGTGAGATATCGATATGTCCCTCTCTCTAACGAAATTACAAAAAAATTTTAGGTACAAAATCTCCGTTTACGGTAGATTATTCTGCGCCAGCTCTATTCTTCATACACAATAACTATTCTTATTGTTATCTGAAGAACCGATTAAAATACGGTTAAAATGGATTTGAAAAATTCTCTTCGTGATTTCGAATACTTTCTATTGACCGTTTTAAGACAATACGGTATAATTTTTTAGTACACAACAGTTGGTTATTAGCCTAATTGTATTGTGTATTGACGTGTGTTCGGAGGGAGGGAAAGAGAGATGTCAAAAACTGTCGTTCGCAAAAACGAATCGCTTGAAGATGCTCTTCGCCGCTTCAAACGTACTGTATCAAAAAGTGGTACAATTCAAGAAGTTAGAAAGCGCGAGTTCTACGAAAAACCTAGCGTTAAACGTAAAAAGAAATCAGAAGCTGCACGTAAACGTAAGTGGTAATTTAATTTCCCATTAAAAATCCCTACGTTCAAAACACGCAATTGTATGATTCACTGAGCAGACAATGATATACCTGGAATTAGTTGCAATTGCGATTAATTCCAGGTATTTTGCATGATGCTCTTTTTGCGGTACATATTCGAAAAAGCCGAATGAAATCACTATAGATTTCATTCGGCTTTTTTTATTTACAAAGAAAAACAATAACTTTGATAATCGACTGAAGGGAAAAAACAAACATCATACTGTATAATAAAAATAAACTCTATTTTGTGAAACTTTTTACAAGGTCAGTCGTATATAGAGTAGAGAAGCATGTTAGAAGGGAGGGAAAAAGATGCGGAAAAGGAGAATCCTTAGCTATATCATCGTCATTTGGATGACTGTTATGGTAGCGTTTCCATTGACTACAGCATTCGCAAGTAGCAAGGTTTACCACGTACCGATTCACGATGAAGTTGAACGTGGACTACACGCATTTTTAGAACGAGCTTTTAAAGAGGCAGAAGAAAACTATGCAGAAGCGATTGTACTGGATATACATACGCCCGGCGGTTTTGTCAATGCAGCAAGTGATATCGCCATGCTTATGGATGCCACTACGATACGCACTATTGCTTTTATTAACAAAGATGCCCATTCAGCCGGTGCCTTTTTAGCCTTACATGCAGATGAAATTTATATGGTCCCTAATGGAACAATTGGGGCAGCAGCAGTAATCGATTCTGCTGGCAATGCAGCAGATAATAAAGCTCATAGCGCGTGGCTAGCTCAAATGCAGGCTGCTGCCGAAACATCTGGTCGTGACCCGAAATATGCATTAGCAATGGCAGATTCGACAATTGATTTGCCAGAATTTCGAGCTGGAGGCAATAATCTATTAACGTTATCTGCTTCAGAGGCTGAAAAGGTAAAATATTCTGAAGGTACGGTTGCTAATTTTCAAGAACTTTTGGAAAAGACAGGTTTAAAGGGCAGTGATATTGTACCAATTGAGCCAACCTTTGCAGAAAAAATTGCTCGTTTTATTACGAATCCACTTATCGTGCCGATTTTATTGTCTGTTGCAAGTTTAGGGCTAGTGTTGGAGTTGTATTCGCCTGGGTTCGGTGTTCCAGGTATAATGGGGTTATCAGCCCTGGGATTATTTTTCTTCGGTCATATGGTGGCAGGCTTTGCAGGCTATGAAACATTGTTAATTTTCATTGCAGGTTTAGCTTTAGTCATTGCAGAATTTTTTGTCCCCGGAGGCATTGTTGGTATTTTAGGTGGCGTGCTTATATTACTTAGCTTGCTGCTGGCAGGTGCAAACATGATGCAAATGGTCATGGCGATTTTTATTGCGCTTGTAGTAGCCATAATAGGAATGGTGATTCTGATGAAATTTTTCGGAAAAAAAATGCATGTTTTAAACAAGTTAGTGCTAATGGATGCTACTACAACGGAAGAGGGCTATGTGTCTAACGTTAATCGCACTGAGTTGTTAGGGAAAGTGGGAATAACGCTAACACCACTTCGCCCAGCTGGCACAATTCGATTTGTGAGTGAACGAATTGACGTTGTGTCAGAAGGTGGCTACGTTGATGTAGGTAAGAATGTAGAAGTAATTAAAGTAGAAGGCTCACGCATTGTCGTGAGACAAACAGAAAAAGAGATGGAGGAATAACAACATGGGATTTGATTTAGCTTTAATTGGTCCAATAGTCGGGCTAGTCCTATTATTTATTGTCGTCGCTGTATTCTTTACTTTTGTACCAGTGGCGTTGTGGATTTCCGCACTTGCTGCAGGTGTCCGCGTTAGTATTTTCACATTAATCGGGATGCGCTTACGTCGTGTAATTCCATCACGTATCGTCAATCCGTTAATCAAAGCACATAAAGCAGGCTTACCAGTGACGATTAACCAATTAGAAAGTCACTATTTAGCAGGTGGTAATGTAGACCGTGTCGTAAATGCGCTGATTGCTGCTCACCGTGCTAATATTGAACTAACGTTTGAACGTTGTGCTGCAATTGACCTTGCAGGGCGTGATGTATTAGAAGCGGTACAAATGTCTGTTAACCCAAAAGTAATTGAAACACCATTTATTGCAGGTGTTGCAATGAACGGGATTGAAGTAAAAGCGAAGGCACGTATAACTGTACGTGCAAACATCGAACGTTTAGTCGGTGGTGCAGGTGAGGAAACAGTTATTGCCCGTGTAGGTGAAGGTATCGTTTCGACAATCGGTAGTGCATCAAGCCATACAACAGTCCTTGAAAATCCAGATATGATTTCTCAAACTGTATTATCTAAAGGCTTAGACTCTGGTACAGCATTCGAAATCTTATCCATTGACATTGCGGATGTGGATATCGGTAAAAATATCGGTGCAGAATTACAAATTGAACAAGCGCAAGCAGATAAAAACATTGCCCAAGCGAAAGCGGAAGAACGTCGTGCAATGGCTGTAGCAAATGAGCAAGAAATGATTGCCCGCGTTCAAGAAATGAAGGCGAAAGTAGTAGAAGCAGAAGCAGAAGTACCACAAGCGATGGCAGAAGCTTTACGTTCTGGTAACCTTGGTATTATGGACTATATGAATTACCGTAATATACAAGCAGATACGGCTATGCGTGACTCCATTTCAAAAGTAAGTACAGATAAATCAGACCCAAATGAACCGAAAGTATAAATAACGGAAAGGAGCGAGTGCTAACAAATGGAACAACTTATTATAATTGCAATTATTGCCATAGTCAGCTCTCTTTTCGGAAAATCTAAAAATAAAAAAGAACAAAAACCAATGCCCCCTTTCAATAAAACTGCTCCATCGCAACCTTCCACTCAAATGGAAGTAGATGAGCCAAAGCATCGTCGTCCAACTGCTAAAAAGCAAAGCTTTGAAGACTTTGCCCGTGGTTTTATAGGGGAACTAAAAGCGGAATTTACGACAGAAGACGACACAGTAAAACGTCTGGAACCAGTGCGAGAAAAAGTGAAGGAACATATGCCTAGCTATGTTGCCCCACCGCTTATTCCAACTGAGCAATCGAGTCGTAAAACCGATCGTCCTAGTCTTGGGCGTATGGCTGCTGGGAAAAAAGACATCTCAGTTGCAACCACAAATAATGGATTTCAGCTACCGAATTCTCAAAAAGCATTGGTGCAAGCAGTGGTGATGGCCGAAATTTTAGGCCCACCAAAAGCAAAACGAAAATAACTAGCATGTCCTCCTTTTTTGGCGCATATATTGCCGAAGAAGGAGGCATTTTTTTATGAAAAAATTATTTCAATTAACGCCACTACTTGAATTAACACAGTATGAAACATTAAAAATTATAGGCCCTTATCGCTTTTTACATGCTGACGCTACATCGTGCTCGTTTATTTATGCTGATTATCATATTATCGTGCGTGGAAAATCGGTTGCAATAAATGCAATAAAGGAAGAAATGCTCCATCTTTCAGTAGAGGATTTACAAGAATTACATGTAAAAATGACTAAAGATATGGGTGTGAGCAAGAATGTGGAATAATCGACCAATTATAATACGTATAAAGCGCCATGAAAATGTTCATCCTTTTATTCAAGCATTACATGCGCAACAAGTACCTTTAAAGCGTGTTGTCTTTCGAGATCAAGAAGTTACATTTGAAACGAATATGGGTTATTTGCCAAAAATTCGCCGTATACGTAGTCGGTATCGGCTAAAAATGACTGTTCATTATGCAGATGAGCTTCAAGTTTTTCGGGCACAACTTTGGACACTACTCGGACTGTTTGTCATGGTTTTAATACCATTGCTTTGTGCGCAAGTAATTTGGCGCGTTGATATTGAAGCGGCTACACCAGAGTTACAGCAACAAATTGAGAAAACGTTTCAAGAAACTTTTCAGTTAGAAACACCGATGACTAAAAAAGTATTACCTTCTGATGCTGTAATTCGGCAGAGTCTGTTAGAAAAACATCGCGATCTAGCGTGGGTGCATATCGAAAAACACGGTGGTCGTATTACGCTAAGACCACAGGAATCTCCAAAAACTAAAGAATTGACAACCGAAAAACTTGCAACACATTTAATTGCTACTAAAAGCGGTGTCATAACAAACTTTAACATTCAACATGGTGAACGGAAAATTTCTGTCAATGATACAGCTTATGAAGGTGACGTCCTCGTAAGTGGTGTAATTGACAGTGGTGACGATCATGTCTTTGTTGGGGCAAAGGGAGAGGTTTTTGCGGACTACTGGCTTGAATGTACATTTAAAATTCCAACAAAGCTAACAATTGAATCTATGCAACAAAAGCAGTGGCGAGTAGTAGTAAAGGGTATTCATAAAGAAGCGGTTGATTATGTACAAAAGAAAGACTTACCAAATTGGCTAGATCCTTATGTTTCGATAGTGGAAGAACAGCAAACAAAAACGGTGGAAATTAAATTAGACGAATCAAAAATAGATACTTTGTTAATGCCACTACTACATGAAAAAATGCTTCAATCACTCCCTGCAAAAACAGTTATTAAAAAAGAAAACCTTTTACAGGCGAAGTGGGGGAATGGTACAGTTGAAGGGAAAGTTCTATTTTTAGTCAACGAAAACATTGCAAGTCCAATACAAGGGCCACAAGGAGAATGATTATGTCAGAACATTTAACTGTATTACAAGTGGATAATCCAAATGAAGCGGTGATGCTGCTAGGTATTTCCGATGCTAATATGAAATTAATTGAAGAGGCTCTTCATGTCCATATCATTACACGCGGTGAGCAAATCCAGCTTACAGGTGAAGAAGAGGCAAAAGAACAGGCAACATATCTTCTACACGCATTATTAAAAGTTATTCGCAAAGGAATTAATATTGATCAGCGTGATGTAGCAACGGCAATTGAAATGACACAAAAAGGAACAATTGAATATTTTGCAGAACTTTATGATGAAGAAATTGCACGCACGACAAAAGGGAAACCGATACGTGCAAAAACAATAGGTCAACGAGAATACATACAAGCGATTCGTCACAAAGACGTTGTTTTTGGTATTGGTCCAGCCGGTACCGGAAAAACGTATTTAGCGGTAGTAATGGCTACGCAAGCACTTAAAAATGGGCATGTAAAGCGTATTATTTTAACACGTCCTGCAGTGGAGGCAGGAGAGTCTCTAGGCTTCCTTCCAGGTGATTTAAAGGAAAAGGTTGATCCATATTTACGACCGCTCTACGATGCGTTAAACGATATTTATGGCACGGAACAAACGCAACGCCTAATTGAGCGAGGAACGATTGAAATCGCGCCTTTAGCCTATATGCGTGGACGTACATTAGATGATGCCTTTGTCATTTTAGATGAGGCACAAAATACAACACATATGCAAATGAAAATGTTTTTAACACGTCTAGGCTTTGGTTCAAAAATGGTTATTACGGGAGATAAAACGCAAATTGACCTTCCGAAAAATACAGAATCTGGATTAATAGTTGCTGAACGCACATTAAAATATGTCAATTCAATACATTTCCAAATTCTAGAACAAGGCGATGTAGTCCGCCATCCAGTCGTAGCAAAAATCATTAAAGCTTATGAGGATCAACAGCTTTAAAATAACCGCCTAAGGCGGTTATTTTAAAGTCTGTACCGAAAGCGAAGCGACAGCTACAACGGAAGTTGATTGGAGCGGAGGGTGGTCGACTCCTGCGGGAACAGCACAAAATGTAAGCCGCAACAGACGGCGCGACAGCGACGGTTGTGGCTTACGATGTGCCCGCGGAAAGCGCCCGCCCGCAGTGGAAATCAACTACCATAGTCTTCTTTATATATAGGTTGAAGCTGATAACTTTTGAAATTATTAGAAGAACGATATTGTGCTTAATTTTAAGCTTAGTCATTCTATAATAGAAACTAATATTGGTTGATTGCAGCGGAGGGTGGTCGACTCCTGCGGGAACAGCACAAAATGTAAGCCGCAACGGACGGCGCGACAGTGACGGTTGTGGCTTACGATGTGCCCGCGGAAAGCGCCCGCAGCGGAAATCAACTGCCATAGTCATCTTTATATATAGGGTGAAATAGGTTGAAGCTGATAACTTTTGGAATTATTGGAAGAATGATATTATGCTTAATTTTAAGCTTAGTCATTCTATAATAGAAACTAATACTGGTTGATTGCAGCGGAGGGTGGGCGACTCCTGCGGGAACAGCACAAAATGTAAGCCGCAATAGGCGGCGCGACAGCGATGGTTGTGGCTTACGATGTGCCCGCGGAAAGCGCCCGCCCGCAGCGGAAATCAACTGCAATAGTCATCTTTATATAGGTTGAAGCTGATAACTTTTGAAATTATTGGAAGAACGATATTGTGCTTAATTTTAAGCTTAGTCATCTGTAATAGAAACTAATACTGATTGATTGGAGCGGAGGGTGGTCGACTCCTGCGGGAACAGCACAAAATGTAAGCCGTAACAGACGGCGCGACTGCGACGGTTGCGGCTTACGATGTGCCCGCGGAAAGCGCCCGCCCGCATCGGAAATCAACTGCAATAACCTATACCAAAAATGAAGTGACAAATTCAGCGCTTTAAGTATGTTAAAGGCGTTAATAGGATAAAAATGTGACGGCTATACAAATACGTATAGCTGTTTTTTTGCTTTCTTATACATTTTTCGGGAAAAATGTTTTTTGAATTGGTATGATAGAAGATAGATAGAGGAGGTGCCGAATGGAGAAACAACTTCAAAAAATTACGGAGCTTATTGGGTTTCGCTACTTTTTGATTGTCGTTCTCATCCTTACAGGGGCATTACAGTTTGCATTTATGTATGGCAATGTAAAGGGTGTTACATACGATTTTAAACCATTGCAACTTGCATCAGAAACAGTAAGATCAACGAAAACGATTGAAGATACAGTTAAGACTCAGCAGGAACGAGAAAAGGCTGCCAATGCAGTTACGCCCGTTTATCAATTTTCAGAAGACGTTGCAACACAACGTGTAGCGATCGTGACGTCTTTATTTGATTATGTGCTTGAAGTAAAAAAGGCTGTTGATAGCAATAAAGATCCCGATGCAGAAGTAGACCAAGTGGCAAAGCTCCGCAAAAAGTTAGAATCTATTGATGTTGATCAAATGCCTGTCATTTTTACAGATGCACAGCTTGAAGGCTTATTACAACAAAGTGAAACAGATTTAAAGCGAACAAGCGTACAACTTTCAAAACTTGTACAAGAATATTTACAAAAATCAATTCGTAAAGAAAATGTGTTAGCTGCTCAAAATGATTTTGAAACAAAAATTCGTGGACAGCGTGGCTATCCTGATAAGATTTTAAACACAGTCATCTTAATTGGACGTGCAAGTATTGTTGAAACCGAAACAATCAATGAGGAACAAACAAAAGTTAGAATAGAGCAAGCTAAGGAAGCAGTTGAACCAACGCGTATACTCCAAGGTCAAATTATTGTACAGGAAGGTCAGATTATTGATAATGAAACATTTAGGCAATTAGAGCTACTTGGAATGGTGAGTAATAAAGCATCAATGAAGCCGATTGCAGGGTTGATTATTTTAACTTTCCTTCAACTGATATTCATGTATATATTATTTGATCGCTGGGAAATAGAAGAACCCAAAAAGCGCAATGCATTGCTCGTCACGGTTATTGTGTATAGTTTTTCAATTCTTCTAATGAAGTTTATAAGCTTAGTGGCAGATGGATTTGATGTGACGGTTGCATTTTTATTCCCAACTGCACTAGCTACAATGCTTGTCCGACTGTTAGCAGATGATCGAGCGGCGGTATTAATTACCGTTATGACGGCTGCTTCAGCAGGGGTTATTTTCCAAGAAGGGTATTCATCTGTGATGCAGATGGAAATTACCTTGTATATTATCTTTGGTGGTTTTGCGAGTTTATTCTTTATGCGCAGTGTAGAAAAGCGCTCACATATTTTACAGGCTGTTGCTGTTATATCACTAGTAAATATGGGCTTTATCGCATTTTATTTATTGATGACACAATCATCGTACGGACTGTCTGAACTGCTATTTTATTTTATAGCCGCCATATTATCGGCACTTTTATCAGGTGCACTTACAATGGGGCTATTACCATTTTTTGAGTCGGCATTTAGTTTACTATCGACATTGCGTTTAATCGAGCTGTCCAATCCGAATCATCCGTTGTTGAAAAAACTACTAATGGAAACACCTGGCACATATCATCATAGTGTAATGGTGGCAAATTTAGCTGAAGCTGCATGCGAAGCTATTGGGGCAGACGGATTACTAGCAAGAGTCGGCTGTTATTATCATGATATTGGCAAGACAAAGCGTCCAGCTTTCTTTATTGAAAATCAAATGTCAGGTATAAATCCACACGATTCAATGCCGCCGGAAACTAGTGCAGAAATAATTATTGCACATACTACTGATGGAGCTGACATGCTAAGACGTTATAAAATGCCTCAAGAAATCATTGATATAGCTCTACAACATCATGGGACAAGCCTACTTAAATTTTTCCTTTACAAAGCAAAGGAAGATGGAAAAGTAATTGATGAGGCAAAGTTCCGTTACCCAGGACCGAAACCACAAACGAAAGAAGCTGCCGTCATAAGTGTTGCAGACAGTGTGGAAGCAGCGGTTCGTTCAATGAAGGAACCAAATGCTGAGAAAATTCACAAGCTCGTGCGTGCTATTATTGATGATCGTGTACAGGACCATCAGTTTGATGAATGCGATATTTCGATAAAAGAGTTAAAATGTATAGAGCAAGTACTTTGTGAGACGTTAAATGGGATTTTCCATTCACGTATTGAATATCCAAAGGCAGATAAGTAGGAGGCACTAATGATTTTAACGATTGATTTTACAGATGAAACAAATGAAGTAACTGCACAACATATGGAGCTCGTGGAGAAGCTTTTACAACATGCTGCAAAAGTAGAAAAGATTGAACCTGAAACAGAAGTATCAGTAACCTTTGTGACAAACGAAGCTATTCAAGAAATTAATAGAGACTATCGCGGTAAAGATCAACCAACGGATGTTATTTCATTCGCCTTAGAAGAATTAGGTGAAGGTGAAATGGAAGTAACATTTGAAGGAATGCCACGTATTTTAGGTGATATTATCATTTCAACAGATCGCACAAAGGAGCAAGCTGAGGAATATGGACATTCATTTGAGCGAGAATTGGGCTTTTTAGCTGTCCATGGCTTCTTGCACTTATTAGGTTATGACCATATGGTACCAGAGGATGAAAAGGTGATGTTCGGTAAGCAAGAGGAGATTTTACAATCTTATGGCTTAGGACGTGACTAAATGGACTTACGCAAATATTTACGTTCGTTTGGATATGCTTTTGAAGGGATAATCACAGCATGTAAAGAGCAAAATTTTCAATCACATTTGCTTAGTGCGGGCATTGTTTTAATTGCTGGTTATTTCACAGGTTTATCACGAGTAGAATGGTTTATTGTGCTATTATTAATAGCACTGATGTTTGCGCTTGAAATGATGAATACCGCTATTGAACGAGTTGTAGACTTAGCTTCAACAGACATTCACCCACTTGCTAAGCAAGCAAAAGATATTGCAGCAGGTGCGGTGCTTGTATTTGCGGTATTCAGTGCTATAATCGGTTTACTAATCTTTATACCAAAATGGTTTTAACTTGTTTTTAGCAAAAGTCCATCACCTTTAAAAGTGGGGAATGAATGCCAATTGTGCACTAAATTTAGTGAGAGTTTAAACTTTGGCTATATAAAGGTGAGGAGAATGTCACAGATTTTAGAGTGGCTTCGAGTGAACTCGAAAAAATCTGGACAGAATTACGCGTTAACGTAATTCATTAAAGAATGCCTAGTTAATAAAGGCATATATGATTTTTATGTAGAGGAGAATTAGCATAGATGAAAATGGATATGCATGCGTTACTAGAAGAATCTAAAAAAGCACGCGAGAAGGCATATGTGCCTTATTCAAAATTTAAAGTGGGCGCTGCGCTTTTAACAAAAAATGGGGATGTCATCCATGGCTGTAATATTGAAAATGCAGGTTATAGTATGACGAATTGTGCAGAGCGTACGGCGTTTTTCAAAGCAGTCTCAGAAGGTGTTTATGATTTTGAAGCGATTGCTATTGTAGCTGATACGGATGGCCCTTGTGCCCCTTGTGGTGCGTGTCGCCAAGTAATGATGGAATTTTGTGAGCCATCTATGCCTGTATATTTAACAAATTTAAATGGTGATGTCACGGTAACGTCAGTTGGCGAGTTACTACCGTTTGCATTTACAACGGAGGATTTAGAGAATGCTGGAAAATAATACTGGCTATAAGTCAGGCTTTATCTCAATTATTGGACGACCAAATGTCGGGAAGTCTACCTTTTTAAACAGAGTCATTGGTCAAAAAATTGCCATTATGAGCGATAAGCCACAAACAACACGAAATAAAGTACAAGGCGTACTAACATCAGACGATAGCCAAATGATCTTTATTGATACACCAGGTATCCATAAGCCAAAACATAAGCTAGGCGATTTCATGTTAAAAGTATCGAAAAATACATTACGTGAAGTAGACGTTATTATGTTTATGGTAAACGCTGAGCAAAAGCTTGGTAAAGGTGACGAGTTTATTTTAGAAATGCTTGAAGGCAATCCAACACCTGTATTTTTAGTAATTAATAAAATCGATCAAATTCACCCAGATGAAGTAATGAGTATTATCGACAGCTATAAGGAGCGTTATGACTTTGCAGAAATAGTGCCAATCTCAGCACTTCAAGGTAATAATGTTGAAAACTTACTGGCTACTTTAACAAAATATTTACCCGAAGGTCCACAATATTATCCTGCCGATCAAGTAACAGACCACCCAGAACGCTTTATTATTTCAGAGTTGATTCGTGAAAAAGTGTTACACTTAACGCGTGAGGAAATACCACATTCTATAGCGGTAGTCATTGATAAAATTCGTCGTGATGAAGAAACAGAAGGTAAAATCCGTGTAGCGGCGACAATTATTGTAGAACGTGATTCTCAAAAAGGTATTGTTATAGGTAAACATGGTGCACTACTGAAAGAAGTAGGTATCCGTGCTCGTAAAGATATAGAAATGCTACTTGGATCTAAAGTGTATTTAGAGCTTTGGGTAAAAGTGCAAAAAGATTGGCGTAATAAATCGACGCATCTTCGTGATTTTGGATTCCGCGATGATGAATATTAATTTTCTCCGCGTGGCTTAATTGCTTAGTTGAGATTATAAAATTCTTCAATTTCTGAAGTGGACAAAGCGTCAGCTGAAGGGATGCTTTTAGCTATAGAGGAAATAGTAAAAAGAGCTGTCCAAATACTGTTTGGAGAGCTCTATTTTCTTTGAAAACTTGCAGGAAGGAGGGGGATTGATGCTTTATAAATGGGAAGGTATTGTGCTAAAGGTTCGTGCATACGGAGAATCAAATAAAATTGTGACGCTACTAACGAGAGAAGCTGGTAAAGTGGCAACAATGGCGCGAGGTGCGAAAAAGCCTTCGAGCAGATTATCTGCGGTGACACAGCCGTTTACATATGGGATGTTTATGGTACAGCATCATACCGGTATGGGCACATTGCAACAAGGAGAGCATCTAAATTCAATGCGTCATATACGTGAGGATATTGTAGCAACTGCCTATGCAAGCTATATAATGGAATTAATCGAACGTGTTGTGGAAGAAGGGAAGGCTGAGCCTTTTGCATTTGAAGTACTTCTACAAGCATTACAAGCAATTGAAGATGGCTATGATCCGG
The DNA here is from genome assembly GCF_044762185.1 of Lysinibacillus sp. NPDC097162. Classification (NCBI taxonomy): domain Bacteria; kingdom Bacillati; phylum Bacillota; class Bacilli; order Caryophanales; family Bacillaceae; genus Lysinibacillus; species Lysinibacillus sp. NPDC097162. Next base: position 2,164,415 of record NZ_JBIWDT010000001.1, on the reverse strand, counting down.
AAGCCATTACACTTTTTGTAGAGTGGAAGATGCTGCCCTACACAGGTGTACAACCAATACTCCATGCTTGTGCATCATGCGGAGCAGTTGATGGGGAATTTGCCTTTTCCTTTGCACAAGGGGGCTTCCTATGTCATCGTTGTTATCAGCACGATCCATATATTATTCGACTAACACCAACACAGTTAAAGCTGATTCGCATGTTTTATACAGTTCCAATCGATCAAATTGGCAAACTAGAATTAAAAAAAGAAACAAAATATTTCATTAAAAAAATTATTACAACCATTTATGAGGAACAAACCGGTATCCGCTTTAAGACAAAGAAATTCATAGAGCAATTAGAAAGAACACCTGAATTACAGTTAAGACCAACTACAGACAAAACAGAAATGCCAGAGGACAACTAATATATGTCCTCTGGCATTTTTTAAAATTCTAATGTATTAATAGTCATCGGAATCATCGTATAAATCGTAATAAGTAGCCCATTTATCTGCAATTTTCATAAACTCAACATTTAAATATGCAGTTTCTCCATTTTTTCCAGTTACGTGTAACACGGCATTGCCTTCTGCTAATGGCGTTACAATCAATTTATTGCCATCAATTACTGCTTTGACTGGTACTTTGTGTGTTGGATCAGAGCTATCATCTAAATCTTCTAATGCAACTTGCACAGGCTCAAAAGTAAAGTAATCGCTTGTAAATGTTAATTCATTTGTAATTTCGTAAAGGTCAATATTACGTACAAAATCATACGTATACACATCAGCCGCCATTGTTTGTTGTTGTGCACCATTTGTAAAAGTTAATAAGTATTGTCCATCTTTAAATATGGATAATGTTGCGATGTTATCTTTAGTATCGAATGCAAAGGAATCTGAAGATAGCGCTTGTCCATCAGCTGTTTGAATACTTACTTCTGTTGGTGTGAACGTTAAATCCGTTTCATTTAGATTAAGAGGTAGATTTTCTAAATAATCTCCTTCATTTACTTCTTCTAGCGTAGCTTGCAGCTTACCATTTACAGATTTCACATGAACTAAGAAAAAGATATCTGTAAATTCCTCTGTATCTTCGTTAAAACCAGTGATAACTAATTTACCAGTGCCTTCTTTTAATGGCTTGATTGTAATGGTATTTGTTATCTCTTGTTCGTCATCCCAAGTGAAAATATCTTCCGCTGGTTCTATCCCGCCATATGATGCAAAAATAAAATCTTGATTATAATGATCTGCATGAATCATCGCATTATTTTGAGTGTTTTCAGCGCGCACTACAAAAGAGGCTAGTTGAGAACGTTTTACATAGCTTTGAGGTCCAAAGGTAGTAGGCGTCGTACCTTTTGTAATGTTATTAGCAAATAATGTTTGAATATACGGCTCATATTCACTGCCAGCCTTTACATCTGTAAAAGGTGTATCAATATCGTCAGTGATTGTTAAATCGAAGCCTTTTACAAGCATTTTGGATAGTTGACCACGTGTAATTTGTTTTGTCGGATTAAAATAACCATTAGAGCCACTAATTATCCCTGCCTCTGCAAGAGCAGCGATTGCACCATAGTTTTCGTTATCAGGGGTAATATCCTTAAAGTGAGGATTTTTTACATGAACAGTATCTAGATGTAAAATGCCTGCTAAAATTTTAGCTGCCTGTGTACGAGTAATAAAATTCGCGGGTTTGAACGTGCCATCAGGATAACCAGAAATTATACCACGCTCGGCTAAGTTAATAATTGCTTTGCCTTCCTCTGTAGATGGATTAATATCGGGAAATAACGAAGCGGCATTAGCTGCTGGGGGGGCTATAACAATAGCACTTGTTGCTAAAGTTGCGGCCAAAGCCATTTGATAAAAACGATGAGTATTCAATTTGTTTCCTCCAATGAATAGATATACATTTATAGCGTTTTTCTTTTTAGTAAGAATCCTTCCTATGAACAGTTTCAAACTTCCGGACGATTGATTGTGAATGGTTGGTATTACTATGTATTGTTAAAAAAACGTACTTTAACATAAAAGATTAACTATAATAATATATTTATATCAAATTGTTGAAGGTGAGAATAGAGGGAATATTATCCACTATAAAATGGAAATTATGTGGTGTACATTGATATGAAATCTTCTCATTATTAGGAAAAAAAGATTAGTAGAACATCCACTGTATGAATTAGTGAGAAAAAATTTGTTTTTTTAGCTATATGTTACATTAATAAAAAAATAGTTATTTTTTGTAATTATAAACTTTTGATTTTATAGCATTAGGTCAAATGAAGTGAAGTTTAATGGGATGAAATACTGAAGTTTACATAATTTATGAAACTAAAGAACTATTTTTTAAATAGTTTATAATATATACATAGTATTAACTAATCATTTCAATCCCATATACTAGTTGAAAAGGCATTTTAACCTATGATATTGTAAAGATAAAGAAAATATATATTAGTTATTTTTGTATAATTATACTAATTAATTACTTGGAAAACTAGTTTGTATTATTTAATTTAACACATATATATGAAAACCGTGCCTCTATCAGCAAAACGTACAATAGTGCGTTATTAGATTAATGCAGTCCTATGGAAAAGGGAGGGAGGTCACATAATGCTGTAAAGACGCGTGTGTGGCTGAATAAATGCTAAGAAAAGTGATATTAAGTATTGACGAAGTAGAAGCGAACGATATTTTAGCAGAAGATATTTTTTCCGAGTATCGCCTATTAGCTAAAAAAGATTTAGTGCTAACTGAGAGAATTATTGCATTACTTAAACTGAGAAAAGTAGAAGAATTATCAGTTTTTTTATCTTCAGATTCAGTAAGGGTTGTACATGATTTAAGTTTACAGCGTACAAGAGAGTATGAGGATGTATTTGCACCGCTTTTAGAACAAAAAGAGGAAATAGATGAATATAAAGTAGCAGTCAACAATCTATTTATGACAACATTAGAAAGTGTTGTGCACGAATTACGTTATGGTCAAATTTTAAAAAGTACTCAAGACACAGCATATGTCAGAGGCGTGTTTGAGCGAATTTTAGAAAAAAAACATCGCTACGATTTACTAATACGTTTAAGAGAATGGGATGAATACTCGTTTGTCCATTCATTTGATGCCTTTGTACTGGGAACTATTTTTGCGCGGCAATTAGGCTTAACGGACATAGAGATGCTAGCACGTGGTTATTTATTTCATGATATTGGAAAAGTATTTATTCCACAAGAGATACTAAGTTTAAAAAGAAAGCTGTCAGAAGATGAATTTGATATTGTCAAAACACATACAACAAAAGGCTATGACCTACTTCTAGAAAATGGTGAAGCGGATATCGCTTATTTAGCACGTGATCACCACGAACGGTTCGCGGGAAAAGGGTATCCTAATCAACTATGTGCAGATAAGATGAGTGATGGCGTTCAACTATTACAAATTATTGATGTCTATTCGGCGATGACCTCAAAGCGTGTATATCATTCGGGATATAACGCAACAGATGCTTTAGCTGTATTATATCGGGATCGACATTTATATAATGAAAAGTTTATGCATAAATTTGTAGAGTGTCTTGGCATTTATCCTGTAAACTCAGTTGTGTTATTATCTGATAATCGTAGTGCACAAGTAGAGCTTGTCTATGATTTATTTCCAACGTTACCGAAAGTAAAATTATTAGATGAGCAAACGTCCATGAATTTACCCCTGAATTATAGTATAAAGATTGTTAAAATGATTGATTATCGTGCAAATAGTTTTGAAGAAATTTTCAACTTATTTATCGAACAGTTGATACGAAATGATGAAAATACTTTAAAAGTATATTTCAATAAATTAATCGATCATTTACATCCAAAAGAAATAGTTTTAAAAATCTTTCTACCTGCCTATCGTATTCTACGGCTACTAACTCGAGAAATTCAAACAGATATGAAGAAATTTAAAAATTCCATTCATATATTAAAGAAACTATTGGAAGAGCAATTAAGTGTTTTGTACATGGATTATCAGCATGAGCAAACAACAATTCTAGTTGTTGAAACTTCTATGCGTGAGAACTTTTTTATCAAACTTGTTCAGAGTATTTTGTATATTGATAAAATTGTACCGTTCTTTATTAATCCTGGCGACGATCAACGTATTACACAACTGATGGAGCATTGCGGGGTCAATGTTGCCTACTTTATCGAGGAGGAACTGACAATAGACAAAAGAGTTCGCCCTATGCGTGAAGGCACATTTTTATATTATTCTTTAAGTGATATTGAGGAACTATTAGTAAACTTAGTTGGAATGAGTATGAAAAAGTTTTTATTTGAGGAAAAAATGCAGGAGCGTTTATTTATATCGTTAAAAGCATAGAACATGGCCAAATCAAAACTTGATTTGGTTTTTATTTTTGCATCTATAAAAAGGGATTGTTTGTTTAGTATTGAAAATAATAAGTATATGAAGCTAGTTTTAGGAGGGCGTAATAGTGGTTATTGATTATGTAATAGAATTAAATGAACATAATATTTCTCAAAGTGGTTGCTTTTGTCAACGTAGTAAAACGAATGCTACTGGATACATAAATAAAAATAAATGGCTTCTTGAACGATTTCACGAAGGTTTAAAGTATATAAAAATAATGGAGAATAATAAGCAGGCAGGATTTATTGAATATACACCAATTGAGTCATCTTCAAGAGTTGTGTTTGGTGAAAACTATATGGTGATTCATTGTTTATGGGTAGGTATTACGGGAAAGGGCTATGCCTCTAAATTGATTAATAAGTGTCTATTAGATGCTAAGGAACAAAATAAGGCAGGGGTAATTGTTATCACAAACCCAGATACTTCTTGGACTCCAAGTAAGCATATTTTTTTAAAGCATAATTTCAAAGAAATAGCTCACGCGCCATATGGCTTTGAGTTGTTAGTTTGTAAATTTGGAAATGCGCCTGATCCATATTTTCCGAATGATTGGGATGAGAGGCTATCTTCCTTTCAAGAGTTAACGATTTTCCGTACTCCTCAATGCCCATTTGTAGATATTGCAACGGACAATGTTGTGGAGGGCGCAAAAAAACTTGGCATTCAGGCACAATTAATTGATTTGCAAAATAGGGAAGAATTGTTGAGATTTTCTCCAACACCATATGGTATCTATGGAGTCGTCTATAAAGGTAAATTAATAGCTTTTCACAGACTTACTGTCCATTCAGCGATGAAACGTTTAAAAGAGTTACGTACATTTTAGCAGTGAGATTGTAGATGAAAATAATAAATCAGGACGCAATTACGCAGAGAGAAGTCCATGAATCACTGGTGTGACGAAAGAAATCGCCGATAAGAGTCCGCGAATCGCCGGTAAACCTAGAGAAACAGCCGATAAAAGTCCATGAATCGCTGGTGAGACAGAAGAAATCGCCGGTAAAAGTCCATGAATCGCCTGTAAACCTTCGAAAAGCAACCGCCGTAGCAGACATCAACGGCATAGAAAAAAGTGTCAGATTGATTGCAGTCAATCTAACACTTATTTCTTTTGTCACAGCCGTTTGACTTTAGACAAATTTAATTCAATTTAAAATTGAAGATGCTTTTCGATATACGCTTTTACATCAGCGATTGGCATACGAACTTGTTCCATTGAATCACGGTGACGAACAGTTACTTGACCGTCTTCTTTTGAATCGAAATCGAATGTGATACAGAATGGCGTACCGATTTCATCTTGACGTCGGTAGCGTTTACCGATTGATTGAGATTCATCAAAATCAACTGGGAACGATTTACGTAGCTCTGACCATACATCTGCAGCTTCATCCGATAACTTTTTAGAAAGTGGAAGTACTGCTGCTTTAAATGGTGCTAAAGCAGGGTGGAAGCGTAATACTGTACGTTTATCATCACCCTCTAGCTCTTCTTCATCATAAGCGTCACATAAAAATGCTAATGTAACACGGTCAGCACCTAAAGATGGTTCGATGCAGTAAGGTACATATCGTTCGTTTGACACAGGATCAATATAAGTGAAATCTTCACCTGAATGTTCCATATGTTGTTTTAAGTCGTAGTCTGTACGATCAGCTACACCCCAAAGCTCACCCCAGCCGAATGGGAATTTAAATTCGATATCTGTTGTTGCGTTAGAGTAATGCGATAATTCGTCATCCTCGTGGTCACGTAAACGCATCGAATCTTCTTTCATTCCTAAGTTTAGTAACCAGTTTTTACAGAATTCTTTCCAATATGCATGCCATTCAAGATCCTCACCTGGTTTACAGAAAAATTCAAGCTCCATTTGTTCAAATTCACGTGTACGGAATGTGAAGTTCCCTGGTGTAATTTCGTTACGGAAAGATTTACCGATTTGTGCAATACCGAATGGTGTACGTTTACGCATAGAACGTTGAACGTTTTTAAAGTTTACGAAAATTCCTTGTGCAGTTTCGGGACGTAGGTAGATTTCGTTAGTTGAAGATTCTGTAACACCTTGGAATGTTTTAAACATTAAATTGAATTGACGGATATCAGTGAAATCTGCTTTCCCACAATCAGGACAAACAACATCGTATTTCACCATTGTTTCTTTCATTTGATCGAAAGTCATACCGTCTACAATAATTTCATCACCTTTTGCTAGGGCAGCATCCTCGATGATTTTATCTGCACGGTGACGCGCTTTACAAGCTTTACAGTCTACCATTGGGTCGTTGAAGTTACCAACGTGACCAGATGCGACCCATGCTTTTGGATTCATAAGAATTGCCGCATCAATACCAACATTATGCTCTGATTCCTGAACAAACTTTAGCCACCAAGCTTTTTTAACATTATTTTTTAATTCAACACCAAGTGGACCGTAATCCCAAGTGTTTGCTAAGCCTCCGTAGATTTCAGAACCTGGGAAGACAAAGCCTCGATGCTTTGCTAAAGATACGATTGTTTCCATTGATTTGTTAGCCATTATAATAGCCTCCTTCATAATTTTTACTTGCACAAGAGTGAAAAGTAAATGTGTTACATGACGACGAATTGGAAGAATGACCAGTTCAACCTTGTCATTTTCAAATCTAATTCGCCACATGCGCATATTGCATGATTTTAATTTAGCACGAGCTAAATTAAAAATAGCACCCGTCTCCGGGCACAAATAATGCCCAGGGACGAGTGCTAATACCCGCGGTTCCACCCTGATTGTTTTAAACGAACTGTTTAAAACCTCTTTTCAAAAAGTTAGCTCAAGGAGTGCCTTTTCTCTGCCACATTGTAGACTTTCACCATTTTCTACTCGCTAAAAATTGAACAGATACTTTTTTCCTATCATCGCCTGTATAACGCAAGTTTGCTCGAAAATACATTTAGAGCAAGCGTATGTGTCAATATTGTAGCATGTAGTTCTTTTCTTCGCAATAACCATTAAAATAGTATATAATAATTGAGCATAAGTATAACACTATTAGATTTGAGGCGGTGAGTCCAATCGAACTCAACAAACGTCAGGAAGACATTTTACAAATTGTGAAAGAGAACGGCCCGATAACAGGGGAGCATATTGCAGAACGTCTCAATCTGACAAGAGCAACTTTAAGACCAGACTTAGCAATTTTGACGATGGCTGGCTTTCTAGATGCTAGACCACGAGTTGGTTATTTCTATTCTGGGAAAAAAACATCCGTAACTTTAATGGATAGCATTAACAATTTAAAAGTAAAAGATTTTCACTCGGGACCTGTTGTTGTACCTGAAACAATGACGGTATATGATGCCATTTGTTTCATGTTTTCAGAGGATGTCGGAACCCTTTTTGTCGTTGATAAGAACGAATTTTTAACTGGGGTTCTCTCTCGTAAAGATTTACTGCGTACAAGTATTGGCACGCAGGATTTAAATAAAATTCCTGTACATATTATTATGACACGAATGCCAAATATCTCGTACTGTGAAAGATCAGATTCGTTAGTTGTTGCAGCAAATAAGTTAATAGAACGAGAAGTAGATTCGTTACCGGTAATCGAACCTCAAGAGGGTGGATTGACGATAGTGGGCCGTTTAACTAAAACAACCATTACACGTGCTTTCCTATCTCTTGCGCAAAATGTCTAACAGTTGAAGGGGAACAGAATGAAGAGATTACGCGTTTTTGTTATATCTGATTCTGTCGGCGAAACTGGTGATCAAGTAGCTAAGGCAGTTATTAGCCAGTTCCGACCAGGCTTAGAAAATACGATTATTCGGCGCTTTCCGCATATTCAAACAGAAGAGCTTGTTCGAAAAATAGTCTGCCTCGCTGCGAAACAGAAGGCATTTGTAGTTTATACACTTGTTCGACAAGACATGCGTGCATTATTGCATGATCTATGCGAAAAAGAAAAAGTTCATGCTGTAGATATATTGGGACCAGCATTAAAATCGATGGCAACCTTTATGGAAGAAATGCCATTAGAAACTCCAGGTATTGTGCATCAACTGGATGATGACTACTTTAAAAAAATTGAGGCGATTGAATTTGCCGTGAAATATGATGATGGCAGAGATCCACGAGGCTTATTGCAGGCTGACATTGTACTTGTTGGAGTTTCACGCACTTCAAAAACGCCGCTTTCACAGTATTTAGCACATAAACGTTATAAGGTGGCAAATGTACCGTTAGTCCCGGAGGTAGCACCACCAGAAGAATTATTAAAAATTGATCCGAAAAAATGTTTTGGCTTAGTTATTTCCCCTGATAAATTAAACTCGATACGAAAAGAAAGATTAATGACATTAGGTTTAAATGATGACGCCATCTATGCGCAACATGTACGTATTTTAGAGGAAATACAACATTTTGAAAAAGTTGTTGATGAAATAGGTTGCAAAGTGATTGACGTAACAAACAAAGCGGTAGAGGAAACAGCTAACGTTATTATTGAATATCTTGCAAGCCGTAAATAAGAAACCAAATTTAGTAAACCACCTCGGGTTAGTAGAGGCGGTTTTTTTGAGTGGGTTTTTAAATTTGTATAGATAAATACTAAAATTTGTTTTATAATAATAAAATTGTGGTAAAAATATTTAAAATGAGAAAAATCCTATTTTTTTGTCGAGAAATAAAGGATTTTTAAAACGGATATCGAATTGTGTTCTAGAACGTAAATTAAAGATGGTGATGAGTTTGGCAGGGAAAATACCAGAAGAAGTGATTGAGCAGATTCGTACACAATCAGATATTGTGGATGTCATAAGCGAATATATGCAGCTGACAAAGCGTGGGCGCAATTGGTTTGGTCTCTGTCCTTTTCATGGAGAACAAACGCCATCTTTTTCTGTGTCAACAGACAAACAGATTTTTCACTGCTTTGGTTGCGGAGCAGGTGGTAATGCTATTACTTTCGTCATGGATATCGAAGGGATTTCTTTCCCAGATGCCGTCGTAAAACTTGGTGAACGTGTTGGTATGCATTTAGATGTAGGCCCAAGCTTACCAGAGGCGACGACAAAGATTTCTAAAGCGGAAGAGAGGATGAAAGAAGCGCATGCTTTTGCGGCAGATTTTTTTCATCATTTACTGCTAAACACAGAAGATGGGGAAGAGCCTTTAAATTATTTGCTAGAAAGAGGATTTACAAGGGAACTTATAGAATCTAATAGCATTGGATGGTCTCTCCCAAGCTTTGATGCATTAACGATATTGCTTGAAAGAAAAGGTTATAACTTACAAGAAATCGCAGATAGTGGTCTAATAATCAAACGTGAAGGGGAAGAACGCTATTTTGATCGTTTTCGAGGACGTATTATGTTCCCGATTCGTGATGAGAACGGTAAAATTATTGCCTTCTCAGGACGAATATTGTCATCGACAGGTGAAGAGGCAAAATATTTAAATAGTCCAGAATCACCAATTTTTCAAAAGAGTGAAGTGTTATATAACCTAGATAAGGCACGAACCTCTATTAGAAAAAATCGTCAAGTAGTGTTGATGGAAGGTTTTATGGATGTTTTGGCTGCAACCTCAGTTGGCGTAACAAATGCCGTAGCAACAATGGGAACCTCGCTTACGAATCAGCATATCACAAAGCTAAAACGCTTAGTAGAGCAAGTTACAATTTGCTATGACGGTGATAATGCTGGATTTGATGCGGCGAAAAGAGCGGCACAGTTACTACAAACGGAGCGCATGAAAGTTAATATTGCGGTGATACCTGATAAGCTCGATCCTGATGAGTATATTCAAAGTTTAGGTGGACAGGCTTTTAAGGAACAAATTTTGGAAAACCCACATACGTATATTGCTTTTATGATGATGCATGCTAGACGAAATAAGAATTTTCAATTTGAAAATGATACGCTTCAATATATTCAAGAAGTACTCGAACAATTAGTGGGTAGCTCCTCACCAATTGAGCGAGATTTGTATATCCGACAGCTATCAAATGAAACGACGATTTCGGAAGAAGCTATTTATGCCCAATTCCGAAAATTAGAGGCAAATCAAGTACGCTCTGCGAAAGTGGAAATGCCAACGCATACACCTTCGATGCCAGTCACGCAGCAACAAAAGCCTATGGACGCAGCAGAACGTGCCGAACGTTTATTACTGGCTCATATGCTTCATAATATAGATGTAGTGGACAGGGTATTACGTAGTGAGCAAACAGAGCCTTTTGTAAGAGATGCATATATGGCTGTATTTGTTCGATTGGTAGGATTTTATGAGGAATATGGTCATCCAGATTATCAGCGCTTTGTAGAAATCTTAGATGACGCTGAATTACGCAAAATTGTTATGGAAGCTGCTTTAGTAGAACGTGATCCTGACCAGGCAGAATCAGAAATCGCAGATTCTATCCGACAGCTTCAAAAATATAGAATTGAGCAAGAAATTCATCAAAAGATGCATGAGTCAAAGGAAGCGGAGAAGATGCACGAGTATGCGCGTGCTCTTGAAATCGCCCAACAGATTATTCATTTAAGAAAATCGTTATCGGCGATTTAACCCGATTCGGTTGTTTAGAAGGAGGAAGGTTTATGGCGGACAAGTCTGAACGTTCAAAAGAGGTAGAAGTAGAAATTACATTAGATGAAGCAAAAAAATTACTACAAGAAAAGGCGAAAACTGAAGGTGAAATTTCCATGAAGGAAATTTCAGAGAAATTATTGCCTTATGAATTGGAAAATGAAGAAGTTTTCCACTTCGCTGAAGATCTTGAAAAAAATAAGGACATTCAAATTATTGGTAAAGAAGAATTTGAAGAAGAGAGCTTGATGAAAGAAGAAGCTAGCGAAGAAACGTTCGATTTAAACGATTTGAGCGTACCACCAGGCGTAAAAATTAATGATCCTGTACGTATGTATTTGAAAGAGATTGGCCGTGTTGATTTACTTTCTGCAGAGCAAGAAATTGCTTTAGCAGAGCGAATTGAGCAAGGTGACGAAGAAGCACGTAAACGTTTAGCAGAAGCGAATTTACGTCTTGTAGTATCGATTGCAAAACGCTATGTTGGTCGTGGAATGCTATTCCTTGATTTAATTCAAGAGGGGAATATGGGGCTTATTAAGGCAGTTGAGAAGTTTGACTACCGCAAAGGCTTTAAATTCTCAACATATGCAACATGGTGGATTCGTCAAGCAATCACACGTGCAATTGCCGACCAAGCACGTACAATTCGTATTCCTGTACACATGGTAGAAACGATTAATAAACTAATCCGTGTACAGCGTCAATTGTTACAAGACTTAGGTCGTGAGCCGTCTCCAGAAGAAATTGGCGAGGAAATGGATTTAACACCTGAAAAAGTACGTGAAATTTTAAAAATTGCGCAAGAACCTGTATCTCTTGAAACGCCAATCGGTGAAGAAGATGATTCGCACTTAGGGGACTTCATTGAGGACTCTGAGGCACAGTCTCCTTCTGACCATGCAGCATATGAATTGTTAAAAGAGCAACTAGAAGATGTATTAGATACATTAACAGACCGTGAAGAAAATGTACTTCGTTTACGTTTTGGTTTAGATGATGGTCGTACACGTACATTAGAAGAGGTAGGTAAAGTATTTGGTGTAACACGTGAACGTATTCGCCAAATTGAAGCAAAGGCACTTCGTAAGTTACGCCACCCTTCTCGCAGCAAACGATTAAAAGATTTCTTGGAATAATAAACAAACACAATACTTTTACTATAAATGCAAACCCCGCCATCACTGTTCATGGCGGGGTTTGCCTTGTATTAGCAATCGAAACGCAACTAGAAAACAGCAACACCCTCGATGTAATCCATATATTATCGGAAGAAACTTTAAATAATTGCTTAAGTGATGTAAAAATATATAATTTGAACGGTGTAGTCATTCCATTTTTGCGACTTTTTACAGATGCTCTTTTATGATTTGTGAGATAAAATTGTATTACAACCATTATTAAGCAATGTTTGGAGAATATATGATGACAAATCCACGGAAAAAAATTATTTTAAATGAGATATTGTTTTGGAAGCAAAATAAGCTATTACCAGAGCACTACTGTGACTTTTTAGCGACTCTTTATGCAGAGGGAAATGATATAGAGGAGATAGAGTCAGCAACTCATAAACAGGCTGTATTGCCTTTAGAAAAAAGAAAAATGATGTTCTTCATTGTGGGATTGTGCTTGGGTATGATGGTACTCTTGTATGTTTATTTTACAGTAACTTCTTTGTTGCTTTTTTTAACGGGCATTGTAGCAATCGCTGCAATTACATTATTCATAATAGCTTTCCGGTTTGCGAGCAAAAATAACTTTTTAGCGCCTGCTTTGCATATTATTGCTGCTATACTGTTATTTAGTTTATCGATTCGCATGTATACTACATATTTTAGTGGAAATAATATAGCGTTATTTGCCTTTATAGCGGCAAATTGTGCCGTCTGGTTATTTTCAGGATTAAAAATGAAACTACTTTATTTCACAGTCTCTGGTGTTCTAGGGCTAGTGGCACTAATTGGTTATTACTTGTATAATTTTATGTAAATTTCAACACCCTTCTATGACTACTATTGTCCATAGAAGGGTGTTTGTTTTTCTAATATAGCAGTATGGCTTTATTGGAAAAGTAATTTCAAAAGAAATCCAATGAAAAAATAGTGAATAATAATATATTGAAATAATAGTATAACCTATTTATGCAAATGTCATTATATATAGTCAACTTAATAAAGCACAAAGGTTTAACGAGAAAGGAGCAATTAATTTTCATCCTTAGATGTATATGAATGCAATTGAAGTGGCAAAATATTTGCGAGAAGTAAAACAATTTTCGTTTGGAAAGGGTTCTCCATAAGTCTAAATATTGGTTTTAACAAGACATAATTTATCCAATTGATACAGAAATGTCGAAATTGTTACAAACAAAGGAAAACTTAGCGAATGGGGCTTTTCGTTTCATGTTTAATGCAGTACAATATTAGATGTTGACTGATTCTATATTATAATAGAAGTAGATTTATTAATGAGGAGGGGAAACATATGAAAAACAATCCAGTCGTTCCTTACATCTTGATTCTGGCATTTGGTATTGGTCTTATTTTCTTCATGTCTTTACAAGGCGCAGATAACAAGAAAGAAATTGCTGCTGAACATGAGGGTGGTGGCGAAACTACAGAAGCTAATGATGATGGTTCTGCATTAGTACAAACTTGTATCGGTTGTCACGGTGGTGACTTAACTGGTAGTGTTGGTCCAAACCTACATGGTTTAGATGAAGCTCATATCGTAGACGTGTTAACAAACGGTATTCCAGGAACTCCGATGACACCAGGAATGAAAAACGAAGCGGAAGCAAAAGCAATCGCTGAGTACATTTCTACTCTAGAATAGTTTTGAAAAGTGGCTGTACTAAAAGTGTATTTACGCTTTTAGTGCAGCTTCTATTATTATAATGGAGTTGCTCAATATATGAGACAACTCCATTTGTTTTTTTGTTCAACATCATACATACTAGAATGGACTCTATATAAGGTAGGCGGTTAAAAATGAACGCACAAAAATTATCAAAGCGATTAGAAACAGTGGCAAAATTTGTTCCAACAGGTGCGGTTGTGGCGGATATTGGCAGTGATCATGCTTATTTACCATGCTATTTAATTCATAAGGGAATAGCTACTAGCGCAGTAGCAGGAGAAGTTGTAAAAGGCCCTTATGATTCAGCGGTGGGACAAGTGAAAAAAGAAGGATTAACAGAACAAATCACGGTTAGATTGGCAGACGGCTTAGCTGCAGTGGAAGAATCAGACCATGTAGATACTATTACAATTGCAGGAATGGGTGGACCTCTTATTGTGTCAATATTAGAGAAACATCCACAAAGCTTACAAGGTGTTACACGTCTAATTTTGCAGCCAAACATTCATGCAAAAGTTATTCGGGAATGGGCTTTAAAAAATAATTGGGCAATCCTCGATGAAGATATTTTAGAGGAAGACGAAAAAATTTACGAAATTCTTGTCTTACAACGAGGGCCGATGGAGCTAACTGCAGCAGACATCTTATTTGGACCTAAATTATTGCTTCGCCAATCACCAGCATTTATGAAAAAATGGAATCGAGAAAGGGAAAATTGGCAGCGCGTTTTACAATCTATTGAAGGGGCAGAGCCAACACTTGATATTGAGGAAAAACGTGCAGAATTAAAAGCGCTACTTGATTTAGTGGAAGGAGTTTTATAGCATGAAATCTGTTAATGGTCAGGAGATTATTCAATTATTTGAATCGTGGTCACCGAAAAATCTTGCTTGTATGGAAAATGATCCAATTGGGCTTGCCATTGGAACACTAAATAAACCTGTAAGCAAAGTTTTAGTCACATTGGATGTCAATGAAGCTGTAGCAGATGAGGCTATCGCTCAAGGTTGTGAATTGATTATCGCGCATCATCCACCAATTTTCCGCCGCCTAGCCAATATTCGTACGGACAATCCTGCAGGACAATTATACGAAAAGCTTATCAAACATGATATTGCTGTTTATGCCGCACATACAAATTTAGATGTGGCTGAGGGTGGTGTCAATGATTTATTGGCTGATGCATTGCTGCTTGAAAATCGTTCTATTTTAGAAGAAACGTATGCTGAGGATGTTCTTAAGCTAGCTGTGTTCGTACCGACTGCAAATGCGGATACGTTACGTGAGGCATTAGCAAAGGCTGGCGCTGGTCGTATAGGTTCTTATGAGGCATGTAGCTATACAACGAGTGGAGAAGGTCGATTCCGAGCGCTAGAAGGGGCTAATCCATATGTTGGTTCGGTTGGTGAGTTACATGTGGAAGAAGAAGTCAAAGTGGAAGTGGTATTCCCAACGCCCATTAAAAATCGCGTTTTAAAGGCGATGTTAAATGCCCATCCATATGAGGAGCCTGCATATGATGTGATACGCTTAGATCAGCAAACGAACATTATGGGATTAGGACGTGTTGGCTATTTACCCGAAGAAATGACGTTAAAAGGCTTTGCAGAATTTGTAAAGAAACAACTAGATGTGCCAGCTGTTCGTGTTGTCGGAGATCTGCAATCAAAGGTAAGAAAGATTGCCGTAGTTGGTGGAGACGGAAATAAATATATTTATACGGCAAAGCGTGCTGGAGCGGATGTGTTTTTAACAGGTGATATGTATTTCCATACTGCTCAGGATGCACAAGCAATTGGTTTACAAATTGTAGACCCAGGTCATCATGTAGAAAAAGTAATGATTGCAGGGGTTGCCAAAAAAATGGCGACGATGTGTGACACAAAAAAATATGCAGTAGAATTTGTTCAATCTACTATTCATACGGAACCGTTTTTATTTGTTTAAGAGAGGGGAATGGGAGTGGCAAATGGGAGACCTGCTGGCAATAGTGCCGGCAAGTTATGGATTATAATTGGTTTACTAATTGCTGTGTTCGGAGGCGGCATGACAATTATGACGAATATGATGAATGAGAAAAAAATAGATGCAATGACTGAGCAATGTGAAGACGATGGGGGCAAAGCCATTGTAACGAAAGAAAAGAATTTTTTATCAACGAACTATTCGTTTGAATGTAACAAATAGTATGTGAATAAACGCAACTTTTAGAGGAATTTCCTTTAAAGGTTGCGTTTTTTTGTTGTAAATGAACGATTGTCTACAACCAATTTTTATTTAACTGCTGTTGATTTCCGCTACGGGAGGACGCTTTCCGCGGGCACACCGTAAGCCGCAACCCTCGCTAACGCGCGGACTGTTGCGTCTTTCGCTGTGTGCTGTTCCCGCAGGAGTCGCCTCCCTCCGCTCCAATCAACTTGGAAATTTTAAACTTCAAAAGAATAAAAAAAAGCATCGAGTTACTTCTCAATTCCTTTTGGTTAATATCTTTTTAATAGAGATACATACTGCTGTTGATTTTCGCTACGGGAGGACGCTTTCCGTGGGCACACCGTAAGCCGCAACCCTCGCTAACGCGCGGTTTGTTGCGTCTTTCGCTGTGTGCTGTTCCCGCAGGAGTCGCCTCCCTCCGCTCCAATCAACTAGTGTCACATTCCTAGATGACTATTGCCGTTGAATTCTGCTACGGGCAGCACTCTGTAAACTACAACCCTCGTGCCCACCGCTCCAATAGACTAATCCTGTAGGTAGGGGAATTCGAATTGCTAACTATCAAAAAAATTGCCATAGGACATCAAGGGTGAATATGCATATTGTTAACACGTTTAATCAATATTAAAAAATATTGATTTTTCTATTAATTTATGCTAAATAAAAAATATCTAGATATAAAGAATCATTTGGTAAATAAATTTTGAAAGGGAAATTACATAATTTAGAAAACGTTAAAATGATAATTACTATCGAGTATGCGATTAATTACTGTAGCTTCAATACTTTAGAGGCTTGGAATGTCTTTCGCAGTAGGCTTTCCAAGCTTCTTAATTAAGGAGGAGAGCCATGCTTAAAAGAGCAATACAATTGACATCATTGATTTGTGTAATTATGCTGTCTCTACTTATTTTTCAATATACGTCGCTTGTCCAACAGCGGCTGCCTTTAGGCACTACAAATCAATTTGATTTAAATCTTGCTGAAACCACTATTGCAAAAGATAAGTTGGTTTCAGACCTTAATCGATTAACAGATCAATATAAAGCGATTGTAGTAAAAACTTCTGTTGACCCAGAAAACTATGACAACAAAAAAGATATTATTTATTTTGGGACTGCTAAACCAGCATTTTATGGCTTGCTTATAGCGCATAAAGAAATTAAGTGGTTCGATTCTACTTTAACAGGTGAGTTGCTTTCTGCTGCAGAAATAGGCACCCGTTCTTTATCAGGCACCTATGCTTTTAACGGTGGAAAAGAATTTCAAGAAGCACTTAAACAATGGGCGCAACAGCATCAAATTAGGATTTTATTTATTCAAGAATCATCTATACTTACAATAGTTTATGCATACTTATTTCAAAATGGTATAGGAAATGCAGTGCTCGCTTCCTTGTTGTTATTAGTAACGACAATTATTACGTGGATATTTCAACATGCAAAAGCAAGGTCTATTCGATTATTAGGCGGTGTTAATGCAGGGAAAATTCATGTGGAGGATACAACGACAATAGTATCTTTTATCTTTGCCGGTTTTTTACTAGGTTTGTTTATTTCATTAGGCTATGTAGGTGTCATAAAGGACATTCGACAAATTCCATTGGTATTCAATCGGCTAATACTATGTCTATTGCTATTCTTGATTGTCGTTGGCATCATCACAGTATTACTTTCGCTAATTGCTGGCCCAAAAGCTGCCCATATAGCCAAAAGACAAATACCGTTGAAGCGGTTTTCCATAATGGGAAAGCTAAGCCATGTTCTTGTCATGATTTTATCGCTAATTGTTATACCGACTATCATCACATCTTTACTAATAACAAATCAATTGTCAAAAGAATATTCGCTCTGGGACAAAATGCAAAATATCGTTCGACTGTCAATGATTGACTTGGAATCATTAGAACAAGAGACGACACTTCCCGATGTAGAAGCTTTTTTTTCTAAAATGCAAGAGGCTAATAATTTAAGTCTTTCTTTTGTTATTGATAAAGCGATTTTATTAGAGCCATCTGAGATGGGTGGCTATGATCACATTATTATGACGGATAGAGCTTGGATTGATTTGCTAGAAATAGGTGTGGAAACAGAAGGCAAAGGCGGGAAACTCATTGCAAAAAATGTTGAAGATTTACCATATGAATTGTCATCGTTTTTAGAAGGTCAAATTCCACTATGGACAAAACATAATGATGTCTATCCAGCGCAAGGTTTAACTTTTTACGAATATAAGGGATCAAAATTCCTTGCCTTACCACCAAATGTTGGTTTGGCAGGTGAAACAGTGCAAGCAGAAAATCCGTTGGTTATACTGATAGACGGTCAGTTAACAGACATTGTAAAAACGAAACGTTTCTTAATATCTTTAGCTTCTAGTGGAAATATCGTTTTTTTAGATGAAGATCATTTGCAAGCAGCATTAGCTAACTCCGTTATGAAACCTCATATTACCTCTATCAATGGTATAGCAGACGTTGCTTTGGAAACTGCTCAAAGGTTTAAACAACAATACGTCTATTATATTGTAGCGGGTATGCTTATTTTCGTAACAATGTTTTTGACAGGTGTATTGAATGGGAGGCTTTGGGCTGGCACGAATGTAAAACGTATTTTCACTTTGCACACATTTGGTTTGTCTTACGCATCGATTGTTGGACCGGTTTTAAAACGACAACTATTTACAATCATTATTACAACGATTGTCGGATCCGTAATCGCCTATTTTATACACTATATGGAACTTAGCATATTACTTTCATCTGCTTTGCTTGTCGGAATTTTATATTGGATAGGAAGTTATCTTTCCTTTAAGAGATCCGCAAAGCAAGCATTTTATCGTACTAGTCATCGGTACAATTAAATGAACTAAAGGGGTAATTTATATGGTAATTCAAACAAAAAATATTGGCATTGAAATTAGTGGGAAAAAGATTTTTTCTAATATGTCACTTAATATTAATCGTAACGAAATGATTGCCATTACGGGTCCATCTGGTAGTGGCAAAACAACCCTTTTAAATTGCCTAGGTCTTATTCAATCAGTAAGCAATGGAGAAATTATGATAGAAAATCAAAAAGCTAGCAACTGGAATGAAAAAGAAAAAACGAATTTTTGGAAAAAAAGTGCGGCATTTATTTATCAAGACTATGGCATCATTGAAGATGAAAACGTCAGTTATAACGTGACATTAAATAAGCGGCAAGCAAAGTCAAAGTTTGTTGAAGAAATCCTACAGACCGTTGGACTTGAAGGAAGGGGTCAAGAAATGGCGGCTGTTTTATCAGGGGGGGAAAAACAGCGTCTTGGTGTTGCACGGGCAATATTTAAGAAGGCAACAATTATATATGCGGATGAACCAACTGCATCGCTTGATAAAAATAATAGAGAGATTATTATTAATTTATTAAGAAAATGCAGTCAAAACGGTGCGAGTGTGATTATTGCAACGCACGATGAAAGACTTGTAACTGTCTGCGATAGACGCATTGATTTAGTTTAATTTGTCTAAGTGAGGGGAAATGGCAAGTTATCATCGGTGATTGGTTTGGGTTCGAGGCGGATGACAATTATAAGTAGGAATGTAAAAAATAATAAAAATGGTCACTATAGAAAAATTAAGCATTGGTCTATACTTGATTTAATGTAATGCAGAAGGGAGTGGCGAAATATGTTTATCCGTTTAACAAAGGAACAACAAGAGCAAATCATCGCCGATATACAACGCTTTTTCTATAATCAACGAGATGAGGATATTTCCGATTTTGAAGCGGAAAGAGTATTTGATTTTGTGAAAGAAAATATTGCTCCATATATTTATAATGCAGCGATTTCAGATGCAAAATATGTAGTGGATAGTCAGTTATCTGCTATTGAGGATGAGCTAGTAGCTCTAGAACGTCCAATAAAATTAAAATGATAACGATTAAGAGAAACGATTACTAGAAAATTGTTTCTCTTTCTTTAGTGAAATCAATCTTTATTGGTATACTTTAGGTTTAAAACAAAAAAATAACAGCTAAACAATTGACAAGGACAATGTAAATATGTTAATTTTATCTCGAAATAAAGATACATGAATTCAAAGTAATCGAGATGCGAAGGTTGCTTAATGAATTTTGATTGAATAAAGTACTGTTTATTTGAACACCATTGGTAAGAGCGCAAATTTTTTGAAAATCACCAAAGTAAGAGCAATCAGAAAAACACTTTTTAGGTACAAATAAGGAGGAATAGAGATGTTGAAAATTGGGATTATTTTAGGTAGTACACGTGAAGGACGTGTAAGTCCGCAAGTTGGTCAGTGGGTAAAGGAATTAGCAGAAAAACGCCGTGATGCAGAATATGAAATTATTGATATTGCCGACTTCAAACTACCTCTTTTAGGAGAACCAGGTGGCGATGCTTCTGGAGCAGCAGCATGGTCTCAAAGAGTAGCTGCATGTGATGGGTTTGTTTTTATTGTTCAAGAATACAATCATTCTATTTCAGGAGCGCTTAAAAATGCTCTAGATTATTTACGTGAAGAGTGGAATAATAAAGCAGCTGGAATTGTATCATACGGTTCAGTAGGTGGTGCACGTGCGGCCGAACATTTACGTGGTATTCTTGGAGAATTATCAGTAGCAGATGTTCGTGTACACCCTGCGCTGTCGTTATTTACTGATTTTGAAAATGGCAATGTGTTTAAACCAAAAGATGTGCAAGCTGATTCAGTAAACCAAATGTTAGATCAAGTCATTCCATGGGCAACAGCCTTAAAAACAATTCGCTAGGCTAGAGTGAATTATATAGCATGTTATTCAGCATACTGGAGTACTTCCAGTATGCTTTTTAGGTGCCAGGCACTCAAACAATTTTGAAAATTTTATGGCTATCCAAGCGAAAATCCACGAAGAATCCTGAGGGAACGCACGTAAAGCGAACTGGATTTTTACGAAATAAGAATTTGAATACTATGCATAAAAGATAGATTAATAAACTTTAAAGAAACTTTACCAAAGGGTAATATTATGCGTTATGCTAATGAAAGCAGAATGGATCATTTGACAGTTCTGCCATCAAAACCTGAATAGCATTCTAACAAAAAAGTGGGGAAGTTTATGAAAACAATAACTGTTCAACATTATGATGCATTTAGTCACGTACCAAATAAGGGGAATCCTGCTGGAGTTGTAGTGGAAGGAAATCAATACAGTGAGCATGAGATGCAAGAAATTGCCAAAATGGTTGGCTTTAATGAAACAGCCTTTGCAATGACGTCTGAAACAGCTGATATACGCATTCGTTATTTTACACCAGGGCATGAAGTCGATTTATGTGGTCACGCTACAATGGCAACCATTTATGCACTACAAACACAAGGCTTATTAGCGAACAAAACGACTATTACAATCGAAACAAAGGCCGGAATATTACCAATTCGTCTGGAAGAAAAAGATGAAAAGCTATACATAACAATGCAGCATGCTGCACCACAGTTTGAAGCATTTAATGGCTCTAGAGCTGCGCTTGCTGAGTCAATAGGCATTGACGAGGATGAATTACATTCAGATTTACCAATTGTCTATGGTAGCACAGGATTGTGGACCCTACTAATACCTGTCCAAAAATTAAGCTCTTTCAAAAAGATGAATCCACAAACCGCTAAATTTCCGTCTATCTTAAATGAAATGCCAACAGCTTCCTTGCATCCATTTTGTTTAGAGGCATTAGATGAAACGGCAAATATGCATGCAAGACATTTTTCTTCACCATACTCTGGCACAATTCAAGATATAGTAACGGGAACGGCTTCAGGTGTGATGGGGGCATATTATGCGAAGTATGTTGATAGTAATATAACATACCCGAAAACACTTGTTGTTGAACAAGGACAAGAGCTTGATCGAGATGGTCGTGTTTATGTCCATGTGAACGAAGTGGACAACAACTTGGATATTTCAATCACTGGAACGGCTGTCTATGTCACGGAATTGAAAGTGCAAATATAAGTGCCAGGCACTCACACAATTTATCGTACTAATCATATATTTTGCAAAGTAAGACGGAGCAATCCCGCGTGTTAGCGAGGGGTGAGGCTTACACTGGCTAAGTGCCAGGCACTCAAACAATTTTAAACAAAAGAGACTGTTCATCGCTAGAACAGTCTCTTTCTTTATTTTTGTAAAATATCACATACTCTACCTATTTGGCCATCCGTTAAACGAACCTTAATGCCATGTGGATGGTGTGAGGAATTGGTTAAAATATCTTTCACAATCCCTTTCGTTTTAACGCCTGTTCGCTGATCTTTTTTAAGAATAATATTGACTTCAAGCCCTGGGTGAATATCTTTTCTGTTTTGACCGTTCATACTTAACCTCACATATATATATAGAATGATTCAAATTATAGCATAAGTGCTGTTAGTTACCTATTGCAAATAGAGATTGAAACAATGAGGCTAGTAAAGCAACAAATAAAGTATCTTCCGAATGGAATAGCTTATAAATGATGCCTTCCCGTACTATCCCATTTTCTACGAAGTTTGCACTCGCAATTTTTTCATCATTACAATATAAATAAGCAGTCGATGTGAAATCTTTCTCAAAGCGAAAGACAAGACCATCCATCGTAAAGGAATAGGAAGATTCTAATAATTGAACAGTTTTTCTTTGAATAGGAATGATACTCCCATCAGGCATGATAATTTCATGACTGACACCTTTTGTGAGCAGCGTAGAACGCACTTGAAAAAGGGGCTCTCCATGCGTTGTCCGTGTTTCATAACGGTGCGGTAACGGTTGCTGTGATGTTACTAGAGAGGCTGCATTAAGTACTTTTCCGATATTTGAGCGCTCAACTTTTTGGAGTATGCAAACTGTTTCATTTTGACTGTTTAGGATTGGTAATTTTGAAAGTCTATCAAATGCTTTTGGATATGTAAGTGTAAATGTTGCCATAAAAAACCTCCAATCTACTTACTATACGAGTAAGCTAGACTGGAGGTTTCACTATTATTAGTTGAATATAAATTTCTCTAACATTTACGTTTTCTTGTTCGGAATTATTAAAATCTGTTCAATGTAATAAAACTACATTTGATTGTAATTTCACTACAAAACTGTATCAATGTTATGAGAAAAAAAGTGAATAAGTAACAATATTATGTCTTTTTCGAAAAATAAACTTGTGAGGGAATTGTCATTGTAGTAAAATTACATTGAAATTAGGAGGTGATTTCTTGTTAAGTTTCGAAGAACGAATAAATAGTAAGGTGAATTCGCTAACAATTTCTGAGAGAAAAGTTGTCGAGCAGCTGAAAATGCATAAACAACCTTTTTTGTTATCAATGAACGAACTCTCAACATTAAGCAATGTAAGTGAACCGAGTGTTGTTCGTTTATACAGAAAGCTTGGATATGCTAGTTACCAAGAGTTAAAAGTGGCACTTGCTCAAGAGCAAGTGAATAACAGCTACTCATCAACGTCGGACCAAAATGAGATTAAGGATGAGGATCTTGCGAATGTTGTATTTGATAAAATAGCAGATCAACTTTCTATAGCGATGTCGATGACTAAAGAGAAATTAAATATTACTCAGATGGAAGAAGCTGTTCAAATTATAGCAAAAGCAGAAAGGCTTTTTTTCTTCGGACAAGGTCTCTCGGGTACGATTGCAGAAGATGGCGCTCATAAATTTATGAGAATGGGCGGTACAACTATCGCTGTTCAGGATCCGCATTATCAAGCGATATATGCCAATCATATGAACAATGAAGATGTTGTCATTGTAATTTCTCATTCTGGAGAAACGGTCAATATTATAGAAGTCGTTCAAATGAGCCAAAAAAGTGGAGCATTTGTCATTGTTATTACATCGAATTCAAATACAACGCTTGCCAAAATGGCTGATACACTACTCCTTACACAGGCGCAAGAGACTGAAAAGCGGTCGGATGCGATGGTTAGCCGCCTTGTACAACTTGCTTTAATTGACACATTATTTACTAGGGTTGTTGCAATAGGGGGTAGCCATGTTAAAAAATCTATAAATATTTCACGGTTAGCCGTTACTAGAATGAAAAAATAATCTTTTAATAAAAGTGTATGCGTTGTCACCTTAGAGATAATTATATTTAAGGAGGATACATTACAATGTTAACAGGTAATACACTCATTATCGGGTTTGTTCTTGCTCTAATTGTTTTATTTGTCCTTATTATGAGATTCAAGTGGGATGCTTTCGTCTCTCTTTTAGTAGTTGCCATTGGACTTGGCTTATTATCAAGCATTCCGGCGAAAGAAGTCCCTGGCATAATTGCCACAGGATTTGGCAACACACTAGCTGGCGTCGGTATTTTGATTGGACTTGGAATTATATTTGGTCAATTTTTAGCATCATCTGGTGCCATTAATAAAATTGCTACTGGAATGCTACGCGTTTTTGGGGTCAAAAAATCTCCATACGCAATTGCAATGACATCGATTACTGTTTCAATTCCTGTATTCTTTGACGCAGCGTTTATTATTTTACATAAATTAATTCAAAATCTTTCTTTTAAAACAAAAATCTCACTTACTACTTTTGTTGCGATTCTTTCGATTGGGTTAATCACAGCTCATAGTGTAATTATCCCGACGCCAGGACCTTTAGTTGTTGCCGACCAAACAGGATCAGATATAGGTATGTTCTTTATTTATGGATTGCTAGTTTCAATTCCTGGAGTACTAGTTGGCGGTGTAATCTATGGAAAGTATATTGGAAAGCGAATTACAAATGAGGGACATCTTGATGAATCTGACATAGCAGAAGCAGACAGCACTCTTTCTGGAAGAAAAGAAATTTCAACTGCTCTTTCTTTTGGGATGCTCGCTTTACCAATTATCTTGATTTTATCGAATACGTTAATAAATTTACTTTTCAGAGACAACACAGAACAATTCGTTCCGACACTTTTTTCCGTTATTGGAGATAAAAATGTTGCGTTGTTAATCAGTGTGCTTGTCGCAATGTTTGCCTTAAAGCCATACATCAAGGAAGATATTAAAACCGTTTTTGCCAAGGCGTTAGATCAAAGTGGAGCGGTCATCCTAATTACTGGTGCAGGGGGTGCCTTTGGTAAAGTTGTTCAAGAAACCGGCATAGGGGATTTAATTATTAGCATGATGCAAGGGCTGAACATTCCTGCTTTACTACTTGCTTTTTTATTTGCGCAAATTCTACGCGCTTCGCTCGGATCTGCAACAGTTGCTCTTGTTACAACATCTGCAATTATGGGACCGTTAGCTGCAGAACTTGGCGTATCACCAGTCGTGCTAGGTCTTGCTATTTGCGCTGGTGGAATCGGCTTATCACTACCTAATGATTCTGGTTTCTGGGTAGTAAGTAAATTTGGACGTTTATCGATGACAGAAACAATTAAAGTTTGGTCAATAGGGGGCTTCTTATCAGGGGTGACCGTATTAATTTCCGTTTACGTTCTAAGCATGTTCCAAGGAATTTTACCAGGTTTGTAATTTACTTGTTTAATAGGCGGATGGCTAGTCCACCGCTATATAGTTGATTAAGTATGAATAGGGTACTTTATATCAGTTAATGAACAACTAGATTGGAGCTGAAGTTAAATTGAAGAAGAAACTTGGATTTATTGGACTTGGCATTATGGGGGCGCCAATGGTACGCAACCTTTTGAAAAAGGGTAACGAGGTTACTGTATTCGACCTAAATACACTAGCGGTTGAGATGCTTGCAAAAGAAGGTGCAAAGAAAGCTACCTCTGGAAAGGGGGTAGCATTAACAAGTGATGTCGTAATTACAATGTTGCCGAAAGGGAGACATGTCCAGCAAGCTATCTTTGGTGAACATGGGGTTATGGAAGGTGCTCGTAAGGGTATGGTCATTATCGACATGAGCTCTGTCACACCAGTTGAATCAAAAGAAATGTACGAGCTTTCTGCAAAACAAGGGGTACATTTTCTTGATGCACCAGTCAGTGGTGGTGAGCCGAAAGCAATTGATGGTTCACTGACAATCATGGTTGGTGGAAAAGAAGAAGTGTTTGAAAGTGTAAAAGGCATTCTTGGCGATATGGGCAATAACATTGTACTTGTCGGTGACTCAGGCAGCGGATCTACTGCAAAGCTTGCAAATCAAATTATCGTAAACTTAAATATTGCGGCAATATCTGAAGCACTTGTGTTTGCGACAAAAGCAGGTATTAATGTGGAGAAAATGTATCAGGCAATTCGCGGTGGTCTTGCAGGAAGTACCGTAATGGATGCAAAAATCCCAATGATTCTTGACCGGAATTTTAAAGCAGGTGGCCGTGTCGACATTAATCTTAAAGATATAAATAATGTGATGCATACTGCTCACGAGCTAGCTGTTCCACTTCCGTTATCAGCTCAGCTCTTAGAAATTTTCTATTCTTTAAAAGCTAATGGAATGGAAACCCTAGATCACGCAAGCATTGTCCAACACTATGAGAAATTAGCAAATGTTGAAGTTTCAAGAGAGGTGCGATAAATGGTAGCGAGAAAAGCATCGGAACTATTATCAGGCCTAATTGAACCAAGTTGCGAGCAGATTCAGATGAAATTGGAGGATGCGCGAAAAGGGTTTAACCATAAAATCGTGATTCTTGATGATGACCCAACAGGTGTACAAACCGTTCACGGTGTTTCTGTTTATACGGATTGGACTGAAGAAAGCATTAAGCAAGGATTCCGTGAGCAAAATCAAATTTTTTTTCTGCTAACAAATTCTCGCAGTTTTACCGCTGAGGAAACAGCGGTTGTTCATCAGGATATAGCTCGCCGAGTGCATGAGGTTTCCTTACAAGAAGGAATTCCTTATCTACTGGTTAGCCGCGGGGATTCTACATTGCGTGGTCATTACCCGCTAGAAACCGAAACAATGAAAAACACAATTGAAGAAATTTCTAATACTAAGTTTGATGGGGAAATACTTATTCCATTTTTTAAAGAAGGCGGCCGTTTAACAATCGACAATATCCATTATGTTCAGTATGGAGAAGAACTTGTTCCAGCTAGTGAAACAGAGTTTGCTAAAGACCGTACTTTCGGCTTTAATTCTTCACATCTAGGCGAATGGATTGAAGAAAAAACAAAGGGTGTTTATCCAAAAGAAGATACTATTTATATCAGCATTGAAGATTTACGTTCACAAAATATTGAAGCAATCAAAGCGCAATTAATGGAAGCTGAAAACTTCAAGAAAGTCGTTGTGAATGCAGCTGTTTACAGCGATGTTGAAGTGTTTGTAATTGCCTTGCTCCAAGTTATGAAAGCGGGAAAAACGTTTATTTTCCGAAGTGCCGCTTCCTTAACGAAAGTACTTGGAGGCATTTCTGATAAGCCATTTTTATCAAGAGTAGAGCTTATTACGGAAGAGACTTCAAATGGAGGACTTATCGTAGTTGGCTCGCACGTTCAAAAGACAACAGATCAATTGTGTGCCCTTCTTAATAGTGGTCTAGTAACAGGAGTAGAGTTTAATGTTCATCTTGTGCACGATGATGAGAAATTCCAACAGGAAATCAATCGTGTCCGTATTACTTGCGAAGAGCTGATTACTTCAGGAAAATCCGTAGTTTATTACACTCGTCGGGAGAGATTGGACTTAGGAGTGAATCAAGGCGAAAGTGAACTTCAACTATCTGTTAAAATATCACAAGCAGTGACAAGCATTGTCACTGACTTAAAGGTACGACCGAAGTACATAGTTGCAAAAGGTGGAATTACTTCATCCAGTGTTGGAACAGTGGGACTATCAGTCAAGCGCGCTGAAGTAGTAGGGCAAATTAAACCGGGTGTTCCAGTATGGAAAACAGGAGAAGAAAGCAAGTTCCCTCGTTCTTCTTTCATTATCTTCCCTGGCAATGTCGGCACAACCGACACGCTCAAAGAAATTATTGAAGTATTAGAGGGGAAACCAGTGAATGCGATGAAGGATTTTTAGTATCGTGGACGAAGTTGCATGTTGGAAACTGCAAGTCGATAATAGAGCGGCTGCGTTGAGCATATTTCCGATGTTCGAACGCTCAATTTTTAAATACGTAGCATTAGAAATTGAAGTCTATTAAATGCTTTTAGGTATGTAAAAAACCTCCAATCTACTTACTAATCGAGTAGACTGGAGGTTTCATTATTATTAGTTTGAAATGATTTTCCCGGATAATGCACGTTTTTCTTGCTCTGTATCGAATTCATTTTCCATCTTAGATACAACTACTGTCGCTACACCGTTACCAATTAAATTAGTAACAGCGCGTGCCTCAGACATAAATCGATCGACACCAATTAACAGTGCAATCCCTTCTACAGGAATCATAGGGAATGCAGCGAGTGTTGCAGCAAGCGTAATAAAGCCTGAGCCTGTTACACCAGCAGCTCCTTTAGACGTTAACATCAAAATAGCAAGTAAAGTAAGCTGATGCCAAATATCTAAATCAACCCCATAAGCTTGTGCGATAAAGATAGCCGCCATTGATAGATAAATGGAAGTGCCGTCCAGGTTAAAGGAATAACCTGTTGGAATTACAAGACCTACAACTTGTTTCGAACAGCCGTAATTTTCTAATTTGCGCATCATCGAAGGAAGTGCAGATTCAGAAGATGATGTACCGATAACGATAAAAATTTCATCTTTAATATATTTAATGAATTTAAAAATACTAAAGCCAAAGAATCGTGTAATTAAACCAATAACGACAACGATAAATATGAACATTGTAATATAGACAGATAACATTAAGAAACCTAAGTTCCCAAGTGATTTTATACCGAAGTTCCCGATTGTGTAACTCATAGCACCAAATGCACCAATTGGGGAAATTTTCATCACCATATTAACAATTTTAAAGAAAATATCTGCTACTTGCTCGAAAAATTTGATAACAGGTTTAGCCGGTTCTCCAATAGCCGCTGCTGCTAACCCGAATAATACAGCTGAAAATAAAACAGGTAATAACTCACCATTCGCAAGTGCACCGACAACATTATCTGGGATAATTTGCATTATAAATGCCCCAAAACCATGCTCAGCAGCAGCAGCTTGCTCAGTATATTGTGAAACATCCGCAGCGTTTGCTGCATCTGTATTAAATCCTTTACCAGGTTGAATGATATTTACAACAAGTAAGCCAATCGCAAGTGCGAAAGTCGAGACAATTTCAAAATAAATTAATGCCTTACCACCAATTTTACCGACCTTTTTTACATCACCCATGCTACCAATCCCGATAACAACAGTTAAGAAAATAATAGGTGCAATTAACATTTTAATTAATTTAATAAAAATATCAGCTAATATTTTTAAGCTAGCACCGAACTCTGGAAATGCAGCACCAACAATAATACCAAGTATAATGGCAATCAGCACTTGTACCGTTAAGTTTTTAAAATTTATCCGCATAATACTTCCCCCTAAAAAAATGTGAACTTTGTGAACGCTTTCATGTGGTTATCATAGCGGAAATTTTCCGACAATAGGATTTATGGCCGTAAAGTTTCTATTGTTCATTTTGTTCATTTTTCATTTGATTAGATAGAAAGCTAGTAATATCAATGGTTTGAGGCTGTTTTATAGTAGAATGCAATTTCTCTAAACTATTATAATACAAAAGAAAAAATCCCCACATAAAGTGAGGATGTATTTTTAATGACCAAAAGTTCTAAGGAGAAACAATCTTTTGGATTTCAGGTAATACATTATGCTGTTTTACATTGGCACGATAGAAATCATAGACAGGGGCAAGTTTTTCTTGAAAGCGTTGACGCTCCTCATCGCTCATCGTATAAATTTCAAAATCGGCTTCTTGTTGTAGTTTTTGTAAATCATTGTCGTTCATTAACACAGCCTGCTTAAATTGCCATTCAGTTGTTTCTTTCATGGCATCTATTAGCTGCTTTTGGACTTTTGGTGGTAACTTTTCCCAAAAATTTTCATTCATCAAAACTGAATAGCCTAAAATCCCATGGTTTGTTAACGTCATATTTTTTTGTACTTTGTAAAAGCCCTTCGAAAAAATATTAGAGGCCGTATTTTCTTGTGCATCGATAGCATGTGTTTCTAAGTCAGTAAAAACTTCGCTAAAGGAAATCGGTACAGGCGTAGCCCCGACTAAGTTAAATTGCTTTTCAAGCGTTTTACTTGGCATTGTGCGTATACGTAAACCTTGTAAATCTTCAAACGTATGAATTGGATGCTCCGCTGTTAACTGTTTAAAGCCATTGTGCCAAAAGCCGAGACCCCGTACATTAAAAGGCTTTAACTCATCCAATAATTGTTCACCGATTGGTCCTGTTAGTACCTCATGAACTTCATCATCTGTATGAAAAAGATACGGCAGGTCAAGCACTTGCCAATCTGGTACATAGGAAGTCATTTTAGAAAAAGTAGGAATGATGATTTCGACTTTTCCATCTTGTAAAGCTTTGAATTCATTTTCATCGTTAAATAACGAGGCATTTGGATAAACATGGACTTTTACCTTTCCGTTTGTTTTTTCCTCTACAAGTTCAGCAAATTTCGTTGCAGCTTGACCTTTTGGCGTATTTTCAGCGACAACATGACTTAAATGTATTGTAATTTGTGTATCAAGGCCCTTTTGTTCATCATCATAGGGGAGCGTTTTCGAAAATAATATTCCTTGCTGTATACTAAATACAATGGTTAAGATCAAAACGGTTGTAATCGTCCCAATAATAAATTTTTTCATATTCTACACCCAATTGATTCGTATTTTCACATGTTTTTGTTATTCTAACATAAGGAGTAAGCTAAAATATAGTAAGAGGGAGGCAATGATCTTGAAATTTCAAAAGTTATCGATGAAGGGCAAAATCATGTCTCTTACTTTTTTTATACTTTTGTTGTCTTTTAGTATAGGTGGAACGTTTTTGCTTGGGTTTGTCATGAATGAACAAAAAGAAAAGCTGGCAGAACAGGCATTACTAGTTGCAAAAACTGTCTCGCAGTTACCAGAAATGAAAACGGCTATTGCCAATCGTGATTTCACAGAAGCGACTAAACATATTAATCCTGTTGTTGAAGAAATACGTGATATAAATGGGGCGCAGTATATAGTTGTACTCGATATGCAGCGACGAAAGTATTCCCATCCAAATACGGAGGAAATCGGCACCATCTCACAGTCAGGTGATTTAAACGCTGCATTTTCTGAGCATTATTATACATCCATTGCACATGGTGAACGTGGAGATATGGTACGCGCCTTCGTACCAATTATGACTGACAATGGACGTCAAATTGGCGTTGTAATCGTAGGTTATAGTGTATTAACCGTTAGCGAGCTTCTATTATCTATCCAAAAAGAGCTAATGATTACAGTAGCTTTATCACTATTATTTAGTGCATGGGGTGCAAACACATTAGGACGTCATATGAAAAAGCAAATGTTTGGATTGGAGCCACTTGAAATTGCTAAAATGTATGTGGAACGCACTGAAACTTTTAACGCTATGCATGAAGGGATTATCGCAATAGATACTGAATTGACGATTACAATTTTTAATGAAAAAGCATGTGATATTTTAGGTGTAGCAGAACGGCCATCTTCGTTAATTGGCAAGAAAATTTTCGAGGTGTTACCAGATACCCGTTTACCAGAAATATTAGCGTTAGATCGTCCTATCTATAATCGTGAACTTTATATAAATGATCATAGCATTATGAGTAATCGTATCCCTATACAGGTCAATGGTAAAACGGTTGGTGCTGTAGCGATGTTTAAGGATCGCACAGAGGTGAAGAAATTAGCCGAGGAATTAACCGGTGTGAAGGCGTTTGTCCAGGCATTACGTGTACAAACACATGAACATAAAAATAAATTGCATACGATCGCTGGTCTTTTACAGCTTGGACATCATGATCAAGCACTATCCTATTTAACACAAGTTAAGGAAGAACATGATGAAATCACTAATTTTTTAAATGAGCGCATTAAAAATGAAAATATTTCGGGGTTATTACTTAGTAAAATTGCGCATGCGAAAGAGCATGGGATTACATTAGAAATAGACCGAGCTAGTCGTCTCACAACATTCCCGAAAAATTTAGATCATCATGATTTTGTCATCTTATTTGGGAATTTAATCGAAAATGCATTTGATGCATTAAAAGATAGTCCAGTTGAAGAAAAGACTGTTCATATTTCTGTAGATGAAGATGATGATGTACTTGCTATTTTAGTAACAGATAACGGAGTCGGCATGACGGAAGCGGTAAAGGCACAAATTTTTGATAATGGCTATTCAACAAAAGAAAAAAAGGGTCGAGGTATCGGCCTGTATTTAATAAAAGAAATCGTACAAAAGGGTCAAGGTGAAATTGAGGTAATGAGTGAACCTAGTAAAGGGACAAGCTTTTTATTAACATTTTATCATCCTTAGTGTTCGGATTTTTCACTCTATAATGGACATAGTACAAAAACATCCACTTCGTATCTCATTAGAAACAAGTATGTTACATTCACATTTTAGAGGAGAGTTGTAATCGATTGTATGGAGGGCTAGACAGTGACGCAAATAAACGTGTTATTAATAGAGGATGATCCAATGGTGCGGGAGGTAAACCGTCAATTTATTGAAAAAGTTGCAGGATTTAATGTAATAGGGCAAGCATCGAACGGCGTAGAGGGAATAGACAAAATCCGTACGCTACGACCTGATTTAGTGTTTATGGATATTTTCATGCCCGAGCAAGATGGTATAACTACCTTGCGAAAAATCCGTGAACTCAAAATTCCTGTCGATGTTATTACTGTAACAGCAGCCAATGATATGGAAACGGTAAAACAAGTTTTGCATCTTGGTGTCTTTGATTATATAATGAAGCCATTTTCGTTTGAGCGAGTACAAGGAACGTTAGAAAACTACATTCGATTCAAGCAACAAATGCAAACAGAACGGGAGCTAACGCAAGGAGAGCTTGATCAGTTATTCCATTATCATAGTGGAGAAGGTAAGGCAGTAGGAGCAATTGAGGAGAAAACTGAGAAAAGTTTGCCAAAGGGTTTTAATCGAGCGACACTAGAGAAAGTAGTGCATTATTTGCAAACGGTAGATGGTGCATCAGCAGAAGATGTTGCAAGTGGAGTAGGCATTGCACGTGTGACAGCAAGACGATACTTAGATTTTCTAGAAAAGCAAAAGGAAATAACGATGGATGTTCGTTACGGTGGTATTGGTCGTCCTATTAATTATTATTTTAGTAAAGAATGAAAATATAGGTAAATGCTATAGGTAATGTCCGTTACGAGTGGAATAAGCTGCAATCCTCGCTAACCACGCAGAATGCCCATGTCTTACGGTTCCGACAGTAAACATATATAAATGACAAAATGCATCAAGCTAAACATCTTGATGCATTTTGTCGTATACTGACTCGATTGTCTGATGAACAATCGAGTACTTTCACATTGCCTTAAGTCGGTTAAATTAATAAGGCAAAATTTTATCGACAGGCTTAGGCGTTTTTATTTTTGGTAAAATTTTATCAAGTGTAACTGTGCGTTGGATACTATGCGTCGTTTCGTCACTTTCATCAAATTGCTCAAGGAAGTTAATAACCTCTTTCACAATAGGTGTTGGTGTTGATGCACCTGCAGTGACTGCAACCGTATTAATTCCTTTTAACCAATCAATTTTAAGCTCAGAAACATCTGCTATACGATAAGAAGGTGTACCTGCAATTTCTACTGATACTTGTGTTAGACGGTTCGAGTTATTGGATTTTGGATCGCCAACAACAATTAATAAATCTGCTTCCCCTGCTTGCTTCGCAACGGCTTCTTGACGAACTTGCGTTGCTAAACAAATTTCTTTATGCACTTCAATATGTGGGAATTTCTCTTTTAAACTATCCATTAAATGAGCAACATCCCATTGACTCATAGTCGTCTGGTTCGTTACTAGCAATTTATCATTTGTTAAGTTTAATGCATCAATATCCGTTGAAGATTGTACTAAATGAACATGGTCTGGAGCAACACCGATTGCACCTTCTGGCTCTGGATGACCTTTCTTACCAATATAAATAATATCGTAGCCTTCAGCTGATTTTTCACGAATTAAATCGTGTGTTACTGTTACGTCAGGACATGTAGCATCAATGGATACTAGGCCTTTGCGTTTCGCAATTTCACGAATTTCAGGTGAAACACCATGCGCTGTGAAAATAACAGTGCCCGTTTCAACCTGTTCAATAATTTCTAAGCGATTATCGCCGTCTAGTGTAATGATACCATCTTCTTCAAAGGCATCTGTAACATGTTTATTGTGCACAATCATCCCTAAAATGTAGATAGGTCTTGGTAATGTTTTATCGAGTGCGGCGTTACGTGCAATGACCATCGCATCAACAACACCGTAGCAATAGCCACGTGGATTAATTTTTAATACTTGCATGGTTGTGACTCCTTTCAAGCTTACCTACCTACATTATAACGGACAGGCACGGCGAATACAAAGAAACCTTCACTCCATAGGTGGCTGGAAAATACGCGGTTTGGATGGAATTGGTTCTCGTGGGGTAGGCGCCGCATTTTTTTGCGTTGAACGTTTACCTTTAGAGGAGCCTGCTACTTTACTAGCTGCCACTGCATCAGTTGCAGCAGCTGCTGCAACCCCTGCTGCCGCACCAGCTGCTGGGAGTCCCTGAAAACCTTTATACAGTTTTAAAAGTGAAGGGATGTTTTTCACCATCGGCATTGCTTGTTGTATATAAGGGGTATACGTTTTGGCAGAGTTAAATAAACTATTTGCTTGCTGTAAAAATGAACCGATTTTGGAAGGTTCCTGTACGGGTGGCGTCGGCATTTGCCCTCCGAATGCCCCCCTCATTCCACCGGACATTGGAAAGCCACCTGGAATTCGTGGTTGAGGAAAACCTCCAGGCGGATAAAAGGACTGCGGTGACATCTGAGGAGGTGTTGGCATCCGCATTTGCGCAGGCATTTGCGCTGGCATCTGCGCAGGCATTTGCATGCCACCCGGATACATCGGGTATTGATAAGGTGGTCTAAATACCATAATGATCTCCTTTCATTGTATGCTTTTCATTGATGACATACCTGATTATAGATATGATATGCAGACGCTGATGTTAGCGTTCGACAAATGCTAATAAATGAACAATAGAAAGAGCTCCTATATGCTCTTTCATATTAGGTTATGTAAGTCACGATAGAATGGATTATGGGGTAAAGAAAATTCTAAAAAAATACACAAAACATTGTATAATATTTTGTGTATTTGAGCTTATTGGGGTAAAAGAATTATTCTGCATCGGTAGATGAAATGTTTTCTGTTATTGAATAGTCGAATTGTCTTCTACAATTGAGTAAAGGCATGTCTCCATAGAATAGGAGCCCTGCGCACAGATTTTTACCGTGTAGAAATGGAGTTGTTATAGTTTAATGGCATATTCGACAGTGTCTTTTGTACTTTCATTATTCATCATCATGAACTCGTAACATTCTATATCCAACACGAACGTGAGTCTGAATATACTTTGGTTGTGATGGATTTTCCTCTATTTTCTTTCGAAGAGTCGCCATAAATACACGAAGACTTGGTACATCTGACTGAAGTGCATTTTGCCAAATCTCTTTCAATAAAAAATTATGTGTAAGTACTTTACCAACGTGCTTAGATAGCACGACTAAAAGTTTATACTCGATAGGAGTCAAGTGCACTTCTACACCGTTAACAAACACGGTGTTTGCCAAATAATGAATCTCTAACTGACCATTAATAAACACTGCGGACTCAGCTTCAAGCTGATGTTCGCTACTAGTTCTTCGTAATGCAACACGGATACGAGCAAGGAGCTCCTCCACGCTAAAAGGTTTTGTGACATAATCGTCAGCTCCAGCATCTAAGGCGTTAATTTTATCGAATTCTTCACCACGTGCACTAACAACAATAATGGGTGTTTGGGTCCAACCGCGTATTTTATTGATAAAATCTATCCCGTCCATATCTGGTAAGCCTAAATCGAGGATAATGACATGAGGCTTCAACGAAATAGCTTTTTGCAAGGCACTAGAACCATCCTGTGCAATATCGAATTCATAGTGCTGAGTAGTTAAGGTCATTCTAATTAAATTGCCGATTGCTACATCATCTTCTACGACTAAAATCCGTTTATTCATTTATACTGACAACTCCTTTTTTTAAAGTAAAACGAAAGATGGTTCCAGTCGGGTAGTTATCTGCAACTTCTAATTCACTATCATGTAATTTTAAAATTGTTTGACATAATGCTAACCCTAAGCCTAAGCCCCTTCGACTATCACTACGCTGTACTTTGCCCGTTATAAACGGCTCAAACAGTTTTTCTTTTAACGAATCGTCAATACCTGGTCCATTATCAGTAATACTAATGTCCACAAATTGGCCTCTATCTTTTGCTATGAAAGAGATGTCACTACCTACAGGTGTATAAGTTAGTGCATTATCTATAATATTTATAATTACTTGAATCATCAGGCGTGCGTCCATCAATGCCATGACTAAATCAGGCTCTACATGATAAGAAATATTATGTGTATTGTCACGTGGAGTAACATGTTGTAACGCCTCTTGAATAATATCCTCGACTAGCTCTAACTGCATCTCTAATGCAAATTGCCCATCTTCTAACATCGAAACTGCCAGTAAGTTTTCAACCATCTGAACAAGCCATTTTGAGTTCTTATATATATCTTCGTATAATCGTGTTTTTTCGATTTCGGGAATATGAGCTTTATTTGTTAACAGTATATCTGCATTCCCTGAAATAGTTGTAAGCGGTGTTCGTAAATCATGTGAGATGGCACGCAAAAGATTAGCTCTCATCTGTTCAAGTTCCGCTTCTCTTGCAACTTGCGCATTTAAATTTTGCAAATACCATTTATCGAGAGCAAATGAAAAATCATTCATAATGGCATGTAAAATATCACGTTCAAATGCGGGTAGAGGTGCTTGCTTAGAAAGAGCAATTCCTACAATGCCCTTAACGCTTCCATTTGAAATAACAGGTAAATAATAGCCGTTCACTTCAGGAAATATATCTGTTGATACACCAGCAAAATGGTTATTATTAATAACCCAATGTATTACACCTAATTCATTTGTATCTTGAAAGAGTGATGCTACTATAGTGTTCTCCATATTAGATAGACTTGTAGTTGGGAAAAAAATAGTGTTAGTAATTGATTTCTGTTCTATTTCAAAAAATTGAACAGGTTTTTCTACTAATTTAACAATCTGTGTCATGCCTTCAGTAATGATTTCTTCGATAGATTTGGCATGTTGTAGCTTGCGATTTGTTTCTAGTAAAACTTCCATTCGATAAGATTTACGAACAGCAACGATGGCCTGCTCTTTTATCTTTTTTGTTAAGCTGCTTGTGATGATGCCAGAGAAAAACATAATCAGAAAAGTAATAGGATAGTCCCGATGATATGCTTCAAGGGAAAATCGTGGCTCAGTGAATAAAAAGTTGAATAGAAGTACAGCCACTGCAGAGCTAACAATGTTCATCAGCCATCCGGACGACCATATCGCAAGAATTAACACAGTAAGAATATAAATCGTAATAATATTGGATTCGCTGACTCCTATTGTAAAGAAAAATAAAGCTAAAAAAGAACCCAAGATAAACACTACTGCCATTTTTAATAAATCCAACCATTCAATCGTTAATCGATTTCGAACGCCAGTAGGAAAATACAATTGTTCATTTTCTTGATCTGGAACAATATGAATAGTTAAATTCGGCGCGAATTCATTGAGCCGGTCACTGATTTTCGGATGCGGCAGCCACCATTTCTTTTTCAAAGCAGTTCTGCCAAGTACTAGCTTTGTGACCCCACTTAATTGTGCATAGTTTGCTAGGGCAGCTGCGACATCACTCTCTTGAACGATTACGACATGACCTCCAAGTTGCTCGGTCAATTTAATATGTTGTTGCAATCGTTCAGCATTCGCTTCATTAAAACTACTTTCTTGCACCTTTTGCACATAAAGCGCAGTGAATTTACCATGTAATGCTTGGGCAAGTCTTGCGGCAGTGCGAATAACTTTTGCATTTGTTGGAGAGCTACTAATACCAACTAAAATATGCTCTTCAATTTGTTTCGGTTGACTAATCGATTCGCAATCGTTTACGTGTTTGTAATTAATCGTATCTGCAGTCCTACGAAGGGCAATTTCCCGAAGTGCAACTAAATTTTGTTTGCGAAAAAAAGATGCTAATGCTTTTTCAGCTTGTTGCTTGTGATAGATTTTGCCTTCTTTTAAGCGTTGAATTAACTCATCAGGTTCAATGTCCACAATTTTAATAAGTGCTGCTTGATCAATTAAATAATCTGGAATGCGTTCTCGCACTTGTACCCCCGTAATATCTTCTACCACATCATGAAGACTTTCAATATGTTGAATATTTACAGTGGTATATACATGGATACCTTTCGCAAGTAATTCTTCTACATCCCCAAACCTTTTCGTATGTCGCATAAGTGGAACATTTGTATGTGCCAACTCATCGATTAGCACAATTTCTGGTTTGCGTTTCAATACGGCATCTATATCTAATTCTTGAAAGTTTCTCCCTTTATAATGAATATTTCTAGTCGGTATTTGCTCAAGTCCGTCAAGTAAGGCTAATGTTTCTGGACGTGGATGTGGCTCTATATAGCCAATTACTACATCTTTGCCTAGTTTTTTTGCTAGATGGGCTGCATCTAACATGGCATACGTTTTACCTACACCAGCAGCATAACCGATAAAAATTTTCAGTCTACCGACAGTTGCTTGCTCCTGATGAATCCTTGCTAAAAACTCTTCTGGAGTGGGGCGCTCATTTTCCATCATCCTTCACCTCATTTGTATTATAGCGTCATCTGACATTAAGAAAGTGTAAAGATTTAACCCCTTTATCGTTTCTTAATATAAAAAGCGATTTCCTAACACTATATTAATTTCAAAGTCAGTATGATGAAAACATCAAATGGAGGGAATGGTGATGTGAATTGATGGACTTTTATATGATTGGCTTATTAATCATTAGTTTCGCCAGTCTATATGCATTAACAATTTGGTGCTATAAGTTAGTCGAAGAGTAGGGGGAATGAATATGGGAATCGTTATTGGCATTATACTTATCTTACTTTTTGGATATTTAGGGTACGCCCTTTTATATCCAGAAAATTATTAATAGGATGCAGGAGGAATAGAGTATGTGGCAAATAGCCATTGTTTGTATGATTTATTTACCGCTTGTTATCTTAACGGGTCATTATCTTTTTCATGTAACGATGCATAAAAAAACATGGCTCGATCCAGTGATGGATAAAGTAGATGATGTCATTTATAAATTATGTGGCATAAAGCAAGTGGATATGACCGGAAGACAATACGTGCTGTCGTTAATTATGTCAAATGCTTTGATGGTGTTCATTGGCTATATGCTGTTGCGCATTCAATCTTATCTGTTGTTAAACCCTAATGAAATTGAAAATATGGAGGCAACGCTATCCTTTAATACGATTATTTCGTTTATGACAAACACAAATCTGCAACATTATAGTGGTGAATCGGGTTTAAGTTATTTGTCACAAATGCTCGTCATTATTTTTATGATGTTCACATCAGCAGCGACAGGCTATGCAGCATGTATGGCATTCTGCCGACGTTTAGTGGCAAAAAGTGATACTTTGGGCAATTTTTATGTAGATTTTGTACGTGTTATCACACGTGTATTAATGCCAATTTCAATTGTAGTTGCCATTATTTTAGTATCGCAAGGTTCGCCTCAAACATTAAGTGCGAATAAAACCGTCCAAACAATCGAAGGAAAGATGCAAGATATCGCACTTGGACCTGTTGCATCGCTTGAATCGATTAAACATGTTGGTACAAATGGAGGAGGCTTTAATGGAGCCAATTCGACGACTCCTTTTGAAAACCCTTCAGTTATATCCAACATCGTAGAAATGCTATCTATGATGTTGCTACCTGGGGCTTGTGTTATAGCATTTGGCTTGATGGTTGCTTATAGAAAAAAGAAGACGATAGTTGGTAAGCAAGGGCTAGCAATCTTTGGTGCCATGAGTATGCTGTTTCTAATTGGACTAGTAACAGTATACATAGCTGAGCGTGCTGGAAATCCACTTATTAGTGAGCTAGGTATTACACAGGAACTTGGCAGTATGGAAGGAAAAGAAATGCGTTTTGGTATAGCACAATCGGCTCTTTTCACTGCTGTCACAACTGCTTTTACAACTGGCTCTGTCAATAATATGCATGATACTTTAACACCGCTTGGTGGTCTTGTGCCGATGTTTAACATGATGGTAAACGTTGTATTCGGTGGTAAAGGCGTTGGACTAATGAACATGATGATGTATGTGCTACTGACAATTTTTATTGCGTGTTTAATGATAGGCCGCACCCCACAATTTTTAGGAAAGAAAATTGAGGAAAAGGAAATGAAGCTTATAGCGCTTTGTATTTTAATTCATCCTGCCATCATCCTGCTATTTTCTGGGCTTGCTGTTGCTACGACAGCAGGAGTAGCGGGCATAACAAATCCAGGGGCGCATGGTTTATCGCAGGTGTTATATGAATTTGCTTCAGCATCTGCCAACAATGGCTCTGGCTTTGAAGGATTAGCCGATAACTCGACATTTTGGAATGTATCGACAGGGCTAGCGATGTTTTTCGGACGCTATTTAACCATCATAATTCAATTGGCAATTGCTTCGTTACTTGCTAAAAAAATGTTGCATAGCGATTCAATTGGAACATTGAAAACAGATACATCGATGTTTACATTTTTGCTTGTAGGAATTGTACTAATGATTGGTGCATTGACATTCTTACCATCATTGGCACTTGGTCCAATTACAGAGCATTTACAAATACATTCCTGATGAGGAGAGAAATAAATGGAAACTGTAAGAAAAAGCTTTATTTCGAGCGATATGATGAAGCAATCCATGATTGGCGCGTTGAAAAAATTTAATCCATTTTATATGATCAAAAATCCCGTAATGTTCGTTGTAGAGGTCGGATTTATCTTTGTGCTATTGTTATCGTTTTTCCCCAATTTACTTGGGAGTGGGGGAGGCGAGCATGATCAACTCTATAATGTTATTGTAGCTATTATTCTTTTTGTGACGATATTATTTGCTAATTTTGCAGAGTCTATAGCAGAAGGGCGAGGTAAGGCTCAAGTTCAAACGTTAAAAAATACAAAAACAATTACACAGGCACGAGTTCTTTTAGCGGATGGTTCGGAAATAATGAAACAGGCACATGAGCTGAAAAAGGGAGATATTGTATTAGTTCAAGCAGGGGAGGTCATTCCAAACGACGGCGAGGTAATTAAAGGGATTGCAACAGTCGATGAATCGGCTATTACGGGTGAGTCAGCACCTGTCGTAAAAGAACGAAGTGGTGACTTTTCATCTGTTACAGGTGGAACGACTGTCACAAGTGATTGGCTCATAATTGAAATTACTTCACTGCCAGGAGAGTCATTTTTAGATAAAATGATTACGCTTATAGAAGGGGCTAGTCGAAAAAAAACACCCAATGAAATTGCGTTAAATACATTGTTAGTAAGTTTAACGATAATTTTCTTATTAGTTGTCGTGACATTATATCCTATGACGACTTATTTAAATGTTCACATCTCTATTGCAACATTAATTGCACTAACGGTTTGTTTAATTCCAACTACAATCGGTGGCTTACTTTCCGCCATTGGTATTGCTGGAATGGACCGTGTGACA
The DNA here is from genome assembly GCF_044762185.1 of Lysinibacillus sp. NPDC097162. NCBI lineage: Bacteria > Bacillati > Bacillota > Bacilli > Caryophanales > Bacillaceae > Lysinibacillus > Lysinibacillus sp. NPDC097162. Next base: position 2,122,547 of record NZ_JBIWDT010000001.1, on the reverse strand, counting down.
CAGTTTAATGTTATTGCGATGTCGGGAAGAGCTGTAGAAGCGTGCGGTGACGTAGACACACTAATATTAGATAAAACAGGAACAATCACTTATGGCAATCGCATGGCATCTGAGTTTCTACCTGTAAAGGGAGTAGCACAGCTAACATTGATGCAAGCTGCATGGCTTAGTTCCTTAACCGATGACACACCTGAAGGGAAATCTATATTATCGTTGGCATGCAATTTAGGTGTGAATACGACAGATGAAAAACAAATCATTAAAACAAGTGAGCATATGGCATTTTCTGCACAAACACGGATGAGTGGCTTAAATTTGAAGGATGGCACAAAAATTCGTAAAGGGGCTTACGATACGATTAAACAAGAAAGCATCGCTGCAGGGCATCCTATCCCTCGAAATTTGGAGCAGTTAGTCCATCAAGTATCATCTGTTGGGGGGACACCACTTGTTGTGTCGATGAATAATAATATTTTAGGCGTAATCCATCTTAAAGATGTAGTAAAATCGGGTTTAAAAGAACGATTTGAACAGTTGCGGGCAATGGGCATTAAAACAATTATGTGTACAGGGGATAATCCACTAACAGCAGCGGCTATAGCTAAAGAATCAGGAGTGGATAGCTTTATTGCTGAAAGTAAGCCTGAGGACAAAATAAAGGTCATAAAAGATGAACAGGCACTTGGGAAAGTTGTTGCGATGACAGGGGACGGAACGAATGATGCACCTGCTTTGGCGCAGGCAAATGTTGGTCTTGCCATGAATTCAGGGACGAATGCAGCAAAAGAGGCTGCAAACATGGTAGATTTAGATTCAAATCCAACTAAAATAATCGAAGTTGTAGAGATTGGGAAACAATTATTGATGACGCGTGGCGCACTTACTACATTTAGTATTGCAAATGATGTTGCGAAATACTTTGCGATTATCCCTGCTATGCTGATGGTGGCAGTACCAGAAATGAGCTCACTTAATATTATGCAACTCTATTCACCAACAAGTGCCATCATTTCTGCTTTAATTTTTAACGCGGTCATTATTCCTTTATTAATTCCTATAGCGATAAAGGGTGTAAAGTATAAGCCGATGAGCGCTGCGAAATTATTACAGAAAAACTTGTTCATTTATGGACTCGGTGGCATCTTTGCCCCCTTTATCGGGATAAAGGTGATTGATTTACTAGTAGGACCACTGTTAACCATGCTTGGGCTATAGGAGGAAAATGACATGAATAGATTTTGGGACAGCGCAAAGCAAGCATTATTTGTATCATTAACAATGTTTGTATTATGTGGTTTGATTTATCCTTTTACTGTGACTGGCATTGCACAAGGGCTATTTAATGAGCAGGCAAATGGTAGCATTGTTGAAGTTGATGGCAAAGCTGTTGGTTCAGAACTGCTAGGGCAAGCCTTTACATCACCAGCATTTTTTGGGGGACGTGTTTCTTCTATTAATTATAATGTATATGCAAAGGAAGATATTGTACCAGATGAACATGGCGCAACTGTTTATGGAGGAGTTAGCTCAGGAACCTTTAACTATGCACCGTCCAATCCAGAATTAATAAAACGAATAGATGAAGACATTCAGTCATTTTTAGAGGCGAATCCAACAGTCAAACGACAAGAGATTCCTGCTGATTTAATGACAGCATCAGGGTCAGGTTTAGATCCACATATTAGTGTGCAAGCAGCACAAATTCAAATTAACCGAATTGCAAATGCAAGCGGGCTGTCAGTGAAGGAAATTGAAGAAATTGTGGAGATTAATACAGAAGGACGCACGCTCGGTGTATTTGGAGAAGAGAAAGTAAACTTTTTAATGGCGAATTTAGATATTTTCAAAAAGATGAAGCAATACGAATAGGCGATACAAAGCATTTATTTATACGGGCAGATAGAGAAAAGGGTGTAGCATAATTTTCTCTATCTGCTTTTAAAGATATGAAATGAAGCTCTATCATTGTGAGTTAACAAGAATATGAATATGATTTTTCTCTTGCATTAACGCTTTTTTACTTAAATAAAGGGACTGTTCGACTGCAATAAAGATTGGCCGAGCTGCATACCCATGTAAATCACCCCACAAATTCCTGTCCAATGTACTTTCATTTTTACTTCTACAATGGCAGGCTCTTCAATATTTTCTACACGGATATCTCTCGCTTTATACCATCTTGCTGCTTTCATCATCTATCAACCTCAGCATGTGGAAACTATTCAAATTATTAGTTGGATAAAAATACGAAAAGTTCATTGGATTTTTTTGCATTATTCACACTTTACATTTTTCATTGCATAATAGTCGCAATTAAAGTAAGTTTGTTAAGGGTTAGCGTTGCATCGATGAAAAAAACAAGAGAATATTGTAAATGCTTATGTTAATAGTACGGAAACATACCTAAAAGGCCGAATCATGGTACAATGGGAAAGATGTAAGGAGGAACGAATTATGTCAAAATATACTGATTATAATTTTCAGCCATTTTTGCAGGACGCAATTGCAAAGCTTGGCTTCACAGAACCAACACCAATACAAAAGGAAATTATTCCGCTAATACTTAAAGGGAAAAGTGCGATTGGTCAAGCACATACAGGGACAGGGAAAACGCATAGTTTCCTTATTCCAATCGTGCAACGCATTCATGTTGACAAGCAAGAAGTACAAGCTGTTATTACTTCGCCAACACGAGAGCTTGCTCAACAAATTTTTGATGCGTTAAATCAATTAATAGAAGGAACAGAGATTCAAGCGAAATTATTTATTGGGGGTACGGACAAACAACGCTCCATTGATAAGTTAAAAACGCAACCACAAATCGTTGTTGGTACACCAGGACGTATTCGTGATCTTGTTTCAGCTCAAGCGTTATTTGTGCATACGGCACCAATTTTAGTTGTGGATGAAGCGGACCTAGCGTTCGATATGGGCTTTATCGAAGAAATTGATGGCTTTGCTTCTCAAATGCCAGAAAAACTTGAAATGTTCGTGTTCTCTGCAACAATTCCAGAACGTCTACAGCCATTCCTAAAAAAATACATGGAAGCACCTGTACACATTCATATGAACGATAAACGTCCAGTAGCAGAAGGTATTGACTTTGTGCTTGTGCCTGTTCGTTCGAAATCACGCAACAAACGTTTACTAGATGTCATTGAAGGCATTAACCCGTTTTTAGCGGTCATTTTTACTAATACACGTAAAAATGCAGAGCATGTTGCTGGCTATTTAAACGAGCAAGGAATTCGCTGTGGTCAAATTCATGGTGATTTAACCCCTCGTGATCGTAAAAAAATGATGAAGCAAGTTCGCGATTTAGAGTTTCAATATATCGTGGCAACAGATCTTGCTGCGCGTGGTATCGATATTCAAGGGATTTCACATGTCATTAACTATGAAATTCCAGAAGATCTAGAATTCTTTATTCACCGTGTTGGACGAACAGCACGTGCAGGTAATAAAGGAACGGCGATTACATTATTTGAGCCTTCAGACGAGGACGCATTAGCACGCATTGAGAAAATGGGTATTCCGTTTGAACAAAAGGATGTCAAAGATGGTGAATGGTCTGAACTAAAAGAACGTCATGCGCGTAAAAACCGAGTGAAGCACGAAAATGAAATTGATGTAAAAGCAAAATCTTTAGTGCGCAAACCGAAAAAAGTAAAACCAGGCTACAAACGTAATATGAAATGGGAAATGGAAAAGATTAAAAAACGCGAACGTCGCATAAAAGCACGCGGCAAAAAATAAGGAGGCATATATATGTTACTTGGCTCACACGTTTCAATGAGCGGTAAAGAAATGCTGCTCGGCTCTAGTAAAGAAGCTCTTTCTTATGGTGCTAACACCTTTATGATTTACACGGGTGCTCCACAAAACACGCGTCGAAAACCAATTGCAGATCTTAATATTATGAATGGTCTATTACACATGAAAGAGCATGGCATGACCAATATTGTTGTGCACGCCCCATATATTATAAATATTGCAAACACTGAAAAACCTGAAACCTTCCTTCTTGGTGTAGATTTTCTACAATCAGAAATTGAGCGCACTGCTGCATTGGAAGCAACACAAATTGTTTTACATCCTGGTGCACATGTGGGCGCAGGAGCAGATGCAGGTATTGCCAAAATTATTGAAGGTTTAAATGAAGTGCTTTCACAAGACTTTCCCGTACAAATTGCATTAGAAACAATGGCAGGTAAGGGAACAGAGTGTGGGCGTTCTTTCGATGAACTTGCCAAAATTATTGATGGTGTTACACATAATGAACGACTTTCTGTATGCTTTGATACATGCCATACGCATGATGCTGGCTACAATATTGTCGAAGATTTTGATGGTGTGTTAAACGAGTTTGATAAGATTATTGGTGTAGATCGTATTAAGGTCCTTCATATAAATGATTCTAAAAATGTTCGTGGCGCAGGGAAAGACCGTCATGAAAATATTGGCTTTGGGCATATCGGATTTGATGCTTTAAAATACGTAGTCCACCATCCTCAATTGATGGACGTGCCAAAAATATTAGAAACACCATTTGTTGCATTAAACAGTGATGCTAAATCAAAAACAGCACCTTATAAATATGAAATTGAAATGTTACGTAGCGGCGAATATAAGCCTGAGCTGATTGATGCCCTACGAGGATAATCAAACCGTAGACAAACGCAAAGAAATTTGTGTGTGTCTACGGTATTTTTTTAGTAATGAAACATGGAAATAAGCACTTTCCACTTTCTAAGAGTCCAAATTCATCCGAAAAATATCTTGCAAAAACGAGACATATTCTTTGAATTGTTAAATGTAGGAAGGTATTCGTTAATATTGTATTGTAAATTGATATGTTAAAATGAGACAATCTGAAAGACACAGCACTTTTAGAGGATGATCTTATGAAAATTTCAATAGAAGAAATAAGCAAAGAACTGATAGAAGAAATACTTATTAGGTGCCATGAAGTAGATGAAGAAATACTTGAAATTGTTAATAAGCTGAAAACTGAAACCCCTCTTATACTCGGATATCAAAATGATGGCGTTCATCGAATTAATGTTAGGGACATCTATTATTTCGAAGCAGTTGATGGAAAGGTTTTTAGTTACTGCAAGGATAACGTTTTTGAGGTAAAACATAAGCTATATGAATTAGAAGAGGTATGCAAAGAAGTTCATTGTTTTCGGGCATCCAAATCAACAATAGTAAACATAGCTAAAATTGCATCTATTCACCCGTCTATAAGTGGCCGATTCGTAGCGGTACTTGATAATGGGGAACGTCTTGTTGTATCAAGGCAGTATGTGCCTGTCCTTAAAAAAATGCTAGGATTGTAATAGGAGGTTAATATGAAGTTTTTCGAAATTGTGCAAAAGATCGTTAAAGATTTCTTAATCATCTTCGCATCCATCATCATTATTATTACTATTTTACGGCAAATCTTTTATCCTGAATTAGCGTTTGATTTAATATCAATCTATATTATTATGGCATTTTCATTTTTAAGTGCATTATTAGGATTAATGTTGTATCTAGCTCATGATATAAGCGAGACGAAAATGCGTATAAGGATTGTTCTTCATTTTTTTACACTGGAACTATTATTAATTGCCCTCGCTTGTGGCTTGGATATTGTAAACAATGCAACAGAGGTCATTATTTTGGCACTACAAATTGCATTCATCTATATTTTAGTTCGTCTACTGTCATGGAATAATGATAAAAAAGAAGCCCAAAAAATCAACGAAAAACTAAAGACGTTTAAAAAAGACATTACCCAATAAAATAATAAATTAGCAGTTTTTCTACAAAAAATAGTTAGCGGTAAGCATATAGCTTACTGCTTTTTTACATCTTATTTGCTTGTAGATACAACTTACTGTTTTTCTATATACTTCCCTTCATCGATTTCTTATGATGAGTTCATAAAAAATTAATCGGAAGAAGGGGTAACGACTATGGGGACTTTATTATTATTAATCATGTTGATTTTCGAGATTGCGTTTGCTATTTACTGTATGGTGACAAAGCAAAACCATAAAAAAATGAAGAATTGGGTAAGGGTTGCTGTGTTCATTACTTTTGTAATGCTTCTCCTTTCATCGGTAATTGATTGGAATTTCAGCTGGGCGATGCTTACAATTGTACTTTTCATTTTCGCAGTAATGGGAATGGGTTCTCTTTTGTATAACAAGAGAAATAGGCAATACAAAACTTCATCTATAATATGGAAAACTATTGTAACGATATTGGTACTGTGCATAGCAAGTGCACCTGCAATTGTTTTTCCTCAATATAAATCACCAAAAGTGACTGGCACATATCAAGTCGCAACAGCTACTTACACATATAAAGACCAAAATCGGATTGAGGAATTTACTGATAAGGGGGACAACCGATTTGTTAATGTGGAGTTTTGGTTTCCAAAAAATGCCGATAAATCATATCCTCTCCTTGTATTCTCACATGGTGCAAACGGTATAAGATCAAGCAATACGTCTACCTATACTGAACTTGCAAGTCATGGATATGTAGTCGCTTCAATCGACCATCCGTACCATTCTTTTTATACTGTTTCAGATGATGGAACAAAGGTACTTATTGATAAAGGTTTTAACAGGGAAGTAAGTAATTCAAATAAAGAAGGCATATACACGAAGGAAGAAGTTTATGGACTTATTCAAAAATGGATGAAGCTTCGAACAGACGATATGAATTTTGTCATTGATACAATAAGTTCAAAAACTAAAGGTGACAATGATCCCCTGTATCAAGCTATCGATATAGAGAAAATAGGTGTGTTCGGACATTCAATGGGGGGTGCTGCAAGTGTTTGGCTTGGCGGAGAACGTAAAGATGTTCAGGCAGTTGTCAATATCGATGCCCCATTCTTCAGTGAGCTAGTTTATAAGAAAGAGATTGATGATTTTGTGGCAAGAGGGGAAGACTATACAACACCACTACTTAATATTTATTCGGACGATGTTTGGAAGCAACTCGACAGCAACTCGATTTATATAGCGAACAAACCTGCCAATATCCATTTTAAAGATGCATATACAGTTCATTTTCAAGGAGCAAAACATTTAAGCTTAACTGATTTACCACTTTTCTCTCCTATACTTGCAAATATGTTGCAAGGCGGAAAAGCGGACATTGATAAATATTACGCAATTGAAACTGAAAATGAACTCATCCTTAACTTTTTTGACTTTGAATTAAAAGGCATTGGCCACTTTACTCATGAAGACACTTATTAATATTTTATCGGTAGCATGCAGTAGGCGGAACTATTTCGGTCATTAAACGTCTACATGTGAAATAATTGGAAAGTTAAGAGTAGGTATAGAGAGTGGAAATTGTAACGGAAAAATTAATTACGATTGCTTTATTTATTCTCATCATTCATTCAATCGAAACCCTTGCGTATGCAGTCCGTTTATCAGGAGCACGTGTAAGGTTGCTAGCTTCAGCTTTATCGCTTTTTAATGTAATGGTAATGGTTTCGAGGCTAGCGAATATGATGCAACAACCATTTACAGGAAGTTTGGTGGATACAGCTCCTGCTGACAATGCGTTAGCCTATGTAGAAAACCAGTATCGCATTATTATTGGAGCGGCATCGATAGGAACTCTAGTAGGGATATTATTACTGCCAACGTTCGTAGCCATCTTTTCGCGAGGGATAATCCATTTGGCTGAGGAAAGAGGTTCGATTCCAGCTTTATTGAAAAAAGGATTTACGCTTGAATATGTAAGACGTGGAATTAAACATATTCGTAAGCCAAGTTTTTCGTATTTAAAGGGAATTGGCTTACGAGATATTCCAGTAAAATTATTTGTCATTAACATTGTCATTACAGCGATTTATACGATTGGCGTTTTATCAGCTTTATATGCTGGGTTATTAGTACCCGAATTAAGTAACACTGCTGTCATGGCGTCTGGACTAATCAATGGTATGGCGACGATTTTGTTAATTATTTTTATTGATCCTAAAATTTCAATACTTGCTGATGATGTGATCAACAAGCGGGGTAGCTATTTAGATTTAAAAAGAGCGTCTGTTATGATGATGACATCCAGATTTTTAGGAACGATTTTGGCGCAAGTTTTATTTATACCTGGGGCACATTATGTTGCTTGGTTTGCGAAGCTTATTACTTAATTGCTAAGAAGGAATTCGCTTTTAAAACGAGAATTTAAATGAATAATGAATGGATAGGAAGGTGACTTTTATGAATATAAAGGGCTTTGGAGGGATTTTTTGGAGAACTAAAGATTTAGAGGATATTAAACAATGGTACAGTAAAGTTCTAAATGTGGAAATGGAAGGTTGGAATGGTGCCATTATTACACCACAAGCAGGCAATGAAACGATTTTTTCCTTCTTTACCGAGGATGATCGCTATTTTCCATTAGAACAACAAGTAATGTTAAACTTCCAAGTTGAAAATTTAGATGACAGTATTAAACATCTAGAGAATTTGGGTGTTCCTTTTGTAAAGGAAAAAGAGGTTAGTGAATTTGGAAATTTCATTTGGATTGAAGATCCAGAGGGCAGACGAATTGAGCTATGGGAGAAGTAAACGAATAGAAATTCCTAACGTTAACAGGCAACATGGACATTTATAAAAAATGAATTTTTAAGGCACATTTTCCACAAGAGGATGTGCCTTTTTCATGTCTTTAGAAGAACCCATTTTGCATTTTGTAAATTATAATTAACTTAATGCAATTTATATATTGCAAAAAGCAATGTTGTTTTATATAATAAAATTAATAAAACGAATGGAGGCAAATTATGGCTGCAAGACAGAAGAAGCAAGTTGATGAACGTGTGAAAAATTTACAAAATAAAATATACAAAGAAGTTTACGTATTGATCATGATTGTATGTTCAATATCAATCTTAATTAAATTCTTTAAAATGGGTGTGTCCTTGGATAATGTAATAACAGAGTGGTTGATTATATTTATATCATCTGTCTATTATTATGTTAGAACGGCTTATCTTGGCATATTGACTGATGAAATAGAGGTTCACGATAGTAATAGCAAAGTCAAATTAGGAACAAAAAATGTACTTTTTGGTGTTGCATTTGGTTTAGTTTTTGCAATTATTTTAGGACTTAACAGTGCTTTCAATTATGCTGACAGCACACAACAAGCAATAGAATATTTCTTCGTTGTCTTTTTAGTATCTCTACTTATATATGTGCCATTTTTTGCAGGGTTTTTGGGATTATCGTATATGGCTGCTAAAAAGAAAAGTGATCAAGTCGTACAAAAAAATTTAGAAGATTAACAAGTGGTGATAAGCATGAAAAATATCCGTTTAAAAATGGCTCGAATAGAACATGATCTGTCACAAGAAGATTTAGCACAAAAAGTAGGGGTTACTCGACAAACTATCGGCTTAATTGAAGTAGGTAAATATAATCCGACATTAAACTTATGTATTGCAATTTGTAAAACGTTAAATAAAACGTTGGATGAATTGTTTTGGGAAGAGTAAATTAAAGAAAACCTCCATTTTGAACATTGTCAAAGTGGAGGTTTTACTATATTTGAGGGAAATCAAAAGTTAAAATTACTGCAATTGTGTTCAAACAAAAGATAAATACTGCGGTTGATTTCCGCTACGGGCGAGCGCTTTCCGCGGGCACACTGTAAGCCGCAACCCTCGCTAACGCGCGGATTGTTGCGTCTTACATTGCGTGCGTTCCCGCAGGAGTCGCCCGCCCTCCGCTCCAATCAACTTATTAAAGTTAAAGCTTCAAAAGAATAAAAAATAGAAAGAAGTGTCGAGTTACTTTTCAATGCCTTTAAATAATTATCGCTTTTAATAGACATAAATAGTGCGGTTGATTTCCGCTACGGGCGAGCGCTTTCCGCGGGCACAACGTAAGTCGCAACCCTCTCTAACGCGCGGTTTGTTGCGTCTCACAATGCGTGCGTTGCCGCAGGAGTCGCCCTCCCTTCGCTCCAATCAACTGAATATGTTGGCAAAGAGAGGTCAGACGGGACTTTCTGTTAACAGGCCTTCACGCAACCTAAAAACTTGATCACATAAGGACTCAATATCGATTTTATTATGTGAAGTTAATAATATGGTAGCACCTCGCTGTTTTTCAGCGTTAATAATGTTATAAACATTTTGGACAGAATCTTCGTCCAAAGCATTCATTGGCTCATCTAGTAAAATTAATTCTGGTGTTTCCATAATGCTTTGAGCAATTGCTAGTTTTTGTTTCATGCCAAGAGAGTACGCTTTGACAGGCCGTTTATCTTCTGGGTCTAAACCTACTTTTGATATCGCAGCTTTTATCTCTTGGTCAGTAATTTGCTTACGTATTGATGCTAAAAAATTCAAGTTGGAAAACCCTGAATAATGCTCTAAAAATCCTGGTTTTTCAAGAATAACACTTGCACTTTTAGGAAATGAAATATCTCGATGTAAAACATCCCCGAATAATTTTACGGTTCCGACACTCGGTTTTACTAAGCCACAAATAACGCGAAATAACATTGATTTCCCTGAACCGTTATGACCAACAAAGCCATAAATTTTCCCTCGTTCTAGCTGAAAGTTTATATTTTGAAGCACAGTCCTTCCTTTAATCACCTTAGAAACGTTGGATACTTCAATTGACATATCGTAACCTCCCTAGAAGTAATCTTTTTTTAATCCGAAGCGAACAATGAGTAGACACATCATACAAATTAATAGCCCTTCGATAAATAAAACAATAGCGACCATGTTTGCCTCGAAATTTCCCATTAGCCCATAATAGAAAGGAATATAAGGAGCGGATTGCTTAATACCCGCAAAAAATAGAATGATCAGTAGCACAGATGCAATTTTACCTGAAAACAATAATTCGATTATTTTCCAAAGCAAAGCATGACAGTACATATTGATACACAGAATCAATGCCTGTAGCACAATTAAGATATCAAATTGTAGTGTCACGTGAGCTTTTAAAAAAAGGAAGAAGCTCATGAGATAAGTGATTGCGACATAGCATGCAGTGAATATAAGTAGAATTAGCAGCCGATTAAGCCAAAACCAGCTTTTTGTTGGATAGCGTAATAGCATATTGTATGAAAAAGAAGTGGAGCGAGGCTTCCAAATAATTTGAATTAAAAGCACATAACCAAACCATAGCAAAGTCCAGTACATCCAAGTAAGTTCCTCCACTTGTCCCAAAAGGGCAGTAAATGCTTGGCGCAATGTCATGCCATCAAAAAGTGATGTCATATAGAGTAACAATAAAGTAGTACATAATGGGTAGACGATACAAATACAACAAATTTTAAGGGCATCTTCTCGCAGTAGTTTCCACTCTAACGAAAATGTTGTCATGAATCATCATCTCGCACGTAAAAGTCTAGTTTATTGACTAAATAATGAATGGCATTGATTAACAATATCATAACGGCAACTATTATAAAGAATGTACTAATAGGTGACGTAAATTCAGTTATATTAAAGGCAATATACACAAAGTGCTTTATATATCGATCCAACATGCCAAGAATCATAACTACAATCGCACTAATGAAGTTATTTTTGAAAAGTTGTTGGAAGACGATATAAAGCAACCCGAAAATAGCAGTAACACAATAAAACATATAGATAAAGTAAAGCAATGAACCGTTTTCTTTAGGCTCAGGCACATATAATAATAGGGCACTGTAATTTGTGATATAAGGGGAAAATAGCCACTTCGCTAACGATGTGCTCAACATACTACTTCCGAAAACAACCGCTGTAAAAAAGGCAGTCACGATAAAAACGAAGCAAATTTTATACGATGCGAATTGCTGGCGGTGACGAAATCTTCTAAGCAATAGCCAATCATTGTCTTTAGATGAAAAGGGTGCTAGTAATATTAAAAAAATAGGAATATAAAAATGCTCATAACGAGAGGCTAAAATAAAGTTTTTCAGCGTATGCCATCTTGTTGCCACTGAAGTGATAGGTAATACTTCAAACAAATGTAGCGATATTATAAAATATGCCACACCCCAAAAGAGCAGTTTTTTCAAGCGAATATCCTGTAGACAATAGAGTAAGTATTTATAAAACATCCTCATATTTCCTCATGCCTATGACGTAAATGACAATGGTAAGTGAAATTTGCATCAGAAATTCAACAACCATAATAGAAATGGAGTTATCTCCATGTATACCTTCGGGGGCTAAAAAGAAAAATGGAACCCATTTTGGGTTATTGGTACCAAAGAACCAAAGACTTGTATAAATAATTTGTGGCATCAAAATTAATAGATAATAATTTTTAATAAATATAGATAGGGCTAGTCCTAGGCAAACATACGCACTAGCAAACAATCCACCAATAATATAAAATACAGCAACATATAGATAAGGAGATATACTTAATAAATCCGAAAAAAGAGGTTGGATATCTCCTTTAAAAACACTTATAGCATTATCTGGTATTGCCAAAGTCCCTTCTACAAACCCTTTATAAATATTGGCATAGGCTGTATAGTCCCAATGATTCGTAAATAGATTAACAAGCACTACACCTAGACATAGTGGCAGTACGAACATAAAAAAGGCAGTTAGAAAAGTAGTAGCAATCTTTGCTATGTAATATTTGCGTCTATCCATGCGCATAAAAGTAAAAAGTAGATAACCACTTTTTCTTTCACGATAGATTGAGTCTATAAGTGCAATAGAAATCAACAATGGAAATAATAAATAATACAATTCAGATGCTAAATTGTTCGTAAAACCGAGCCAGTGCTTATGCGGGGAAATGAAAATAAGCACATCTTCCACAATTTCTTCTTCATAGTATTGGCTATAAATTCGTTCAGTTAATTGATACTCTTCGTTATGTTCTTTCACACCTATTACGACAGCAATCACAACAAGCAGTATTAATGCACAAACACTAAGATAAAAGTTTTTATTTTTAAACAGTTTTTTATATTCTATAAGCATTGATATCCTCCTACTCAAAAACAGGGTTGTCCCTATCTAAAATAAGACAACCCATTCTAGACAACGATAAAAGAATGACGATGAACGTTGTTATATCAATATTTGGGCATGCTCTATATTATCTTGTGTCTGGATAAAATCTTCCTGAGATTTCTACACTCACTAATTTTTTTTGGTCATTTTCTGCTACTAATGTTACATCGCCACCAACAGCACTTTGATCTACAATGAAGAAACGTGTATCATTATCAGTTACATCTATAGCAGTATTAGAAACCTTTTTCCCATTAGCATCTACAATCCACATAGTTGCTTCGTAATTTTGACCAACTATAGAGTTTTCAACTTTTGAGTTACTGTTATTGTCTTTTGTCCCTGTCGCTAAATATATATTTCTTGATAAACTAGGTAGTACCTTCGCATAGGTGATCGCACTCGTCCCTGCACTTACTACACCTGTACTAACTAATAGTCCTAAGGCACAAACTGTTGTTGCTAGTCTTTTCTTCATGAAAATCCAACTCCTTTTTTGTATTTTGCTGAAAATTAACTACAAGCAACACAACAATAAACAAGGCATAGAGAAAGAGTATTTCATTCTCTAATTATCAATTATTATAAAATTTAAAATTTTAAAATTTCAATATTTTTTTGCAAAGTAAACCAAAAATTTTTACTTAGAAATTCAAAAAAAATTCAAAAAATAGGTAGGTTTTGGGAGGATATATTAGGACCGATATTATGATAGAATTTGCACAAATAGCCATACGAAAGCCCGAAAGTCAAAACTGACTTTCGGGCTTACTATATTATTTAGTAAATAGTGCAATAAGCTGGCGAGAACGTTTTCTTCCGAGAACGGCTTCCACTTCACTCAGTACTTCTTTTGGAATACCTAAAAAGAGCCAAGAAAATGAGAATTGCTCAAGATAAGGTCGAAGCTTTTTCACTTCTGACGTGCTAATTTCAAAACCTTCGGCACGCGCAATGGCAACTACTTCTTTATCAGTACTTTGAGATAATTGCTGTAAAAAATGAATACTCACAACCAATCCCTCCTTTTAAGTTTTGTTTTCTTTACAAATATTGAACATTCATTTATACTTACAACTTGTAAATCGTAATGATTTTGAATTAGAAAGAAGCGATCATGCATGAAAAAAACATTAATTGACATCGATAATGTGTCATTTCAATATGACTATACACAAGTATTGAAAAATATCTCATTCCGTGTGGAAGAAGGAGATTTTTTAGCACTCCTCGGACCTAATGGTTCAGGAAAATCAACATTATTAAAAATTATATTAGGTTTATTGAAACCAATGTCTGGCGAAATTAAGTTGTTTGGAGAGCCAAGTGCAACATTTAAACATCGTGAATGGATAGGCTACGTTTCCCAAAAATCCAATGCTTTCAACTCAGGTTTTCCAGCAACTGTACAAGAGGTAGTCATCAGTGGATTAACAAAAAAATTAGGGCTATTTAAAAGACCTACAAAAGATGTCAAAGACAAAGTATATGAGGCTTTAAAGGCAGTAGGAATGGACGCCTTTATGAACCAAAATATTGGTGAACTATCTGGTGGACAGCAACAGCGTGTCTTTATTGCACGAGCTTTAGTAAGCGAGCCAAGATTACTGATACTGGATGAACCGACTGTCGGCATCGATCACGAGAATGTGCAGTCCTTTTATGATATGCTGGCGAATTTGAATAGGGAACAAGGAATTACGATGATTCTTGTCACACATGATGTTGATACAGTTTCAAACCGAATTAGCCATGTTGCTTGCCTCAACCAAACGATTCATTTCCACGGCTACAAAGACGAATTTGATTCTATTTCTCAGGATGCGCTTGACGCTTGGTACGGCCATTCCGTGAGAAAGATTCATTAGAAGGAGAAGGCACAATGATTGAAGCAATTATTAACTATGAGTTTTTACAAAATGCCTTTTTCTCTGGCTTATTGATTGGCATCATCGCACCACTTCTAGGGGTATTTATAGTAGTTCGCAGACTATCACTAATTGCAGATGCTTTATCCCATGTCACACTTGCGGGTATTGCTGGTAGCTTGTATGTAAGTCAATCTTTTGCAGCATTTGCAATGCTAAATCCTATTTACCTTGGTATTATAGCTTCAGTTAGTGGTTCAATATTAATTGAACGCTTACGTCGACTGTATAAGCACTATGAAGAGCTTGCCATACCGATTATTATGTCCGGCGGTATTGGAATTAGCGCCATTTTTATATCGCTTGCCAGTGGCTTTAGCACCGATTTAATGAGTTATTTATTTGGCTCCGTTTCGGCTGTCTCAAGGCAGGATTTATTGGTTGTTATTGGGATTGCGATTGTAGTCATTGTCTTTTTATTTTTATTCTTTAAAGAACTTTTTGTGCTATCGTTTGATGAGGAATATGCGAAAGCTAGTGGACTACCGGCACGATGGGTTCATCTTTTATTTATGATTGTGACAGCGCTTGTAATTGCAGCAAGTATGCGTATCGTTGGTATTTTACTAGTATCATCTTTAATGACTTTGCCAGTTGCTGCAGCAATGCGTCTTGCAAAAGGCTTTAAGCAAACGATTATCTATGCAATTGTATTTGGCGAGGTAGCGGTATTAATCGGTTTAGTAAGTGCATTTTACTTAGATTTAGCACCAGGTGGTACAATTGTTGTTACATCAATTCTTATCTTATTACTTGTAATCATAGGTAAGAAAACGATGTTAAAACTATCTGCAAAACAAGGGGAGGCAGCACAGTGAATATTTCAAGAGCGTGGGAAATTTTAAAAGAAAACGGCTATAAAAAAACAGATAAACGTGAGTTAATTTTAAATATGTTTGCAGAGACGGATAAATATTTAACCGCTCGAGATTTATTAGATGTGCTGAAAAAAGATTTTCCTGGTATGAGTTTTGATACGATTTATCGAAATCTCTCAACGTTTGTACAGCTTGGCATATTAGAAGAAACCGAGTTATCCAGCGAACGAAATTTTCGCATGCATTGTGAGTCTGAACATCATCACCATCATTTCATATGTATGGATTGTGGCAATGTGAAAGAGCTCAATCTTTGTCCAATGGAGATGCTTGGTGAAAAGCTTCCTGATTATGAAATCGAAAATCATAAATTTGAAATATACGGTAAATGTCCAGATTGTAAACATGAAACCCTGTCAAATTAATATTTGACAGGGTTTTATTTATTGTGAAGGAGTAATGTTAGAAGGAAAGGGCATAAGAAGACTACTACTATCTTCTTACAATACGGATAGCATCTATTTTTTTACAGTCAATAATAAGTGGTGTTGTAGAACCTGCTTCTAGGAAATAAGCACAGCAATTTCTTGCATTAAAGCTCACGAAAGTCAAACCAAGGAAACTAAGGCCGCCTGTTAAGAAAACATCTACTACAGCGCCAACTTCTAAACATTTTAATTGCTCACAGATACAGCTTCTGCAGTGATTCATTGCTCTCTGACCTTTTTCTTCTTTGCACTCATGTTGTTTCTTTTGGTGACAGTTGCAAGGTTTTTGGCATTTACAAGGAGCCCAATTCATGTGTGTAACATATCTTCTATCTTCCATTTGATACTACCTCCTTTCGTTAGAATTAATGTAAAGCTATTGCCTTACACTTATAATCTATGTTTTGTAAAAGCAAGGAGGTTGGTAATATGTCCGATAGACACTAAAAAAACTATTTTTTCTTTAAAAAAATGCTTTGTAAGTTTATTTTATTTTGTAAATGTATGTTTGTACCAATGGCATTGTCATAGAGATAGAAGTCTATCATTGGGAAAATAGAAATAATTTTTAGAAGAAGACAGTACATATAAATTATAGAGGGAAGCAATCATGCCATTGTTTCAAAAAACAAACGACGAATAATGCTATTTTAAGCAATCATTCGTCGTTAAATATTATTATTGGTGTTTTTGTTGGAATGCTACCATAAAGTCGCGTAGTGCTTCACAAGTTTCTAATGGAACAGCATTATATGTTGATGCACGGCAACCGCCTACTGAGCGGTGACCATTTAGTCCAATAAATCCAGCTGCTTTTGCTTCTGCAAGGAATTGTTTTTCAAGTTCTTCATCAGCGACGCGGAATGTGATGTTCATTAATGAACGACTTTCAGGCGTTGCGTGACCAGTGTAAAAGCCATTACTGTTATCAATCGCATCGTAAATTACTTGTGCTTTTTCTTCATTAAGTTTAGCAATTGCTTCAACGCCACCTTTAGCGTCAACCCATTTTAATACTTCACCTAACATATAAATACCGAATGTTGGCGGTGTGTTGTATAACGAGTTACCGTCTGTATGCGTTGTATACTTTAACATTGTTGGAATGTCTTTGTTCGCTTTTTCTAATAAGTCTTTGCGAATAATAACGACAGTTACACCAGAAGGTCCAAGATTTTTTTGTGCACCAGCGTAAATAATACCGAATTTGCTGATGTCAACAGGTTTAGATAAAATGTCACTCGACATATCTGCTACTAAAGGAACATTGCCTGTTTCAGGGAATTCTTTCCATTGTGTACCGTAAATCGTATTGTTTGATGTGATGTGCACGTATGCATCATCTTCATTAAACTGAATATCTGATAATGCTGGAATGTTGCGATATTTATTTTCCTTTGTGCTTGCTGCTTCAACAGGAGTACCAAATAATTTTGCTTCTTTGAATGCTTTTTCAGCCCATGAACCAGATAAAACGTAGCTTGCTTTTTTATCTGCTTGAAGGAAGTTCATTGGTACCATTGTAAATTGCAGGCTTGCCCCACCTTGTAAAAATAGTACCTCATAGTTTTCTGGAATAGCATAAAGTTTTTTTAATAGAGCAATTGCTTCATTATGTACTTCGTCGAAGATCGCACTACGGTGGCTCATTTCCATAATAGACATACCTGAATTACGGAAGTTAACTAATTGTTGTTGAGCGTTTTCTAGAACTTCTAGCGGTAGTGCAGATGGACCTGCGTTAAAATTGTATGCACGTTGTGTCAAAGTGGTACACTCCTTGTTTGTTTTGTTTAATAAAAGCACTTTACTGGATTATAACTTAATTTTCAAGAGAAAAAACAAAATTCTCAATATTTTATTTATGTAGGATGAAAATGAGCATTTTAGTGTCAGGCACGCACACAATTCGCACACAATTTATTTAAACACTACAAAAACAAAGAAATTTCGGTATACTATCGTTAAGTAATGAAAAGGGGTGTTTTTAATGTTTACAGTAGATCAAGCAAGTCTGATTGTCGTGGATGTGCAAGGGAAATTGGCAACGATTGTAGATGATAGCGAAACAGTTATTCAAAATGTGTCAAAACTTGTACAAGGTATGCAAGCATTGGATATTCCGGTACTATGGCTGGAACAAAATCCAAGTCGATTAGGTGGTACTGCGCTAGAAATCGCAAAGCATCTTCAAGGGAATCCAATTGCTAAAATGGCTTTTAGTGCATGCCAAGAAGAAGAGTTTATTGACGCGGTTAAAGCGAGTGGACGTACGCAGTTTATTGTAACGGGTATTGAAACACATATTTGTGTCTATCAAACAGCAAGACAATTGAAGGAGCAGGGGTTTGAAGTAGAGGTAGTTGTTGATGCCGTATCTTCTCGCACTAAAGCCAATAAGGAAATTGGGTTAGATAAAATGAAGGCACTTGGCATTTTGCCAACGAGCACGGAGATGATTTTGTATGAGCTTTTACAAAGAGCAGATCATACACATTTTAAAACGGTACTGCAACTTGTTAAATAAACAAGACGATGCGGTCTCTATAGGATAGGTTGAAATCAGGGGCAAAGGTGTTTGTAAGTTTGCTATTTATAATGAAGAAGACTTAGCTATCTTTCTTTTGCAATCGATTTAATTTAGACTGCTGCGGGAACGTATGCATCGTAAGACGCAACAAACTGCCGTAGCGGACAGCAATGGCGCAGCAAAAAGTGTTAGATTGATTCTTAGTCAATCTAACACTTTTTCACTTTTATCGCAGCTTCTAAATATTTAAGCAGGCATTTCCGTTGGTGTTGGTTTCGCATAACCATTTTTGTACGTCTCATCAATAGTTTGACGGATTTCTTTCAAGCTCATGCCATCTTTATGCATTTTTGCTGATTGTAGTGCAATTTCTAAGCAAACGCCACAACGTGTACCATGGTCGTCCCAGACGATTGTGCCATCTTTACGTTTTTCCTGAATGAAGCAGTTTAAATTGCTTTTATGTCCTGCGGATTCTCCACAGCCACAGTAGCAAGGCATCCACTCTAAAATGTCTGTTGATTGCCCCGCAATTTGGTAAACTAAGCGAATATTTTCAGTTTGGCTATCTAAAAATGATGGTAATACATCGGCACCTGCTGTTTCTTCCTGAATGTCTCCTGAAACATGAGCATGTCCATCATGTGAAGCCTCATCTTGTGAATCATTCGGATTTTCTTTAATTGCTTTATCTGTCCCGCAAGCACTTAGTACGAGTAACAACAACGTAAAAATGGATACAAGTTTTTTCAAAACAAACGCCTCCTACATGTTTACAATATTTCCATTATAACATTGTCCCTGTCCATATTTATAGCAGACAAGGACGGATTTCAATGAAATATATCTAAACCGCGTGTTTTGTTCATTAAAAGTTCCATTTTTTCGCCTAGTAATTTTTTTAAGAAAAAGCCAAACAGTATAAAAATTAACCAAAAGCCTAACAAAAATGCGAGGTCTACCCATACCTTTTGCCAAATGATGCCACCGACTGCCTCTCGCATCATTTCAATTGCATAGGTAAACGGTAAAAACGGATTAATAACTTGGAAAAACTTTGGTAATAATTCTACAGGATAGGTGCCTCCAGAACCAGCAATTTGTAAGACCAACATAACAATTGCTAACGCCTTCCCAACATTTCCAAATACGGATACTAGCGTGTAGACAACAGTTATAAAAACAAAGCTAATGATTAGCCCAAAAATTATAAAGAAGTAGGGCGCACTAATAGAAACATCTAATAATAAAGCATCGCCAATGGTAATAATTAAAGTTTGGATTAATGAGATTGTTGCAAACGTCAGTAATCGCCCAAAGTAAATTTCACGAATACTATATTGTTGGTTGTCGTGTATATTTACCGCAAGTAGTGAGATAAGTAACAAACAACCTACCCAAATAGATAGCACCGTATAAAAAGGCGTCATTGCTGTACCGTAATTCGCGATTGGAAACATTCTATGTTCTTCTAGCTGTACAGGTTCTTCAAAGAAATTCCGTTCAGCATCGACATCGTTCTTTAATAATTGAACAATTTCAGAAATATCGGTTTCATTTTCTAGTGTTCGAAGCTTATTAGCAAGATCAGTAATTTTTTTGCTTAGCGTTGGAAAGTCTGACTGAATTGTAGAAATCGCCTTATTGGCTGTTACGAGCGTATTTTTAGCATTATTTAACCGTTGTTGTGCCTGTGGAATTGAGCTTTGAACCTTTGTTAGCATTGTTGATGCATTCGTTAAAGTATCTTTCGCAGCATTCAAAGTTGTATGAATTTGCGGCTCCAGATTTTCTGAATAGTAGCTAAGAAATTGTTTTAAATTGTCGGCAGCATCTTGAGCGGTTTTTTGGACTTCAGCAATATCGTTTTTTATCTTTTCTTCATCAATATTATTTATTTGCTGAACTTTACTTGTTATATCCGTTAATAAAGCATTTAGTTGGCGTAATGAAGAGAGCGCACCCGTCGAAGAGTCGGTAATTGTAGGATTAGCTCGTAGCGCTCCTTGTATAGACTCCAATTGCTGAATAATGTCTTTATTATTATCGTTAGAGCTGTTTTGTTGAAGTGATGTAATAACATTTTGGAGCGAATTTTCAAGTTGTTTACGAGATGTTGCATCTGCCTGTGTGAGTTTTTGTAAAGCCTCTAAAGCCTGAATACTACTGTTTACTTTGTCTAGCGAAGATGTTAATTGTTGTTGCAGTTCGACTTTTGATTGCGCTAATGTCGAAGTATCGGAAGTAGCATTTTGCAGCTTTTCTAAAAGATTTGTGAATTGCTGTGCAATTGTTTGCACACCTTCTAAATCCTTTTTAACGATTGGCGAAAGCTGATTGAACAGTGTATCTGCTTCATTAATTAGCTTTAATCCACTTTGAATAGTTGTAAGACCGTTATTCGTAATTTTCTCAATTTCTGGAATTTCACTAATAGTAGTATTTAATAATTTCTCGGCATCTTTTCCACCTGTTGCAGTTTTTGCTAAAAAAGACTCTATATCAGGTAAATGTTGCTCGATTGTAAAAATATACTGTTCAAATTTTTTGAAGTCTGGAAGTTCATGCTCTATTTCAATACCAATAGTATTGAACATCGAGAAAAGAGTGCCATTTACTGTTGATATAAACTCACTAGAAACTTGTTGGGTAATAACGCCAGCGCCTTTACTCGTAATTTTAGGGGCAATGGGATTTATTTTTTCGTTTACATAATAGTCAATATGCGCTTTTGTTGGTACATCTGTCAGAATGGATGTTAGCTTCTCGGAAAAGTCACTAGGAACGATCAGTACTGCGAAATAGTCACCATTTTTTAATGAATCGAGCGCTTCTTGCCTAGGGGTAAAATACCAGGAAAAACTATTATTTTCTTTTAAATTAGTCATTAATTCCTTTCCTATATTTAGATTTTCTCCTTTAATAGTCGTCCCGTCATCTTCGTTTACTACAGCAATTTTCATATTGGCAGTGTGAGCGTATGGATCCATGGAAGCGTAAATATTAAGCCATGCATAAAGAGAAGGTAAAAAAATAAGACCACCAACGATAACAGCAACTACCCAGTTTGATACGATATTTTTAATATCACTTTTGTAAATTCGAAAGACATGTTGGAAAGTGTGTTTCATAGTTAAATTTCACTCCAAATTCATTTTGAGCTTATAGTAGTATGTTTCCATAAATGCACTGAATTATGTTTGAATAGTTGGAAAATTTAATATGAAAGACTAATTAGTTTACTAGGTTCTAAAAACACTTTATAATCAATCCCAAATACACTAAAAGTAGGACATTTTTGTGTGAAAATGGAGGAGTTTAATTGAAAAAATTACTAATTATTGGTTCGGTTATTGTTGTATTATTTGCAGCAATCATTGTGCTTACAAATGTATCGAACAAAAACAAACTTGCTAGTGCAAATAATCCGTATGGTGACAAAAAGTTAACACAAGAAACAATCGATCAATTAGATGATAAAAACTATCAAAATATAATGTTACCAGATGAGCTAGAAAAGAAAATTAAAGCAGGAGAAGATGTGAACGCATACTTCTTTAGTCCAGTTTGTGTACACTGCCAAGCATTTACACCTGTATTAATGCCGATTGCAGATGAACTTGGTGTAAACGTTGCTCAATTAAACGTATATGAATATACAGATCTATGGGATAAGTATGGTATTGAAGCAACACCAACTTTCATTCGTTTTGAAGATGGTAAGGAAGCAGCACGCTTTGTAGGTGCTATAGCAGAACAAGATTTACGCTCTTTCTTAGATAAAGAAGTGTTAAAAAAATAAAGCATGTAAGAGACTGATCCAAAGGAAATATTGGACAGTCTCTTTTTTATAGAATTGGTACATTCTAATATAAGGTGAGCTCACGAACACGCTTAGTGATGGAAGTGGGGCATTTTAAATAAAACATAGTTTGTTTACGATACGGAATATGTATAATGTATATTATAAAGACTGTAAAGTTTTAAACTGGAGGAAATTTGTATGACAATGGATGATTACTTTTATAATGGAGAGCTGATGAAATGTTATGAAGCTGCTTTGCAAGTAACAGAAGGACCAGAAAAGGCCTTAGCTATTAAATATATAACTTTACTAGAGGAATACGACTTTGCCACATTCCCCAAGCCAACACTTTTAGAAGAATTACAGCATAAGGAACGTGCGAATGAAAGTTACCCTGAATCCGATGCCGTTGTAGAAATACGTGCTCTAAAAGATGAAGCTGCCTTTTCGAAGCGTGTTAAAGAGCTTGAGGAAATAGCTAAAACAGGGACAGCAATTGAAAAAGCACAATCATTTTTTACACAGGGTGAGTTATTTTTATTTGCACATCATTATAATGAAAGTGTCCATTGCTTCAAACAAGCAGTTAAAGAAAATCCGAACAAAGCTTTATACTGGGGAATAACAGGTCAAACAATGCATCGTTTTGGCTGGATGCCTTTTGATGCGCTTGGTTATTTGGAACAAGCCATTAATTTAGATCCAATGAATGCACGCTGGAAGTGGAATAAAGCACTTGTACTGATTCAACTTGCAAAAGATTTACAGATGGCTCCCTTTATGGCCAATGCAGCGATTGCATTAGAAGAAGGGATTGCTACTTGCGACGAGCAACAGCGTTCTTTAAAAGAGGCTATTCAAAATACAATTGATAATATGGATAGTTATGTATTTTCATAAACTAATGCATAATCACATTCTTTTTTTAAGACTGAAGACAAACTCGGAAAATTCGAGTTGCCTTCGGTCTTTCTATTTTTAATGGAAAAATACTAATATTAAAGCGGGTTATAATAGGAATTTAGTAATCCTATTAAATTTTCATCGTTACTCAATAAAGACTATAAACAAAATTTTCTTTTGATTGAAATTTAGGTATATCATGGTAATCTATTAGTAGAATATTAGCTTTAAATTATATATAAATAATGAATTACTTATGGGCAAAGAGAAGGTAGGGGTCATCTTGTGGGAATTAAATAAACAATATTCTTTTTTGAGGCAAGGGATTCAATTCATTATATACTCCATTGTTATTTTGCTAATTATCGGTTACTGGAGTGAAGAATTTTACGCGATTTTCGGAAAGCATAATTATGTTTCAATTCATTTGCTAATGGAAATTCTTATTATTGTTGTAACAATGACAATTGCAATACAGTCGTGGTTAACGACACCTTATATATTATCTAATAAAACTTTATACATAGGTGCTTTATTTTTAACATGTAGTTTTATTGAGGTGGCACACGCACTTGCTTATAAAGGAATGCCATTTTTTATTACGGAGAGTTCTAGTTATGCCGCCACATGGTTTTATATAATTGGTAGATTGGTATTGTCCTGTGGAATACTAGGCATTTTTTGTCTAAAGGAAAGAACTATTCGAAAAAATACATATCGATGGTTTATTTACAGTACGCCATTATTTGTGATTGTTGCTTTAGTTATGCTGATATATGCGCCGAATCCTATACTTCCACCACTTGTTATTGATGGTGTTGGTCCAACAGCTTTGAAAAATTCATTGCAGTATGTCGCAATTGTATGTCATATCGCTATCATGATCATATTATTAAAAAAATTCAACAATGCGCCTAAAATCATTTTTCTATTACTAGGGAGTGCTATTTATTTAATAATTAGTGATATTCTTTTTACAATATATAAGGACGTCTACGATATTAAAAACTTTATAGGACATATTTTTCAATTGAGCTCATTTTATCTTCTTTTTAAAGCAGTTTATTTTTCCTCTATAGAAAAGCCATTTCGAGAATTATTAGAAATGCAAAAAAATCTAGAGAAATCTAGAGAAAAGATGCATTACATGGCTTATCATAATGAGGTTACAAATTTACCAAATGAACGATTTTTAATGGAATCACTACAAAAAAATTTATACAAAACCAAAGGCAATAAGGCTATTTTGGCTGTAGAAATCGAACGGTTTTCAGCGATTAAAGCTTCACTGGGCAGTTCATATGCAGATAAATTGCTCAGTATGGTGGCACAAAGGCTGAAGGATACCTTACCTGAAAAGTATTTACTAAGTATGTTACGAGAAGATTGTTTTATCGTTTTTATTGATGATGCGAAAAATACACAACGTATTATGCAGCTTTGTAAACAGCTACAGGTGGCCATGTTGGAGTCTTTCCAAATCCAACATTTTTCATTGAATGGGAATTTAAATATCGGGATATCTTTATTCCCATCAGATGCCTATAAGGAAGAGGAGCTCGTAAGGTTTGCTGTTTATGCGATGCATGAAGCTAGCAAAGTGCCTTCACGCATATTATTTTATGAAACTTCAATGTCGAGCGATATTACCGAGAAACTTATTTTAGAAAATGATTTACATCATGCAATAGAAAATAATGAGTTATTACTGGAGTATCAGCCACAGGTTGATTTGCAAACTGGGCAAATTCTATCTGTTGAGGCATTAGTCCGTTGGCAACATCCTCGCAAAGGGAGGATTTCACCAGGCGTCTTTATTCCGATTGCGGAGGAGTCAGGTATCATTATTCCGATTGGACAATGGGTGTTAGAAACAGCATGTAAGCAAGTGAAGGAGTGGGAGCGAGCAGGGTTACCACCCATCAAAGTAGCAGTCAATCTTTCATTAGGACAATTGTTTCAACAAAATATAGTGGAGATGATTGAGCAAGTCCTTGAACAAACAGAATTAGATCCAAAATATTTACAATTAGAAATTACCGAAAGTATGACGATCAATATAGATCATATGACAATGATTTTACATCAATTAAAGGCGCTTGGTGTAACGATTGCTGTAGATGATTTTGGTACTGGTTACTCATCATTATCCTATTTAAAGGATTTTCCAATTGATTGCTTAAAAATTGATCGTTCCTTCGTCCAAAAAATTCAAAGCGATGATACAGATAAGGCTTTAGTCGATATGATATTATCAATGGCTAAGCATCTCCGTTTAAAGGTAGTTGCCGAAGGTATTGAGGAAGTAGAGCAGCTTAATTATTTATTAGCTGGTCATTGTGAAACAGTACAAGGCTTTTTATTTAGCAAGCCATTACACCCAGCCTTTTTGCAAGAAAACTATCAAATGCTTCAACATAATGCACAAAATATTTTAGAGAAATTACATGTGTAGTTTCGCGTAAAATAAAAACATATTAATAGATTATGCATGTTGGTTGAAGAGGGCGACACTTCAAACAACATGCCGCTAGAACAATAGAAAAAAGTGGTAGATTGACTGCAATCAATCTAGCACTTTTTTTGCTGTTGATACCCGCTACGGCGCATGCTTTCTGCCGGAACACCAGTAAGAGGTACCTGAATTTTTTCTAAGCAGGAGACACAACCTTTTTGCTTCAATCGATTCAATAAAAGGCATAAAGAGCAAACGAATGCATTTTGTATTAAAAATATAATTTTGGTTAGTACTATAACGAATGCTATTTGTAAAATTATAGCGGAGTTTACGAGATAAATGTATTGCAGGATAAGGAATGAAAGATTGGAGATTTGACGATGGATATTATGAAAAAAGCAATAGAGTTGCACAAGGAAGCACGAGGGAAAATGGAGATTGTTGCTAAGGTGCCAGTACAGGATACATATGATTTAAGTCTAGCTTATTCACCTGGCGTTGCACAACCATGTATTGAAATCCAAAAAAATCCCCAAGCAGTATACGATTACACCATTAAAGGAAATCTAGTTGGCGTTGTTACGGACGGGACTGCAGTTCTAGGTTTAGGTGATATCGGCCCAGAAGCGGCATTACCTGTAATGGAAGGGAAAGCAATTTTGCTAAAGCGTTTTGCAAATATTGATGCATTCCCTATTTGTCTCGCAACTAAGGATGTTGATGAAATTGTAAGGACTGTTAAGGCAATCGCTCCAACTTTTGGTGGCATTAATCTTGAAGATATTTCAGCACCAAGATGTTTTGAAATTGAAAATCGTCTTCGTCAAGAATGTAATATTCCAGTATTCCATGACGATCAGCATGGAACTGCGATTGTAGTAGGAGCGGGCTTAGTTAATGCAATGAAAATTGTTAACAAAAAACTAGAGGACATGAAGGTAGTCATTAATGGGGCTGGTGCTGCGGGAATTGCGATTTTGCGCATGTTAATACAATTGGGATATAAAAATGTAGTAATGTGTGATACAAAGGGGATTATTTATAATGGTCGTAAGGAAGGGATGAATGTCATCAAAGACCAAATTGCAAAAATCTCAAACCCGCTAAATTTAAAAGGGACATTAGAGAATGCCATTGCAGAAAGTGATGTTTTTATTGGTGTATCTGTAGCCAATTTATTAACAAAAGGTCATATCGAGTCAATGAACAAAAATCCGATTGTTTTTGCCCTAGCAAACCCTAATCCAGAAATCACCTATGAAAATGCGAGAGCATGGGGCGTTCGTGTCATGGCGACTGGTCGCTCGGATTACCCTAATCAAGTGAATAATCTGTTAGCATTTCCTGGGATTTTCAGAGGTGCATTGGATGTTCGCGCCACAGATATAAACGAGGCAATGAAGATAGCTGCAATAGATGCTATTGCATCATTAGTATCTGAAAAAGAATTAAAAGAAGAATTTATAATCCCAAAATCAATGGATGAGCGCGTAGCAAGCGTTGTTGCAAAAGCTGTTAGTGATGCAGCAATTGAATCAGGCGTATCAGTATTATTCCAATAACACCATAGCCAAACCTAAACGTTGTCCATTTCTTTCTATTCAACAATCATGGTATGATAGGGAAGAAATGATTTGTTGAGATAAGGACGGGTTTTTATCATGGCACAAGAAGTAGCGAATAAATTTATTGAAAATGTATGTCATCATTTAGTACGAAATATGAACATTGAAAAGGTCGAGCAGCACTTTAATCAGACGATTGAGATGCAACGTCAATCAGCATTATCTAAAACGGATTTTTGGGATATGCTAATGGTGAATATGCTGTATTTCACTGATAATGAACAAGTTTGGGAAAATGAGCTTATCAATATGCTAGAGAAAAAACAATGGTTAAAACCTGCAGTACTGGAAGAGGAATTGCTCATGCATCAAATGCGGATTCGTCAGCAAGTAGCTGAACGGATGGAGATGGCAAAAGAGTTGTTTCATCAACAATATGAAACAGATGGCTTATCAGAAGAAGATATTATCTATGATTACGCATATAGCTCTGCAGGACATTCGATGCGCATGGATTTACTAACAGTACTTGTATCCACGCCTGCGCAATCAAAAGTATTATTTGACGCTAATCCACAGGAAACACTGCGCATCATTAACGGTTATATAGCCTATCATACGGACGGGCTTATTTCAAAAACAAACTTAAAATAAAGTGCCAGGCACTCAAACAATTCTAGTAACCAAGTGAAAATCCACGGAGACTCCTGCGGCTTATGTGTGTGCCTGCGGAAAGCGAAGTGGATTTTTACGTTTTAGAAAGCCAGAAATAATCGTTTATAAAAACAACATCTGTGCAGGATAATCGCGCAATATGATAAAATAGGACTGAGTTTACTTGAAAGGAATTATGTCCATGAATACACCATTCACATATAAACATACACAACCAACAAATATGGACCCGACTAAAAAATATCCAGCTATTTTTCTTTTGCATGGCATGGGTAGTAATGAAGAGGATCTACCGCAATTAGTACAAGAATTTCAAGATCAATGTCATATAATTAGCGTAAGAGGTCCTATCACACAAAAGCCTGGTTATGCCTTTTTCACAATTCAGGAAGTTGGAAAACCAGATCGAGCTATTTTTGACAAAGTGTTAATTGCTCTTCAACGCTTTATGTTAGAAGCTATTGAAGAGTTTCAAATTGACCCTCACAAAGTATATGTACTTGGATTTAGTCAAGGTGCGGTATTGGCACAGTCATTAGCTTTTGTTATGGGCAATTTAATTACAGGTATTGTAGCATTGAGCGGATACACGCCTAAATTTGTCACTGAGGAGTATGCAATTCGTACAGTTAATCATCTACATGCCTTTATTTCTCATGGCGATTATGATTATGTGATTCCATCTCAATGGGGTGTTGAAAGCAAGGAACTATTTGAGCAATTCGGTGCATCTGTTTCATTCAAGCAATATCCAGATGGACATGGTGTTACGCCGGAAAACAGACAAGATATAGTGATGTTTTTAACACAACAATTACAAGAGAATATGCAGTAACGATAGAAAATAAAAGGCATCGGGAATAAATTTCTCGATGCCTTTTAAAATTTATGCTTTATTTAGAAAGACTGCGGTCCTTATCCGTTACAGCCGCAACTGCATCGTGGATTGTCGTTTCGAAATGATTGCTTTGCAGTGAAGATACGCCTTGAATTGTCGTTCCACCTGGAGAGCATACTTGATCGACAAGTGCCCATGGGTGTTCTTTTGATTGTAAGATCATTTTCGCACTGCCTAATACAGCGTTCGCTGCTATATCAAGTGCCATATTTTTAGGCATACCTTCGCGCACAGCTGCTCGAGCTAATGCATCAATATACATATAGGTGAAAGCGGGTGAAGCCCCACCTATTGTCGTAAAGATGGAGAATAAGTGTTCAGGTACTTCAATAATCGTGCCAATTGTTTCAAATAATGTTGTGATGAGTCGAAGTTGTGAATCTGTCACCTGCTCATTTGTAGTGTAGCAACTTGTTGATGCGCCAATTAGGGCATTGATATTTGGCATAACGCGAATAATTGGAGTGGACTCTGAAAGGTAGCCTTGGAAGTAGTTGAGATTTTTACCAGCAGCAATGGATACAATCATGTGCTTTTCTTGTAAATGGTTTTTAACTTCTGGCAAAACATCAGGTAGCATTTGTGGTTTTACACCTAAAATAATGACATCACAATTTACCATCAGTTCCTCGATAGAAGTTGTCGCTTGTATGCCATAAGAGGTAGCAAGTTTAG
Organism: Lysinibacillus sp. NPDC097162; assembly: GCF_044762185.1. NCBI lineage: Bacteria > Bacillati > Bacillota > Bacilli > Caryophanales > Bacillaceae > Lysinibacillus > Lysinibacillus sp. NPDC097162. The sequence goes on along the minus strand of NZ_JBIWDT010000001.1, from coordinate 2,092,786 downwards.
TTGTTTTAGATTTTGTGCGATTATAGCCATATATATAAGAGGAATCAAAATCTCCGCTATTGCACATTCCTTTTATAATGGCTGTGGTCATATTACCTAGACCAATAAATCCGTATTTCACGTGTTAGACACTCCTTCAATTAAATAGAACATACCTATTAGTATAGAGCAGATTGTTTTTCTTGAATAGCATTATGCAGGAAAGAAGGCAATTAGGTTCAAATTCATGCTAGTCGGTGGTATCATAGAAGAAGTTGTGATTTGGCTTAAACCTATTTCATTCATGAAATCATGTACTTTATGTGAACTTTGAGACATAGCTGCCCTAAAAGGGGTAAAATAATAATTTGATATGTTGAATGCAAAAAATGTCTCTTTCTATCGAAGGACGCATATAGAAATTATAATAGAAAAGGAATTAAGAGGAATGGAACAAAATCTAAAAACGGATCAAAATCCACAGACTGTAGAAAAGACAATAGAGAAACACTCGCTCTCTAATGTTTTAGCACAAACAGTTAAAACAGGTATTATAAAATCCAATTTAATTCCTATGTGGGCTGGCTTAACGCTAGGGATGTATAAAAATAAAATGACGCTTTTGGACAATATACCAGAAATCATTTTTGCAACAGTTGGTTCAGCACTTGTTATCGGTGCTGCCGGTGCGTTTAATAACGTGTATGACCGTGATATAGATGCCATTATGCCACGTACAAAAAATCGTCCTACAGTAACAGGCGAAATGTCAGCAAAAACAACGATGATTTTAGCAATTGTTATGCTAATTGTTGGAGTAGGTGTATTAGCATTAGCTTCACCACTAGCTGCATTATTTGGTTTTATTGGTGTCTTTTTATATGTTGTACCGTATACTATGTGGACAAAACGTCGCACAATTTATAATACCGAAGTAGGGAGTATATCAGGCGCTGTACCACCTTTAATTGGTTGGGCGGCTGTATCTTCAGATATTACACACCCAGCTTTAATGGGTCTCTTTTTTGTCATGGTCATATGGCAAATGCCACACTTTTATGCGATTGCTATTCGAAAGCATGCAGATTATGAAGCGGCCAGTGTTCCAATGTTACCTGTAATAAAAGGGATGCGTCGTACTTATTACCAAACGAACTTTTATTTAATATTGCTAATATTATCTAGCTTTTTATTTGGTTCTTTAAGTAAGGGTATTATGCTTGTCGCACTAATATTAAGTGTCGCATGGCTTGCAATGAGTATATACGGTTATCATAGCAATAAAAATCAAGAGAAGTGGGCGACAAAAATGTTTGTATTCTCACTTTTGCATATGACAATCCTCTTCTCAACAGTTATTATTTATTCGCTAGCTGGGGTTATATTTAAACTATATTAACTGTTGTTATAGGTAAAACTAAATAGAAAAGCCAACAAGTTATTCTAAGCTTGTTGGCTTTTCACTTTCAACAGATGTAAATTGACGGTGCGGCCATTCGAAAGCGTGAAGCTTCCCTCCAAATACAGCACCACCATCTATGCCGATAATATTATTGTCACCAAAATAAACATCGTAATTTGTTGGGTCCTGATGCAACTTATAAGTAGGGGTATGGCCAAAAATCACCGTTTTCTCTCCATCATAGCCTGTATGAAATTCTTCTCGAATCCATATAAGTTGTAAAGGATCTGTGTCAGCCAATGCTACGCCCGGCACAACACCACCATGGACAAAAATTGCATCTTCTAACTCTATATACGTTTCAAAAGTTTCTATAAGTTGTAAATGTTCTTCAAGCTTCGGTAATGTTTGAATGTAACTAGGTAATGTATTGCTGACAATAGCATCTTCAAAATCTTCCACATGATAGCCATAGCTGGCAAGTGTTGCATCTCCACCACAGAGTGAAGTCCAATGATTCCAAGCTTTTGGAGTCCCTGTACGACAGGCTTTTAGCATAATAGTTTCATGATTTCCTAGTAGTACGCGTACCCCAGTTGCTTGTAATTCCGCAACTATATTTAAAACACCACAAGAAGCAGGACCTCGATCAATATAATCTCCAAGTAAAAATAGTTCATCTTGTGTGGCATCGAACTTTACCTTTAGCAATAATTCTTCCAAAAGTTCTAGTTCCCCATGTATATCACTAATTGCTAGTATACGTGTCATAAAAAGCATCCTTTCCAGTAAAACAGGCGTTACATTTCATTATAGAGATTAATCTTACAAAATTCGACTTTTCTCATTTAGTAATGACGGCAAAAATACCTGAAACATTTTTAGATAAGTAACCATTTTAGAGAATTATGTTCATACGATAAAGCATCTTCTGCAAATTATCGCCTTCTTTTATCTTATGTCAGAGAGAGTTTGAGCATTTAATCGTTTGTCTATAGATTTGCAATAAATGAGGGGAGGAATTGTGGTAGTGCAAGCGTTGATGGCAAATAAAAAGTATTCTAGATGTTCCTTAGATTTTTGTTGTGAAATATAATTTGAATATAAACCTCCTCGGGAATAGGGATTTATATTCAAATTAGAATTTAACTATTTTTAATTTTGTTCCATTCTTGCTCCGCGATACTTTCGTCAAAGGTTGAAAGTAAGCGGTAGTTGTCGGTATCTAAAATTCGATAATGTTGACTAATCACATTTTGTTGTAAACGATAGCCTTTCCACTCGTTTACATTTTTCCACCATATGTATCCGCCCATCGTTTTTTCCTTTGGTTGTAAAGTGCCATTATTGGCGATTAAGTCAACAACCTCAAGGGGATCCCCGCCTAGCTCATGCTGTAAAATTGAACTTTCACGACATAGTGCACATACAGCAACTGCAGTGGTCCAGCCTGTTGTAATGCGACCTTTTTCAATTTGCACGAGTGTTTTTTTTGAAAGCCCTAATAGGTTGCTCATTTGGTCTTGCGTTAATGTTTTTTCTGTTCGAATTAATTTTAGTTTCTCTGAAATGAGGGAAATTAGTTGTTCACGATTCATGCAAACATCCTTTCATCAGGTTGTTACGCTCCATTATACATGAAAGTCAAAATAGTAGTGCGAAGATTTGGGGAGCTAGCATTTAAAAAGGTAATAGAATACGGAGCGAAAGAAAAAGACTGCTCAAAGGAGAATTTTTCTCATTGAGCAGTCTGTTGATTGTGATAACAGGCAATTAATATTCATATTTTTTTGTGTCAGAAATAACACGGAAATGGATTCCTTTAATTTGCGCACTTACTTTATGGCGTAATGTATCAAGATCAACTAGCTCGTCTCCATCATTTACACACTCAGCGATTTCTTGTAATAGTTTCGTAAATGCTTCTTTGAATAATGAGCGCATATTATCAAAGTCAAGGCTTCTGAAGCTTCCATCAATATCAAATGCCTCAACAGAATTTAACTGCTTTGAAGCGCCAGCGAAGCGGTCATCGTATACTGTATAGTTTTCGTCAGTTACAACGATAATATATAAAATTTCTCCTGTAATCGTTTTTAATTCGATATTTGTCTTATGTTTTTTGACATCGGTAATAATGTGGATACCGTCTGAATGATAAAGTTTAAAAAGTTTCATAACATTGCCCCCTGAAAATAAAATCATTTATATAAACATTATATATAAATATGGCTAATAATGGAATGAGTCAAAAAGTATATAGAAATACTAGTATAGCCTTATTTATCTTAAGTTTTGATTGCCATTTGATGCTTCTAACGAAGGGAAATTGTCCAGTTAACTTTCTGTTGTAACAGGGGCAGCTTTTTGGAGCGGACGTACTTCGATATAGTGAAGCTGATGACCACGTTGTTCATAAATGCTAAATACATATTGTTCCAGCTCGATGTTTTTACTAGCTCTAATGCCATTATTCACGGTTAAGAACCAACCACCGAGTGTTTCTACATCATCTGTATCTAGTGAAATTTGTAGTAAATTTTCTACATCTTCTACAAGCATTTTGGCATTCAAAATATAATGATTGTTACTTATTTTTCGAATTTCAGCAATTTCATCATCGTCAAACTCATCACGAATCTCTCCAACGATTTCTTCTAAAATATCCTCAACTGTGACAAGCCCGCAAGTACCACCATATTCGTCCATTAAAATAGCCATATGAATGCGTTCCTTTTGCATGCGGCCAAGTAATTGTTGAATAGGTGTCGTTTCTATTACACGAATAACAGGGTTAATAAAATCTTCAAGCACAAAAGAATCATCCGTTAATTGTTCAAGTAGACCATGGGTAAATAATTCTTTTGCATTGATAAACCCTAAAATATTATCTCGGTCACCATCATAAATAGGGTAGCGAGTATATTTTTCAGCGGCGATAAAATGAATAATATTGGTGAAGGTTTCGTTTTTTTCAATGCCTGCAATTTCTGTGCGGGGAACCATAATTTCACGAGCAATACGCTCGTCAAATTCAAAGACATTATTAACGAATTTTAACTCAGTTTTATTGATTTCACCGCTTTTAAAACTTTCAGATAGCAATGAGCGCAATTCTTCTTCCGTATGTGATATCTCGTGCTCATTTGCTGGCTTCATGCCGAAGAAGCCTAGAAGAATACGTGCTGATCCGTTCAAAAACCAAATGAATGGGTACATCAATTTATAGAAAGCGATAATCGGTTTAGCAAAAAGTAATGCAATCTTTTCCGTCTTTTGGATAGCTGCTGTTTTTGGCGCCAATTCACCAACGACAACATGTAAAAAAGTAGCGATAGCGAAAGCGGTACCAATTGTGAAAATCGGTATATACTTATCAGCAATTCCGATTATTTCAAATAATGGGTGCAGCATAAATTCAAAGGTTTTTTCTCCTACCATCCCGATACCAAGTGCTGTTATCGTTATGCCAAGCTGACAGGCGGATAGGTATTCATCTAAGTGATTGACAACATGCTTCGCGGGAATGGCATTTTTATTGCCCTCTGCGATTAATTGGTCAAGCCTAGAGGAACGCATTTTTACAATTGAAAATTCCGTTGCGACGAAAAACGCGGTTAACGCTAATAAAATCGTGAAAATTGATAAATTCAGTATGGTCTCCAAATAGTCGTTCTGCAAAACAGAACGTCACCTCCTAGGTATTAATAAGTAATAATAAAGATTGCATAAGTGCAATACTTTCAGGTGAAACATTTTTTTTAATTGATTGAATATTTTTATTGTCTTGATTGTTCATTTGTTCAAGTAAAGATGATACATCATGTTCTAAATCTTGCATTTTTAAACGTAGCATTTGAACATCGATTTCTTCATAACTAGTAATATTGAGTGCGTTTTGTATTTCTCCTAGTGAAAGCCCTTCTTGTTTACGCTGTTCAATAAAATAAAGTCGATCAATCATGGCAGGGTCGTAAAAGCGATAGTTTGACTCGGAACGTTCTGCCTCCAACAGGCCTAAATTTGTATAATAATCAATTGTTCTTTTTGTAATGCCTGTTTTTTGAGCAAGCTCACCAATTTTTAGTTTTTCTGTCCCAATGCAATGACCTCCCAACCATCACGTGATACTTTGATTATAACGTGATGGTTTACTAGCATTCAAATAATAAGCTTTAATATTTCTAAATTGTAAGATTAATTTGTGTCATTGGAATTTGTTGAGGTAAGGTCATGCAAATGGAGTTACTCTACATAAAAATAGCTTTTCTTAACGATAATCGTCAGAAAAGCTATAAGAATTATTTTTTTAAATATGTATCATATAGATGATGAAGGGCATCATCACCACTTAATTGTAGTATCTTTTCTTGATTGAATACAAGCGTTACTTCTGTCTGTGAGCTATCAATTTGATCGTCTTGGATTACACAAATAACGGTTACCAAACCCGTCTCAGCAAGCTGTTTTTGCATATGGTCATCCCAAGCTTGTTCAGAGAATAACGGTGCTTGCCAAGTGCCTTGGACATGAAGCTCGTTTTTTTTGCCGTCATATTCCCAGCGTATGTCACGTAAAATAGTTTTAAATAGGTCATTAATAGTAAAGGATTCGTCATTGTAATTAATTGTAAGTGCTCTTATTGCATGCACATCTTGGCTAACTGCGCTAGCTGCTGCATCAGCCGCTGAGTTAATGCCAGAAAAGGCATCTTTAATTTCAGTTAGTCTATCACCACAGCCAGCAAGTAAGACAGACAGGCATGTAACAATAGCAAGTTTTGTCATCCATTTCACAAGGAGTACCCCCCAGTTCCACTAGTTGTTACTACTATCTTAACGAAAAGAAAATTATGAAGAAAGGGTATGTAAGAGGCAGATTGTGACGTTTTTTCAACGATACGGCCTTTTCCAAAGTATGCTTGATGGTAAAGAATTAATAGACTGAATTTTTAAATAATTACCACTTGAAAGGGGAGCGTTTTGGGATGAAAATTAATGATGAAATACTCGACCGATTAGGAACTTATTTTGTGTATCACGCAGTATATGATAATTATGGGATAACTTTTGAAAATTTTGTGGAGCGTTGGTTACGGGGGATTCTTGAAGTTTAAACGTGCAATAAATTTCTTTGTCACAGCAGTTGTGTTGCCATGGGCGACTTTTAGACAAGTTTTGCATTGCAACAATCTGAAAAGAGTCGTGTTCCACAAAGGAAACACGACTCTTTTGTTTAATTTTTATAAGTTTTACTTAAAGTAATTAGTGATAAATTGATTTGCTTCTTGCCAATTATAAACGCGCACAACATTGTCAGGTACAGTAAGTCGATTGTATGGTGTGTCGAATAACACCACGGGTATTTTTAATTCTTCAGCGAGCATCACAGCATTATCATGTTTATCCTCAAAGAAAGCTGCTACACTATGCTTTTTCGCTGAAGCTAGTTTGTCATGACTCCCTATAAGTTCAATATGATCAAATGGGATAGCCTGTGACTTAAACCAGTTCATCGTAATATCTGATACATTTTGACCGCGTGCAGAAATGTAATATAACTCATAAGTATTTTGCCAAGCACTTAAAATTTCTTTGGCATCTTTTGCGGCCTCCGAAACTTCATACATATAAGGCTCGTTTTCCTTAAACCACGCGTTGAATGCTGTGCGATCTACTGGATGTGGGAAAGCTGATAAAAAATCATATTCGCATACATCATCAAGCGTAATATTTACATTATACTGCTTATTGATGTGAGGAATGAGTGTACTCGGACATGTTACTGTTCCGTCAATATCGATTCCAAAACGAGGCTTTGTCATGCTAGCACCTCCTTAGGCGTTCGCTTTTGCTGCTTCTTCAGCCGCACGTTTTTCTACCATTTCAGCAGCTAGCTTATCGATTTCTTTTTTCAACTCTTCTACCATTGTTTCTTCTGGCACTTTACGGACAGTTTTGCCTTTCATAAATAACAGCCCCTCACCACGCGCACCAGCAATACCGATATCTGCTTCACGTGCTTCACCTGGACCATTAACTGCACAGCCTAGAACAGCAACTTTTAAAGGAACATTCAATTTTGAAATGTATTCTTCAACTTCGTTAGCGATAGAGATAAGATCGATTTCAATACGTCCACATGTAGGGCAAGAAATCAATGTCGCCATATTAGATGCTAAACCAAATGATTTTAATAGCTCACGTGCAACTTTCACTTCCTCTACAGGATCTGCAGAAAGAGAGATACGAAGCGTATTCCCAATGCCTTTTGACAAAATGGCGCCAAGCCCAGCTGCTGATTTTACAGTACCGGCAAAAAGTGTACCTGATTCTGTAATCCCTAAATGTAGAGGATAATCAAATGCTTTTGCAGCTTTTTCATATGCTTCAATCGCTAAATTGACGTCTGATGCCTTCATCGACACGATAATATCGTGGAAATCTAAGTCTTCCAAAATTTTAATATGGTGTAATGCAGATTCTACCATGCCATCTGCAGTTGGATAGCCGTATTTTTCAAGAATATGACGTTCTAGTGAACCAGCATTTACGCCGATACGAATAGGAATGCCTTTTGCTTTCGCTGCTGTAACAACCGCTTCAACTTTTTCTTTACGCCCAATATTACCTGGGTTAATACGAACTTTATCGATACCATTTTCAATTGCTTTTAAAGCTAATTTATAGTCAAAGTGAATATCAGCTACTAATGGAATATGGATACGTTTCTTTATTTCTGCGATTGCATCAGCCGCACGTTCATCTGGGACTGCAACGCGAACGATTTGACAGCCTGCTTCTTCAAGTCGAAGAATTTCTGCTACTGTTGCTTCGACATCATGTGTTTTTGTTGTACACATACTTTGAATGAATAATTCATTACTACCACCAATTGTTAAATTACCGACACGTACTGGACGTGTTTTTGAACGGTGACATATTTCACTCATTAACTTTCTCTCCTTTTCGGGCCACTACTTTCAGCCGTCACTGACACTTATTTTATCAGTGTAAGAAAATAAGGACAAGGAAGAAACGTTAACTTTTCATTTTCCGCATTTATTTTCGAATTCAAAAGAGAGAGGAAGCTTAATATTTTCGCCTGGTACAAGTGCTTGTAATTGTAAATGTGGATTTAATTGATAAAAAAGCTCTAGTCGTTCTGGAAAGGTCATCGGCACTTTTGCAGGATGTAGTGCAAATAAGCTATGTATCGTATCGCCTTGAATCGTTTGTACACTGATGTAAGTAGGTTCGTGTTGGTTTTCACAAAATGCATTTTGACTTTCTTTTGGATAGAAGGCAGCAAGAGATAATGTTCCTTCTGTTAAATCTACTTTAACGACAAAAGCGATAAGCACGATTGCAACGGTTAATAAGAATGCACGCAAAAAATCCCCTCCTTTTTCTACACTATATTGAGAAGAGAGGGGAATCATGCCTATTATTTTGAAATTGGTTGTTTTGGATATTTTGTAAAGGCTACGATTAATAGAGTTATCGTTAATAGTAAAGACAAGATCGAGATAATCGTAGCGGCATTTGGAATGTATTCTGCTAGCATACTTAAAATAGTGGCCCATGTAATAGCGAATGTTGTTGTGCGCCAAATATGGCGGTATTCTCCACGGCGTTTCATGATTTTTAAAATAAATAATCCTGCTAACGCATAGAGAGCAATTTGCCCAAAAATCAACATTGTTGTCATTACAAACAGCATAATGAATGTGACAGGGTATAAGAGCCACTTTATTTGTTCTATGTATTCGGTTATACCGCTAATGTCAATCGTATTGATAGACATATCAGCAGAAAAACGCCCAAAAGAAAATACTGTAACAATCGTAATTAATAGAAAGGTATATTGAATAACTTTCCCAATAGGTAGTAAACGATAGGCTGCTAGTTTTTTAGGATGTATTAAGCTATCGATAAATAATTGTGAGTGTTTCATTTATATCTCCTCCAAACGATATTCTAACATGTTCAGGAATGACTAGATATGGACATTAGTAACTTTATCTGTGAATACGATGCTAAAATGTTAACATTGTGTAAAGAAGTTAAAGGTATTCTTTACTTTTTGTACAATTTCATTTAATGATTAGGAATAGAGTAGTAGAGACGTAGGAATTGGAGAGAAAACCATTGACAATAGATTGGCAAAGCATATTATTTCAATTTTTAGGCGGATTAGGGGTCTTTTTATTTTCCATAAAATACATGGGCGAAGGTTTACAAAAATCGGCAGATGATAGACTTCGAGAATGGCTAAATCGATTTACGACAAATCCGCTAATGGGTGTGTTAGTTGGGATAATCGTAACGGTTTGTATCCAGTCAAGCTCAGCAACAACAGTGATTGCTGTTGGCCTAGTAAGTGCAGGCTTCTTAACACTTCGTCAAGCTATTGGCGTTATTATGGGAGCTAATATTGGTACAACAATAACCGCATTTATTATCGGTATTAATATTGGTATTTATTTTTATCCATTACTTGCGATTGGTGCAGCATGTTTGTTTTTCTTTAAAAAAGCAATCTATCATCATATTGGGCAAATTTTATTTGGCTTTGGTGGTTTGTTTTTAGGGCTAGAGTTAATGAGTGCAAGTATGCAGTCGCTGCATCAATTAGCGGATTTCGAATCATTAACTATTCATCTAAGTAACCAGCCGGTAATTGGAATATTTCTAGGTACTATTTTTACGTTACTCGTACAAAGCTCGACAGCGACAGTCGGGGTACTTCAAGGCTTATATGCCGAGAATTTAATTGGCTTAGATAGTGCGCTACCGATTTTATTTGGCGAAAATATAGGGACGACGATTACAGCTGTTTTAGCTTCGTTGGGTGCTTCAATCTATGCAAAGCGTGCTGCGGCAGCACATGTGTTGTTTAATGTTATTGGGACAGTTATTTTTATGTTGCTTTTTACCCCGTTTATAAACTATGTACATTGGATTAGTGGTCTATTTCACTTGGAGCCGCGTATGCAAATTGCTGTAGCACATGGCTCATTTAATGTTTTTAATATGATGATTCAGCTACCATTTATTGCAGGGTTAACGTTGCTAGTAACAAAACTATTACCTGGCAATGATGGCAATATTGATGTTACGACGAAGCATTTAGATCCAGCATTTATCGATTCTTCTCCTGCCATTGCGCTAGGGCAGGCAAAAGAGGAAGTTTTACGGATGGGCGAGCATGCTCTTAGGGGATTAGAAGAAACGTTTTTATATATGAAAACTGGGGAATCCGCACATATTCCGACAGTATTACAATTGGAAGTTGGACTCAATCACTTAGATAAAGAAATAACAAATTATTTAGTTATGGTCTCAAAGCAGCCACTTTCTCATGCTGATTCGGTTCGTCACCATACTCTTTTAACAAATGTACGCGATATTGAGCGTATCGGCGACCATTTTGAAAATATATTAGAGCTTTTACAATATAAAGATCACCATGAAGTTAGTTTAAGTAAATCAGCGCGACAAGATTTAATTGGTATGTTTAGTCTCGCGATTGAGGCAGTACGTAAAAGCATAGAAGCGCTTGATACAGCGAGTCTTAGTTTGGCACAAGAAGTAACAGAGCTCGAGAGTTTAATTGATGATATGGAGGATAAACTAAGACAAAAGCATATCGCACGCTTAAATACTAATGAATGTAGTGGCGCTGCGGGTATCGTTTATACCGATATTGTGAGCAACTTGGAGAGAATAGGGGATCATGCTGTTAATATTGCAGATTCTATATTAGGCATTCGTCATTAGGTATGAAACTTTTGGCAATATGTTTCGTATAAAAGTCAATGCACGACAAAAGGAGAGATTGTTATGGAAGTCGTTGGCTGGATCGTAGTAATTGCCTGCTTTATCATTTCATTTGTAGGTTTAGTGTATCCGATAATCCCTGGCGTTTTATTTTTACTCGGTGGTTTTTTACTGTATGGATTCTTTTTCTCATTCGCCGATTTAAGCTGGTGGTTCTGGGCTATTGAAATATTATTTGTTGTCTTGCTATTTGGTGCTGACACCGTTGCAAATGCTTTTGGCATTAAAAAATTTGGCGGTTCAAATGCAGGGATGTGGGGAAGTACAATTGGCTTATTGATTGGTCCATTTGTTATTCCAGTTGCAGGAATATTAGTAGGTCCATTTTTAGGAGCGGTTATTGCGGAGCTTCTAGTGGAGCGAAGAACAGTTGTGGAAGCTGTGAAAAGTGGTGTTGGTTCCCTCATCGGCTTTTTAACATCAACTGTAGCGAAAGCGGTTATTCAAATTGTGATGATTGTTATTTTCTTCATTGCTATATAATTTGTTCGTGCACTTTTGTGGGTGTAATTATAAAGTTTAACAAAATAAAGAAGTGGGTATGATAGAGAGTGGATTGTTTTTTCGGTCAAAAGGCTGAAATCTTTGATTTGAGGTATTTTTCATTGAATGGTTTGACCAATTTTGATAATCTAAGGATGTACTAATTATTTCTTTATTTTAGGGAGGAACTTAAAAATGGCTTACGAATTACCACAATTAACTTATGCTTATGACGCATTAGAACCAAATATTGATGCAAAAACAATGGAGATTCACCATTCTAAACATCACAATACTTATGTAACAAACTTAAACGCAGCAGTAGAAGGTACTGAATTTGCTGAAAAAGACATTAATGACTTAATCGCAAACATCGACGCACTTCCAGCTGACAAACAAACTGCAGTTCGTAACAACGGTGGCGGACATGCTAACCACACACTATTCTGGGAATTAATCGCTCCAGGCGGTTCAAAAACTCCAGTTGGTGAAGTAGCAAAAGCAATCGATGCTAAATTTGGTTCTTTCGATGCTTTCAAAGAAGAGTTTGCTAAAGCTGCAACAACTCGATTCGGTTCAGGTTGGGCTTGGTTAATCGTTGATGGTGATTCAGTAGCAGTTACTTCTACACCAAACCAAGACTCTCCAATCATGGAAGGTAAAACACCAATCTTAGGATTAGATGTTTGGGAGCATGCTTACTACTTAAACTACCAAAACCGTCGTCCAGATTATATCGGTGCTTTCTGGAACGTAGTAAACTGGGATGTAGTAGAAGCTAAATTCCAAGCTGCAAAATAATCATTTGCGAGAAAACAATTATATTTCTGCGAAGCTGACGTCAGTGAAGTGGAACTATAAAAATTAATTTTCGAGTAGAGGGCTATGCAATGGGTGAAAATCACCTTGCATAGCCCTTTTTAAATGAATTTATCGCATCAAATGATAACTTTCCAATGTAGTTTACTAATTTAAAGAAATCGATATGTTTTGAAGGAAACTTTTCTTGCAAAGTACCGTCAAATAAATGAAGCTATTAGTAAGGAATTATAAAATGAGTTCATTTCATAAGTAGTTTTTCTTGGGGAAGTAACGAATTTCAATGGAGCGAAGGGCGAAGATGCCAGCGGATAAGCAAGCCTGGGCTGAACGTGGTGATGGAAAACGCTTAGTGCTTGCCAAGGAAAGCGTTTGCCTGTTGCATAATGATGCAAAAAATCCTGTTCTACATTTTTTCAATATTTTCTTTTAATGGAAAACAACATTTATGAAATTGATTCTTGTGTATGCTTTTCTGACTTAACTTCGAATGGTATACTAGGTATCGTGTATTTAAACAGTTATTAGATGAGGAGGGTAATACATATGCGCAAAGCACCGGGGAAAAATCGCGCAGCGAGTGTTAAAGCAAAGCATCATTCTAATTTAACATTTCGTATGAATGTCCTTTTCTTTGCAATATTTATCGTATTTTCGATGTTAATTTTTAGGCTTGGTTATATGCAAATTGTAAAAGGGGAAGATTATGTTCGTATTTTAGAGCGGACAGAGGAAGTACCTGTTAATACAAGTGTACCAAGGGGTAGAATGTATGATCGTTATGGGCGAATTTTAGTTGATAACCAACCGGAAAATGCCATTACATATACGAAAATGCAGACGACAAAAACTGAGGATATGCTAGCAATAGCTGAAAAGCTTGCGCAGCTGATTGAACAGCCGATAGACCGTATCACACTACGTGATAAATATGATTTTTGGATTTTAAAAAATCATGATGCGGCATACGCAAAAATTTCTGATGCAGAGCAAACTAAAATTAAAACCCAAGAAAATATTACGACAAGTCAAGCAAATGCAGAGATTGATAAGGTTGTGCGTGAGCGCATTACCGACGAAGAATTAGCACAATTAACTGATGATGATTTAGAAGTACTAGCAATTTACCGAGAAATGGTATCAGGCTATAATTTATCACCACAAATCATTAAAAGTGAAAATGTAACAGCTGATGAATTTGCACGTGTTTCTGAGCGTTTAACGGAGTTGCCAGGAGTCAATACAACGACAGACTGGAAGCGTGTCAAACTATCTTCACTTTCTGTGTTAGGCCGCACAACTGTTCCAACGAAGGGGATTCCGAAAGATAAGCTGAATTATTATTTGGCACGGGATTATTCGCGTAATGACCGCGTAGGAGAAAGTTATATTGAAGCGCAATATGAAGAGCTTTTACAAGGGCAAAAAACAGTTGTCAAAAATATTACGAATAAAAAAGGGCAAGTTGTCGATACCATTACAACATATGAAGGCGAGCCTGGAAAAGATTTAGTATTAACATTTGATAGTGAGTTACAGGCAGCTAATGAAAAAATTGTAGAGGAAGAACTGCTTAATTTAAAAGCGATGTCTGGCTCTAGTTTATTGGATCGCGCTTTCTTAATCATGATGGATCCGAACACCGGTGACATTTTATCAATGGTCGGTAAAAAAATAGAAAAAGATTCAGAAACTGGGAAAAATGTAGTTGTGGATTATGCATACGGATCGTTCACAACTGCTTATGAAGCAGGGTCTGTCGTAAAAGCAGCCACTTTGCTTACAGGTTATAAACTAGGGGCAATTTCGCCGAGCACAGTATTGGGAGATGAACCTATCCATTTACTTGGTACACCAGTAAAAAAATCGATCTTTAACCATGGTGGGTATATTTCAATGGACGGCTTAAGTGCACTTGAACAATCTTCTAACGTTTATATGTTTAAAACAGCAATGCTGATCAATGGCACACCATATAGTTACATGATGCCATTACGATTAAATGATCAAACATTCCCAAATATGCGTAATTCCTATGCACAATTTGGTTTAGGTGTTAATACAGGTATTGATTTACCAAATGAATTTAGTGGAGTGGAAGGTCCTTCAGGTCCTACAATGGGTGGTAAAACGCTCGACTTAGCTATTGGACAGTATGATACGTATACACCGCTACAACTAGCACAATACATCTCAACGATAGCGAATGGTGGCTACCGTATTCAGCCCCATGTCGTGAAAGAAGTGCGTGATCCATCAAAAGATGGTCAGCAGCTTGGACAATTAGTGACAGAAGTAGGACCGAGAATTTTAAATCATATCGATAATACTGATGATGAAATTAATTATGTTAAACAAGGATTACACCGTGTTTATACAGGCTCTCGTGGTACTGCACGATCAGCATTTGCGAATGCGCCGTATACAGCTGCCGGAAAAACGGGAACAGCCGAAGTTGTATATTATGGTCCGTTAAAAGAGCGTTATGGTACAAATACGATTAATTTGACGCATGTTGGCTATGCGCCATATGAAAATCCTGAAATTGCCTATGCTGTTGTGATTCCTTGGGCAACTACTAACCTAGATCAACATTTATCAAACAATAACGTTATTGCAAGACGTGCTTTAGATAAATACTATGAGCTAAAAGAAAAGTACGACACGACAAAAGTGACAGATAATAAAGTAGAGCAACCAATTTTACCTGCTATTACAAATGATAAAATTGGCGAGGATGAACAAGAATAAAAAAACCGCTAGCGCATTTTAAATGCCTAGCGGTTTTTTATTTATAGTCAAAGCGTCTATTTTCGCGTCTAATTTTCTAGAGGCGATTTACTAGACAGAAAGTTGTTGAATTGCTAATTCAAACTGTTGCTTCGGTTTTTTTCCATAGAGCTCTATATTATTAAAGAAATAAGATGACACCATAAAATCAATAGCCTCCTGTAAAGAAAACTCCCGATGATCCATGATAAGTGTTAAATATGTTTTAAAGTAATCGGCATTTTGCACTTTTGCATGATTAATCACAAAGTCAAACCCCTCTTATAGTATTTCCTGACACAAATGCTTATTATAGCATTTTTCCTAAAGGAAGCAAGTAAGAATGTGATTGTAAATGATTCTTTACAATCATTTACAAAGCATTACATTCCTTTACGTGTCTTTTACGAACGATTTATACGAATTCAACAATAAGTCATTATAGTAAAGATTGTAAGGCAAACAACAAATAAAAAAGTTAGTGACGGAGGCAAATGAGATGAAAAAGTGGAAGTACTTAACGATGACAGCGGTAATGGGTTCAGCATTAATGCTAGGTGCATGTAGTGGAGACAACTCAGCGCAAAATGGTAACAATGCAGAAACGAATGCACCAGCGAACTCAGGACAAGAAGCTGCTGACGAGAAACTGCAAGGTTCAGTTGCTGGAGATGGTTCATCAACAGTAGCACCAATCATTGAAGCAGTTGTTGAAGAGTATGCAGGTGCACAACCGGATGTCAAAGTATCGGTAGGTGTTTCTGGTACTGGTGGCGGCTTTGAAAAATTCATCGCAGGTGAGACAGACTTTTCAAATGCATCTCGTTTTATAAAAACTGAAGAGAAAGAAAAACTAGAGCAAGCAGGAATTGCTTACACTGAGTTAGCATTAGCATATGATGGTTTATCTGTAGTGGTGAACCCTGAAAACGATTGGGCAAAGGACTTAACGATAGATCAATTAAAGAAAATTTGGACTGAAGATGGCACAGAGAAAAAATGGTCAGATATCGATCCATCATGGCCAGCAGAGAAAATCGTCTTCTATTCACCAGGTACTGATTCAGGTACGTATGATTACTTTGATGAAGTAGTTTTAGATGGTGCTGATCTAGTAAGTGCAGCAACATTATCAGAGGATGATAATATGCTAGTCCAAGGTGTTGCTGGTGACAAAAACGCAATTGGTTTCTTCGGCTTCGCTTACTACTTAGAAAATAAAGATAAATTAAACATTGTGAAAGTGAATGGCATTGAACCAACACATGACACAATTGAAGCTGGGGAGTATACGCCACTTTCACGTCCGTTATTCACATATGTGAAAAACAGTGCAATTAAAGATAATGCAGCAGCATATGATTTCATCAAATTCACACTTGAAAATGCAGGGGATATGGCAGAGGCAGTAGGTTATGTTAGTCTACCTGAAGAAAAATATGCTGAAGGCTTAAAAACTTTAGAAGGTTTAAAATAAGCAGACATGCATAGAGGGAAAGAGATGTATGCTCTTTCCCTTGCTTAATGGAAAGGAGTACCCAATGGTTTCTCATAAAGAAAATAAGACATCATCTGTGCAACAATTAATTGCAAATTCGCGCAATCATAAAACTAAGAAAATAGTGGAAAAAGCCATGCCAGCTTTATTATTTTCTGCAGCGCTTATCTCGATTTTGACGACATTTGGCATTGTTTTCACCCTTATTTTTGAAACGTTTGAGTTCTTTAAACGTGTTTCGATTACGGATTTTCTATTTGGTACACAGTGGCTACCGTTTTCTGGGAAGGAGCCTTTGTTTGGGATATTACCACTTATTGCAGGGACACTTAAAGTAACATTTATTGCAGTTGCCGTAGCTGTACCATTTGGAATTGCTTCAGCAATCTATTTGAGTGAATATGCAAGCGAGAAAATACGACGTACGGTTAAACCGATATTAGAAGTGTTAGCAGGTGTTCCAACAATTGTCTATGGTTTCTTTGCATTGACGTTTGTAACACCTTTGCTACAAGGAATCATTCCACAACTGAAGCTGTTTAATGCACTTAGTCCAGGGATTGTAGTGGGCATTATGATTTTGCCAATGATTACATCACTATCAGAGGACGCGATGTCATCTGTACCAAACAGTATGCGTGAAGGGGCTTTAGCCTTAGGTGCAACGAAGTTTGAAGTTGCTATAAAAGTCGTGTTACCAGCAGCTTTGTCAGGGATTATTGCATCGGTAGTACTCGCTATTTCCCGGGCAATTGGGGAAACGATGATTGTATCACTTGCTGGTGGATCAACACCGAAATTTGATCTTGATGTGACAGATTCCATCCAAACAATGACAGCTTATATTGTTCAAGTGTCAACTGGTGATGCTGGTTATGGAACGACGATTTATTACTCGATTTACTCAGTTGGATTCACTTTATTTATCTTTACTTTAGTAATGAATCTAATTGCTCATTATATTTCGAAACGCTTCAGGGAGGTTTACTAGCATGCGCTATATCGATGATACAGTCGTCAAGAAACGAATGACAAAGCGTATTACATTCAATAAAGTGTGGAAGTTCTTATTTTTCTTGGCAACTACATTTGCACTTGTGATGCTAGCTATTTTGCTCTACCGGATTGTGACACAAGGAATTGGCTATTTAAACTTTGATTTCTTAACAAATTTTGCTTCTCGTTTTGCGAATAAGGCGGGAATTAAAGCGGCATTAGTTGGCTCGCTGTGGTTGATGGCGGTTGTAGCTCCCGTATCAATCATTCTAGGTGTAGGAACAGCCATTTATCTAGAAGAATATGCAAAGAAAAATAGACTAAATGATTTTATTCGTATGAATATTTCAAACTTAGCAGGTGTACCTTCAATTGTTTTTGGATTACTTGGCTTAACAATTTTTGTTCGTATGATGGGACTTGGTAAAAGTATTCTAGCTGCAGGTTTAACAATGAGTTTGTTAATTTTACCTGTAATTATCGTGGCAGCGCAGGAAGCAATTCGTGCTGTACCGAATGAACAACGTGAAGCATCTTACGGTATGGGTGCGACAAAATGGCAAACGATTTTACGAGTCGTTTTACCAGCAGCTATACCGGGGATTTTAACAGGTAGTATTTTAGCGTTGTCCCGTGCGATTGGTGAAACAGCTCCGTTAGTAGTACTTGGGATTCCAGTTATTTTACAGTTTTTACCTAATGATCTTTTAAGTCAGTTTACTGCATTGCCTATGCAAATTTACGATTGGGCAAAACGTCCGCAAGAGGCATTTCAATATGTAGCGGCAGCGGGTATTTTAGTGCTGATGATTGTGCTGTTACTGATGAATTCGATTGCCATCTTTATTCGAAATAAATTCCAAAAACGTTATTAATGAGGTGACCTTATGGTACTAGATTTTAAAGAGGAAAAATCAGTTGTTAAATCGATTAATATAAATGTAAAGGCTAGCGCTGAAGTGGCGAAAAAAGTAGTGTATGATACGCGCAACTTAAATTTATGGTACGGAGATCATCATGGTTTAAAAGACATTAATTTAAGTATTTATGAAAATGAAGTAACAGCTATTATCGGCCCTTCAGGTTGTGGGAAATCAACTTATTTAAAAACGTTGAACAGAATGGTAGAACTAGTACCAACTGTCCGCACTTCGGGAGAGATTTTGTATCGTGAGCGCAATATTTTAGATAAAAGCTATACAGTAGAGGAATTACGTACTCGTGTGGGGATGGTTTTCCAAAAGCCTAATCCGTTCCCAAAATCTATTTATGATAATATTGCTTATGGTCCTCGTATCCATGGCATAAAAAACAAAAAAATTCTGGACGAAATTGTTGAAAAGTCTCTGCGAGGTGCAGCGATTTGGGACGAAGTAAAAGATCGTTTAAATCAAAATGCATACGGTCTATCAGGTGGACAGCAACAACGTATTTGTATCGCACGCTGTTTAGCGATAGAGCCAGATGTTATTTTAATGGATGAGCCAACATCTGCACTTGACCCAATTTCTACATTAAAGGTAGAAGAGCTTGTACAAGAGCTTAAAAAGGATTATTCAATTATTATCGTTACACATAACATGCAACAAGCAGCACGTATTTCGGACCGTACAGCATTTTTCCTTAGCGGCGAAGTCGTTGAATATGACAAAACAGATGTGATTTTCCAAACACCTGCTGATCAACGTACAGAAGATTATATTTCAGGACGATTCGGCTAAGCATAGGAGGAACGATAGATGGCAGTACGTGAACGCTTTGAGCAAGAGCTTAAAGAAATTCAAGAACAGTTTGTGGAAATTGCAACAAGTAGTATTAATGCGTTAAAAATTTCATTTGAAGCATTACAAGAGCAAAATTTGGAGAAGGCGTTAAAAATTCTTGAAGATGATTTAATTATTAACCGCCTTGAAGAAGAAATTAATGATCGAGTTATTTTAATGATCGCCAAGCAGCAGCCCGTTGCAACAGATTTACGTCGTCTTATGGTGCTTGTAAAAGCGGCATCCGATATGGAAAGAGTGGGCGATTATGCGGTCAATATTGCTAAAGAGACAATCCGTATAGGCAAAGAGCCATTGGTCTTTCCGACAACAAATTTACAAACAATGTGCAATAAAACTGTAGAAATGCTTGAGAGCATTATTACCGCATTTAAGGACGAAGATACAGTTCGTGCCAAAGAAATTGCTGATCTGGACGATTATGTAGATGATTTATATGGAGCGACCGTTACATTATTGCTTCGTGCTGGTGCGGAAAATCCAGCGCATATTTCGCAAATAACGCATTTAACGTTTGTTTGTCGCTATCTTGAACGCTCAGCTGATCATGCAACTAATATTGCTGAACATTTATTTTACTTAATCAAAGGTAAACATTATGAATTGAATAATTAAAAGAGGGCTGCATTGTGAGGCCCTTTTAGACTATAGCTAACTCGAAAAACTTCGAATTGGCTATAGTCTTTTTCATTTTAAAATAGATATTTACGTCTATCTATTACATTTACGTGTGGTGCATTAAATTGTGTGAGTGCCTGACACTTTATAAAATATTCGGTTACTCATGAAGCCAAGCGAAATGTAACATCTTCAATTTTTACAGTTCCCCCCATGAATCAAAGTTGGCCAGTCATCAAAATTGTATGAGTGCCTGGCACTTTGGGCTGCTTTCTGCATTAAATAACTACATAAACAAAATTGCAGCAACATTGCACTCTGCCTGTGCGTCAAATACTGTAGGGTGTTATTGTATTGTCAAAAAAAAAATTTGGTTATACTATAGACATTATCCCGAAAAAATAGGTGCTTAGGAGGTGCTGCTGCATGAAAGACAGTGTAGAATCACTTATGAAGAAATTTGGTCTAGAAATTTCAATAGAACA
Organism: Lysinibacillus sp. NPDC097162; assembly: GCF_044762185.1. Taxonomy (NCBI): domain Bacteria; kingdom Bacillati; phylum Bacillota; class Bacilli; order Caryophanales; family Bacillaceae; genus Lysinibacillus; species Lysinibacillus sp. NPDC097162. Next base: position 2,072,111 of record NZ_JBIWDT010000001.1, on the reverse strand, counting down.
ACGCAAATACTTAGGTTTTCTATATGAAAATTTACATCTAGAAGAGTTAAGTGATAAGGAACAACATTTTTTTATTGACTATTTTTACAAGAGTGAGACACTACGAAATATGGCAGCATTTGCACTTGAGCTAGCGGATGTCATGCATGAGATTCGTGAAAACGTTCCAACTATTGAACAGGCAGAGCAGTTAGCGAATGGGAAAGAGCAGCGCTTGTATTATGAGCAAAAGTGGCAAGAAGCTAGACGCCAAAAACTAAAGCAACAAATGACAAAAAGTGGTAATATTCTATATGTTCCATTTGTTGACTACAAGGAAGAGCAAGGCCCAATGGTTATATGTCTTGAACAAACATCTGGAATGGCCAAATATTCAGAGCTGTGTAAAAGCATGATTTTGTCTTTATTTATGGATGCGCATCAGGAGCAAAGAGATTTATATATCGTGCCATATGATTGTCAAATCCATGTCCATTATCGCTTTGAAAATGGACATTTAAATCTATCTGATTTTAAAGATTTTATTGAATATAAGGCAAAAGGGGAAGCGGCAATTTTACCTGTTCTACAGTTTGTAAAAGGATTGCTACAGGAAAATCAGCAATGTGCAGAAACAGATGTTATTATTTTTACTGAAGGTAATCCTGTTGATGGGCAATATTTATTAGGGAAGCGTGCAAAGACAATGATAGAGGAAATGAAGCAGCGTTATCATGCCGAATTTTCAGTAATTGCAATGAATGAACAACGTTTTAATGAGCATCATTTTTGGTTTGCAAATAAGGCTATTTTTGCAGACGATGCGATTCAATAAAATGTACAGCTGACCAGAGAGCTTTTGGTCGGCTTATTTTTACTGATCAGTCATATCATTTTTGACAGTATTAAAACATTTACAAAAATGTACATAGGTAAGTAAAAGGAGAATTACATGGATTCAATGAAATGGTTATTACCGAACTTGACTGCGCCAACATGGATGGACATTACAATTGCAGTCGCGTTTTGTGTATTTGGTTGGCTATTCCAGCATTTTGTGCTGAAGAAAATAATTACTAGCAGTGTAACGTTTTTAAAAAAGAGACAACGTAATTTTCAAGCGACTGTGCTTGCACAATTTAATAACGCAATCCGTTATGCGTTTATGTCTGCAGTAGTTGTACTTAGTTTATCGAATTTACTTAAAATATTTTTATTTACACATTTTGCAACGAAAAATTTCGTATTATCTATCATGGTGTTTTTTGCATTTAAAGGTATATATGATGTTCTTCATTATTATACAAAGCAGCCATTACAGTTAAATAACGATGAAGAGCAAAATGTTCTTCTCCCGTTCTTCCTTCGTATCGGTAAAGTGCTTGTGATGATATTAGCCATGTTTACAATAGCTTCATTTTGGGACTTTAATATAAATGGCTTTTTAACAGGGATTGGTCTAACAGGAGTAGCGATTGCCTTTGGTATACGTGATACGTTGGCGCATGTTTTTGGTGGAATGTCGGTTGCACTTGACAATCCTTTTCAAATTGGCGACTGGATTGCAACAGAGGATCAAAAAATAGAAGGCACAATTGAAGATATCAACCTTCGTAGTACGCTCATTCAAACAGGCGACAAAGGGCTTGTATATGTGCCAAACTCTTATTTAGTTAATCGTCCGATTTATAATTTATCAAAACGAGAAAAACGAAAATGTGAACTGTTTTTATATGTAGCCGCAGAAAACGAAGAGGAACAATTGCGCAGTGCTTTAAGTACGATTCATCAGCAAATTTATTTGCATGCTAATACTGAAAAAGAAATGATTCATGTTTATATTGATGAGTTTCACCAAACATCATATCGTGTTCTTGTTCGCTTCTTTGTTGCAACAAATGATACGGCAGTAATGCTAAGTGTCCGACAGGATGTTTTATTTGCTATCCGTCAGGTAGTAAGTGAGTATGACATTGTCCTTGCCGAGGAAACGGACGACGATTGTTGAAAATATGGTAAAATATAATTTGAATTGTTTGATACTTTACATTACAATGTAAACTAGTAATCAGCTTAGATGAAGAGTAGTAACTATTATGATTTGTTCTAGAGAGCTAGCGGTTGGTGGAAGCTAGTACAAATAAATAGTGAATGGACTTCGGAGCTCTAATTCAGAAAAGAGTAGTATGGATTAGCGTTTGCCTACGTTACAAGGTATTGAGAGGGTCTTTATAATTAGACCAATGAAGGTGGCACCACGGCTTTTCCGTCCTTTTGTGATGGAAAGGCCTTTTTATATGGATTTTTGGTGTAGCAGAGCAGAGTAGAGCATAGCGAAGGAGAGATTAAGTATGACAGTTGAGCTTAGCAGATTTGCCATGAAGGTATTACAAGGGGACATGATGACGCCCATTTCGGTGTATCAATCCCTTGCAGGAAAGCATAAAATGCTATTTGAATCTTCAGCAAAGCATGAGGAAAGTGGTCGTTATTCCTTTATCGCCGTTAACCCAATAGCTGAACTTATCGGGGATAAAAATGGGTATCAATTTACAAAGGGTGACGAGATTAACAAGTCTAGCGAAAATGTGTTGAAAAAATTAAAAGAAGTCATGCCATTCCATGAAGCGGCCTATCCATTTGCCTTTTTTGGGGGCGCGATTGGCTATTTTGGTTATGAAACGGCCTTTTATGCAGAAAAAATTGGTGAGTATTTACATGATAATTTAAATATGCCAGATGTCCATGTTTTTTTCTATGATACATTTATCGTATTCGATCATTTAAAACAAGAGGTTACATTAGCGGCAATTGATTTATTTAATGAAGGACGCACACTTGATACGATGGAAGCCGAACTCGCTGAAATGGAGAATCAGCTATACGCTGGTACTACGTTTGGTTTGATGGATTTAGGTACAGTAGATTTCCAGCCGATGATACCGAAGGAAGAGTTTATTACTATTGTTGAGCGCGCAAAACAACATATTGTAAAGGGAGATATTTTCCAAATTGTATTATCCCAACGTTTTTCTTCCCCATTTGCGGGCAATCCATTTGCCTTGTATCGTCAGTTAAGAACATCCAATCCATCACCATATATGTTTTATATGGATTTTGAGGCTTACACTATTTTAGGAACTTCTCCTGAGAGTCTTGTAAAGGTCAAAAATCGGAAAGTCACGACAAATCCAATTGCTGGAACAAAGCCCCGTGGTACAACGCAACAGCAGGATGAGGCTATTGCAGAAAGTTTATTATTGGATGAGAAAGAAATCGCTGAACACCGAATGTTAGTTGATTTAGGGCGTAATGATATTGGCCGAATTTCCAAGGTTGGCACAGTAAAGGTTACTAAATATATGAACATTGAACGCTATAAGCATGTCATGCATATCGTATCAGAGGTAGTGGGTGAGCTTCGAGATGAAGTGCACGTATTAGACGTCCTCAGTGCATGTTTGCCAGCTGGGACAGTATCCGGAGCACCAAAAATTCGAGCGATGCAGCTAATTAATGAGATGGAACCAGTTAAGCGCGGTGTTTATGCAGGTGCAGTAGGCTATATTTCGGCTACAGGAGATATGGACTTAGCGCTAGCGATTCGTACAATGGTTATTAAGGATGGGCATGCACATGTGCAGGCAGGTGCCGGAGTCGTTTATGATTCAATCCCTTTATCAGAATATGAAGAGACACTTAATAAAGCTCGTGCGCTACTGGAGGTAAAAAAATGATTTTACTAATCGATAATTATGATTCATTCACATATAATTTATTTCAGCAAGTTAGTATGCTTGGTAAGGAAGTAAGAGTAGTACGCAATGATGAAATAACAATTGAAGAAATAAAAGATATGGATCCAGAAGCGATTATTTTATCCCCAGGTCCAGGGACGCCAAATGAGGCTGGAATTACAGTGCAAGTCGTACAGGAGTTATATAAAAAGTACCCGATTTTAGGAATTTGCTTAGGGCATCAGTCGATAGGGCAGGCATTCGGGGGCTCGATTGAACAAGCAAACAACATTATGCACGGCAAGTTATCAGCATTAAGCTACAAACAAACAGGGGTTTTCGCACAATTAGATGGTGAAGTTGAAGTGATGCGCTATCATTCGTTAATAATAGAGCCGACTACATTACATGAGGATTTTATTATTACTGCAACATCTAAAGATGACGGGGAAATTATGGCTATTCAGCATAAACACCATCCAGTAGTCGGATTACAATTTCATCCAGAGTCAATAGGCACTGAAGCAGGGAACAATATCGTGCAAGCCTTTCTAACTCAATATAGTGCCAGTCACTAAAACAATTCTGATAATTTAACAACTAAGAAAAAATCCACTAAGGCTCCTGCGGCTTACATGTTCCTGCAGAAGGCGAAGTGGATTTTTTTAATTTACGCGTGCCAGTCACTCAAACAATTCTGAATTTTACTAGTGTATTTTATTGTTTTTTACCTGTAATTAACTTAGCGATTTCCTCTAATGTCATAGAAGAATTGACCTCATAGGAGCCAATTTGTAAGCTTCGAGCATATTTTGCATTAGCAAGGAGTAGTTCCATTTCGACACTATTTGTAATAATGCCACCATCCTCTAGCTTTTGTGCCACAATATAAGGCGTTATTCCGCTATATATTTGAAGCGTCATCGTTACTTCATCGTCGGAATCAGGTGTACTACTCTCAGCATGCTCACTCTCAGCGGTAGCGTCAGTTGCATTTTCTTCCTTCGTATTTTCTGTAACAGTTTCTTTAGTAGTTTGTGCTTTTAATGAAGCAATTTCTTTCGTTGCCTGTTCAAGCTGTTTTTGTAGCTCCTCCACATCCTTATCATTTGTAGAGGCAACTGTTGGTAGGCCAATATTGAGATCAAAGCGGTCAGCTACGGATAGTAACGCGCCGACTAGAAAAAGGGCGACCCCAAATGCACGGATAGAGGATTTGTTCATAATCACCGACCTCCGTTTGCAATCACTTGTTGTACTTGCTCTTCTGTTAAATTGGAGCGAATACTAATATCAGCAATAGAAAGACCTTGTTTGTTTAATTCAAGCACTTGACTAATAATAATATCGTGAATTGGTTTAAGATTGTTAGGCACCGGCTCTGACCTTTTTGCTTGTGTTGCTTGTTGAACGGCCTGCATAACCTGTTGAACCTTTGGATTGTGTAGCGTTGGATTTTTAGTCACTGGTGATTTAACTTGGAATTCTGGTTCTAGTAATAGCTCCTCTTCCACAATTTTTAGCCGACGCTTTAAATTATTAGTTTCTTGGAAAATAGAGATAGATAATTCTTCGACATCTTGTTCGACTTTTTTCGCGCTATTTTTGAAAAAGAACGATAAAACGATAAGAACGATACCGACAATCATAAGTATGATGGATAAATCCAATAGTTTCACCCCGTTAAATTATGTAATTATAAGGTATTTTACCACATGCAAACTTAATATGAAATGAAGGTAGATTTTTTTTCAGTTTATGTTATAATAGGTTAGTCGTATAAATCATGCTCAAATTTAAAATTTAATTCTTGATATAGAGTGGGAGGGTTAATGATGCGCGTAAACATTACTTTAGCTTGCACAGATTGCGGCGAACGTAACTACATTTCTAAAAAGAACAAGCGTAACAATCCAGAGCGTCTTGAACTTAAAAAATATTGCTCTCGCGAGAAGAAATACACTCTTCACCGTGAAACGAAGTAATCGCTCATTAAGCCAAAACCACATGTGGTTTTGGCTTTCTACATTTTAATAGGAGGTAACCTATCTTGGATAAAACAACATTACGCAACGAAGTACGTGAAGCACTTGCAAATATGAGTGCAACAACGTATCGTGATCAATCATTTGCTGTAGCAAAAAAAGTGCTACAGGAACCATATATAATAGAAGCAAATACGATTGGCATCACAATTTCCAATATGCCGGAAGTTGACACTATTCATTTAATAGAAGCACTTTGGCAACTAGGTAAAAAAGTGGCTGTTCCTAAATGTAACGCAAAAACGAGAGAAATGTCATTTTATGCCATAGAGTCATTTGCACAGTTAGAAACTGTTTATATGCATTTGCGTGAACCAATTCCTGCAGAATGTGAGTTCGTTGACGCAAATGAAATGGATATCATACTTGTTCCGGGTGTTGTTTTTGATACAAATGGTTACCGAATTGGCTACGGTGGTGGTTATTACGATCGCTATGTATTACACTATAAAAAAGGTAAACTGATGTCTCTACTTTTTGATGTGCAACTTTATGAACAAGTGCCTATTGAGACGCATGATTGCCCAGTGGATCTTATTATAACACCGACAAAACGTATTGATTGTGTAGCGCAACGAGGAGCGAAATAAAATGGATAAAATGTTAGATATTTATGAATTGTTAAAAACATATGGCACTTACATTTATACTCGGGATCCAATTGGTGATTTGATGTTAATGGAGGATGAAATTCGTGAGTTGTATAAGGCGAATGTCCTGGACATTAAAGATTACCAAATGGCTTTGTTATTAATTCGACAAGAAGCTACAAGACTTCGGGTTGAACAAAATAAGCAATAATGTTTTAAGTGCGAATAATTTGGGTATCGTAAAAATATTGTAATACGTATGTAAAATTATCAAAAACAGTGGTTTTCCACTGTTTTTATGATTTTACGAAACTTTTTACAATCAAGAACGTATATATTAATGTTAAGTGTATAATTGGGTAGTCGTGAGGGCTTCCAAAAAAATATATCTGTTGATTATCTGTAAAAAAAGGATTAAGATATATTTTGTTTCAGTAACAATTTGTAACAGTTTGATTAATTTTATTATTTTTTTGTAAGGAATAGGGAGGATGTTAGGAATGAAATTAACAAAGTGGCCTAAACATTCATTTATGATACTAGCAATTGTAGCAACTTGGATAAAAACGGTCATTGTTTACCACACAAGCTTTGAGTTGAAGTTAGAAAATGCGATGCAACAATTCATATTGTTTATCAATCCATTAAGTTTTGTGCTGTTTATTTATGGATTATCGTTATTCTTTAAAACACCAAAAATACGAAATCGTTATATAATTACTATTAGTGTATTATTATCTATTGTTTTATATGGAAATGTTGCGTTCTATCGATTCTACAATGACTTTATTACATTACCGGTATTATTCCAAACAAGTAACTTCAGTGATTTAGGAACATCAGCTGCAGCTATTATCAACCCTTGGGATCTTTTATATTTTGCAGATGTATTTATATTAATTATTGCAAATAAATATTTACCAAGAATGAAAGAAGCGGTAAAAGTAAACGTTGAATTCCGTCGAGCATTTTTCGTTTTAGCGATTGCAATGACTTTCTTAAACTTAGGATTAGCTGAAACTGAGCGTCCACAATTGTTAACACGAAGCTTTGACCGTGAACTTCTTGTAAAAAACATCGGTACGTACAACTATCATTTATATGATATTTATATTCAGTCTAAATCTTCTGCACAACGCGCATTAGCGGATGGCAGTGAATTAGTAGAAGTGAACAACTACATTCGCTCTAACCAAGCAGCTATCGACGAAAAAATGTTTGGTAAATACAAAGATCGTAACTTAATTGTTGTTTCACTTGAATCGTTACAAAACTTTGTAATTAATAATGATATGGATGGTCACGAAATTACGCCGTTCTTAAATTCTTTAACAAAAGATTCAGATACGTATTATTTCAGTAATTTCTATCACCAAACAGGTTTAGGAAAAACATCTGACTCAGAGTTTATTTTAGAAAACTCTATGTTCGGGCTTGGTCGTGGTGCAGTTTTCTTCACACATGGCGGTAATACGTATAACTCAATGGCAGAGCGTCTTGGGGAAAATGGTTACTTTACAAATGTTATGCATCCGAACAACAAATCGTTTTGGAATCGTGACATGATGTATCAATCTTTAAAAATCAATAAATTCTATGATGTAGATTCATATACTGTAGAAGAAGGGCAAGCTGTCAACTGGGGAATGAAAGACATTCCATTTATGGAGCAATCAGCTGCATTGATGAAAGACATGCCACAACCATTCTACTCTCGTTTAATTACGTTAACGAACCACTATCCATTCACTTTGGACCCAGAAGACGTAATGATTCCTGAATATACGTCAAACTCAGGAACATTAAATCGTTACTTCCAAACAGTTCGTTACATGGATGAAGCTTTAAAAGACTTCTTCCAAGATTTAAAAGATCAAGGTGTTTACGATAATTCAATTATCGTTATGTATGGTGACCATTACGGTATTTCTGAAAATCATAATAAAGCAATGGCACAATATTTAGGTAAAGATGGCATAACACCATATGATAATGCATTGTTACAAGAAGTACCTTTATTCATCCACATCCCTGGTGATGGGGACGGGAAAGAAATGGAAGAGGTTTCTGGCCAAATAGACTTACGTCCAACAATTTTACATTTACTAGGTGTTGAAACGTCAAAAGATATGCAGCTTGGTGCAGATTTATTCTCACCTGAGCACGAGGATTTCGTTATTTTCCGTGACGGACGATTCATTACAGATAAATATGTTTATGCAGGTGAAGCATGCTATGACAAAGCAACAGGTGAACAAATTGATGTTGAGCCTTGCCAACCTTATGCAGATCGAGCAACAACCGAATTGGAAAACTCGGATGCTATCATCAATGGCGACTTGCTCCGATTCTATGATGAAAAAACAGGCAATTTAAAACAAAATGCTGTAAAGTAAAATGATAAATGGTGTACTAGTAATATTTCTAGTACACCATTTTTTTTAATTATGATGTGCCAGTCACTCAAACAATTCTGACAATTTATAAATCTAATAGCACTACTAGTGAATTGTTTCTGTATTTCCACCTAAAAAATCCACGAAGACTCCAGCGGGAACATACAAAATGTAAGACGCAACAGTCCGCGCGAAAGCGAGGGTTGCGGCTGACATTTGTACCCGCGGAAAGCGAAGTGGATTTTTACGCTATAGAAAGATGACACTATAGAAGGAGCGACCGAATGAGATAGCAAATCTTTAAAATGCTTATGACACTGCATGTAGGTATATTTTATATCGAAGTAAAAATCCACGAAGACTCCAGCGGGAACATACAAAATGTAAGACGCAACAGTCCGCGCGAAAGCGAGGGTTGCGGCTGACATTTGTACCCGCGGAAAGCGAAGTGGATTTTTACGCTATAGAAAGATGACACTATAGAAGAAGCGACCGAATGAGATAGCAAATCTTTAAAATGCTTATGACACTGTTTGAGAGGTATTTACAATATGTAATGGCAGGCGTATTATTTAGTAATTTAAAGATTCGCTATTAATTGCTGTAATTGTTGTTGTGTTAATTGTCCCTCGATTGTATGCTTTAACACACCTTCAGTATCAATAATAAAGGTTGTAGGGTAGGCCATAACTTCAAATGACTTACCAAGCGATCTATCATTATCTAAAAAAATAGGGAACTTCAAATCGTATAATTGCTGGAACTTGATAGCATTTTCACGACTGTCATTAGAAGTTGCATTAATCGCAAGTAGCTCAACATTCGAGGGCTTTTGCTCAAAAAAAGTATTTAAATCTGGCGCTTCCGCCTGACAAGGACCACACCAAGATGCCCAAAAATTAATAACAAGAATTTTACCTTTATAATTTTTGAACGTCGTCGTTGATTCATCTAAACGAGTTAATGACGTGTCGAAGTTAACCGACTTTGAACCACTTTGTTTATCTACAATCAATTTTGGTGCTTCCTCTTTGAATATTTCGTTCTTCACAGTAATACCAATTAGTGATAAGACTACTAATAATGAAATGACGATAAAAATATTTTTCCTTTTCATGACAATCTCCTTTATGTATATGTTAGAGGATTATTAAAATAGCGTTAATTCCATTTTTTCAAAATCCTTACTTATATCATAGCGTAATTTTTAAAAAGATACCTCCTAATTTTAAACATTATAACGTATGCAGTTAACGCTTAACGCCATAAAAAAAGAGCAGTCTCACATAGAGACTGCTCTTTTTCTGTCTAAATTTTAGTGTAACGTTGGTGGATATCCGCTATGAATGATTGTCATAATGACGAACCAGCCGAATACTCCAGCACTCGCTAAGTTGAAAACAATACTTAGTAAGTTCTTTTCTTTAATTGCTTGGAATGTACCAACGACAGCAAAAATCGCTACTAGACCAAAAATAACCATTAATAAGTTCATTAAAAAAGACACTCCTTTCGACATCAGAAAATGAATGTCGTAAACAATATTCCTCCTTAATTGTAAACGTTCTACCTGTTTTTGTCGAGGACTATTATAGAGCAAAGTATGAACTTTTATCGTCAAATTGTGGCAAAGAATGTATAATATGAAGTTGAGGTGATAAGTATGATGAACGTACGAAGCTATTCCCTTGGACCAGTCCAAACGAATTGTTATATCGTATCGAATAAAGAGAAAGAATGTTTAATTTTTGATCCAGGAGAAGAAGCTGCAAAAATTATGAAAGCTATTCGCAGTAATGGACTGAAGCCAATAGGCATTTTTTTAACACATGCCCATTTTGATCATATCGGTGCAGTGGATGAAGTAAGGGAGACTTTTAATATTCCGTTATGGATTCACGAAAAAGAGGTGAGCTGGCTAAGTGATCCAGCGAAAAATGGCTCTAGTAAATATGCGGCGCTACCAGATTATACAGTTGCAGCTCCTATGGAAGAACATATTATTAAACAAGAACAACTTTTTGAAATAAGTAATTTCGTTTTTAAGGCAGTATTTACACCTGGACATTCACCTGGGAGTATTTCTTATATTTTTGAACAAGATGGATTTGCTATTGTTGGAGATACACTATTTGAGCAAGGTGTAGGGCGTACGGATTTGCTTGGAGGTTCGACAAAACTATTACTTACATCCATTCATGATAAATTATTATCATTACCTGAAGATACTATTGTTTACCCAGGCCATGGTAATTACACTACAATTGGTGCAGAAATGGAAACAAACCCATTTTTAAATGGATTTTAATTGTTATCGACATGAGATGATGTGTGTTTTACAATAGTGTTAAAGTGACAGAAGTATGTTTACGAATTAAAAAAAGCGTGTCTCAAAATTGTTTTGAGACACGCGATTTTTTGTATTAATGACCGCCGCCAGGTACGTGTATGAATGTTGTATAGTACGTGAAGCCAGCGAAGAATACAGTTAAATATGCTCCGAAAATGTACATGTACATACGCTCTGAAAGGTTTAAGAAGCCTAATAATAAGAATAAACCTGTATTACCTAAGAATAATAGCGATACCTCGTTCATACCACCAAGGTAGAACATAACTGCAAAAATACCTGTCCAGAATGCCATAACTTTATACATATTATCCATGAAGATTTCCCCTCCTTTTGCCCACGACACAATAATCTCTTACTCATTATAAATGATATGAAAGGTGTCTGTAAACTGGAACTTGTGCTTCTTTGTGACAAACAAATGGATTTTTGATTTAGCTATCGATTTCTGTCACGTTAATTTCATATTTGCATAAATCGCAGTTATGTACCATACTTTCGATTTGAACAAATTCATTATTGGAAAATAATGCGTTTAATTGCCCTTTTAAATAAGATTCATGTAATGTACAAACAATATCAGAGTGGGTATTAAGCTGCTCTTGGAACGGGCAGTTAAAAATGGAGAAGATTACTTTTTTACCTTTTTCCGACTGCTGTATTTGTGGAATATAGCCAATTAATGCGGCATTATCAGTTAATAACTGAAGCTTTTGTTCAAAGGATAGCATATTATTTAGTTTTAATTCTGCGTTAACATAATTTTTCATTTGCTGATAACCATCTTGATAACTAATTTCCTGACATTTTGTTAGCGCGGATGGCCCTAATTCTTCTACTAGCTGAATTGTCCATTTTAATAAGCGCTCTTCGTCACGTCTTGGGAAGGTTAGTGAAACTCCTTTTTCAGAAGCCTTATAAACACGACCAGGCCTTCCGCCTTTACCAGTTTTTGCAAAATCTGCCGAGATAATATTAATTTCAGAGAGCTTTGTTAAGTGAAGGCGAGCAACGTTAGGATGAATGCTAAATTTATCAGCAATATTTTGAACCGTTACTGTTTTTTTCTCTTTTAAAATATACTCATAAATGGAGTATCTTGTTTCATCGGCTAATGTACTAGTAATTTTTAATGGATGGATCATTTACATCACCTCAATTTAATTTTTTGGAAAATTGTAGTTGGTCAAAAGCTAGGAAAAAAATCATGTTGATTCTATTATATTGTATTATTGGAAAAGTTACAGTTTCTTTAGGCATAATTATTATCTTTTTCATGTTTTTTGTTCATATTTTGTGAAAAAATGTATGTTATCCACAAGTTTTTTTGAAAAATCTAGATTTCATAGTGAAATGGCAATTAAGATTTTATTTTAGAAAAAGGGCTTTTCTCGTAACGCAGACATCCTTATACTAGGAAATAACGAATAGAGCGGTCATATTCGAATGAACTAGAAAGAAGGTGTTATTATGCAAACTTTTGAATCTGTTGTAGAACAAAAAAGTGAGCATCTTTTAGTAAAGGCCTATCATTTTGGTGCTTCCGATTTATTACTTATACCGGAAGAAAATCGATATATCATCTATTTTCGTAAATATGATAAGTTGCTTCAGGCAGGGGAACTCCCCAACGAGCTTGCTGAGCGAATCGTGTCATATTATAAATATTTAGCAGCATTAGATATTAGTGAGCGTCGTAAACCTCAAAGTGGCTCATTTCAAAAAATAGTCGAGCAAAACCATTTTGCTTTTCGAGTTTCTACACTTCCTTCGGCTTATTTAAAAGAAAGCCTCATTATTCGGCTTCTACTTCAAAACCACGCATTTCCACTTACTTCTTTAAGTTATTCCGAATGTGCAGCACATAAGTTAACAAAGCTTGTTGAAAATCAGCAAGGAATTTTATTATTTTGCGGTGCAACGGGTTCTGGTAAAACTACATCTCTGTACTCTTTAATTCACCATTGTACTACTGTTCTTCATCGCCATGTGATTTCATTAGAAGATCCAGTGGAGAATAATCAGGTCAATCTTTTACAAATACAAGTAAATGAACGAGCAGGTATTACCTATGCCACAGGCTTAAAAGCGATTTTACGACATTCGCCAGATGTTATTATGATCGGTGAAATTCGCGATCAAGAAACGGCTAAAATTGCAATTCAAGCGGCATTAACCGGTCATTTAGTACTTTCTACTATTCATGCTAAAGATTCTGTAAGCTGTCTCTATCGCCTCATTGATTTAGGTATTTCTGATGAAGAGCTACGTCAAACAGTAATCGGTATTGTGGCTCAAGTTCTTATTCAAATACCACAACAGCAGGAGGAGCGCCGAGCATTGTTTGAAATATTAAGTGAGGACCATCTTGATATGGCTATAGGTGCGCTAAAGCAAAATGCTGTCTATAAATTGCCTTATGATCTAACGCTTGCTGGACAAAAAGAAGAAATTGAGAGGCAATACTATGCCAAAGCTCAGCACGTTTATTAATAGGCTTATACTGGATTACAAAAGAGCTACAATATGGCGACTAAAGGAACAAGCTCAGTTTATCAGTCGCTTAAGTGTATTAATACAGGAAGGTTATTTGTTTTCACAAGCAGTTTCAATGCTATTGCCACATCATGTAGCCAAGCATGAGGAGGTACAACAGTTTGTAGATGAAGCACTTAGGCAAGGTAAAGGAGTTATAGGTGTATTTGAAACATTACAACTAGCAAAGCATTATTTAATAGCCATTTCTATTGCTGAAAATAATGGACATATGATTGAAGCATTAAAAGCTGTTGCAAAGCAAATGACTATGAGCCAAGAGACAAAGAGAAAATTTATTAAGCTACTTTTGTATCCAGTAGTACTCATTGTGTTTTTGCTTCTACTGTTTTTAGTATTTCGTACAGTTTTCTTTCCTAACATAGAAACGATGGTTAAAAGCCGTACCATTGGAACAGAGGAAGAGGTAAGTATTGCACTATCAAAACTTTTATTACATGTGCCTGACGCATTTGTGATAATCGTTATTGTCATGACATGTAATAGTATTGTTTTTCAGCGGTTGCTATTAAGGCAATCGATTGCCCGTAGGCTATACGTCATATTGAGAATACCTTTTGTTAATCGTTATTTTCGGTTAACGATAACAAGGCAATTTGCTGCATATTTGGGTAGCTTGCTTCAAAGTGGCTTTTCTCTACAAGCTAGCCTGCAAATTTTAGAAGAGCAACGATTTCAACCATATGTTCAATATTTGGCGAGTCGTATAAAGGAAAGAGTTACATATGGTGATACGTTAACACAGGCTGTCATGTTTATAACAGCGTGGCAAAACGATTTTTCAACTTTCGTAGAACATGGTGAGCAAAGCGGTTATTTAGGGAAAGAATTAACACTATATAGTGAACTGTTGTTAGAAAAGCAGGAATTCCTGTTACAGAGAATGCTTGCTTTTGTACAACCTTCGTTTTTTGTTTTTATTGCGTTATGTATAGTTGCTGCCTATGTAAGTTTATTATTGCCGATATATCACATGATAGAACTAGTATAGGAGGAGGACCTTCAATGAAGCTTTTTAAACAAGAAGCTGGCTTTACACTAATTGAAATGTTAATCGTCTTGTTGATTATTTCAATCCTTATACTAATAACAATTCCAAATGTAACAAAACATTTTGCAACAATTGATGAAAAGGGCTGCGCTGCCTATATAGCTATGGTGCAAGGACAAGTAGAGGCATACCGAGTAGATTTTATGGCGTATCCTACTTTAGAAGATTTAGTTTCGAAAGGTTATTTAAAAGAGCAGGGAAAGACTTGTCCAAATAAAGAAGAAATTATCATTACGAATAAAGGAGAGGTTTTGTTAACCAAACAGTCTCCCATATCAGAGGCTGATAGCCAATGAATTGTCAAAAAAATGAGCGAGGCTATACATTAATTGAAATAGTAATTGTTTTGTTTGTTGTGATGACGTTAATAGCTATTGTGACACAATTTTCGTTAAAAGTAGCAGAAGCAAAAGAAATCGAACGCTTTTTTAGCCAAATTCAATTAGATCTCCACTATTTGCAAACGTATAGCATGCAGCATAAAGATTATATATTTATGAAATTTGAAAGTTCATCACAACGTTATAGTATAAAAAAGGATTTTTATACGAATATTTATATTCGCCCTTTTCCGAAGGGGGTTGAATTATTGTCTGATCGGAGTACCGTACAAACGATACGATTTAATTTTAAAGGGAATGTCATGACCCCAGGAACAGTTTATTTTAAAACACCCCAGGGGACTAAAAAGGTTGTCATTACTCTAGGGCGAGGGAGAGCACGAGTTGAATGAATGAAACAGGCTACTCATTTGTCGAAACAATCGTATCGGTTTTCATTATCATGATACTCTGTTCAACTTTAATTCCTATTAGTTACACAATGAAAACAAATTTATACAATAAAAGGCTAGAGGTTGCTGCAGCTGAAACAGCCTATGAAGGATTGAAGCAATATTTGTTTTTACAGCAAGTCCAAGGGATAAGGACAGTTGATGAGGTAAACTATCACTGGCTGTTTGATGGACAAGGGATATGTGTAACGTTCCAAAACACAAAAGAACAACGACAAAAGTGTATCCAACAAACAGGTGAAATTCGATGAATGAAAAAGGCTATACATTACTGGAAGCATTGTTTCAATTATTCGTATTTGTGCTAGTTTGTCATGTATTAATATTGATTATCCTTTGGGCTGCTAATATAAAAGCAACTATGATGACGGATGAACAAACAAAATGGGAGTTATTTGTTTTCGAAATGAATACGTATTTAACAAATGCTACTACGCCAATAACGATCAGAAGAGATCAAAAAAGAATTACGCTGAAAACATTAAATACACTTCATCATTTTGATTGCTATCGTAATATGATTCGAGATCAAGTTAATGGTGGCCATGTCCCAATGCTCATCGGGATTAATAAATGTCAGTTCCAATTTAACAATAATGAGCTCACAATAGCTGTCGAATTTCCAAGCGGTTTAAAAAAGGAGCGGACCTATTATGTACCAATTATTGAAAAATGATAGAGGGACTGTATTTTTAATCGCAATTGCATTATTATTTTTTGTAACTACTTTTGTTCTTGCGTATTGCATGTCTTATGAGATTCAGTTTCGAACATATGATGGGTTGGAAAAAATGAATGTTCGAGCTACGATAAATTTATTAGGACAAATTTTGTCAGACAGTGTAGAATCGTAGTAAGAAGGTGATTCGAATGCGAAAAATATATTTAGTTGGCTTTATGGGCTGCGGGAAAAGTGCGTTAGGAAGAAGGTTAAGCTATTTATTAAAGTTACCGTACTATGATATGGATCATGAAATTGTCAGACAGCAGGGGATGACGATTCCACAGATTTTTGAGAAATATGGAGAGGCTCGTTTCCGAGAAATAGAAACGGAATTTTTGAAAAATTTCCGCGACGAGGCATGTATTATCTCTACAGGTGGCGGTGCAGCTGTACATGGGGAAAACCGGAAAATTATGAGACGCAGTGGACTTGTATTCTTTTTAGATGCGACATTCGAAGATATTTATAAAAGAATACAGCATGATCCAAATAGACCAATTGTACAAAGATCAACAAAGGAAGAGTTAGAGGAGCTGTATCATTACAGAAGAAAATTCTATCGTGAAGCAGGACATATTCAAGTGCTTACAGAAGGTAGAACAATTCGACATATTCTCGAGTATTTAGTATTTCAAGTAAAAAGATTGAAAAACGAACGATAGTTATATTAAATGAACTTAATATTCGTCTTTTAAGTTAATTTAAAAAATGTTTGCCTTTTCAATACAATCAATGTTAGGATATAGACTAATAAGGTAACTTTTTGTACATTGAATACTAAATAGAACCAAGAGTATTCTTGGGCGGATGATTGTACGGGGAGAGCGCGTGTAGACGCCACCGAAGGAGCAAGTAGCAAAGGGCTATGAATCTCTCAGGTAAAAGGACTCGTACAAGACGCAACTCTGGAGAGTGCTGTAATACAACAGCCACCAAAGGGGAAAGCCTACTAACTGGCATTTTCGTAATGCGAGTTAGTTTGGTGTAACTTTCAGGTGCAAGGACAGAGAATCCCGAAAAGGGGTTCGTCTGTCTTTTTTTATGTCTAGGCATTTGTCAAAAGTACAATTGGGCAGTATTAATGCTTGCTACGTACATAGACTTATGCGCTTTACGATGTGGAAAAAAGCAGGCGAACTACTACCAGTAAAAATGATACTAACAATAAGGAGGCAATAGTAATGACGAATGAATTAAAACGTACACCTCTATTTGACGAATATGCAAAGTATGGTGGTAAAACAATTGACTTCGGTGGATGGGAATTACCAGTACAATTCACTTCTATTAAAGAAGAACATGATGCAGTGCGTAATCGTGCAGGCTTATTTGATGTGTCACATATGGGTGAAATTTTAGTAACTGGTCCTGAGGCTTTAGATTTTTTACAAAATCTGTTGTCGAATGACATTTCGAAAATTGCTACAGGTCAAGCGCAATACAATGCGATGTGCTATGAAGATGGTGGCGTTGTCGATGATTTATTAACTTATAAACTAGCAGACAATCATTATTTACTATGTGTCAATGCGGCAAATATTGAAAAAGATTATGACTGGATGATGGAAAATCAACATCAATATGATGTGACAATTGACAATCAATCTGATTCATATGCGCAGATCGCTCTACAAGGACCATTAGCTGAAGAACTTCTTCAATCATTAACAGCAACGGATTTAACTGCAATCAAATATTTCCGCTTCCAAGATGATGTTGAAATTGCAGGGCATAAAGCATTAGTTTCTCGCAGTGGTTATACGGGTGAAGATGGTTTTGAATTATATGGGGCTCCAGCGGACATTAAAGCATTATGGGATATCATCCTAGAAGCTGGAAAAGACAAAGGCGTTGTGCCAGCTGGCTTGGGTTGCCGTGATACACTACGCTTTGAAGCAGGACTTCCTCTTTATGGGCAAGAACTTTCAGCAACAATTTCACCACTTGAAGCGGGCATTGGCTTTGCTGTGAAATTAAATAAAGAAGACTTCATTGGTCATGGCGTGTTAGCAGAGCAAAAAGAAAATGGATTAGCGCGTAAAATCGTAGGTATTGAAATGATCGATAAAGGGATTCCACGACATGGCTACAAAGTGTTCAAAGATGGTAAAGAAATTGGTGAAGTGACAACAGGTACACAGCTTCCTTCTTCAAAACGTAATGTTGGTAACGCATTAATTGACAGCCAATTCGCAACAATCGGAACTGAATTGGAAATTGAAATTCGTGGTAAGCAATTAAAAGTAGTGACAGTTGAAACACCGTTTTACAAGCGTTCAAAATAAAATTTGAAAAGAGGGACCTACATTTATGAAACATCGTTATTTACCAATGACGGAGCAAGATAAAAAAGAAATGTTAGACGTAGTTGGTGTGTCATCAGTCGATGAGCTATTCGAGGATATTCCAGAAAAAGTACGTTTCAAAGGCCTTTATGATATTAAAGCAGCGAAATCAGAATCAGCACTTTTAAAAGAGTTATCTGCACTTGCTGCAAAAAACAATGATACGAATGCGAACGTATCCTTCTTAGGCGCAGGTGTCTATAATCACTATAAACCAATTATTGTAGACCATGTCATTTCTCGTTCAGAGTTTTACACTGCTTATACACCGTACCAACCTGAAATCTCACAAGGGGAATTACAAGCAATTTTTGAATTCCAAACGATGATTGCTGAGCTTACAGGAATGGATCTTGCGAACTCGTCTATGTATGATGGTGGAACGGCACTTGCTGAAGCAGGTATGTTAGCTGCAGGACATACACGTCGTAAGAAAATTTTAGTATCTGAAACGGTTCACCCTGAATATCGTGATGTCGTTGCTACATATGCATACGGTCAATCAATTGACATCGTAACAATCCCTCATAAAGATGGTGTGACAGATGTAGAAGCTTTAAAAGAGCTGATTGATGAAAATACAGCGGCTGTTATTGCACAATATCCAAACTTCTTTGGTCAAGTAGAGGATTTACAAGTAATCGGTGATATTGCACATGATGCAAAAAGTTTATTTGTTGTATCATCTAACCCACTAGCGCTTGGTATTTTAACACCTCCAGGTAAGCTTGGTGCTGATATTTGTGTTGGTGATGCACAAGTATTTGGTATTGCTGAAAGCTTCGGTGGTCCACACTGTGGTTTCTTCGCGGTAACAACAAAATTAATGCGTAAAGTTCCTGGCCGTCTTGTTGGTGAAACGGTAGATGGTGAAGGTCGCCGTGGTTATGTATTAACGCTACAAGCACGTGAGCAGCATATCCGTCGTGATAAAGCTACATCTAACATTTGTTCAAACCAAGCACTTTTAGCACTTGCAGCTTCTGTTGCAATGACAGCTTTAGGGAAGCAAGGCGTTCGAGAAATGGCTACGCAAAATATTGCGAAAACACGCTATGCGAAAAATGCCTTTGAAGCGGCAGGATTTACTGTTGCATTCCAAGGTGCGCACTTTAATGAAATCGTTGTGAAAACAAATAAATGCGTGAAAGAAATCAATAAAGGCTTAATTAAAAAGGTATTATCGGTGGTTATCCATTAGGTCAAACTTACGATTCACTTAAGCAACACGTACTAATCGCTGTAACAGAATTACGCACGAAGGAAGAAATTGATGCACTTGTTGCAGAAATGGGGGCTCTCAATGCATAACGAAAATCAATCACTCATTTTTGAAATTACAAAAGAAGGTCGCGTAGGGTATAGCTTAGAAGCTTTAGATGTACCAGAAGTTGATCTTGCAGATTTACTTCCTGCAAACTGTATTCGTGAAGAAGCAGCTGAGTTACCAGAAGTTTCGGAACTTGATATTATGCGTCATTATACAGCGCTATCTCGTCGTAACCACGGTGTAGACTCTGGATTCTACCCACTTGGCTCATGTACGATGAAGTACAACCCGAAAATTAATGAGTCAGTTGCACGTTTTTCTGGTTTTGCTAATGTTCATCCATTACAAGATGAATCAACTGTACAAGGTGCAATGGAGCTTCTTTATGAACTACAAACATCATTAGTAGAAATTACAGGTATGGATGAAGTGACATTACAACCAGCTGCAGGTGCCCATGGTGAATGGACAGCATTAATGATGATTCGTGCTTTCCATGAAGCAAATGGAGAAGGACATCGTAATAAAGTGATCGTTCCTGACTCAGCTCATGGTACAAATCCAGCATCAGCAACAGTTGCAGGCTTTGAAACTATTACAGTAAAATCTGATGAAAATGGCTTAGTAGACATCGAAGATTTACGTAAAGTAGTAGGTTCAGATACAGCGGCATTAATGCTAACAAACCCAAATACGCTTGGTCTATTTGAAGAAAATATTATCGAAATGGCAGAGCTTATCCATGAAGTTGGCGGTAAAGTATACTATGACGGCGCTAACTTAAATGCGGTTATGAGTAAAGCACGTCCTGGCGATATGGGCTTTGACTGTGTACACTTAAACTTACACAAAACGTTTACAGGTCCACACGGTGGCGGTGGTCCAGGTTCCGGTCCAGTAGGCGTAAAAGCTGATTTAATTCCGTTCCTACCAAAACCAGTACTTGTAAGAACAGAAGATGGTTCATACCACTTTGATTACGAGCGTCCACAATCAATCGGTCGTGTTAAACCTTACTATGGCAACTTTGGTATTAACGTACGTGCATATACGTACATTCGTACGATGGGCCCAGATGGCTTAAAAGCTGTCACAGAATATGCAGTACTAAACGCAAACTATATGATGCGTCGTCTAGAGCCATTCTACGATTTACCATATAACCGTCATTGTAAGCATGAATTTGTTCTATCTGGTCGTCGTCAGAAGAAACTTGGCGTTCGTACACTCGATATTGCAAAACGCCTGTTAGACTTTGGCTACCATCCACCAACAACGTACTTCCCGCTAAACGTGGAAGAGGCGTTAATGATTGAGCCTACAGAAACAGAATCAAAAGAAACATTAGATGCATTCTGCGATATTATGATTCAAATTGCGAAAGAAGCAGAAGAAAATCCATCTATCGTACAAGAAGCACCACATACAACAGTCGTAACTCGTCTTGACGAAACACGCGCTGCTCGTACACCAGTGCTTCGCTATCAAAAAGCATAATAATACACAATGCCCGACCAGTATTTTACTATACTGATCGGGCATTTTTTTGTGTTGGAGGAAAATTGAAGTTACTAGAAAAAGAGAAAAATATTATTTCTATGAAACTTATTCTAGTAGAATATTTTGATAAAAATATCTCGGATGTAGTGAAATTTCGAAAAAAATTTATTATTTTATAGAAAAAACCACCATTGTATAATATACGTAAAATTTAATACTTTCATTGGGAGGTCTATATGTCAATTAATACTAACTTTAATCAGCAACATTCTACTCATGTATCTGTGAAAAGATTTAGTAGCACTAATCCATTAATTGCTACATCAAACCAAAACAATGATAAAAGCATTAAAAATTTTGCCATGCCACAGCGTGACACCGTTGCTATTTCCAGTGAAGCAAGAAATATGTTCCTGGCAGCTCGTGCTTCTGCAAAACCTACCTCATGGGTGGATACAGCTTTGAACTGGGCAAAATCTACTGTTAGTTGGCTTAAAAGAGCTGGTCAATTTGCAGTAGATGCAGCTAAAGAAGGTATAGACTTTTTAGTACTGGATGATGTAAGAACGATTTTTAACCCGAATGCTGGTATTACAGAAAAAGGGATAGCTTTAGTTTCTCTCTTTCCAGCGGGGAAAGTGGTTAAATCAGGAAAATTATTCGCACTATTGAAGAAAGCAGGGAAATCCGCTGAAATTGATGCCTTTGCAGGTCTAGGTAAAATTCAAAAGTTTAATGCCAAAGGGATTTTATTAGATGGAAATAGCGGTACAGGTTGGGAGCACATTTACAAAAGACATGTTGCGGGCACTACTGCAAATAGAGGTACAACATTATTTCCTAGAGCACTCGGAGATGCACAGATAAAAAATTTAATCATGGAATCATTAGAAAAAGGAACTTTAAAAAGCACTCGTAATGATGGTACTAAAGTTTACACGTATCATCCGAAAAAGTATGGCATTTCTGAGATGACAACAATTGTTACAAAGGATAATATTATTAAAACATCTTATCCAAGAAGTGGGACATCAGTAATAAGAAAATAAACTAAAGGAGACTTAAAATGAAAATAAGATTCGATATCGAAAATGATGTATCTGTGCTTAAAAATAAAAATGTTCATGCTGATTTTTACCTTGATAGCTATTTGGAAGTATTTGTTATCGAAAAAAATAAGGAAGTATTACTTTTCTTTACAACAATGCACAGTACTATTGTTATTGATTTCAATCAACTATTAATAGAGTTGCATCAAACTGGCAAGGAGCAAACTCTTGAGACTTTTGGTAATGCCAATATCTATACATTTAAAAAAGAAGGAGGTAATATTCTGATTACAAACTTTGATGAATTCTCTAATACAGAAGAATGGCTATATTCATTTGATTTTATGGAATTTACGAAGGCTTATACAAAAGAGCTGCGACGATATTTGCATGCGATGGTAATGGAAGAAGCTAACATTATGAAACGTCCAAACTTTATTTTACTTAGACAAGGATTAAATGATTTAGAAAAAATTGTAAAAGAGAAATAATTTTGGAGAGATACTATTAAAATGAAAATAAGATTTGATCTAGAAGAAGATGATGTATCGGTTCTTCAAAATAAAACCGTCCATGCAGATTATTATCTCGACAGCTATTTAGAAGTATTTGTACTTGAAAATAATAAAGAAATTTTACTCTTCTCCACAACAATACACAGTACAATTATTATTACATTCAGTCAACAATTATTAGAGTTATATCAAACAGGTAAGAAACTCATTCTTGATACTTTTGGAAATGCGAACGTCTATACCTTTAAAAAAGCTGGAAATAATGTCTTTATTACAAATTTTAGTGTATTCTCTAATTCAGAAGAATGGCAATATACATTTGAGTTTAAAGCATTTTTGAAGGCTTATACGAAAGGGTTACGTCAACATTTACAAAATTTAATAGGAAAAGATGCGAATATTGTAAAACGTCCAGACTTTATCTTATTGAGGGAAAAATTAATGAACTTAGAAGAGGTTGTCCACAGGAAATAATATAGAGAGAATAATGAAAATTAGATATAAGAGAAATAATTTGGAGAGGTACTATAAACATGAAAATTAGATTTGATCTAGAAGAAGATGATGTATCGGTTCTGAAAAATAAAACCGTCCATGCAGATTATTATCTCGACAGCTATTTAGAAGTATTTGTACTTGCAAATAATAAAGAAATTTTACTCTTCTCTACAACGTTGCACAGTACAATAGTGATTGAATTTAATCACCTATTACTTGATTTATATCAAACGGGTGAGGAGCGAGTTCTTGATACTTTTGGTAATGCGAATGTCTATACTTATAAAAAAGAGGGGAAAAATATAGTCATTACAAATTTTGATGCGTTTTCGGATTCACAAGAATGGCAATATACATTTGATTTTATGGAATTTACGAAGGCTTATACAAAGGAGCTGAAACGATATTTACAGGCGATGGTAGCAAAAGAGCCAAACAATATGAAACGTCCAAACTTTAAGTTATTGATCCAAGGATTAGCCGCATTAGAAGCTATAGTTGGGGCAAAATAATTTGGATAGATAAGCAAACAATGAAAATTAGATTCGATTGCAAAAATAATGAACTGAACTAAAAGCGTCCGATCGTTACTTATCGGACGTTTTTTATTTTGATGGATAGAAAAGGCATGTTATGGAGTTGGAAGTTTCATATCCAATAATTTTTTTATTAAAAGGTGTATTTTTATATAATTGCTTTAATTTGTATTTTAGTTAAAATAATTACATATTGAGATAGCGTTCTACTTTATGATTATTGTTTTAAGAGTAACAAAATTTGATGAAATGGAGGAAAAATCAAAATGTCTGTGGCTCAATGTGAAGTAAGCTTACCTGTACATAGTATTCTACATGATACATATAAAACAAAAGAAGTAATTGCTACTAGTAAATTATCTATTGTTTATTTGGCGGAAACACTCAATGAAGGCAGGCAGGTAACGATTAAAGAGTTTTTTCCACAGGAACTTGCGTTACGGGATTTAGATAATAGAGCAGTAATTAACCGTCTGCCATCAACAAAGCCAAAATTTGAGGATTTAAAAGCAACTTTTCTAAATGAAGCCATCATCATGAAGCAAATAAGTCATCGAAATATTGTCAATTTTATAGACTTTTTTGAGGAGAATGAAACGCTATATATCATAATGGATTATTATGAAGGCATATTATTAGATCATTATTTAAAAGATATTTCACTTAATAATAGGGAGCAATTATACACTAGTATTTTTCTGCCGTTAATTGATGCTTTAAGTTATCTACATAAACAAGGTATTCTACATCGAGACATTAAACCGAGTAATATTATGATCGATTTAGAGGGTAATCCATTTTTACTAGACTTTGGATCTGCGATTTTTTATAAAAATGCCAAAGAATATCAAATTTTTATAAGCCCTGGGTACACTCCTCTTGAGCAATATTCAAATGTCTCTGTACAAGGGGTCTATACAGATATGTATAGTTTAGCCGCAACTTTTTATTATTTATTAACAAATATGGTTCCACCTGATATTTCACAGAGGCTAATTGAGGATAATATTGATCATATAAGAAAATATAATAAAAGGGTAACTATGCTTTTAGCCCATACAATCATGTGGGGAATGGCTTTACAGGCAAAAAAAAGATGCCCTTCTTTAAAAGTTATGAAATGCATTATTCTATTTGAAGATTTTGTCAATAGAATAAGGAACTATTTTAAGGTAAATAATACAAAATAACCAATAAATTAGGATGCATAATCCGATACTATCATTTTACAGTGTAACTAGGAACAAACTTAAACAGCTAAAGGCGTATTTAAAATACACCTTAGGCTGTTTTTTTTGATAAAAAAAAGTGAATATCTACACTTTTTTTAGAGAAATATCATAAAAATTATAATGTCGCTTTTTTATCGGAAATCCATTAGTGTCCTATAATTTACAAAATATTCTATTGTAAATATTGACAATATAATTAGATATTGTATAGTTACTTTGTGATACATAATGTCATTTGTGATGTAGATAAAAGGGTTATGAAATTACAACTTCAGTTTTATCTAAACTGTATTTTATTTTACTTTAGTTGGAATTTTATTACTTAAAAGTAAATTTAAAGTTTGTATTCACTAATGATTATGCTTACTCGAAATTTACTATAAAAAGGAGGGATGGCTGTAGGTTTTACAGCCGAATAAATGGAGATTATTAATCAAACAAACAGAACAATGCTCTTTGAGGAAATCAATCCAGAAAAGCTGGATTTGATTACACTAGTGGGGGATGTAAAAGGAATTGACAGTTTAAGTGATGAGAAAGTGAAAGAAATAAATCAATACCTTCTTGTAAAAAGCTTTGACGAATTTTTAGATAAGTTCTCTCCAACGGTCTATTCGTTCTACAATGCTGCGAATCAGAAAGTAATGTATACGCTTAAAAAACCTGAAGGCATTCAAGAAGATTGTATTTCCGAAATAGCAATCGATCAAAACAATGATTTTTTAAAGATGCTATTTACCCTCATTGATACAAAACGAAGCCAAGGAATTACGAATGTAGACTTTAAATTTGAAAATTTACTAGATATGATCTCTCCTAAAAAGGTGATGGATGATATTCGCCAAGTAAGAAAAGAGATTCATTACTTGTATGGTGAATATGACAAGCTAGATGAAGGGGATCCGAAAAAGCTAGACACAGGGGATAAGTTAAATCTTATGTTCGAAGTAGCTAGCCGAAATTATAACAATGTTATGGCTATGTTGCCGTTAGCAATCGAAGATATTAAAACGAGACTGCTACTAGGAGCTAATCAAGAGGAAAACGAATCCGAAAAACTGCAAATCGGGACACTTACAATTGGTGATACGGGTGAATTAAAAATTATCGAGGCACCTCAAACGAATACTTCTGAGTTGATGGTTATTGAGGAGAATAGTAACTATGGTTTAAGTACTGTTTTTGAGGAAGACTATGAGGCGATTACAGAATCACCATCTTCCTATGTAAAGGATTTAGTAGTAAGAACATTCTCGCCATTACCATCTATAAAAGCAGATTTTGACGTGGAAACAGAGGTTCAAAATTACAATACATACCTAGAATTCTATAAGGATGCAAAGGATGAATTTGTAAAGACAGTGAAGCCATTAGTAGAAAAGCTACTAGGTGTCAAAATGTATTTTGATCAATATGCGACAAAAAATAAAGGTATGCAACCTTCGTTATTAGTGACAAATGCAAAATTGGATATGCTCGTTAAGAGTAATAATTTACCAAGGTTGCGGACGTATTTAAATACAGTCAATTCGAAAAATGATTTCTCAGATACTGTATGGTATGGCATCGTGCCAGCACTTGAGCTTGAAGCATCAGGAAAGATGAAAGTGAGCCGATCTCGATTCAAAGGAAATGAAAAGGTTGCAAAGCAAGAAGGTAACACGATGGAATCCTTATCTAGTCTTCTAGATACAGTAAAAGATTATAAAGTCCAAATATTCTTTAACTTTATGACGGAAGAAGAAACTACTTTCAACGGCATTGCAACAGCAGGCATTGACCGTCTCATCGATAAATGTTCGGTTCTCCTTCGAAAAGATTACAGTGAATTTGCGATTCCTTGCTTACCCAATTTTACAATTATTCCAAAAGACAAGTCAGGCGTAGTCATTGATACAAGGATGCAAACAACCGAAAATGGTGCGCGCCTATCGAAAGAAAAAGAAGATATTCTCAAGCTTTGGATAGAAGGCGTATATGTAGGCGCGAGCTATGTAGCAGCAGGTATTGTGTCTGCTTATCAATGTCCTGAGTACTTAAAGGAATCATTCCGCAATGTAAAGAGAAGTTATCCAGGCGTACGCTTTGACATAGAAGCAGGCGATAACTCATTAAGAGCTGTGACAACAATGGCTAAAGAAATTTCTGGGTTCACGAACAATATTAAAGATGCGATTAATAGCAGAAGCTTTGGTTTTGTATTCTCATCAGAAAATGCACAGCTACAGGATAAAGATATTAAACGTATTACAGTGTACAAAGCAAGAAGTTTAGCGATGGAAGAGGATGGATTTGATTCAATCTACAAAACACAAGTGAGTACGTATATTGAAAGAATTTTAAGATTCCAATCAGGGGACTTCAAGCACGAAAACATTGTTCGATTCTTTAGTAATAATCCAAGTAGTCAAAAAAGTAAGTGGCTTAATGATAAAGGCTATGTAAACTCCGTTATCCATGATGGTGATGACATTGGCTACATTATTGATGATAAAACAAGCTTATGCCAAATTGATCTCGTATTTAACGGCAATGTGAAGAATCTTGAAGTAATGATTACTAAAGGAACAAGTGCTGTAAAAGCTTAAAAAGTACCAATAATAGACTGCATACAACGATTTTAAATTGTATGTTTAAGATTTATTTTTTAATAAATCTTTTAACATAAATATGAATGACCTCAACATACTGACTTGATGAAATAAATACATATTTCTCGTTGAAATTCTTTTAAAATTTACACGAGAAATGAAGTCAGCTAGAAACATGGTCATTTTTATCAAGTTTAGTATGACGAGTGCGTTCACAAAATATTAGGAGGTAATAAGAATGGGTTTTTTATTAAAAGTAGAAGGATCAGAAGCAATTGAATTAGGATTAGAGAGCATTATGACAGTTGAGTATGAAACAGATACACCAAATGATTCGAACGCTCGCTCAACAGATGTAGGAGCAACTTTAAAAGTAAAAGGAAAAATCCTTACTGCTACAGATGGCGACAATTCGGATGATACGATGAAATTAGGTTTATGGTCACTAGTACCTGCTGAAAAGGCAGACTGTTACCGTAAAGTAACACTAGAAGTCATTTCAGCTGATCAAGTAGTAAGAAAAATCCATTTCCCAAATGCCTTCGTTGTTGACTATTCAGAAAGATATGGCGACACAGAAGGTATCGGAGAATTCTACTTATTCATTAAGCAGAAGAAAGACAAAACAGATTTAGCGAAGATCGAAGGCGGCTATGCTGTTTAAGTAGAAGTTTGATAGGTCACACCACATTATCTAAGGGACTATATAGTTCCTTAGATAATTTTGAATAATCCTAATACAGGGGATGAAATTAGTGAAAAATCATTATGAAATTTTGGGTGTCAGCAGACAAGCAACACAAGACCAAATTAAGCTCGCGTACAGAAAATTATCTAAAAAGCATCATCCTGACGTAAGTGGAGGCAATAAACAGTCAGAGCAAATTTTTTTAGAAGTGCAAGAGGCCTATAAAGTATTAAAGGACACGTCTTCTAGAGAAGCATATGATGCACGTCTTGATAGTGCAGCACAAAGCGGTGGGCAATCATTTGAACAGGCAACCAATACGAAAGATCGAACAACTACCTATAAGCAAGAGTTTAATATGAACGATATCGAAAAAAACTTTGAGCACTTTTTTGGTTTTAATCCAAAAACAAAGGAAACGTCGTCAACCCTTCATAAAACGGCAAAGAAAAACCCAATAGATACGACTGATTTATTCGAACGATTTTTTAACAAGTAAAGCAAGTTAGCGAGGAGGAGAGTGCTTTCGTGAATGACATAAAAAATGCAATGGAAGTAAACACGCACAATGAAAAAAACCAAATGATGATAAAAATTATCGATATCATCATTGTGATAATCGCCTTCTTTTTTATTTTATATGTGTTTGTTATGAATCAGAATTTTCTTTTGAAAACGATTATTGGGACGATGATAGTCATCTTTGCCCTTGTTTATGGATTAATAAAATACGAAGCAAAAGAGACAATCTATGAATTTACAGATACGAACATTCGGAAAATTGTATTACTCAATGAACGTGGCGCAGAAATAGAAGAATGGCTGCTAGAAGGGAAAACTTCATTGCTCATTGGGAAAAGCTCAACTGAACAAGAGGTAGATATAAATTTAAATGGCACTGAATACGAATCGCTCATTAATTATGAGCATGCTGTTTTAAATTGTGTATCGGGTATGTGGTACATAGAGGACATTGACTCTGTTAATGGGGTAGGCGTTAAAAAAGCGCATAAGCGTGTGAAAAGTAGTTTAAAACAGGAAAGCCCTTATCGTTTAAATAGTGGAGATATTATATACATAGCAAATACTAGAATTTTAGCAAAATAAAGAGAAGCTAGATTCGTAACGAAGACGGAGGATAACAATATGAGTTTGATTAGATGTACGAATGGTCACATGTTTAGTTCGAGAAGACATAGAAATGTTTGTCCCTATTGTAATGTCATGGTAGAGCAAGAAACAAGAATAACGAGTACGGCTACGGCTGTTGCAGAAGTAGACGATAAAACGATGCCCTATCTTGGGGAAATGGATGGGATTGACCCTGTAACAGGATGGTTAGTTTGCATTGAAGGTCCTCCAATGGGACGAGATTATCGAATTTTATCTGAAAAGAACTTTATCGGACGAGCAGAAGATATGCATATCCGCATCATTGGCGATAATAGCATTTCAAAACGCAATCATGCAGTCATTGTATATGATCCTAAAAAAAGAAACTTTTATTTGTTACCAGGAGATGCATCAGGTTTAGCTTATCTAAATAATGAAGCGGTTTATACACCAACAGAATTAGCAGCATACGATGTTATCCAACTAGGTACAAGTATGTTTTTATTTATTCCTCTATGTGGTGTTCATTTTGAATGGGAAAACAACCAAAGCGGGGAATGATGAAAAATGGATCAGACACTACTATCATACATGATTGTACTTGCTTTCATCATTGTTATCATCGCTTTGCTCGTATTGCGCAAAATACTGATGCAAAAAAAAGAAACGAGCAAGATTGCAATAGGAAATGGGCAAACGATTGGCAGACGAGACGAACAGGATGATTATTTTTCAACTGTGGAAACAACGGTTGGCACGATGGCCGTTCTTGCTGATGGCATCAGTGGATTAGCAAATGGCAGAATGGCCAGTACGGTTGCTGTTACGACATTTATTCATAAATTTATGAAGCTTACTAGTATAGCGAATATCCAGTCCTATTTTAAGGAAACCGCTTTAACAAGCAATGGAATGATCCTAGAAAATTTAAATGGTTCTAATGGCGGAACTACATTAGTAGCAGCCGTTATTGATGAGCATGGTTACTTACATTGGGGAGCTGTTGGAGATAGCATTATTTCGATATTTCGAAATGGCGAATTCATCGCAATCAATCAAAAGCATATTTTTGAATCGGTATTAAAGGAACGCTATATTTCAGGAGAAATTTCTCAGCTAGAGGTGCAAGAAAACCCACTGAAAAAGAGACTGATTAACTATTTAGGATATGAAGGGTTCAAAAATCTAGATACTGGGGGGAAACCTATCCAGCTAAGAAATGGTGACAAGGTCTGTCTATTTAGTGATGGTGTCTACGATACTTTAACAGAAGTAGAAATGGAAAAAATGCTCTCTCAGCATGCCCCTCCCTATGATATAGCTCAAAATATTATTAAAGCTGTTGAACAAAAGCGTTTAAAAAATCAAGACAATGCAACAATCGTGATTTTAGAAAAAATATGGTAATCCGTTCATGTTAAGGAGGTGGAATAATGCGAAAGGAAAACAGCGACTTTAAAACAAGCTTTCTCTCGGAAGCAGGCTCATTTATGCAAAATAAAGATTACTTTGCCTATGCTGAGCTGGATGATGTTGCTTGTTGGGTGGCAGTAAAAGGGTTGGATTCAGATCAAGAGATCAATAGTGCAGAACTAGCGGTCAAAGGTATTCTCGAAAAATTTATGGAAAAGCCGTCAATGTCCAGAAGAGCTATTAATAAGTATTTGAAAAATGCTCAAGCTATCCTTCAAGCTCAAAGCTTAAGGGTAAGATTGAAGGCTAGTATCGTAATGGTTGTATCAGATTATTCAAAAATGATCGTTGCAGTTGCAGGAAATTCTCGTCTTTATCATTTTCGTAATGGCACCTTATCGTATAAAAGCACTGATCAAAGTTTAGCACAGGAAATCGTCAATAGTAGGGATCGTTCGCTCGATATAAGCCAGCATGAGGAAAGAAGCAACTTACTCAATTATCTTGGTAAGCCGAATGATTTTACGCCATTTGTCTCTAAGAAAATGAAGTTAATTGATGGCGATGTATTAGTACTTAGTACAGCAGGCTTTTGGGAAGATGTCAGTGAGGTTGAAATGGTAGATGCGCTAGAGGAGACGAAAGATCCTGAGCAATACACTGATTTATTAGAAGAGGTGCTTTTAAGTAGGCAAAGGAAAGTAGTAAATAATTACACAATCGCTGCGATATTTGTGAACAAGGTTTATCAGGAAACAAATAAGAAAAAAATGAAATACATTAAAACGATTGCTGCTGCATTAGTCGTCGCTTTAGTCATTGGTGGCGGTACTATTTTTTATCAGGCAAAGCAAGTGAAAAAAATGGCGGAATTAACCGTTGAGATGAAGGATCATGAAAAGAGTGGAAACCTTTATTTTCAAGACGCTAATTATGAAAAGGCGCTTTTAGAATACAGTGAAGGTAGAAATGCGGCCAAAAAATTGAAGGATACAATACATAGAAATTTACTCGCTAAAAAATTAAGAATTACGGACTTAATCATCAATGGAGATAAATCAGCCGAAGCGGGGAAATTTACTGAAGCCCTTGAGCAATACGAAAAGGCTAAAAAAGAAGGCAAGCTCATTAAAAACTTTGGAAAAGAAGTAACTGAACAACGAATAGCCAATATGGATACCATTGTACAAATTGCTGAAACAGTGAAGGATGGAGATTTTCAATTTGATGCAGAAGATTACAATGGAGCCCTTGCAAACTATCAAAAAGCAAGGAAAAAAGCTCTTACAATCGCCTTTACTGGCGAGCCTCAAATAAAGTCAAAAATTGAAGAAACAGAAGCTAAAATTGCCGAATTGAAAAAAGCACAGAAAGAATTACAGGCTGAAGGCTTAGAAAAGAATGGCGATCAAAGCTATGCGCGTCTAGATTACGAGAAAGCAATTGAATCCTACACCTTGGCTCAGGAAATTTATCAGGAAACAGAACTAATCGCAAAGGTTTTAGGGCTTGAGCGAAAAATTATGAATGCCAATGATAAATTAAATCCTACTCCTCAAACTGCTGATATCGATCCGTCATTTGAAGCGGCACTTCCTATGGAGGGAGGGGCAGCAAGCGGTGAGCCATCTGATGCTGAAGTGATGAAAGAGGGAAAATAAATTGATAAAAGAGCTCATGATTGAACGGTTACGCAAAATTGAGGATTTGGAGCAACGTCAACTACTAAAAGACATTGTAAGTGGCGTTTTTGTAAATTTAATCGACTATCAAGAGGAAATGAATAAAAGGCTTGAAGAGCGTGTTTTTAATGAAATTGAAGATGTGGAGAATCGGTTTGATATATACGTAACGCTAAGTTCTAAGGAGGATATTGATCCGATTCATCAATATTTATTTCCGATGCGACCAGTGGATTTAGAAAGTAAAACGATCCAAATAAATAAATTGCTTCAATCGCTAGAACGCAATGAACAAGCCGTACTGTATACATTATTTCTCGCGTGTGATTCGGTACAAATTCAGCAGTTACTAACTGAGGAACGGCTGTTTAATGGAACCCTTGTTACGACAGAAGGACCAATAGAGATTCAGGTTAGTCTTACAAGAAATATGGACTACTTGCAAGAAATCAACAAGCTATATCCGATCTTTCAAGTAAATGGATTGCCATGGAAAACTATTAATCATCCATTCGCCTATAAGTTTTTTAATGTGAATTTAGAGAAATGTCCACCTCTAAACGAGGAAGCTGAAATCACTGATATTATTGTTGATTTACAAGAATATGAGCCAAAAAAACGACTGAATATGGTGCCACTATGGAATATCGAACGTCATGAGGTCAAAAATGTTGGATTCCCTGTTCCTGCTATCGATAAGGTCAATTATGAGCATGTCCTTTCCATTCGGAAAATGGGAAGTGAACATGGCTATCTTGTAGAAGCTGATGAGGAGAATGTTCGCTATATCAAACGGACAGACAATGAATTAACAGTTGTTTCGCCACAAGATAAGTCAGGTGTTTGGAAGCTAATAAAAATTGTAAATATGGAAGAAGAGAAGATTGGCAAGCTACATTATGAGCTTGTATCCAATCGACGAATAGAGCATTTTATGTCCAAATTCGCTCGGAAGCATTCTGCAAATGTCAAAACGAAGGGTGAAATTATTAGGATGGTTAACACCTTCGAGGCGGCAAATAGATTTGAGCTTGTTGATGTTGAAATAGTAGATTCGTTTTTAGAAGCAAGCTTTACTTACTCTGCGAATCCTTTCATAACAGAAATGTTAGGCGAGAATAGCTACAAAAAAATAATGCTTTTAAAGTTTAAGGCGAAGGTGGAAAAGGACTTCATAGCAAATGATATTTTGAGCTTCTTAGTATCAGAAGTACAACGACATTTCTTCGAATTTAAATGTGTAGGTGTTTGGCAATGAATTATATTTGGGATTTGCTTATAAAAGCAGAGGATGAAGGGCTTTCAAAAAAGGATATCTATTTTTACCTTGCTGAAACGTATTCGCCCTATATGGAGCTTAGTCTTCCATTATTAAATGCTCAGCTTGTTGAACAGCACGTTGATGTGAATCCGTATTACCGCTATTTTGGCATTTTTAACAACCTTTTTCACCCAGATAATCGTAAAGACATAGCGTTTAGAGAATACTTTTTAGACATCGTCTTGCATTTTTTAGCTGAAATTGATCGGATGCAAGGGATGAACACAAAAGAATTTTACATTCGATTTATATTAAGAGATATCGAAGCCAATGTATTTGGCAATGAGGTGCGCCATAATATTCATGCCTTTTCAAAAAAAGAGCAAGAAATAGTTGTACTAAACATGCTAAAGCTGTACCAGACAGGTGAAGAAATTTACTTATTAAAGGACACGTTTAAAAGGCTATTTAAAGGTTGCTTAATCTATATAAAATCGGAGGAACAGGATGAGCTCCTTATTTATATAAGTCAAAAGAAGTCGCAACAAAATGAGCAGAAAGTGCAGCTTATACAAGAAATCTTTTTGCCGATTGGTTTTCAATTAGAGGTTTTTTGGCAATATCACTTCGGCATTATTGATGCTGAGCAAACGATGCAGCTAGATCGAATAGCTCTTTACTAAACAGAGCAAAAGGAGGGCTTCGGAATGACGACTAAATATTCATATAAGCTGAATGTCAATAATCGCTTCGCAGAAAAGAAGTATATGACATTTACACGTGTAGAGCTAATGGAAATGACCACATTCCAGCTGCGAAATATTTGTTATAAGGAAAAGCTCGTGACAGGGCTTATTAATACACTAACGAGAGATGAGTTAATCGACAAGATTATAAGATATCGTGGGGCTGAAGAAAACCTTCTTATTAAAGAAAGCAAAGATGGGGGCTTTGAAAGAGTCGAAGCGGCTATGCAAAACTATTTGAAAACACCGATGTCTGACAATGGTGAAATAAAAATCCCTGCGAAAATGAGCTTATACAGCGGTATGAAAATGGATAAGCCAGATCAGTATTATGTTGAAACAGGTGGTTTTCTTGTTGAATCAAATGTACTGCTCGTAAATGATCAAATGGATCTTTGCGCCATCCTGAATGTCATTAAAGATGACCAGCGCCCTAACAAATATTACTTTGTTGCAGATGAAGCATTAGGGATTCAGAAGACAAAAAATAAAAACTACAGCTTTATTTTTTTAAGAAAGCAAGATTCAGAATATATCTATAAAACTTACTACCAGGAGACCCCACTTCCGCCCATTAACCTTCACTACTATAAAGTACCAATACAAGATTTAGAGATTAAACAGCTAGAAACAACCAATGCTATTCTTGCTATTGACTTTGGCACGACGAATACAACTGCTGGTGTCTATTTAGAAAGTGATTATGTCTCCTCACCTTGTAGCCATGATTTATTAAATAACAGAATTCAGCTAAACAGCATCAATTTTGTGCAATTTCCAGACCCGCTACACCAAAATGAATGGATTGAAGTTGTTCCGACAGTTATGACAGTGGCAGATTGTTCAAATCAAGACCAAGTGAGCTACTACTACGGCTATGAAGCATTAAAAATGATGAAAAAAAATAGCTATACGTCATTAGCAACGAAATTCCAAGGCATTAAACGGTGGGTGAGTAACTATACAAAATCAGAAGAGATAATGGATGCAAACGGCAATACAGCACTTGTGCCACGAAGCCAAATTTTAAGGGAATTTATGCTTTATATTATTCGAATGGCAGAACATCAATTTAAATGTCGCTTTGCACATTTACATATTTCTAGTCCTGTAAAGCTAAAAACGCAATTTTTGGACATGTTTCAGGCGATCCTACCTGAATACAATATCGAAACAGAGCATGCACTCGATGAAGGGATGGCAGTTCTCTATAATACAATCGCCAATCAAATAGAGAATAATAGCTTTTTGGATGAAAAGGAATATAAGGCACTCGTCATTGATTGTGGTGGCGGAACAACAGATCTTTCTTCCTGTAAGTTCCGAATAGAGGATGGGCATATTTCATACAAAATCGATATTCATACAACTTATGAAAATGGTGATACCAATTTTGGTGGCAACAATATTACATATCGTATTTTCCAATTTATGAAGATTGTTTTTGCAAACTATTATAGCCGAGGGAAAAATGCTTATGACATTGATGCATTAATTGATATTCCAGGCAAGGATATTTATCGATATGTAGACAATCACGGTGTGGAAGCCGTTTACGAGCAATTTGAAAAAGCTTTTTCAGATGCTGAGTATATTATTCCGACGCGCTTTAAGGAATATGAAAATCGCACACGTGATGAATATCTACGTGTCCGCAATAATTATTATTTCTTATGGGAAATGGCTGAAGAAATGAAGAAAGAGTTTTTCCGTAAAACAGGCATTTTACGGAGCCGTTTTTATTCAGAAAACGATCTGCAACAGGACAGTGACTTGAATGTAACGGCAGTTGATCGCTGGTGCCTATCATTAGTAGAAAACAATCAATTTAAAGATGTGTATGATTATCCGAACGTCTTTTTTAATATTAAAGAAATTAACCATCTGATTAAAGCTGATATTTATGATATTGTACGAGAGTTTTTGGAAGAGTTTTATGAGAACGGACTACTCAGCGAATATTCAATTATTAAGCTCACAGGCCAATCGTGTAAAATTGATGCTTTCCGCGAGGCTTTAAAGGAGTTTGTACCAGGACGAAGCATTGAATTTAGACAGAAGGCTGAAAATATTGGGAAAGTGCCAGAGTTAAAGCTAGCCTGCCTAAGAGGGGCACTTCGCTATTTAAATGCCAAGAAGATAGGCATGATTGAAACAACCGTGACGAATCATGCGCCTGTTGTACCTTATGCGGTAAGTGCCTTTACACATAATCGTCAGGAAAAATTACTTATTAGTAGCTTAGAAAGACTCAATCAAATTCACGGTACGATTTCCCGTCCATGGGGTGTAACGGAAGTTGAATTTTTCCTAACAGGCACCGACAATCAAACATCCTATAAATATACGTATGTTAATCGCCATGAAGGGTATGAGCCTGTTTTTTATGACAATATAGCAGCTAATTATCAACATAAAATTCCACAGGATGAGACAGATTCCATTATGAATGGAGAAGTGAAATTTTTTGTCTTCGCAGGAGAAGATCACTGGGGTTTCCATGTCGTCCCTGTAGCTAGAACGGAAGAACAACTATTAATTGGCAAAAAGGAATTCTTTGCCTTTGAAACCGATTTATCAGAGTTGGATTTCTTTGACGGCTTAAAGTAAAGAAAGTGCTCAAAAGTGAAAAACAAGAATAGAGGTGGATGACAGCTTGTTTGCCAATCAATATCCACATTTTCAAAAAGGTCGCATTTTAAAGCGAGAAATGCTGGAAAATTTACGAGATTACCCAAGAGAGTTTTTAGATATTTATTTCCAAGATTATTCAAACGGCATTATTGCTGGAGTCAATATCATTGTAGCGGATACACTGCTAATCATTTCAAACGGCATTATGAAGCATAATGGCAGACTTTATATGCTAACGAATAGCTTTGAGCTTCCTTATGAAGCAACAGGAAATGAGACGATCTTAAAAGTACGATTTGCTGAAGAAGTGAATGACTTAGATTTTAGAAAACACAAATCACAGATTGTCTTAGACGATTCGCTTGAGCTTGCACATAATGAGCTAGAATTAGCACGCTTTAAATTAAAGTTAGGTGCTAAACTGCGCTCACAGCATACCGATTTTTTCGACTTTGCCACTGAATTCAACACAGTGAATTATCTTCACTGCCAGTATGCAGGCTTACAAAAAAGCACATACCACCCACTTATTTTGCAATATTTTGCACGCGAGCTGTTAAAAAATCGACCATCCAATCCATATGA
This sequence comes from Lysinibacillus sp. NPDC097162, assembly GCF_044762185.1. Taxonomy (NCBI): domain Bacteria; kingdom Bacillati; phylum Bacillota; class Bacilli; order Caryophanales; family Bacillaceae; genus Lysinibacillus; species Lysinibacillus sp. NPDC097162. The sequence goes on along the minus strand of NZ_JBIWDT010000001.1, from coordinate 2,034,232 downwards.
TATCGCCTTTGCCATGGAGTGCCTAAATCAGGATCGGGTGCAACGGGATGTGATTAATTTCTATATTTGCAATCGGCTAGAGCTAGACGATCAATCACTAACGAATAGTCAAATTCATAAATACTTGAATCGTATTTTAATGGAAGCGAAAGGTGGTGGTCGTATGAAAGGACTCAGTCAAGGGCGACCGAAGCGTGTGATTGTTGACTAGCTAGTAGTCTGCAAGCATTTTTACAGCATTAAATCAGAAGGTTTTTGTCACAACAAAACAACAAAGCATACTCACAAGACTTTAAAAACAAAGGGGGCGAACAAAATGAATTTCATGGATGAAGAAATTATTGAAATGACGAAACACGCAAGGCAAAAGAAACGAACGGAGAACATTGAAAACCAATTATTGCAAACGGACGTTGTGAAAGGAATTAAAGCGGGTCAGCTTACGATTGACGATGAAATAATTGAATTTGCAGAGCTTCGTTTTTACGACAATCAAATACGGATGTCTATTCCTACAGCCTTTGAAGAGATGGAAACGGATTTAAAAGATATTAAATATCCTTCAAGCCGTAGACCTGATTACATCTATACAAGTGTAAGTACGTCCATTAACGTCACGATGAAAATAATGGAGCAACAGCTACAAGAAGAGGAATTAGAGGATTTTACAGAAACGATGATGACTATCCTGCAAAAATTACAGCCAGATGCAGAAATGTTGGATAGCGGCATGAAGGAAGTGAATGGACTACAAATTGGCTATTTTGATTTTATTTCGAAGGCACTCGATAACAAGATTTATAATTTAATGTTTTTGTTTATAGCAGGCGACAATGTGGCAACAGGTTCAGTTAATTGCTTGAAAAAAGAAATGAATATTTGGCAACCGGTTGCTTATGGCATGTTAGAAACAATCGCAATCGAAAACAAATCATTCAATGGAGAAGGTGTTGTGTGATGACAAAGGAAACAGCTTTGACGTATAAAGATATGATTGTGATGCCTTACAATATCCGCGTGAGTGAAATCGAAATGACACAACAAATGAATGAGCATGCAACATTGCGTTTAACAGGCGTCATTCCAGATGAACTGGAAGACTCTTACGTTTATATGACTGACGCAGAAACGGCAATTGAAGTACTGCAAATTGGTAGTACGGGACAATCGACGCCTATTTTTAATGGACTAGCATTAGATGTGCAAGTGAAATCGGTAATGGGTACATATTATTTGGAGGTTATAGCGGTTTCGCATACGTATGTGCTAGATGTGAAGAAGAAAAACCAAACGTACCAAAATGCCAAGATGGCTTATACAGAACTAATAAATGAATGTATTGCCGACCAGCCAGGTGCGGACTTTATGGATCATGTCACAAAAGGTGCTAGTATTGGCAACTTTACGATGCAATATTTAGAGACGGACTGGGAGTTTCTGAAACGCATGGCATCGAGATTTCATACGGGCTTAGTGCCAGATACAATTCATAGTGCAGCAAAGTTTTACTTCGGCGTACCATTCCAAGCGGGTGCAGTGCAGAAAATGGATGCAATGAATTACCGTGTTAAAAAAGCAATTGGTAATTTTCTCATCTCAAGTAAAAATCATCTCGATAGTATTACCGATAGTGACTACATGTACTATGAAGTAGAATCGCCGCAACTATTCAAAATCGGTAATGAAGTTACGTTTCAATCGAAAAAACTATATGTTTTTAAAATTGTCTCCAAGCTTAAAAATGGCTTATTAAAACATATTTATACGCTCACACCTCAGAACGGCTTCAGTGTCCACACGACTTATAATCAAGCGATTATTGGTGCATCTATCCAAGGAAAAGTCATTGATGTGGCAGGGGACAAAATTCGTATACATGTTGATTTCGATGAGGGGCAAGAAAAAAATAAGGCTTATTGGTTTCCATACTCAACGATCTATGCATCAGAGGATAACACAGGTTGGTATTTTATGCCGGAGTTATCTGACAATGTTAGAATCTACTTCCCAAGCAATCGTGAGGATGAAGGAATTGCCATTAGCTCAGTGTCCAAAGCACCACCACAATCTGGGGCAATGTTATCAGCAAGCAATCCTTCTAGTCAGGGGGGAGGAGGCGGTGCTTCACCACCAGAAGATAGCCGCCAAGATCCGGGGCGCATGGCTGATCCCGATGTAAAAACCCTTAGAACAAAGCATGGTAAACAAATTCTACTCGCACCTGATCGCATTGTCATTTCTGGTGGTGGATTAATGATTACACTGATGGATGATAATGGTATTTCAATTATTAGTGATAAAAATATTAACTTAAAAGCAACAGATAAAGTCGTTATAAATGCCAAGCAAATTATGATAAATGCTAATGAGAAAATTGAGATGACATGTAAAGACAATTCAATCAAGATGGAAGACAAAATGGAGATTAAAGGAACTGAAGTACGTGCAAATTAGTGAGGATGTAGATACATGAAACGAGAAGAAGCATTACAGCATTTTATGGATGAATGCGTGTCAGTTCATGTTCACCGTTTGCAGGAGAAAGTGGATCGACAGTTTCGCAACGATAAGGAAGTTTTACTTCAACCAATCATTCATGCACTTGAACAGCTATTTGCGAATATTCATGAACAGCAAGAACAAGGAAAGTTAGCGCCAGTTGCTTTTATTCATCTATCATTGCTTCGAACATCATTACTAGAAAACAAGTTTACGTATTTACTAGAAGCATATGGAGAAACATGGTATTGCGATTGGACACAATGCACAGCACAGTATGAAGCGGATTGGCTTTGTGAGGCGATGTTCGAATTACAAAAAACGCTTGAGAAAGAAAGAAAACCCTATATTAACATTCAAGCAGCGGACGTCCGCGTTATTATGCAGCAGACAGTCTTACTGTTTCATCAATATATTATCCAATTACTACGTTATCTTTTTCGTTATCAACAACAACGCGTCCCTAAACTTCATTTTCAACGTGCGGCGTGCTTACGATTTCGAGTCGGTGAATATAAAGGGTTTAGTGAAGATGTCGCGATTATGGACGAACGACAACGAGTAGAAAAAGATGTCTTGTTAACGTTAGCGTCAAAAGAGACGGATCAATCGTATACGTTTGGAAACTATTCAAATCTACCTTTACAGCACAAAGATTTCAATCAGTTGGACTTTTCCTATGCGAATTTCCAAGACAGTGATTTAGCAGGAGCTACAATGCAACGAAGTGTTTGCATCGGTACGAATTTTGTAAATGGTCAATTAGCGAATGTGGATTTTTCCTATGCAATGATTCAAGATGCTGATTTTCGAAATGCCAATTTAGCAGGTGCTAATTTTACGCATGCGCAAGGAAAATCCTTGAAGTTCTCTCGTAATGAAGTTCCCTGCTACCTTGGTACTGATTTCAGCCATGCAAATTTAGAACAGGCAAAATTTGAATTTGCTCAAATTGCTGGTGCCAATTTTACAGGTGCTAATTTAAAAGGAGCAACATTCTTTCAACGCGATCAAGGAAAGTATCAATTCAGCCAAGCCCAAATACAAGATATTCATTGGATTCAGTAATGTCGTCCGTACGGGAAGATAGGTATGAAGTTCAGAGGAGGTCAAGATGGAATACTTTATTGTTCGGCAAGATCCCACTATTACAAATCCAATTCTTCCTTTGAAGACAGACCTTGATGGTGATTTTGTTTGTTCGTCGGTATTTGCAGAAGTAGTGGAAAAAGAGCATGCAGTATATTTGGATTATTTAGAAAAGCCTCGGACCATTGTGTCGGATCAATTAAAAAAGTTATTCGTAAAATTTGAGGATCACTTAGCATTTACAGCCATCGTATTTACAGATGTGAAAAAAGGGACACAGCGCTTGTATTGGCTAATGGACATGGTGGAGAAAAACTGTATTTCCCAGGAAACGACTTATTATCCAGACGGACGTATAAATGAGCTCGTAATAAACCCTAAAAAGGTTGAATTGGACTGTATTTTTCAAGTAGATAGTCAAACGGAGCCTTTTACAATCATTAATTTAGATGTTGCAGAAAGTATATTAAGACGACCATTTCTTGGACTTCAATTGCAGCGCGTCAAACTAGAACGATATTAAAAAGCGTTCAAATGGAAATCAAATCAAAAGTGCAATTTGAAACATATACGAAGGGAAGGGTACCGAATGGCTCAAGTTGTAGAAAATTTGGAGACAGAAGGTTCGGAACAAGAGCAATTTAGTTACGTGGTCCATGGAGCGATTATTTCCTGTGAGCATGGAAGCCACCTAAATTATTTAAATTTACCACAGGATCATGGTGTTTATATTAAAGATAAAGCTGTATTGAATGTAGGCGATCGAAACCCCGATAACATCCCCACCTTTGGCGTCTGCTTGAAGTTACAAAAACCGTGTACGCCCACATGTTCCATCGACTGGATGGAAGGGATGGAAAATGTCAATATCGAGGGCAAGCAAGCACTATTATCCCGTTGTCATACGCAATGCTCAGCAGGTGGAGGCAAAATTGATATTGTGCATGATGGGCAAGAGGAATTAGAAATACCGAAACAAGGCTTTTAAAAAGAAAGGATGGAGTGAAAGGAGGTAAGTAATGAAAACGCTAGGAGAAAAGGAAGTCAGCATGATAACGACGTATGAGGATCTTGTGCTCGAATGGCCTTATCCTCTTATTCATATAGATAAACTCACGATAAAACATCAAGGCAATGACCATGCGAGATTGTCCTTTACAGGAATGATTGCGGAAGAGCAAGCGCAAAAATATATTCAACGTGTCAGTCATTCAGATGAAGTCGTTGTAAAATTTGGCCGACAACAAGACATCTTGTTCTCAGGTAGAATTGAAAATGCAGAGTTGCAGGCTGCCCAAGGGGTGCATTATGTCTCAGTTGAGGCAGTATCGTTTACAGCCAATATGGATGTTGCAAAACGCTCACGTTCTTTTCAAGATGCGAATATGACCTATATGGCGTTACTAGATACCATTGTGGGTGCTTATCCTCAAGGGGATTACATCGACCATGTTTCGAACGGTCAGGCCATTGGTCATATCTCAATTCAATACATGGAGACAGATTGGGCATTTATCAAACGAATGGCTTCCAACCTACAGGCGGTCGTTTTTCCTGATTTACAAGGAAAGGGACCACGATTTTGGTTTGGCATACCAGAAAGTAAGAAAAGCGTAACAATCGACCATCTACCTTCAGTATTACATATGGATGTAGATACATATCGGTTAATTACTGAAAACGATGGTACAGATGTAAGTGAAACCGATTATACATTTTGTGCGTTTGAAAGCACAGAAGCTTACGAGTTGGGTACATCGGTACAATTAAAGGGAAGATCCTATGTTATCACGGTTCGTGAAATTCATCTCGAAGCGGGTGTACTAAAGTTTCAATATACTGCCCAACGAGAAAAAAGTATTCGTCAACGATTAGTACGCAATTTAGATTTGATTGGCGCAGCCTTTACAGGGAAAATCATTGATGTTACGCAAAACACGGTTAAAATTCATTTAGATATCGATAAAAAACAAGAGAAAGAAAAAGCACATTGGTTTGCTTATTCAGCAGATGCAAATGGTGTCATGTATTTAATGCCGCAAAAAGGGGCACGTGCCCAATTGCATTTTCCAAGTGCTGTGGAACAAGATGCCATTGTCATTAGCTCGGTACGTGTTTCGCCTGCCACACCAGAAGGCGGACAAAAACAAACGAAAAAAATGGCAGACACGACCGTAAAATCATTAGCGACCAATGCGGGCAAAGATATGACACTAGGGGTTGGAGATATTACCTTTAGTGCAGTAGATGGCGTATTGGACCTTAAGATGGATGATGGAGAAGGTGTAACATTTCAAAGTAACAGTACCATCATGCTAGCGGCAGATGAAACATTAGAAATAAGTGGGATGAACGAGCTATCCGTAGAAGCCGAGGAATGGATTGCCATTTCAGCGAAGGAGCAGAGTCATATTATCCTTGCTGGTGACACACAGTTAATTAGTACGCTAATTGAACAAGAGGGAATAGAGAAAAAAAGTCAACCACCGAAGTTAAATGAAGAAGCAATTGAAGCTACATCAAAAGTGGATGTGATCTTCCCGCAAAAAGCAGAGCAGAAAAAGGAGAAAAAAAGCTTCTTTAGTAAGTTGCTTGATAATGTTAGTTTAGCGTTAGATGTTGCTGGATTTATTCCAGGTATCGGGACCATCGCGGATATTGCCAATGCAGGTATTAGCTTGGTAAGAGGAGACTTTATGGGCGCAGCGATGAATATAGTCGGTGCAGTGCCCATCGTTGGGGATGCTGCAAAAACAGCCTACAAGGTCAATAAAGCGGCAAAAGTAGCAGAGGCAGCAAGTAAAACCGCCAAGGCTGCGGATAAGGCAGTGGATGCTTCCAAGGCAGTAAAAGGGATGAAAGCCGCTTACTCCAAAGTGTCGCAAACACTCGATATGGTTTCGGCAGTAGCGAACAAAGGCACAAAAAGTATGAAAACAGCAGCCGATAAAGTAATCGCCTCGATGGATGAAGTGCTAGCTGTGTCAAAAGCTGTCGACGGTATGAAGGCGATGGCCAAAACAGAGCTAACTAAACTCAATCATCAAGTATTAAAGAAATTTAACTGTACAAAAGGATTAAGTGATAAATTCTGTAAAAAAGGCTTTGAACCGGTTGATTTAATTACCGGGCGCATGATCTATGAAGGTGTTGACTTTGAACTACCTGGCCCTATCCCCCTTGCATGGGAACGTGCGTGGTACAGTGATAGTAGTCGAGTTGGATTAACCGGGCATGGTATGCACTTTACATACGATCTAGCCTTAGAAATATTTGAAGAAGAAGAGCTAATCGGCATTGTGGTGACGGATGGTCGCGCAGTAGGGTTTCCAATTTTACCAATTAATTTACCATATTTTAATAAAAAAGATAGAATGACCCTGAAGAATACAGGTGTGGAATACCATTTGTTTGAGCATGATACACGCTTGCTTTATGTATTTGAACAAACAACCGAGACGACATACCGATTAAAAGAAGTAAGAAATGAACAAGACCACCATATTCAATTTACGTATAACCTGAAAGGCTTCTTATCTCAAGTAACAGATAGTGTAGGGCGTGTATTAGATGTTACGGCAAATGAAGCGGGCAGAATGACGGAAGTCGCTTTACGTAACCAAACGAGTCGTGAAGTGTTAGTCCGCTATGTTTACAATGATGTTCAAGATTTAATCGAAATCCAAGATGCATTAGGGCAAAGTACACATATCCAATATGTGAACCACTTAATGATGCAAAAAATAGACCGTAATAAAAATAGTTTCTACTGGCGCTATGATGGGCCAACGACAGGTGCACGCGTCATTAAAACATGGGGAGATGGCAATGTCCTTGCAGGTGAGCTTGCCTATTACGATGGCTATAACGAAATTACCAATAGCTTAGGGCATACAAGTACTTACTATTTTAATGAAGATAACCTATGTACGAAAATTATGTATCCAGATGGTAGTGAGGTCAGCAATGACTATAATGAGGACTTTGAATTACTGCAAGAAGTAGATGAAGATGGTCGTGTAACAACTTTCAGCTATGATGAATGGGCAAATCCAGTCACGATGACGCTGGCAGATGGCAGTACGTTATCCTCTCAGCATGATGACAAAGATCGGCTGATTCAGGCAGTTAATCCAGAGGGCGGCAGTCGTCAGTGGATTTATAATGAAGACGGGACATTACAGGCAACGGTTTTAGAAGATGGTACAAAGACTGAATTTTCCTATAATGAACATCATTTAATTGACACGGTGACAAATGCGCAAGGCCACATGGTAACCTTAACGTATGACGCTGACCTAAATTTAAGCCGAGTAACACTACCAGATGGGACAAGTTCAACATGGACATACGACCGTCGTGGAAACTGCACAAGCACAACTAATCCGCTCGGTGCCACAGAAAAGTTCCGTTATGACCATTTAAATCGCCTAGTGCGCGCTAATCTATCCGATGGTAACGACGTTCAACTAAAGTACAATGCTTATGATGATATTATTTTTGCAAAGGATAACCATACACAAGTCGCCTTTGATTACACGATTCTAGGTAGCTTAACATCCCGCAAACAAGGTGGCAAGCAAGTACAATTCACCTACGATACAGAGGAGCAATTAACCGCTGTTATTAATGAAAAAGGCGAAGCGTACAAATTTGAACGCGATACAAAAGGCAATATCATTAAGGAAATCGGCTTTGATGACATGGAAAAAGCGTATGAACGAAGCCTCGCAGGATTCGTGCAGCACATTCAACGCCCAGGGAATCGGTGGACAGCCTATCAGCACGATGCGCTAGGAAATATTATTCGCTCTGACTACTATGATGGTACGTGGGAAACATTTAGCTATGACAAAAACGGCGCATTACAAGAAACGGAAAACGAGCATGTAACCGTCAAGCTAGAACGAGACCCCTCTGGACAAGTCATCAAGGAGTGGCAAAACGATCATTGGATTGCCAGTAACTCTGACGAGTTAGGCAATCGCTCCCAAATGACAAGTAGCCTCGGTGCCAAAATCGATGTCACGCGTAATGAACTAGGCAATGTCTTACAAATGACCGCGTCTCGCTCCAAGCAAGCCCAGTGGACAGCCTCGATGCAGTATAATGAACTCGGTCAAGAGATTGAGCGAATCCTACCAGGTGATGTTATTAGCAAATGGCAATATGATATCACAGGTAGACCAACACACCAAAGAGTAAGTAGCCAAAATCGCGATACACGAAGACGTGCCTACAATTGGGATGTCAATCATCAATTACGAAGTATGGTCAACGAGCTAACGGGTGTAAAAGTGACTTATGGTTACGACGAATTTAGTAACCTCGTCTGGGCCAATCAAGACAGTCGCCAATTTGATTTCTTATACCGCAGTGTCGATGATGTCGGCAATCTATATGAAACAAAAGACAAAAAAGACCGCATCTATGGCGCAGGCAGTAGATTACTAGAAACAAAAGATGCCAAATTCTCCTATGACGAAGAAGGAAATCTCGTAGAGAAAGTCGAACATAATGGAGATACATGGAAGTACGAGTACTATGGCAATGGTATGATGGCGAAGATCTTGAAGCCAGATATGACAGAAGTAACTTTCAAGTATGACACACTAGGTAGGCGGATAGAGAAGTGTTCGGAAGGTAGAGCTGCTCATTTTGTTTGGGATGGCAATACGATTTTGCATGAGTATTTGTCACAGGATAATTCAGTGGAGAATGCTTCCCAGCCAGAAGCCGAAATCGCTGATAATCTCGTGACATGGGTATTTAATGATGGCTTTGTCCCTTCAGCTAAGATAACGAGTGAAGGCAACTACAGCATTATTAGTGATTATCTAGGAACACCTGTCGAAGCCTATGATGAACAAGGTCATAAGGTTTGGTCGGCTGAGCTTGATGTGTATGGGCGAGTGAACGAGTTCACAGGTGAGAAAGACTTTATTCCATTCCGTTATCAAGGACAGTATGAAGATATTGAAATAGGCTTGTATTATAACCGATTCCGATACTACGACCCAGAGCAAGGGAATTATACGCAGGTTGACCCGATTGGACTGGCTGGTGGGAATCCAACGCTTTATGGGTATGTGTATAACCCAAATAGTTGGATAGATCCGTTTGGACTAGCAAACGAGTTTCAAATAGCTCCTTACGGTGATATAACAGGACCCAAGCATATTGGAGATAATCTTACAGGACATGAGCTTCTTCAAAGTGCTTGGTTAAGACAGAATCATGGTATTACTAGAAGTAGTAATATTGGGAAACTTAACCCATCTATTGCATTGACTGAGCCAAATATGCATAAAAACATTACAGCTCTTCAAAATCATTACAACATGAAGGGTATGAAATTAAAGGGGCAAAGCGCTTTACAAAATATTAATAGGAACAGTGCTTTAACTAGACGAGGAATATATGAAGGATTGTTGGAAAGAGGTTGGGAACATCTAAATGCGAAGCGATATGCTAATGAATTAACCATGAAACTTAGGGGGGATGCAATTAATTTTGCAAAGAAACAAGGTTATATAAAATGTCCTTAAAAACTAATAAAATGGAAGGGTTGATTTTAATTGTTTGCTCAATGTATTCCTTTTGATGATAATATGAGAGGTAGAATAGGTGGTAATCCTCCAAAATTGATTGAAGAACAAATACCAGATGATTACAGGTTTTATGCAACTCTAGTTCATCCAGAAAAGGAGGATGTTATGCTTTCTATTATTATCCATAAAGATTTTGATACTTTATTGGAAAATAATATTTATCCTTCAATAGAAGTAAGGGTTATAGAGCATAAATACTCCGAAATTGGAAGCAATCCTGATAAAAGTATTTTAGATTTAGGGATGAACTCAATCAGCGATTATTCGGAAAACCAAGGGAATAATTTTTTGTTTATTAAAGTTTTTGGTGAACCACGTCTTATTCAACCTAAAAGTTATTATTTTGAAGAGTTAGGAAATAAAAATTATTCCTTTTTTCTGCAAATAGAAGAGGAAGGCTACATTGATAATATGGATTATGTGTTTATGTACGGTGCATTATATTTATATAAGCATAATGAAACAGGCGAGGTCATTGCTGGTTTCTGGCAATGCTCTTAAACAACCTAACTTTTTGAGTATAAAATAAAATTTGCACCTGTTGGTTACTTTATATAAATGCGTTTGTACAGATATTGAATAAACCCTTTCTTTGTATGGATGTTAGGAATTCTTAACAGTATTTGGACGGGGAAATGAGGTGAATTAAAATATTCCTTATCAAATAGACAGTTACGAATACAACTAAACAAATGTAAAAGAGACTTAAGCTCTATATTTATATATATTTTTTTGTAAGAAATGAATTGCTCTCTTAATAGGGTTACTTCATCTTACACGATTGAACTGATGAATATGTTATTGATTCACTCTTGGAACGTGATCATTTGACATGATTAATTGGAAAAAAGTTTTGATAAAAGAAGAATACGCTGATAATTTTATTGATTACTTATATGGTTAAAAAATTATAAATAAATTGTCTAATCCGTTTTGTATAATAGAAACTAAACAAAATTAATGCACATGTAAGAAGGTTTTTTACATGTGCTTATTATTTATATTCATTCAGTTAGGTGTAATGAACTCGGTTCCGCAGCTAGCCTAAATGGTAGGTCGACAATGGAGCGGGTGTTATTACATCTTTGATTTATAAAACTACAGAGAGGTAAATGATATGAGAAGAGCGTTAAAAATATTATCCAAAATAGGGATAAACGAAGTAAGTCTATCTATGACCTCTTCAGACTTAAAAAATGTCTTAGGCGAATTGGAAAAGAATCCTGTCAAAGGAAATGAATTTTTTCAATATCAAGATGATTATATATTTCATTTTGTAGATGATGTTTTGGTAAGTATATCAGTAAACAATCCAGAGATTATTTTTTGAATGAACAAAAAATAGATTTCATAAATGAATCAACGCAATTTTTATTCAAAGAAAATCCGTATTTTGTGAATGAATGATATTTATTTCCTCATATGAGAAAGATATAAAATTAGGTTTCCAATTCAGAAGTACTGAAAATCAGCTAAAAACCTTAAAATATGAAATTACTCCGTATCAATCTGTAGGATTATTGAAATTCGGTATGCAGTCGAGTGAAGTTGAAAATATTTGGTGAATACTTAGGTCATATTATCTCTGAAAAGTTTTTATTATTAATGAATAAAGTAAATCTATTACAGGATTATGCTTTAGCTAATTTACATGTTGTGAGTACAAAAGGAAAACCAAAAGTAAATGAATTATATTACTTTATAAAATATATCAGGAGACATTCATTAGTTGATTATGATAATTCTGAGTTTCTTAAAAGAGAAATTACAAATAATACAAAATTAAAAGTTGATGGAAGTTTCGTTGATAAGTATATAAATGTGGTGTTAAAAGACACTGAATTGGATTTATTTCAATTGAACGATTTAAAACTAGGAAGATACTTATTTTGTTCAGAGAAATTTAAATCTTTGTGTGAAAAAGATAATCTTCAAGGTATTCAATTTTTGGAATTAGAGCTAATACCTAAATATTTACAATCAATAGTTTAACCATGTTAAATACTAAAAACATGGCGAGGATGGTTATCATCTATTGTAAGATAAATTAAGCAGAGTTTAATTAATTAATGAGTGAGACGCTCACCCAATTGAGTACTATATTAAGTTACCCTTTTCAATTATGAAATGGGTAATTTTTTTCATGCCTAGCAGGGTTAGTGCAGTACATTCAACGCCCAGGGAATCGCTGGACAGCCTATCAGCACGATGCGCTAGGAAATATTATTCGCTCTGACTACTATGATGGTACGTGGGAAACATTTGCCTATGACAAAAATGGCTCATTACTAGAGACAGAAAATGAGCATGTAACCGTCAAGCTAGAACGAGACCCATCAGGACAAGTCATCAAAGAATGGCAAAACGACCATTGGATTGCTCGTAGCTATGACGAGCTAGGCAATCGTTCTCAGATAACAAGTAGCCTCGGTGCCAAAATCGATGTCACGCGCAATGAATTGGGTAATGTCTTACAAATGACCGCCTCTCGCTCCGAGTAAACCCAGTGGACAGCCTCGATGCAATACAATGAACTCGGTCAAGAGATTGAGCGGATTCTACCACGGGATGTTATTAGTAAATGGCAATATGATATCACAGGTAGACCAACACACCATCGCGTAAGTAGTCAAAGCAGAGATACCCGAAGACGTGCCTACAATTGGGGCGTCAATCATCAATTACGTAGTATGGCCAACGAGCTAACGGGTGTAAAAGTGACTTATGGTTACGACGAATTTAGTAACCTCGTGTGGGCCAATCAAGACAGTCGTCAATTTGATTTCTTATATCGCAGTGTCGATGATGTCGGCAATCTATATGAAACAAAAGACAAAAAAGACCGTGTCTATGGCGCAGGCAGTAGATTATTAGAAACAAAAGACGCCAAATTCTCCTATGACGAAGAAGGAAATCTCGTAGAGAAAGACGAAAATAATGAAGATACATGGAAGTACGAGTACTATGGCAATGGTATGATGGCGAAGGCCTTGAAGCCAGATATGACAGAAGTTACGTTCAAGTATGATTCGTTAGGCAGGCGGATAGAGAAGAGTTCGGAAGGTAGAGCTACTCATTTTGTGTGGGATGGCAATACGATTCTGCACGAGTATTTCTCGCAGGATAATTCAGTGGAGAATGCCTCACAGACAGTTGACTTAGACAGTCTCGTTACATGGGTATTCAATGATGGCTTTGTCCCTTCTGCTAAGATCACGAGTGAAGGCAACTACAGTATTATTAGTGATTATCTAGGACCGCCTGTTGAAGTCTATGATGAACAAGGTCATAAGGTTTGGTCGGCTGAGCTTGATGTGTATGGACGAGTGAAGGAATTTACGGGTGAGAAAGATTTCATTCCGTTTAGGTACCAAGGGCAGTATGAAGATGTAGAAATTGGTTTGTATTATAACCGATTCCGATACTATGACCCAGAGCAAGGGAATTATACGCAGGTTGACCCGATTGGGCTTGCGGGTGGGAATCCTACTTTATATAGTTACGTTGCTAATCCTAACTATCTTCTTGATCCACTTGGTTTAGAAAAATGTAGATTATCAGCAGCGGTTAAGAAAACATTAGGCCCTGCTCCAACTGATATGGTAAGACCTCATTATCATCATATTGTGCGGGAAAAAGCACCTAAAAATTAGGATTCTGTTCATGGAAAATACATTACTGATTCACAAAATATTATTAAAAAACATGGTATAGGGCTAAATGATGATTTAAGAAACTTTACTTGGGCGCAAAACGGTGGTGGTGCTCATACTAAAAAAGCCGCTAAGTATGTACATGATACACTTGTAAGAGCTAATAAAGAAGGAAAAACTGCTGTTGAACAAGCACTAAAAAAACTAGGCGAAGAGGCCAAGGAAGGAGTATTTTTCTATGACTAAATTTGAAAAATTATTTCAAGAAAACGAAGAGTTTTTTTATGAAATTTATGCTTCAATTCGTGAGAACGATATTAACAAATTAGATGATTTATTGTCTAAATACCCAGATTTTATTCATGTTCCTGTGTATGGGGATGAGAAAAAAAACGAGAGTTTGTTACATTTTGCTGCTTTTATTGAACAAAGAGATATATGCCTCTATTTAATTAAATCTGGGATTGATATTAATTTCGTAGACGGCTTGTATCATACACCTTTAAAATTTTTCGCTTCTCATGGTGAATTAGAGTGTATAAAAGATTTTATATTAAGAGGTGCATGGGTAGATGGAGATTGCAGAGGAATTATTACCCCATTAATCTCTGCGGTAATTGAGGGACATATAGAAATTGTAAAGTATCTGCTGGACTGTGGAGCTGACATAAATAGATTACATCGTAGATTTAATCAAACGCCATTAGATTTGGCCAAGGTATATGGACATCAAGACATAATTGAGTTATTGGAGTCAAGAGGTGGATTATCGGCACAAGAACAAATCGACTTAATGAACGAAAGAGGAGACGGAATTTTAGCACATATTGATAATAACGTAGGTTTAATACTATCTACAGTATTAAACAAAGATACTATAGACATAAGAACAGCTTTAATAGAAAAAGACAAGAAATTTAAGTTACTATTTACTATTGGTGTGTTTGAAACCTCACCAAGAATAGAATTAATGATGAGTGTTCCATATGATTGGCCAATAAATCTACAACTCGTTGAAGAAAAATGCGTTGAATCATTTCCAATACAATTAATGTTTTTATTGGGCCAATATAAGTTGGATGGCAATAAACTTCAGGAAGGGATAGTTATTGAAAAGACGGATACGAATTGGAATAAACTAGAATGGCCAGAAAGCATTGATGCATTTATTCTAACAGATTTTCAATTTAACCCGTATTCAGAGTGGACTGAGGATGTAGAAGAAGATGATGATGAAGTTAGTTTATTGCTACTTATTCCTATTAAATATCCTAAAACTGGTTGTCCTAAGGGAATTAAATTGGAAAATTGGTTAAATAAACACCGTTCAGCAAAATGGGGAAAAGTTTCTTTAAAGGTATAACGTAGTATTAGTAAGGTATTTAAAATATACTGAGTAAAATAGTATATCACCTCCTGAAGGTTAGAGCAGATGCCTAAATTTCAGGGGGTGGTTTTATTTATAATAATATTTTAAAACTCTAAACATTAAAGATTAAATCTACAGTCAGCTTAATATAAGCTAGTTACAGCTTCATGATTTCCTCTCTAATAGTAAAATAAAGTAATAAATTACTTATATAAGTTTCTAGTTTCGTTCTTTATTTAGGAACAGTATAAAAGATAATAAGTTTGCACGCAATTTGACTACGGGTACGTGATATTAGAAGAATTTTTAAAGAAAGAAAAAGCTAGGTCAAAAAAAATATTAAAAAATTTTCAGGATAATCATAAACGATATATAAATTCACTTGCAGAGGGGATCTGGATACCTTTTTTACCAATAGACTCAATTGAATATTTAATCAAAATTGATAATTATAATCAATCCTTTGACGATGAGTGGGAGGAAAAAATGGTATATCATAACTTCAATATTGAAGTTAAAGATACATTATGGATAGCTAGTATTGGTTTATTTTATGAATTAAACAGAAATAAGTTTCTAGAAAATGATGAAATATCATATCAAACGTTAGATGGAGAGACATTATATTCTGGATTTAGATATAATGTTGATTCTGGAAAATACTTAGTATCCATTAAAGGCTATGCACGTAAGAAGAAATTAGATTATCCTAACCCTAATTTTGGTTTTTTGTTTTCTCTAAAAAAAGTAGTTGAATTTGAAGGATATAATGATCCACGGGAAGATGAAAAATATAACTTTAATGTGGCAGATATGGAATAACTTTTATAGATAAGCCTCATCACAGAAGGAATATTTAAGGGTATCGATTTATACAAAAAAGATTATTACTATCTTAAATCATTTATTTTAAAGGGCAATAAATCCATTAAAAAGGATTTTACTGCCCTTTTAATTCACGAGTAGACCAACAAAGCGGAAAAATGAAGATGTATATATTTTAAAAACTTTAGTGAAACAGAAGGTCATTTACATAACCTGAAAATAGTAAAAGGGATAGATGGATTATATGAAAATGCAAATACAGAATCAAAAATTAAATATGAAGCGAAGTTTGGTAGTTCCCAATTAGGCAAAACGAAAGATGGACCACAAATGTCAAACGATTGGTTGACAGGTTCAGAAACTGGGAAAAGTAGAATTTTAAAAGCTGTTGAGGGGGATAAACGATTAGCTACTAAGATTACTAATGCTTTGGAGGATGGTAAAGTCGAAAGAGTATTATCAAAAGTAGATAGTAGTGGAAATGTTAAAACATATAGGATAGACGCAAATGGTAACATTATGGGGGAATGGCCGTAATTTAGGAAGACTGGGGGAACAACTGGAATGAGAGATCATTTAAGTATAGAAGATAGATTAAGAGAAGGAATAGAATTTAATAAAGAGTTTATTGAAGATAATAGAGAGGATATAAAAAAATTAGAAGAAGATGAGAAAGAAGGTATCCAAAGCAACCCTAATGACAATAAAAGTATTATTGAATCAAGATATTTAAGGAACTTTATATATGAGTCCGAGAATATTATTGCAAAGTACTCATTAGGAGAAGAAATAAGTGCACTAGAAGAAAATTTCTATCATGCAATTTATGATTTAGAGCATACTGGTACAAGAAAAGTAGGATATATATATTTACTTTGGATGGTTTCATTAGGAATATTGTTAGAAACAAAAAAAGAAAATTTAGAAAGATTAGGTCAAATAATTGAGAGTAAAAATCTTAGTGATTCACTAATTGACTATTTATTATGTGCTAGTAATATTGGTTACTCACGAATTACTAATGGTTATTTTAAAGAAAATCCATATTCAAAAACAAGGGAAATTATAGAACTTGCGCAAACCGATAAGAAAGAAGCATCTAAAAGATTACAAACGTATATGGAGAAAGAATGGTTTAAAGGTCATTATGATTACGATTGGAAGAATGCACACAAGGAGCCTGGATATGTAGGGTTTTGGAGCTTTGAAACAGCAGCGCTAGCGAAGATACTAGAACTTGATGATACAAGCCTAATAAATAATAATCACTATCCATATGACTTGGCACATTACAAGAATGAAATGAAATTCAAGCAGATTTCCCTCAGTGACTACGACCATGAACAAGAGATTGAGGAACTTGAAATAATAGAAGGAATTGAAAATAATCCTTTATTGGAAAAGGTTATTCCACCAATATGGCACTCATTTGTCAATGAATTGATACATGATTATGAGGTTATGGATGATAGTATTTTTTATGAAAAATACAAAAAATCTATAGGGTTAGACCAAATCTGGTTCTTATTACAAGAATATAAAGAAGAAAATAAGCGAAAAAATCTCTTGGGAAGTTTAATTGTTTTTGCAATGGTCGAAAAAGGATATATATTGCAATTAGATTATAAAGAAGATTTGGAAGATTACGATTCAAGTATGAAAAATGAGTGGAACACAAAAACAAAGTTAGTTCAATTTATATTAAATAATGATCAGAATTATTTTGCATGGGTACCAGCGGATGCCAATGTTGAAGCGTTGTATGAAGTATTTATTAAAGATGTCAAATAAACTGTATTTGCAATCACGTTCAAGTAGATAGGATTACGAAAGAAGCTAAGGTCTGAAAACGGAGAATATTTCTGATTTCAGGCCTTTTAATTTGGACTAAAGAGGGAAGATACTTGTTTTATTCAATGATGTAAATAATATATGTAATACGATATATCTACCTACTAGTAGATAATCACCCAACCAGGTCTATTCATTGAGGATATAATAGTTTCCATGCTCAATATAATCGGGACATTCGACAAGAATTAGATATCTTATTAGAAGTTGGAGATAAAAATAAATGGACCTCTCAACAATATCATGATGCTATACAAGAATTAATAAATGACCAAAGGAAAGATTTAAGAAAAGGTAGAACAAAACTACATTGTGAAGGGTGATATAACGAATTATTATAAGTTAGCTAACGTTTACGAACGAGATGTCTTTTTTTCTTACGCTGATAATAATACGTTTGTAAGGTTTGATCTGGAAAAAGGTATTGAGTATCCCTCGAATGAGAAACTTTATTATTCAATAGATAAATTTGATAGTTATTTAGACAAGTATGATATTTTGCCTACGATAGGAGGAGAATTAGTAAGTTTAAAACTAAAAAAGTTGATAGAGAGACTAGGTACAGATTGTCAGTTCATTCCTGCAGTAATAACATCAACAAATACTGGTGAAATCAATGAATCCTTTTTTGTCATGAATGTATTAAATTTGGTTCCTTGTTTAGATATGGAGAAATCGGAACACAGACCATTGATAAAATCCTTACCAGATGGGCCAATTAAACTATTGTCTATAAAGTATGTACCCAATTCTCTGATTGGGCATCATATTGTACGAATGAAAGAATATGCAGGAACTATTATTGTTGATGATGTATTTATAAAAGCATGTAAAGTGCAGAAGATTAAAGGAATAATGTTTGTCAAAGAAGGAAGTACACAAAGACCGGATTTTGTCGATATTTAGAAATTAACCTAATGTCAAAACCTAATAATAAAACAAGATTTTAAATTAAGAGTTTGAATAAAGTAATACCCCAAAGAACTAAAATAAACAGATTTAAAGTTATTAAAGTTTCAAAACATATGTAAAGAAATTGTATTAAGCTCTTTCTATACATATGTTTTTTGTAGAAAAGAATTGCTTTCTTAATGGGGGTATTTCATCTGACACAATTAGTCTTATAGCCATTGGTATGGGAGGATTAAGAGATGAAGCATTTAATGGTATTATGATGCCTGGTAACCCGGGACACATTAAAAGGAAGCTCTTTTAGTATGATTCATAATACTCAACACCCTATGTATAGTGATTATGTCTTGAGTAGGGTGACGGATATTGCCGATCAATACTCTCTGGGATTAATAAATGAAAAAGAGGCTAGGACTGATATTCGAAAATTGCAAATAGAATTGAAAAACAAAATACAGAAGGGGCACTTTGGTACTGTGCAATCTAAGAAATATCCTAAGTGTCAAAGATTAGGGTGATAGTATGAGTTATTATATGATAGTTAAGGATAATGTAAAGTCGCCTATTTTTTTGAAGGGCGTTATTCACGAATCATTTGATGAAACAAAATACAATGAGGGGATGGGATATGAATGGAATAAAATCTTTTTTCAAAAACAAGAAATGCCAAAAGATTTATGGTTAATTACTAATAATAAAATTGAATTTGACTATTATGAGGGTTTTAATGGTCATATTATCAGTAGTGATTTTTTTACTTTGATGAATCAAGTAAATACTTTACAAAAGTATGTTACATCAAATCTACAAGTTGTTAGTTCAAAGGGAAAATCTAAAGTAAAGATACCCTATTATTTTATTAAGTACTATAATAGAGAAGATTTCGTTGATTACGAGAAGTCAGAGTTTACAAAAAGAAGTGTGCCAGAAAATAGGGTATTTGACATAAATGTTATGGTTGAAAAATATCAAAGAATTGTTCTACAAGAAAATGATAGAGACGTGTTTTGTTTGAATGACTTAAAATTAGCAAGATATCTATTTTGTTCAGAAAGGTTTAAGCTACTTTGTGAAGAAAAACAAATGAAAGGAATTCAATTTTTAGAATTAGAAGATGTTCCTCAATATTTTTCTTCATATGATCGATAATTTATATGTTCCTGATTTTTGTAAGTAAATAATTTTTCATTTAAAACGATTCAACACATGTTAAGAGGACAAATCCTTTCAACATGTGTTTTCTTTAGTAATGAAACTTCTTCTTCTTAAATATTTTTATTCTTTAGTGAGTCAAGAAGGACAAGAGTACAAAAAATCTAAGGCACCGCTCTAGGTAGGCGGATAGAGAAGAGTTCGGAAGGTAGAGCTACTCATTTTGTGTGGGATGGCAATACGATTTTGAGTATTTGTCACAGGATAATTCAGTGGAGAATGCCTCACAGACAGATGACTTAGATAATCTCGTTACATGGGTATTCAATGATGGCTTTGTCCCTTCAGCTAAGATAACGAGTGAAGGCAACTCCAGCATTATTAGTGATTATCTAGGAACACCTGTCGAAGCCTATGATGAACAAGGTCATAAGGTTTGGTCGGCTGAGCTTGATGTATATGGACGAGTGAACGAGTTCATGGGTGAGAAAGATTTCATTCCGTTTAGGTATCAAGGGCAGTATGAAGATATTGAAATAGGCTTGTATTATAACCGATTCCGATACTATGACCCAGAGCAAGGGAATTATACGCAGGTTGACCCGATTGGGCTTAACGGAGGATTAGTACTATATGGGTATGTACACAATCCAAATACTTGGGTAGATGTATTTGGTCTACGTGGTAAAGATAGTTATCCATCATGGATGAAGAAGAAATCTGGATTTGAAAGACATCATATCATACCGTATCATTTATGGAGTACACATCCACTATTACTAAAATCAGGGCTAAACGTTAATGCAGCATTAAATATGATGATGTTACCAAGATTTCCATCAAAACATCCAAGTAAAGTAACACATAGTTTCTTTAAACTTGGTACAGAACATCATAATATTTACAATCGTGATATGAATGATCTTTTGGATGAAAAATACGAGGTTGCTAAAAAAGAAAAATGGAGTACAGAAAGAATGCAAAAGGAGATTCGTGATTTACAACATGGGACTCGCAACAAGTTAAATGATAGAAATAAATATATAGGATGTAAATAAAAGTGATATATGTAAAATAAGGTATTCAAAAAATAATAATATTATATTTGAAAGAGGGTATATCAATGGGGTTTCCATTTATTAAAAAATATATTAATAACAATCCTAATCTTCAGTTTGTCCCGATAAATAGTAATGAAGTTGAACAAGTGGAAAAAGAACTAGGTATAGATTTTCCGAAAGAACTAAAGTTATTTTTGATGGAGATCGGTTACGGTTCTTTTGTTGGGGAAGATGAACTAGATGAAAATTGTGTGTTAAGCCCTGCATTTATTAGAGATTTTCGATTAAGACATGGGATTTTTGATGGTTATCCAAACTACGATGAAGAAAATAAATTAATCTTTTTTATTGGATGGGAGTCTGTTCCTTTTTCAATAGAATTAACTGATGGAGAACAAAGCCCTGTTTATGAAAGCCAACAGAAAATTGCAAGCTCCCTTGAAGAATTTTTATCCAAAATAACCGAAGATCCTGAATACTTCCAACAGGATTAAATACCAAAGGGTAGATGAGAAAGACATTAAGTTAAGGAGTAAGTGGATAATTAATTGTTAGAAATGAGAGATGCAACGTTTATCATAACATTCATTTGTTATCCATATTATTAAGGCTTGAAGACATATTTGAAGAAAGGTCTTAGTTCTTTCTTTACATATGTTTTTTATTTGATTGAATTTTTTGATGCCGTGTCACTCGTAAGAATTGGGCAATGTCTTACAAATTACCGCCTCTAGCTCCGAGCAAGCCCAGTGGACAGCCTCGATGCAATACAATGAACTATGTCAAGAGATTGAACGAATCCTACAAGGAGATGTTATTAGCAAATGGCAATATGATATCACAGGTAGACCAACACACCATCTCGTAAGGAGCCAAAATCCCAAAATCGCGATACACGAAGACTCTGCTATCATTGGGACGTCAATCACCAGATTTTATTAATCATGGGTTTTGCTAAGAAACAAGATTATTTAAAATGTCCTTAAAAACTAATAAAATGGAAGGGTTGATTTTAATTGTTTGCTCAATGTATTCCTATTGATAATAATGTGAGAGGTAGAATAGGTGGTAATCCTCCAAAATTGATTGAAGAACATATACCTGATGATTACAGGTTTTATGCAACTCTAGTTCATCCAGAAAAGGAGGATGTTATGCTTTCTATTATTATCCATAAAGATTTTGATACTTTATTGGAAAATAATATTTATCCTTCAATAGAAGTAAGGGTTATAGAGCATAAATACTCCGAAATTGGAAGCAATACTGATAAAAGTATTTTAGATTTAGGGATGAACTCAATCAGCGATTATTCGGAAAACCAAGGGAATAATTTTTTGTTTATTAAAGTTTTTGGTGAACCACGTCTTATTCAACCTAAAAGTTATTATTTTGAAGAGTTAGGAAATAGAAATTATTCCTTTTTTCTGCAAATAGAAGAGGAAGGCTATATTGATAATATGGATTATGTGTTTATGTACGGTGCATTATATTTATATAAGCATAATGAAACAGGAGAGGTCATTGCTGGTTTCTGGCAATGCTCTTAAACAACCTATCTAAAATGAAAACGAAGACAATTAACAACCTACTTTGACAAAAAAAATTTAAAATTTTAATATAGGAGGTTGTTACAAATGAAGAAAAAAATAAATTTTATTATGGCTTTCTTTTTAATAGCAATGGTCTCATTATATTTTTTTAATGAATACAAAACAAAAAATCTTGTACAAGATTTTTTCGATACAGATTCTTTAGCAGAAGAAACCCATGATATTAGTATCATAGATACTGAGCGTAACGTTAAAACTATCAAAAAAGATAGTACTGTATTTACAAATTTCATAAATTCACTTGAACAACTAGAAATAAAACGAACTAGCTCTAATTTTACTTACACAGGGTTCTCTCTGATTATTTATCACAACAACAATTTGCATGTTATTTATCTCAGTGAAAACGGACTATTAACTTTTAATCACAAAAATTATGAAATACAAAATAAACAGGCATTTGACAAATTCTTTGAAATAGTGAAAAGCACCCAATAAAGGGTGTTTTTTTTACAAAGGAATAGAACCACCACTGGATGTAATAATTTTTTTAGGAATAATATTCCCTTGAATAATAGTGAAGTCTGTGTTTCCTGTCGCAAGGTTTTTAAATGCCAAATAGTTAACACTAAATTCAATAGAAACAAAAGTTTTATTATCAATGAAAATTCGTAATAGTTTAGTTATTTGATCATAGCCTTCTTCTGCTACTCGTAAGACTTCATTTTTCCCACTCATTCGCACTTGTTAATGCAGATGAAGGGATGGAATAGCTGTATAAGCTGATTTATTAAAAACTTTTTCTAAAGCAGCAGTTGCAAGTCCACCTAGGAATGTTGTTGTTGCTGCCAATGAAACCTTACCGTTCCAATAATTGATGAATGCCTCTTGAGCTCGATGCATATCAGTAACATTTGCTCGAGAAATAGAAGTAGTTACATTGTACTCATAACGTGAATATTTAGCTGTTGCCATAATTAACTTCCTCCATTTTAATAATTGGTTTTGTTTTGTTAGCACTAACACTCTATAAAGGGAAATTTTTATTAGATTTACAACTTCTTTTTAAAAAAAATTTATGTATAAGCTCATCCATTTTGACTTTATATAACAATAGAATTTATTTATTAGTAACGAGAACAAACTCTTGATAAGAATTTTAAATGTATTAACTTTAGAAAATAACTGAAATGAAGTACTAGAATTTCCTTTAGCAATTGCTGATAAATAAGTGTTAGATTTAAAGTAGGTTCTTTCTGCCAGGATGCAATCCAAATAAAGAAATAGCATTAAAGTGAGGGGGAAATAATGGATATTTGTAATAATAAAGAAATCGAATTGAAGAGATCAGAGCTATCGAAACACTTTACAGGTTATTCAAATGATATTTATCAACATTATATTAAGTTAAAGAGCACGATTACTAATTGGTCGTATTCTTTAGGTGTTACTGAAGATTTAATGCCATTTGAGGAATTAATCCCTTCAGTTATTTCTACGAAAAAAGGGAAGCCTCTCCCAAAACCTAGTAGGGTTAACTTTGAGTCGAAAAATTTAGTTACCTATGGCATGGATCTTGAAGGTAATGTTCTTTTAGAGAGTAGAAAATATAATAAAGATATTACGAAATTTGGAGAAAACATTAGATATGTAGATTTTATAAACGGCGAAAAAGTAATTGTTAATGCGCATATTTATGAGTCTAATCCTTCTAGCTCTAGATTAACTTCTCTTTGCCATGTTTATGAGAAAAAAGGGTTTGTGTACTATGTTTCTATTACACCACCCCATAACTGGTATGTTAGAGTGGATTACATGCAAGATAATAAAATCGAAAAAATATCAACATACGCTACAAGTTGGTATAAACAAATGGATTACAGCCTTTATTATGATGACAGCTCCATGTTATCAAAAATAATGATTGATGAGCATTTACATTGGGAAAATCGAAAATAAGTCCTAATAGTTTGCGAGACTAACTACGGTTCCACTTGGAGGAAATAAATGATTTTAAATTTTAAGTCGACACCTTTAATCACTAGAACAGGAAGAAACATTGAGGCATATGAAATCCATAGTCATTTTCAAACTATCATACCTTCAAGAATGATTGAGTTTTGGAAATCGTATAGTGAAGTTTCATTTGAAAACGGAGTAAATATTTATGGCCTTGATATCGCAACTGAAAGAAATAGGTTGTATGAAGTAAGTACTTATGCTCCAGAATATATTTTAATAGGGGATGATGGAGGGGGGCAAGGATTGTTTATAAAGAAAAATGGCGACCTAAACGTTTACTATCAAGATTTGGGGGCTTTGTCATTGCCCTTTTATTCTTTAAATATTGATTTTTTTAGTTGGCTAGAAAATGATCCTGTAATAGATGAAGATAATTGGATTTCAGACGAACTTGATTTGATAGATGAGGTAAAAATTTATGTAGTCAGAAAACCAATTGAAGCAAATAAATTTATGATGGAAATAAGAAAACTTTTTAATTTGAAACTTTCGATTCGCGATATGAGAGAAAAATTGAATAGTTTACCTTATTTGATGATCCAAGATATCACACTTATGAAGTATGGCCAAACTATTGAGGTAATAAATCAAAAATACAATTGTTTAGAGGTTCACAATTCAAAGAATGTTATTTTAATTAGTCCAGAAATAAATTAGCAAGTAAAGATTTAGTTAATATCGAGCAATGTATAAAGTGAAATGATATTAATTTTATGGTAAAATTAGGATAAATATTTGAGGCATATGTAAAGAAAACGCTAAATAACGCTTTCATTACATATGTTTTTATTTATCAAAAAAGGTGTGTTGTTATTGGGCATGGAAGTGTTAAAGCGTGTAATGTTCATAGACCGCGTCAAATTGAGGCAGCTAATCAAAAAAACGAGAGGATAGAATTATTTATGAAACAACTAGAAAATTCACTATTAAAATTCATACAGGCAATGGATGAATATCCGAAAGAAGAAGCTCCTGTTAAAAAAATTGATAGAGTGCGTTATAGGCCAAAATCAGCAGAACTTTTTGTAGATGAAAAAATCTATCTATCTCCAGAATTAATATTCTTTTATCAACATTGTGAAATAATTTGTAAAATCCGTCTTGATGGCTATCAATTAAATTGTACGGATATTGATTTAGGGAATAGCCCCCTTTATTTGTATCCAGCAGATAAATTGGTTCGAAGGCAAGAAGGATTTCGATGGATTGGAAACGAAAAAAGAGAAAATCCAAATTGGGATCCCAATTGGCTTGTAGTTGCTGATAAGGATGATGATCCAATTGTAGTTGTCACAAATCAAGAAAATTCACCAGTTTTTGCAAGTTATGAAACAAGTCCTTTATTTCCAATTGCGGATTCTTTTTCGGCCTTTCTAGATGCTCTTTCAGTGACATTAGAAATAATACATAAAAAATTCAAAGGAGAAATAATGGATGAAGAAACTTTCGATATCTACGATGATTTTATTGATATGTTAAAGTCATCTTTAAGTAGTATTTTGAAAAAAGAGGAATACGCTGATAATTTTATTGATTACTTATATGGTTAATAAATTATAAATAAATTGTCTAATCCGTTTTGATAGAAGAAACTAACCAAAATTAATGCACATGTAAGAAGGTTTTTTTAATGTGCTTATTATTTATAGTCATTCAGTTAAGTGATGTACTCGGTTCCTAATTTTAAAAGTGTCCGATTTTTAATGCCAAAACACATGTAGTGATTTCATTACATGTGTTTTTTTATTAAAAATAAAAACTGCATGTGGTAAAACTTTTTACATGAGAAACAAAAGGAAATTTATACAAAAATCATGTTTATAAGGAGGGCAGCAGGTTACTTAAGTATTATTTTTTCTAAATTATGTTGAATAATAGGAGGGAAAATAATATGGTTAAAAGAAATAATGGTAATAAGTGTAATTTTGTGTATTTGGTTTAGTAATTACAACATACATGTCTGTCCAGATACAACATCCTGCTTGAGGATTATTAGAAACAAAAACTAATGGGATATATAGGCTCATCGAAGTATTCCCTAAATCAAAAATTGGATTCGAAAAAGTAAAAATAAAAAATACATACGCGTTCCAAAAAGTGTAGTGAGGTTGGTTTTTTATGTATGAAGAAATAGAAAAAATTATAGATTGCTTAAAAGAAGGTTTAAAAGAAGATCTTACAAGTATTGTTTTTGGAAAATTAAATTATGGTATCGGAGAAATGAGTGAAATTAATACCTTGAAATTAGGGGAATATTATAATTTATTACGTTTAACTAACGGTGCACGGTGTGGCGATATTGATTTGTGGAGTTACAGCGAATTAGAAAAAAATCAATTTGTTCTCTCGAATATACAGGATGAAAAAGAATCGTGGTTATCAATTGGCCAGATTCTTTATGAACCATTAATAATCAACAGATTTAATGGAAATGTTTATAAATATATCGTGGATGAAGACTCTATGATTTGTTTTGGAAAATTTAATTTCTTTTTAAAGAACTCTGTTTTGGGATCTGGTTATTGTAACATTATCCCGAATTCTGAAAATGATGATTGGTTTTTGTTTCTGAAAAAGAATGGAATTATTTCTGACCAGGGAAGTAAAGATGAAAATCCAGTAGCGTTTAAGAACAACATTTCTGCAACATATTTGTAATAGGTACATAAAGAAAATTAGTAGGAGTTGTAAGAAATAGTGGTAAAAAAATTAAATTTGATGTTATATGCCCCGGGTATAGTAATATTTGATCCACTAACATTAACAAACTATTTGGAGAAAAATAATATTTTTGAAAACGATTTGCTAAAATTTTTTAGTGAAAATGAAAAAATAGGTCGAGAGGTTATATCAAAAGGTTGCATAATTCCAATATATGAAATTCCTGAACTTGATGAGTATTATCGAATAATAATTAACCCTGGAAAGGAAAATATTTCGATACCTAAAGAAAATATTATTTTTACTTCCATACCTTTTCCACTTCATGTCACAAGCGGAAATGTCATTATATCAGATATCTCTGCGATAATTGATTGGGAAAAAGATTATTACTTAAACTATGAAAATTTAAAAGATGATAGTTTAGACAATTGTGACAGTGTTCATTTGTCAAAAAACAATTATTCAGTAAAAATAACGGGTTATTGTGGAAATAATTTGAAATCAACTATTGAGTTTGGATACATTTTCAATTTTAGGACTAGTCAAAAGCTACCTCACTTTGATTTTACAAAGAGTATCGATGAGTATTATTTTGTCGTTGACCCTGAAAATCGAAGGCCATAATGATACTAGAGCGGATAGGGGGTGTATAAATGTTTTATTGTTGCGCATCTCAGTTAACATAGAAATATTTGGAAGAAGTTGAGATTCTATTAAACTTCCAATTACCTTTTGATGGAACATTACCTTCAATATAATGGTGGAATGCTGGTATACCTAATAATTCATGCTTTTTTGAAGAGAATTCAGGTTTAGAAACTAGGGTCCATGAATGGTATGTTGTAATTAAAAAAGGGGCGAAGAAACCAGAGATGGGTACATTTAAGGAACTATTGAACGATAGATCAAAGGCACTGATTTTTCAAGGTAGAAAATTTACTGAAGGTGATACTAGTTGGATAGGGGGAAATGCCCCCTCTTACTTTGATCACCAAAAAGATTTTCAAAGTATATATGGTTCCAAATATTACTTTTTATTAACATTAGTAAATCCTTTAAATCCAACTATGATGTTTACAATTTTTTATCCTAAAGACTATGATGCATACTTAGAAAATAAATAGTATCCCAATTGTACAATTCTACTAGTTGAACACCCTTTATATAGTGAGAGTAGTGAAGAAGTTTTTACTAATCCAAATATGAAGAAGTATGCAATTGGAAATTATGAAGTAATAAATAATGACACTAGCGATAATAAAATCTTTCTAGTGAAATTTGGGGGAACTCCTTTACATATACAAAATAAAAACTTTTATAGTAAAGAGTTAGAAGCTGATTCGTTTGAGTTTTTATTTCAAATTGATGAACATGGTTATCCAAAAGATGATGATTTTCTCCAAGGAAACTATCCTTTTTCATATGGTGCCTTATACATATATGCACAAATGAATAATGAGGGCATTACAAATCCTGTTGTGGGATATTGGCAGTACTCTTAAAAACATTATAATAACATAAGAAAATGAGTAGTAATAATTATGGCGATAATGAGTAAAGTTCATGTCTGGATGGGAGTAAGCAATGTAGATAACGATACCTTTAATGAATATTTTGAAATAGACTATAGTATTCCAGACATGGATATTGATGATCCAAACTATAAGATTTGTGAATTTTGTAAGGATATTAATGAAAAGTTTTATGATGAGGATTGGATTGGTCTATTGGGAAGATAAATTAACAGATGTAGATGAATTTATTGACGAACTATCAGTAGACGATAAGAAAATGGATAAAATTAGAAACATCTGTTTTCATAAAGGATTAAACAAAGTAAACACAATGTTTTATTATTACGATCCGGAAATAGTGATTACTGATGTTAATAAGCTCTACAACGGTCTTCATTATATCGGGCTATTCTTTCTCCCATTTATTTAGATGGGGTTTTGCACGAAAGCTTTTCTGAAGATAAATATGCAGAAGGAATGAACTATGAATGGAATCGACCATTTTTTGAACAAGTGGAGTTTCCAAAAGATCTTTGCTTAATAACGAGAAGCAAAATTCAATTTGACTATTACGAAAATTTCTTCGGTCATATAATGTCTGGTAAATTTTTATCTTCAATGGAACAAGTGAATGCATTACAGGATTATGTTATAGCTAATTTGGAAGTGGTGAGTACTAAAGGTAAACCAAAAGTAAATGGTTTATTTTCTTTATAAAATGTATTAGACGACAATCATTAGTAGATTATGAAAGCTCTAAGTTTCTTACAAGAAAAGTGCCAAGCAATGCAAAATTAAAAGTTGGTGGAAATTTTGTTGATAAGTATATTAATTTGGTGTTAAAAGACACTGATTGTGATGTATTTCAATTAAATGATTTAAAATTGGGAAGATACTTGTTTTGTTCGCAAAGATTTAAATCATTGTGTGAAGAGGATGGTATTAAAGGTATTCAATTTATAGATTTAGAGTTAGTGCCTAACTATCTACAATCTATAGTGTAAGTAAGGAAAACATTCTATTAACGACATCATTTGTAAGGGGGAGTAATACCCATTGAAAAATAAAAATGAAATATTAATAGAACGAAAAGAAAGTATTATATATCAGTTAGACAGGAACATAGATGTTGGTAATGGATGGATTGGTGGAAATGCGCCAGCTTTTTTTGATGATAAAAGTGACCTACTTAGTAAAAGTGGTAAGGATTATCAATTCTATCTGTGCTTTGTAAATCCTCTAGATAAAAATAACATGATATCTATCTTTATACCAAGTGAATATGAAAATCGTGTTTCAAACAATATTTATCCAAACTGTTCATTGTATATGTTTGAGCATCCGATTTCGAAAGAAAGTTTGGATTCAACTTATACTGAAGTTGGAATAGTTAAACACTATATTTCAGAAGGAATCATGGTTAGTGAAGAACAAGCATTTGAAACACCTTTTTTTATTAAATTTGGAGGTAAACCCTTTCATATCCAAGAGGAGAAGTACTATTACACAGAATTAAAAAAAGATGGATATAGTTTTTTCTGTCAAATTGACGAGGATGGTCCAGGTGGATTATTCCATTCAAGCACAAGCTTACCATTTGGCTTTGGGGCTGTATATTTGTATGCAAACATAATGGAGGATTCTATTAAAAATCCCATAGTAGGATACTGGCAATATTCTTAGGGAAGGTGTTAATAATGGCTGAGAGAAGTTTAAATAGAAAAGAGCTCATAGAATTGGTAACTAAGATAATGAATGCTGAAGGTAAGAATGAAGAGGAAAATAATCAGTTATTAGTAAGGCTTCTTGATAACGTACTGGATCCAGAAGTAGCTAATTACATTTTCTACGATGATTTACTCCCAGAAGAAGTAGTTGATAAAGTATTGAGTTATAAGCCCATTCAATTATAAGGCTATTCATTGAAATGTCAGGATTTTTTTTAGAAGAAAATCCTAAAATGTGATTCGTGCAATTTAAAAGGAAGTGACTTTACTAAATATTCTTATCAAATAGTAGAAAGAGGAAGTTATGGTGGAAAAAATTTTAGATACCGCAAGTTACGGAATATGTTTATTTTTCCTTAGACGTATTAGGAGATTTTTTGAAAAAAGAAAAAGTGAGGTCGAAAAAACTTTTAAAAAATTTTCAGGATAATCATAAACGTTATTTAACTTCCCTAGCAGAAGGGATTTGGATTCCGTCTTACCAATAGATTCTATTGAATACGTAATCAAAGTTGAAAATTTTAATCAGTCGTTTGACAATGAATGGGATGAAAAACTAGTCCATCATAACTTCAATATTGAAATTAAAGATTCTTTATGGATTGTTGATATTGGTTCGTTTTATACATTCGATAATAATAAATATTTAGATCAATATAAAGTATCATATCAAACGTTAGATGGAGAGACATTGTATTCTGGATTTAAATATAAAGTTTCTTCTGGGAAATATTTAGTATCCATAAAGGGCTATGCACGTAAGAAAAGATTAGAATATCCTCATCCGAATTTTGGGTATTTATTTACACTTGTTAAAGTGAATGACTTTGTTGGGTTTAATGATCCACGTGAAGATGAAATATATAACTTTAATGTGGCGAATATGGATTAATTCTTGCAAAAAACCTATTTAAGCATTTTAAAAGCATAGCAGCAAGAATCTTAATAATTGGAGTTTTTTGCGACACATTTCTGTAGAATATTTATTCATGTTTTCAATGTTATGGGCAGGTTAAATTGGCAAAATATTATTCAAGACGTTAGAGATGGGGGTAAATATTTTGAATAATTTTATGATTTTAAATGACAAACTTACGTCACCTACTTTCTTAGATGGGGTAATACATGAACATTTTGATGAAACAAAGTATTACGAAGGAATGGGTTATAATTGGAATCGTCATTTTTTTAACAAAGATGAATTTCCTAAAGAGTTGTGGCTAATAACAACAAGTAAAATTGAATTTGACTATTATGAAAGTTTTTTAGGTCATATTGTTGAAGAACAGTTCTTAAATCTAATGGTTGAGTCGAAATCGCAACAAGAGTACGTCTTAGCAAAACTAAATATAGTTAACACCAAGGGAAATGCAAAAGTAAAGAAAAACAAAAACTATTATTTTATTAAATATTATGATGGTATTTCATTAGTGGATTATGAGAGATCGGAGTTTATTTCTAGAGAAGTAGCTAAAAATAAAATTTTTAAATCGGAAGGTTTCTTTGTTGAAAAATATCAGAAAATAGTTTTCAAAAATACAGATTTTGATGTCTTTCGTTTAAAAGATCTAAGATTAAGTTCATACATATTTTGTTCAGAAAAATTTAAGCAACAATGCATTGCACAAAAATTAAAAGGTTTGAAATTTATTGAATTAAATGACGTGGCAAAACATATTAACTCTCATTAGGCAACAAATATAGAAAAAAGAGAACGGGTGAATAAAATTCCGTTATCTCGAGAGTACATAGACTCAGATAAACTAAAATGTAGGAGTTGATATTATGTCAGTAGAAATTACTTATAAAGATGTTGAAAATGAATCCATTGTGCCACGGCTTGGCGGATATAGCTTCTTGCCTCCAAATATTGATTGGCCATTAAATCCAAATGGAGAGAAATTAATACTTATATTATCTTTGCCAACAAACTTTCTTAATAAAGCACTAAATTTCAACTTACCAAAAGAACACTTTTTATCTGTTTTTACAACCTATAATAAGAATGATTATTTTTTAGATTTAATCACTTTTCACGGAGATAAAGACGAATTAGAAAACATTAAACAGGGATTTACAAAGGTTTTATTACACAAAACTGGTGAAAATCGAAATGAATCAAATTTTTTAATACCTGCACAAGAGTTCATTTACGGTGATAAATTAAAATTGAATTATGAGGAATTTGATGGTAAAAATTTAGATGATATGGAGATTTACTGTGGTTCATTAATAGGCAATAAAGCATCATTGTTACAAAAAGAAGACCTAGGCTTAGACAATTATCAATTTTGCCTACAAATATATGGCGGTGATTTCCCAGAGGAATTTCGAGATATATTTAGCCTAAGTGATTCTACTGGATATTTATTTTTAAATAAAAATTACAATGAGAATGACATAGGTGTTTTTTTTACTCAATGTACTTAAAAAGTTATCCTTTAGTTTGAGGTGGTATATATGATTTACACAAATGGGAATTTTTAAGGAGAAACACTGTGAGATCTCATTAGCAGTAGGAGGGGTAGAATGCAATTACTAGTACATAAAATTCGAAATGAACTATTAAATAAGTGGACAGAGGTAGAAATGAATATATATAGTATGATTACTAAAAAGTTATCAGAGGTTTCTTATTGGAGATATGCTTCTGATGAATATTTTACGCATCTACCATACTTTCATGAGATTAATAAATTTAAAAAGGGTAGAATTTTAAAAGATGTTATTGAAAGTGAAAGATTGAGTAAAAGAATGATTCATTCTTTTGGGTTTAATGAATTAGATGAACTAATTATTATGCAATATCCACAAACCGACAATAATATAAAACTTGGTACAGGAACCAAAATATACACTATAAATGCAGATAAAAGTGTGAATACTTTTATAGCTCGATGGTATCCAGATAATAACTTCCCTACAAAATTGTTATCTATAAACTTATTTAAACCTGTAGATGAGCATAGTTGGATAGAGGTTGGTATTGGTGGAGAAAAAAATTGGTCAGCAATGAACTATATTTATAATGATGTTAACAGAATAGAAAATGTAATTACTTGTAATTCGGATGTTGAAAAGCCATTAAGTTATAATTTTATCTACGATAATGAGGAAGAATTAGAAAAAATCAAGATTGGTGAAGTTGTATGGTGGAAAAGAAAGAAATAATCATTAAAAGTCGAGCATAGTTGAAGATCGTGAGAATGAAAGAATCAAAAGAAGAGATAGTTGTAGATGGAGTTTTCATGGATGCGTGCAAAAAAGAAAAAATTAAAGGTGTCTTGTTAGTTAAAGAAGGAAATGTACGTAGTCCAGAATTTGTTGAACTTAGATAACAATGAGGCTGATGTGTATAAATCTTCATATGGAGCACATTACTTCAGTAAATTGTAGTAAATTTGATTTTTTTTCATACTTAAAAGAGTAGCATCAAACTTTCATAATCAAAATCAAAGGAGGAACCATTGTGAAAAAACTTGATTCTGAATTCAAATATTTATCGGACATGTACGAAGATTCTTATTATCCATCGTTTTTAGTGGATAAAATTAAATCAAACATTATTAAAGTAGTTCATTTTATGGAAGAAGGCAATCATTCAGTTGAGGAGGTTCAGGAAAAGTTAGATGA
Organism: Lysinibacillus sp. NPDC097162; assembly: GCF_044762185.1. NCBI lineage: Bacteria > Bacillati > Bacillota > Bacilli > Caryophanales > Bacillaceae > Lysinibacillus > Lysinibacillus sp. NPDC097162. The sequence continues at coordinate 2,000,097 of NZ_JBIWDT010000001.1, read as the reverse complement.
AATGACTGTAGCAATCAATGAACTACAGGATGAGTTTTATCAAAATGATAGTGAAATTGAAACTGTTGCACGAGATTCTATCGCAATAAACGTAGAAGAAATTTTACAATATTTTGAGGTTGATATAGATATTGAAGAAGCTTTAAGAGAAAGAGATTGGTGAAAAACCTATAAATTAATTCTATTGTTAGAACTAATTTGGCCAACCGATATACTTGTAGGAAATGTAGGGGGTGCTATGTTGGATAAGATTTTAACTGTCTCAAGTTATGGTATTTGTTTATTTTCTTTAGATATATTAAAAGACTTTTTAATAAAAGAAAAAGTCAGGTCAAAAAGGATATTAAAGAATTTTCAAGATAATCATAATCGATATTTAAATGCACTTACTGAGGGTGTTTGGACCCCTTTTGTCCCAATTAATTCTATAAAATATGTTATCAAACTTGGTAACTATAAAGAGTCGTTTGACGATGAATGGGAAGAAAAATTTGTTTATCATGGCTTCAATATTGAAGTAAAGGATTCATTATGGATTGGTAGTATAGGTTTATTTTATGATTTCGACATTAACAAATTTTTAGGGAATGATGACGTTTCATATCAAACGTTAGATGGAATAACCTTATATTCTGGTTTTAAATATGAGGTTCCCACTGGTAAATACTTAGTGTCTATAAAGGGCTATGCACGTAGAAAGAAATTAGATTATCCTAATGCAAATTTTGGTTATTTATTTACTCTTGATAAAGTGAATGATTTTGAAGGTTTTAATGATCCGCGTGAAGATGGAAAATATAACTTTAATGTGGCGAATATGCATGTTTAAGGGTAGCACCTCTATCTCGGGTGTATTTAAACCTTAGCTTTATAGCAACGAGTCATAAAAACTGAGTATTTATCCAGATATAGGGGTGAACCATAGTTTATGAAAGAATTTTTTGATGCGTTTGGAAAAAGATTGGTCAAGGCAGTCAGAAACGACTTTAAAAGATTGTCAAAAAATATTGGGGACGAGAGAATATACGCTGTTTGTTTGGTAACTGACAGTAATGCTATGACAGTATTGTTAGCGATAAATACATATGAAAAGATTGAAACAAAATATCAAAAATACCTTCAGGGAAAGTCAGAGCAGTTAAAAGACGAAATTTTATACAAAACTGTTAAATGGATTCCTGCTGAATGGGCATATGATGATAGTGATCTTGAGCAGAGTGAGATAGAATTAGTTTCTGACTATTTGGCTGAGAAAAGAGAGGCTATTGAAGAAAGTAACTTTATGCAGTTTGAAGAGAAACTTTATGAAACAATGACTGAAACATTACTTACATTACAAGATGAAAGATGGTTTTGTTCCAAGCATGACGACATAACAGTGTTTATTTCTATTTCTGATGATGACAGAGCAGAAATGGTTGAGAATTATTCTGCTGGTTTGTTGAACTCAGAAAATATAAAAAATAAATTTGTGAGTAGATGGAATTGAAGGCGAAATGGAAAAGTTAATTTCCGCTGTTTCGTAAATCTAGAGCTTCAATGATAATTATGACTGAAATTTTTGATAAGGATAAAATAATTTTTTCTTTGAAAGAAGGAATAATCAATGAAATTTTCTTTTATTAAAAATAATACTAACCTTCAGTTTACCCCAATAAATAGTGATGAAGTTGAACAAGTGGAAGAGGACCTAGACATTGCATTTCCAAATGAACTAAAGGTTTTTTTGAAGGAGATTGGTTATGGTTCATTTATAGGTGAAGAAGAACTAGACGAAAATTGTATATTAAGTCCATCTTTGATTAGAGATATTCGTTTAAGACAAGGCTATTTTGAGACTTATCCAAATTACGATGAAAAAAATAAATTAATCTTCTTTATTGGATGGGAATCAGTGCCTTTTTCAATTGAATTAACAGAAGAAGAACAAAGTCCTATTTATAATAACCAAAAACAGGTTGCCAATTCTCTTGAAGAATTTCTATTAAAGATTATTGAAGTTCCCGAATACTACCAGCCGGATTAGTATATAGGTTTCTACATCATTAAATTTTTTTCAAGTAAATAAGAAAACTTAAAGGAAATTAATCCACTTGGTACATTTTAATGTTTTTGAAACTGAAGAGGGGCCCCTACCTAAACAGATTGCATAATATCTTCGTTTAGTAGGGGTCCCTCTAACTAATGCTAAAGAATTTGTTGAAAAGCGAACCTAGTGAATGAAATATCAATATATTACTATTTAGTAATGTTTAATAAGGAGGATTTACACCTTTTTGAAATATTCTATAAAACGAAAGAAATTATAGAAATATGACCGATATAAACAATAGATGTATGAAGGAGGTATAAAATTGAATAAAAAATTATTTATCACAGTAGCAGCTATTCCTGCGGTTCTTATTGTCCCAACAGTTGCGGGAGCGGCGGAATCAGAAGTAACAGTGACAGGTGAAAATATGGTGAATGGAGTTTTAAAAGCTTCTATAGAAAATTTACCAGCCAATACAATTGTTAAAGGTTATCAATGGTATTATGTTGAAAATGCTACGGGCGAAAATGGAACGACTACTGTTACGAATAAACCGATTTCTGGTGCAACTACTTCATCCTTTACCGTTCCAGTAGATGCTGCGGGGAAAACAATTTTTGTAGAAGCTATTACAACGACAGATAATCGATATAAGAGTGCAACACGAACAATTAATACATTACAACTTGCGATTACAAAACCAGAATTTTTAATTGCTTCAAAGTATATTGTGCCTGGGGAAGAAGTAAAAGTTACAGTCGATGTTACTGATAGTGCAGGAGCAAAATTACAAAGTAGTCAAATTACATATAGCTACCAATGGTTTTATAAAGTTGGTGATTCTTTCACAATTATTGATGGAGCAACTAGTGGTACATATACAGTCCCAAAAAATGCTTTAGAAGAAAATATAAAAGATATTATGGTTAGGGTCAAAGCAAAAGTTGGTACAGCTATTGTAGAATCAGATTTTTCAGATGAGATTACAGTATCAAATGAACCAACAAACACAATGATTAATGAAATTAAAACAGTGCTTAAAAATGACCATCAATATAATATCTCAAGTCTAGCTTCATTTAAAGCTGATGTTACGGCGTTAGAGGCTAAGTATCAGGCATTAACAGCACCTGCAAAGGCTAATGTGACAAATTATGATGTTTTGAAGCGAGCACTTGCTGATATAGATCTATTGAGCAAGTTAAATGAGAAAGTAGATAAGGTGAATGAGGTTGATGAAAAGAACCTAACACAATATTTAAAAGAAATTGAAGAGACTTATGATAAGTTGGATTTATTACAACGCAGTTTAGATATCAATGATGCTTTATATAATAGTATTAAAAACATATTGAAAAATCCAACTGATATCGATGAATTTAAAGAAGTTAGAAGATTAAATCAAGAAATCGTAGCGTTATTAGCATATGAAAATTCTCTTGTTAAGTATGTACCAACGAACATTCAATCGTTACAAACAGCAGTTGAAACAATAGAAAAGGATATAGCAAAATTATCTCAAAATTATCGTTCAACTGTTCAAAATCAAACAATTTTAAGTGATGCAAAGCAGGATATAAAAAAGGTTGAGCAATTTATTAAACTTTTCGATAAGTTGTCACCTAATAATACACCTAGCAAGCAAGTGACGACAGCGAAGTCGATACGTACGGCTTATGAAAAGCTAACATATAAACAATTACAATTAGTACCAGCCAATTATGTCACTACATTACTTGAAGCAGAAAACGCAGAAGACAGTCAAATTGATCGATTAAATGCAGAGATTGACACTTACGTCGGTGATGCAGATGACATGTACCCAATAGATCCGTCCGTACATTCTTGGCAAAGTCATGTTACGAATGTAAACCGAATCATTAATGAATATAAAGGGCTAACGAAAACTTCGGCTGCTAAAATTATCGGATATGATCGCATTGTAACGTTGCAAAAGGATTTAAAAACAGCAGAAAAAGTAATAAAAGAAATGGACGCATATAAAAAGCTATCCGAGGTTTCTGGTGTGGCAGAAAACAAGCTTAATTCAAGCTATACTAGTACGTTAAAAGCTTATAATAAGTTAACTAGCTTGCAACAATCACTCGTTTATAGTGCAGATGATTTTTTATTAAATCCACCAAATGTTACGGTTGATGGAAACGGTAAGGTACCTGCTGATAAGGGTGCCGCAGAAGCTTTGAAAGCAAACGTTGCAAAGCTTGCTGACGTTACAAACTTTACATTTGCCCAATATGAATCGGCTGTTAATGCAGCGACCGTGACATATAAAAGCCTATCTTCTCCAGCACGAAAGTATGTAACAAACTATTATTTATTAACAGCTGCTAGCAAAGATCTTTCTGGAGTAAAGTCATTCCATAAAAAAGTTCAAACTGCACGAGAAGAAACAGATGTTACAAAACAAGCTAAAAAAATTCAAACCGTACAAACTGCTTATGCTAAACTACCTGCCAACCAGCAGCATTTAGCGAAACAGCAATACGAAGATTTACTCAACAATCGTTTAGTGGATGGCAATGCACCAGACATAGTGGATTTGAATAAGGCAATTGCTAATATCATCTCTAACGATATATATACAGTTTCAAAAGAAAAAATAATGGAGCTTTCCTCACAATATAATAAGTTAAGCGCTAATGATAAAAAACGTATTACGAATGCTTCGATTTTAACTGCGGCAGTTTCAGATGTAAAAAAAGTAGAGACATTCATAAAGCAGTATGAAAAATCATTTATTAGTAATCCAACAACAGTGATTAAGGCTTTTGCCAAGCTATCTTCAAAACAAATGAGTTTAGTTAGTTCAGAAATCCGACAAGCTATTATTGATAAAGAACAAGGACAACAACAATCGAATGAAATTGCTTTGAAATTAATTGAATCCATTAATTCACTGCTTATTAATGGCGAATATATTGATGATTTAGAAACGAAGGTAAAAGAAATTCGTACAACATATGATGCCCTTGGTACTTCTGAAAAAAATATTGTAAAAAATTATTCGAAGTTAACACAGGCAGAGAGCGACTTGAAAAAAGTTGCAGATGTTCATGCGCTCTATGTACCTGCTACTGAAGGCAATGAGGCGGCTCGTAAAGCATGGCAAAATGCATATGCTAAGCTTTCCAAGAAATTAGAAATCCTTTATAATAAAATGTATACAACTGATAAATAATAAACAATGCCCCGGATAATTTTCTATTATTCGGGGTTTTCATATAGTAGAAAATCTGCGTATTACACTGAAAATATTGCTATCATTTGTCCAAACAATCTAATTTTCGCTATACTATTTACAGTTAAATGGTTTAAGCAGCGAGAATTCCTTAAGAAAAAGTGCAGTTTGTTAATAGAAAGTAGGAAGTTATGATGTATAAAATAGGTGTTGTTGGACCAATTAAATCTGTTGAAAAAATCATCGAAATGGCACAAGAAATAGAACGGGATATGGAGTTTATTCCATATATTTACGGCGTTGCTACTGAAACAAAACACATTGTAGAGACTCATAATCAAGATGTTGATTTTTGGCTATTTTCAGGATACATACCTTATACAATTGCGAATCAGACAAGCATTTCAAAGGATAAGCTTGCGCATATTATCTTTTCTGAGGCGGCCATCTATAAAGGCTTTTTAGAGCAAACTTATAAAATGAAGAAATTTATTGAGCATGTAAGTGTTGATATTATCCCTTCGCCTGCACAAATGGCATCAGAAGGATTAGCTGAAATTGAAAAAAGCGTGAAAAAAATGTATTTAAAAGAATTTGATGTCGCTATTGATCCAAAGGAATTATTTAATTTCCATTATGAGCTATGGCAAGATGGAAAAATTGATTTTGCGATTACATGTTATCCATCGGTGGATGAACAATTGCAAAAAATGGGCGTTCCTTCACATTGGGTTTCACCAACAAAGACTGAAATTTATCATACAGTACAGTTGTTTACTGAAAAAATCAAAACGTCCTATTATAAAGAAACACAAATTGGTGCTGTGATGCTCGAAATAAAAGATTTCGATTCATTGAAGGAACGAATGAAGCAAGGCTATCGTATACAGTATCTAGAATTACGAATGAAGGAAAACTTTCTGCAATTATGTGAACAGATTGACGGCTCTCTAATTGAGGAAGGGAATGGAAGGTATACAATCTTTAGTACAAGGGGAGCAATTGAAGGGCACATACAATTTATTACAGAAAAAATGTATCAATTGTCTATTGAATTGGATGCCAAGGTTACAGCGGGGATTGGTTTTGCACAGACTGTCTTTAATGCGGAATTAAATGCGCATCGAGCTGTACGACAAACGAAAGAAAATGATTCCATCGATATTGTGATGATTCAAGAAGATGGAACTATTATTGAATCCGTTGGGAATACCGAAGAGCTCTCCTATTCCTATCGAGCAGATGATCCTGAAATACTCGAAAAATTAAAAAGGGGTGGTGTCGGCATTAAAACCTATACAAAAATACTGGCACTCGTCCAAAAAATGCGATGGAAGCATTTTACGACAAAGGATTTAGCTACACAGCTTCAAATGAGTGAGCGAAATGCGCAGCGTATCGTTGCTGATTTGTGTAATGTCGGTTTAGCAAAAATGTGCGGTGAGGAATTACAGCATACACGTGGCCGACCAATTAAAATCTATCAGCTTGTCATGCAACAGTCTGCTTATTAAATTTATATTTATTAATGTCCCGAACCAATTAATGGTTTTCGGGGCATTTTTTGTTTTATAGATAGATACTACAAGTAAATCACAATAAAAAATTTTTTGTGATTTTTATTTACTATGAGCATGCTAGAAATGTAGATAAAACAACGGTTTTTTTGTTACGACTATTGCATCTTGTACCCATTTATCCCTCGACTATCTATTAAAAATTTTCAAAAAAATATTGTCAGATCTTAATAATTTGATTATTATACGAATATATAACGAAAATGTCGCTATATAAAGGGGATATATATTTTAATAGATAGGGAGAGGTGGAAAAGTAGTAATGGTTTGCAAAAAAATCGTGGTATGGGAAATATAAAAAATTACACACCTTTTGCCTATACTATCGATTACAGCATAACTGGTATTAGATGTTTCGTGAAACATGGGAGGGATATGGATGACAACAAATGAAATGACAAAAAAATCTAGAAATATTATACTGGCGCTATTATTTTTAGGATGGTCGTTGGGGAATTTAGATCGTTACATTATGAACTACGCAGTTGTAGCAATTACAGGGGATTTAAGCTTAGATGCGTCTTCTACAGGAATTATTTTAAGCGCTTTCTTTTTAGGCTATGCGATTATGCAAATTCCTGGTGGTTGGTTAGCAGATAAATTTGGTGCGAAACGAATTTTATTAATAGCTGTCATTATGTGGTCCATCTTTACGGGCTTAACTGCTATAGCATGGTCTTTAGCAGCAATGATTGTTATTCGATTTTTATTCGGAATTGGTGAAGGTGGATTCCAGCCAGCTAGCTCTAAAATCATTGCAACTGTTTTCCCTAAAGAAGAAAGAGGGAGAGCAATGTCGATTATGCTTACCTCTGGAGGCATTGTATCGTTAATCGTTCCACTTCTTTCTGCTTATTTATTAGGAACAATTGGCTGGCGTATGATGTTCATTATTATCGGCTTAATAGGGGCATTTATCGCCTTTCTGTACTGGAAATACATTAAACTTCCACAAGAGCAAACTGTATCAACAGGTAGTGTTGAAGATGGGAAAGTTACTACTAAAGTTAGCTTTAAGGAGCTATTTAAAACGCCACTTATGTGGAATTTAATTATTGCTTATTTTTGTATTTACGCAGTGAACTGGGGATTAGTATCATGGATTCCAACTTATCTTCAAAAAAATCGTGGACTTGATTTGATGTCGATTGGTTGGGCACAAACAATTCCAGCGATTACAACAATTATTGGTGTTTATGGTAGTGGTTTTATTATTGATAAGCTACCACGTGGAATGGACAAAATTTTAGGTTCCATTTCTTGTGCAGTTATTGGAATTTTATTGTATTTAATGTTTACAGCAGAATCTGTGACATTATTTATTGGCTATCAAACTGTTGTGTCGATATTTATTGCATTTGTTATTACATTACTACCTGCCATTGTCTTAAAAAAATTACCATCATCTATTACAGGTTCGGCAATGGGGGTTGCCAATACTGGCGGTCAATTAGCCGGATTTGTAACACCAATGGCTATCGGCTTTATGGTTGATGCGTTTGACGGTTCTTTTGACGCAGCCTTTTGGATGCTAATAGGATTTGCAGGCATTTGTATTATTTCACTACTAACGTTAAATGATCAAAAAGGAAAACTATTGAATTTATAAACGTCATTGGAGGAGAAAATATGAGTATTCATGAAAAAATATCTTCGTTAATTGAAGCAAAAAGTGAAGCTAGTGTAGCATTGAGCAATGCGATTTGGGCGGTGCCTGAACTGCACTTTCAAGAGAAAAAATCTGTTCAGTATATGAAAGCTGCATTAGAAAAAGAGGGCTTTGCGACAGAAGTTGGCGTTGCTGGGCTTGAAACGGCACTCGTAGCAACATTCGGTTCTGGAAAGCCTGTTATTGCATTTCTAGGTGAATATGATGCACTCCCAGGCTTGAGTCAAAAGGGTGGGGCTACACATTATGAGCCACTAGAGAATGGTGGAAGTGGTCATGGTTGTGGACATAACTTATTAGGAACAGGTGCATTTGCTGCTGCTGTTGCGGTGAAGGATTACTTAGAGCAAAATAATCAATCAGCGACGATTCGATTTTATGGTTGTCCAGCAGAGGAAAATGGTTCAGGTAAAGCTTATATGGCGAAGGCTGGTATTTTCGATGATGTCGATATTGCGATATCTTGGCACCCTGGTACTTTTTCATCGGTCATGACTTGTAGCTCTCTAGCAAACTATGCAGTAACTTTTAAGTTTACGGGGAAAAGTGCACATGCTGCCGCTGCACCACATCTTGGCAGAAGTGCGTTAGATGCTGTTGAGCTCATGAATGTTGGGGTAAACTATTTACGCGAACACATTATTCCAGAGGCGCGCTTGCATTATGCGGTTACAGATTCGGGCGGAACATCTCCGAATGTTGTCCAACCATATGCGGAAGTAACTTATTTAGTAAGAGCACCTAAAAAACAACAAGTACAAGAGATTTATCAACGTGTTGAAAATATTGCGAAAGGTGCAACGTTGATGACGGGAACTTCGGTGGAGATTGCCTTTGAGGGAGCTGCATCCAATCTTATTCCAAACAAAACACTGTATGACGCAATGCAGAAACAAATACTTGAAATTGGTATGCCAACTTATACAATAGAAGATGAGCAGCATGCGCAAGCTATTTTTAATACGTTTAGCCCTGAAATTCAAGCATCATCATTAGTTGGTCTAAAAAAAGAAGATGCGATGCAGTTAAAAGATAAAGTCATTGCAGATCACATCCCAAGTGTCCTACCAGAATTTATCATGGGCGGATCAACAGATGTAGGAGATGTTAGCTGGATTGTTCCAACTGTTCAATGTACAACTGTTTGTATGGCACTAGGTACACCGCTTCATACTTGGCAGGTTGTATCACAGGGCGTCATGCCGATTGCACACAAAGGAATGCTACAGGCTGCCAACATTATGGCTTGCACAGCAGTTGAATTAATAAATAATCCTGTGCTTATTGCAGAAGCTAAAAAAGAATGGAAGGAACGCCTAGATGGGGAAATGTATGTTTCATTAATCCCAGAAGGAACAAATCCTCCAAAGCGTTAAATAGAAAATAGAGTCTTCGTAGATTTACTATGAAGGCTCTGTTTTTCCCTAGTTAGGGAAAAGATGATAGCCTTCATCTAAGAGAGGAGAATAGCAAAATGCTTACAAATCATACAAACAACAAATATGATAATCCGCATCAACTTCTTGTAGCTGAGTGGGTGAAGGAGTTTCGACCATTTGCACAAGAAGGTAATTGTGCAAGCTATATTCCAGCATTAGCTCAAAAAGATCCTCATCATTTGGCCATTTCGATTATTGGACCAAATAATGACGAAATTAATGGAGGGGATACAACTGAACTTTTTACCCTTCAAAGTGTTTCGAAAGTTGTAACGTTTATTTTAGCGTGTATGGACCGAGGATTATCTTATGTTTTAGAGCGAGTAGATGTTGAGCCTACTGGTGATACCTTCAATTCAATTATTCGCCTTGAAAGTCATCAACCTGGAAAACCGTTTAATCCGATGATTAATGCAGGAGCCATTACAGTTTCCTCGATGCTTGCTGGTAATTCCCCACAAGAGAAAGTTTCAAAAATCCTCTATTTTTTAGAGAAAATTGTTGGGAAGAAATTAAAGGTGAATGAAGAGGTTTTTCAATCTGAATGGCACACCGCCAATCGCAATCGGTCATTAGCGTATTATTTAATGGATTCAGGCTTTTTAGATTGCCCTGTAGAAGAGGCATTGGAAGTGTACTTGAAGCAATGTGCAATTGAAGTAAATGTTTCAGATTTAGCGATGATCGGTCTAGTTATCGCCAATGATGGCTATCATCCGCTATTACAAACACAGCTGTTTCCAAAGCAAGTGGCAAAACTAGCAAAGGCATTGATGGTGACGTGTGGTATGTATAATGCCTCAGGTAAATTCGCTGCATTTATTGGTTTACCCGCTAAAAGTGGTGTCTCGGGCGCCATTGTTGCGGCAGTTCCAAGTCACGCAAGCTTAGGTTCACCTTTCCCTGCTGGTTGTGGTATTGGCATATATGGACCTGCTATCGACGAAATCGGAAATAGTGTCGCCGGAGTAAAATTACTAAAACATGTTGCGACAGAGTGGAACATGAATATTTTTTAATAAGGTAAACAAATAGCGTAGATAAGCACAGAGGCTTACCTACGCTTGCTTATTAATTTATAAATTATTAATAGGGTGATGAATAAAATGAGTGTAATAATAGGGTAGTTCTCATATGGTAACGAATGAAGTGAGGTAAGAAGAGCAAATATAGAATGCTTATTATTGCAAGCATAGCCCTAGTAATTAGGAAATTATCAAATTTATAAAACATAAAGTCTGTGTATTCAACTAGATTTGGCTTTCTCCTTGCCTACTTAGGAAAGAGGACATTAAGCTATGATATCTTTTCTACGGAATCATTCGAATTATTGAAAAAGAGGAGATATAAACCAAACGTAATAGTGATAATTCCTGTTATGATGATTAAATTTACCACATCATTATATATCATAGGTATTAATAAACATGTAACAATAGCGAAGGACGAAACTGTATTTATAACAGAAGTCACTTTACCGATATGTTGAAAATCATAAAAATAATAAATCATTTTTCCATAAACTGTACCTGACATGCCAATTAATAAAAATGTTAAAGCAAAGAGTACGGTTTTTATGGCTATGCTATCAGTGAAAGCTATCAGTGTAATAGCAGCGCCAGAAATCAGATAATCTATTATGAAAAAGTTTTTAAAAGGCATTTTAATATGGTTTGAGAGAAATACCCCAACAAGCTCTGATCCTCTCTGGATAGCTAAAAGGACACCTAGATATTCAACGCCAATATTTAGTATTACTAGATAAGCACCAACAATACGCATAACCATAGTTGTAAGGCCGCTTAAGATACCTTCCATTACGACTATTCGTGATGGCGTTTTTTCTCGCCAAAAATATTTAAAAGCAAACAAAATATTATTTTTAAAATTAGGTTTGTCTTGAATTTGATTGTTATTATATACATTATTTTTTACGTGAATTTTCAAAAATAATGCTATACATAAGAAGAAAGTAAACATGTCAAGAATAAGTATACTAATGACAGATATATATATCAGAATTATTGATGATAAGAAATTTGATATTATATCAACTGTATTATTCGTAATATTCATGACATAAACAGATTTTTCAATATCTGTTTTTTTGTATCGTAGTATTTCAGGAATAAGACTGGATTGAACTGGATAAATCAATGTATTTGCAAATGAAAATATAAAATGGCATATGAAAATTAATAGGATATCTAATCTAAAGTATACCGTGAATAATATGCCTGTTATAGATAATAATTGTACAATTTCAAAAGTGATTAATAGGTTTTTTTTATTTCTACAGTTATCTATTAAAGTTCCAAAGGCAAAGTTAATTAAGGAGGGGAAAAAAGCGATTAATCCGAAGAGTGCCAAACCATCTGCACCTAAATTGTATATAGAGATAGTTATATAGGCTAATACAACAGTATATAAACTATCTCCGAAATTTGTTATCACTCTACCGGAAATTAAGTAAAGAAAATTTTTATTTTTTCTTAAGGTCATATTTATATACATTCCAATTAAATAAATCAATTTGAATTGCCTCTGGTTTATAATTTAGTTGTGTAATAACGCTGAAAGCTTGATAAGAAATTAATCCTGCAGCCATATAAGTTACCGGTGCTATAACACTTGTCGATAATGTAGTGTTTTCCAAAAGTTGTTCTCTTGGAGCACCTTGCTCTCCATACAATTCGGAGCTTGTTATCGTTAAATTTGGATTCATACAAAATGTGTTGATAACTGTAGAAGCATATGAACCTGAAATAAAAGGTTTATTAAACTCTATTGATAAATCATCAAACCATAAGTCAATTTCGTGTTTTGGCGTATCTGCACAACATAGAGAAATATCAAAGCTATATTTTTGGAAAATATCCTTAAGGTCATTTTTTGTAGCTAAATATTTATTTATTTTATTCACATTTATTTTTGAATCTATTTTTTTTATATATTTTTCAACTATGTCTACTTTATTTTTTCCTATGTCTTCTTTGAAATATGTACCCTGTCTAGTTAAATTTGTTTCATCTATTCTATCATTATCAATGATAGTGAATTTTTGAATACCAAGTCTAGCTAAGATTTCGCATACATTGGCACCAATCCCACCTAAACCAACGATTAAAACATGTGCATTGTTTAATTTTCTTTGATAAATTGAAGGGTCTGTATTATTTGAAATATCCATCCATTCGAAGAAATTAATGTTGCGTGAATATTTATATTGATTATCATATTCATTTATAGTAAGTAGACCTAAATCTTTTAGAACCTTAATTTGATTATTAAATTCTTCTTTGCTTATTGTTAATTGTTCACGCTCCTTCTCGCCATTTAGTACTTTTAAAATATCAATATTTAGTTCACTTTTTTCTATTGACCTCTCTATTCCATCTTGACCAAAACCGAAGATTATTTTTTCGCCTACAATTAAAGGTTGTAAAGTTTTTTTAATTTTTAATAGAGTCATCGAAATATTCCTCCGTTCTAGAATGAAAACAAAACAGAAAGAATATAAATCCTTCCTGCTTTGCTTTATTGGAATCAAATTACTATATTAACAATTTAGGTCTGTATAAATTGTTAATATTAGCGGTCTCCATTACGAAATGCTGGTAGCATAAAAAATCACCCCCAACCAATTTCTTAGTGACATTATAAAAAAATAACTAAAAATTTTCAATATAAAAATAAATGAAATTACACTGTTTTTTCTTCCTATTAATTAGTCTAAAAAGGAAGTTACTTTTTTGATTAATAATATGTTTACATTGGAAACATTAGGTATGCGAGAGGGGGGCCTGTTGTTGAAAAGATTTTATTTGTTATCACAATTATCGACTGTCATCTAGAACGCATAACGCTAGTTTAGCATTAAAAAGGAGATACAAAGTTAAATGTACAGTCAATAAGAGAATGGGGTACGGCTGAGATAGCAATATCAGTTGTACAGCTAAACATTGTAGTGTTGGATAATTGGAGAAAGGTAGGCAGTCAGTGTAATCAACTATATAATGAAAAACAAGACGCAATGCTTAATGATTGCGTCTTTGCTGTGGATTTGTCACAAATGATGATAGAAACAGTGTAGTTTATTGTTGACGATTTTTGCGTTTGTATAGAAGGAAAAGTCCGATAAACCAGATAGGTGTTAGTAAAAGAGCCGTTCTTGTTTCTTCGGAAATCAACATAACAACTAATAAAAACGCGAAGAATGCAAGTATTAAATAGTTCACAAACGGTGTTAATGGAGCTTTGAAAATCGATGCTTCATGTAAGGCACGATTTTTACGTTTATAAATGATATGAGAGATTAAAATAATACTCCATACCCAAATGAAACAGATTGCACTAATAGTTGTCACGACGCTAAAGGCGTTTTCAGGCATTAGCTTACTAAGTAAGGCCCCCACTGATACAACGATTGCAGAGATGATAAGTGCATTACTTGGTACACTGTTTTTATTTAGCTTTGCAAATGAAGCGGATGCTTGTTTATTGCGACCAAGATTATACAACATACGACTTGTCGAAAATAAACCACTATTGCCTGCTGATGCGGCAGATGTCAGTACTACAAAATTAATAATACCAGCTGCAATAGGTATGCCAGCTAATGTAAATACTTGTACGAAGGGACTGCTTGTTCCAGACATTTCATACCAAGGGTTGATGCATAAAATGATTACTAATGCCCCAACATAAAATAATAAAATTCGTAGTGGAATTTTGTTAATCGCAGAGGGGATATTTTTTTTTGGATCTGCGGTTTCTGCAGCAGAAACACCGACTAATTCAACCCCAACAAAAGCGAAGACAACCATTTGGAATGCCATCAGGAAACCGTATATGCCATTGGGGAAGAGCCCACCATGTGCCCAAAGGTTTTCCACTGATACTGTTCCAGAGCTTGTTTGGAATCCAGTGAATAGCATGAATAATCCGATAATTATAAGTGCAACGATTGTTACAACTTTAATGAGAGCAAACCAAAATTCGAGTTCCCCAAATAGTTTTACAGTCAATAAGTTTAAAAATAATAAAAGTACTAGACAGCCAATTGCAGGTACCCATTGTGGGATATCAAACCAATATTGTGTGTAGACACCGACGGCAATAATATCAGCCATTGCGGTCATAACCCAGCAAAACCAATAGGTCCAGCCAGTGACGTAACCTGCCCAAGAGCCAATGTACTCTGTAGCGAAATCTGTGAATGAAGTATAGCCAGCGTTCGATAATAATAGTTCCCCAAGCGCCCGCATAACGAAAAATAAGGCGGTTCCGACAATAAGATAAGCCAATATAATAGAAGGTCCTGCTAAAGCAATTGCTTTACCTGCTCCTAAAAATAAACCGGTACCAATAGTTCCACCAATCGCAATAAGTTGCACATGGCGATTTTTTAAATCACGTTTTAATTGTTGCTGTTCCACGTTCATTCCCCCATAAGATGCGTAGAAGCTGTGACTGGAAAATAAAAAGAGACTAGTAGCGACACTAGTCTCGTAAACGTCAGAATAACAATTACCATGTTCGAAAGTTTGGTTAGTTAAAAATAAATTTAACATTCGTATGGTATAGCTTTCGTGATGAAAGTTTATATTACTCCTCTGTCCTTTTGCCTGAGATAGTGAACCCTTCGGCGACGCAAATTGCGCTCTCTCCAGAAATGCTCCTGCTATAGTTTGATCCATAGCATTCATAGCTTTAATCTATACATTATTTTAAGATATTATTTATCCTATCAATGCCTAGCAAATAATTCAAGGGTAAATTTCAGTTGTTTTCAGCAAGAAAAGAAGAATTCGGTTCATGCTGATATATTTATTACGAAAAATAGTTATTTTAGACATATTGTTTTTCTTGCAATGGGAGATGGCTTACAACAAAGTAGGAGAGTAGAATTAGAACAAATATGGAGGCTGTGGAAAATTCACTTTTACGACAAAAAAAGCTTTTTAATAAATGGGCTCGACAATACTTCGGAGCAGTTTGACATTTTACTGTCCACTGTATGAGGAAGAATAAGTTAAATTCAAACGAAATGGTTAGTCGTTAGACAACTACTATTATATAGAAGAAACTCTGAATTTTAGCAAAAAGAATCCATTACCAAAGCAGTTGGAATGGATTCTTTTGCGCGAAAATAAGCATTGGTGTCGATTTTTCGAAATACATGCTTTACTGTGAAAAGTACTATTTGAAATAGTCGCTTTTGCCTTATTAAGTTCGCTTTAATTGTTATTTTTTTGTTTTAATTTTACCAGTCCAATTACGGAATCCGCCATCAAGCTGATAGATTTGATTGTAACCACGTTTTTTTAGGTAAAGAGCAGCACGCGCGCTACGGCCTGTATTTTGACAGTATAAGTATACTGGTAAATCTGGGCGGATTTCTTTATGACGTTGACGTAATGCTGTAGAAGGAACGTTACGAGCTCCAAGAATATGACCTGCATCAAATTCTTTTTGTTCACGCACATCGATTAACTGTGCTTTACGGTAGCCTTCAATAAATTGTTCTTGTGTTAAGTTGGTTACGGCTTTTTTTAGACGCATTGCATTAATACCGATATATGCAATTAGAACTACTAAAATAACGCCAATTGTGATAAGTATATCCAATTTCTTCTTACCCCTTTCTATCTTCTTTATTATTATAAAAGATGCGCTAGCGATAGTCCAATGAGTTTGATAAAATTAACTAGATTGTGGCTAGAAATGATCTATAAATGTAGGAGATGACGTAATGACAACTTGGTATTTTCTAAATTCAGGAAAATGTAGTCCTTCTTTTAATATGGCACTAGATGAGGCATTGCTTGATTGGCATAGTGAGGGTTTAATTCCTCCAGTTATTCGATTTTATGAGTGGGAGCCAGCAACTTTGTCGATTGGTTATTTTCAACAAGCGAAAAGAGATATTAATTTAGAAGCATTACGTGAACAAGGAATAGGTTTTGTTCGTCGACCAACAGGCGGTCGAGCAGTATTACATGAACATGAATTGACATATAGCGTGATTGTTACTGAAAGCTATCCAAATATGCCTGAATCAGTGACTGAAGCGTATCGCGTATTAAGTGAAGGTATATTACAAGGCTTTCATAATTTAGGGATGGATGCTTATTTTAGCGTACCTGACACGGAAGAAAAAAAGGCAGATTTGAAACAGCCAAAAAGTGCCGTATGCTTTGATGCACCAAGTTGGTATGAGCTTGTTGTAGAAGGCAAAAAAATAGCAGGTAGTGCACAAACACGTCAAAAAGGTGTTATTTTACAGCATGGTGCGATTTTACTTGATCTAGACGAAGAGAAATTATTATCTGTATTTAATTTTTCTAGTGATGAGGCAAAAGAGCGTATGCGCAAAAAACTACCAGAGAAGGCAGTTGCTATTAATAGCCTTGTTAATGATCCTGTTTCTATCGAACAATGTGTAACTGCATTTCGAGATGGCTTTGCAAAATCGTTGCAAATTGAATTAAAACCATTTACACTTTCTGAGGAGCAATTAAAATATGTGCGCGATTTAGAAGAAAAAAAATACGCACATGATGATTGGAACTTTAAAAAGTAAAATATGGTATAAGAAAAATATTTTTTCATCGTTTAAACCTTGTAATGGCAAGCAGTAACCAATCTACTTGAAATTGCAAGAGTTGAATTAAAAATCTATATATAGTATCTTTTTAAAAGAAACATACACAATATGTAGTGTTTACCGACACATGATATTGTGTATTTATTATTGTAAGGCTTAAAATAAGGGAGGCAAAACGATGGTACTCACAAATCATCAACCCGATGTAAACAAACAAATTGAACAGTTAAACAAAGATATTGAGCAATTCCCACAGGTTCACCCTGTTACGCCCGATATGCACATAACGCATAAAGGTGTATCAAGACTTGTGATGATCGATCGCTACTCGTTTAAGGATACGGAAAAGAAAACGCTAAAAGCTGGTGATTTCGTCGTATTAACAGTTAAGGCAGATCCAAAATTCCCTGCACGTGGTTTAGGAACAATACAACATATCGATATGTCTACAAAAACAGCAGACATTTTGATTGAGGAAGACTACCGTAGCGCATTAGATGATCCAAAAGAGCAAGAAACAGGTGTGATTACACGTTCAATTGACGTGCTAGAAAAGCCTCTTGAAATATTTTATGAACAAATCGCAAAACGAAATGCAACAGGGCTTGCTTCAGTTGAAAAAACAGCTGAAAAACGCCAAGAGTGGTTTGAGAAATTTTATAAACAGCTTGTCTCATTGAAATTTGTACCAGCTGGCCGTGTCATTTATGGAGCAGGTTCTGAAACAGATGTAACCTTCTTTAACTGCTATGTAATGCCGTTTGTTGCGGATTCACGTGAAGGTATTAGTGATCACCGTAAGCAAGTAATGGAAATTATGAGCCGCGGTGGTGGTGTAGGAACGAATGGTTCAACACTTCGTCCACGCAATACGTTAGCACGTGGTGTTAATGGTAAATCTTCAGGTTCGGTTTCATGGCTAGATGACATTGCAAAACTGACTCACCTTGTCGAGCAAGGTGGATCCCGTTAACCAAAACGGCGGGATTAAAATCTCGTGAATTGCTGGAACACCCTTAGAGCTTTTCTTGCTACAACGTAAACTGTGAAGTTAAACGTGAATGCTTGAAAAAAGAAAAGATTGGGCAATCAGCAGCGAAGCATCTGTGGAAATGCAGATGAACGTTCAACGACTATTGAACCTTCCTAAACTTTTAAGCCACTTAGGAGGTGGAAGCATGGAAGAAGTAAATCGTAATGTACGGAGACGTCCTTACGAGGCGCGAGACAAAGAACGATTGATTAAAGAGATTATTGAGTTACATGAGCATGGAATGAGCCAAGTAGATATTGCGAAAACACTTCGTATAGGTAGAGGAACAATTCTTAGATGGAATAAAGAATTAGAACTTTTTAAACCAAGAACACCTGGTGAAGCTGGTAAGCTGAAAAATAAGAAATATCGTTATAATGAAAACTACTTTAAACAAGTTGATACAGCGAATAAGGCTTATTTAGTAGGTTACATTACAGGTGATGGAACGATTTTTGACCGCAGAAAATCAAAACGCCTTGTGTTATCACTCGCAGAGCAAGATCGACAACTACTTGAAGATATCGCTAAAGAATTATGTATGTTGGACGCAATTAAATTCCGACCACGCACAGCGCCAAATGAACAAAATAAATACGCTTTACCAATCAATTCAACAGAAATGTGTAATGATTTAATTAAATTAGGAATTACACCACGAAAAACAGGTTTTGAACGTTGGATTAATTTTGGAAGAGAAGATTTACAGTGGGCGTATTTAAGAGGTTTTTTTGATGCAGATGGTCATATATCAAATCGTGGAAGACTCGGGTTTACAGGAAATAGTCATATGCTCCTGTCATTGCTACAATTTCTTCATAATAATCAACTGGCTTTATCTGTCCACAAACTTTATCCGAAACAAGGTTGCGTAGACTTATATATTACTCGAAAAGATGATGTGAAAAAGATTGCTCAACAGTTATATAAGTATGGCTCCATTCAACTCAATCGCAAATATGAAAAAATCAAATCCTTCTTTGATGATATAGTCTGATCTTATGTGAAAGCATAAGAATGTGGCAGAAATGACCGCATCGCAAAAGTATTTTAAAATACTTTTATGTAACAAAAAGCGTGGGGCACAAATGATTATGCTGGCAGATTGGCATCCTGATATCGTGGAATTTATTATTTCAAAAATGCAAAATCCGCGTATTCTACGATACCTAATGGAAAATACAGCAGATGAGACGATTATTCGTCTAGCAAAAGAAAAATTAAACTTTAAGCCACTTTCAATGCAAGAAGAAGCAATGTATCAAGGCATTGTTAATTATAAAGGTATCGAGGGATTAGGCGGATTCGACAATGGGATTATCCGTGAAGCAGAAAATAAATTACGTGACGGTGGTACGTACACAGTTCATAACTCTGAGTTTTTAACAGGTGCTAATATCTCTGTAACGTTAACAAAAGAATTTATGGAAGCTGTTGAAGCAGATGCTGACTTTGAGCTTCGTTTCCCAGCAATTGAAGAATATTCAAAAGAAGAAATGGCTATATACAATAGTGAATGGCATAAAGTTGGAGACGTACGTGAATGGGAGAAGATGGGCTACAAAGTTCGAACATATCGTACGATTAAAGCAAAAGAGCTTTGGAATTTAATCAACGTATGTGCAACATACTCTGCAGAGCCAGGTATTTTCTTTATCGACAATGCCAACGATATGACAAACGCTAAAGCTTATGGTCAAAGCGTTGTTGCGACAAACCCATGTGGGGAACAACCACTTGCACCATATTCAGTTTGTAACTTAGCAGCTGTCAACTTAGCACAGTTTGCAAATAAAGAAAACCAGACAGTTGATTATGAAGCATTACGTGAAACGGTCCGTGTTGGTGTTCGTATGCAGGACAATGTAATCGATGCAACACCCTACTTCCTAGAAGAAAACCGTGTACAAGCTCTTGGTGAGCGCCGTGTTGGTTTAGGGGTAATGGGCTTAGCGGATTTACTTATTTATTGTGAAAAAGAATATGGCTCAGAAGCGGGTAATGAACTTGTAGATGAAATCTTTAAAACAATTGCAGAAACAGCATATGAGGCTTCAACAGAGCTAGCAAAAGAACGTGGCAGCTTCCCGTTCTTAGTAGGAGCGACAGAGGAAGAAACAGCACGTTTACGCAAAGCATTTACGGAAACAGGCTTCATGCAAAAAATGCCTGCACACATTAAAGAACAAATTTTAGAAACAGGTATTCGTAATTCGCATCTACTAACTGTTGCGCCAACAGGTTCTACAGGAACAATGGTAGGCGTAGCAACGGGTCTAGAACCGTACTTCTCATTTACTTATTACCGTTCTGGCCGTTTAGGTAAATTTATTGAAGTAAAAGCGGAAATCGTTCAGGAATACTTAGACCGTCATCCAGAAGCTACAGAAGATAAACTGCCTGAATGGTTTGTGACTGCAATGGAATTAAAACCAGAAGCGCATGCAGATGTGCAATGTATCATTCAAAAATGGATTGACTCGTCGATCTCGAAAACGGTGAATGCACCAAAAGGCTATACAGTTGAACAAGTAGAAAAAGTATACGAGCGCCTATATAAAGGTGGCGCTAAAGGTGGTACGGTCTATGTTGATGGTAGCCGTGATTCACAAGTTCTTACACTAAAAGCAGAAGAAAATGATATGGATCAGTTATCATTTGAAGAAGAATTAGTAGAAGAGCACACAAAACGTCCAGTCGTATTAGTTGATACGATTCAAGCGCTTGAATCTACAACTGTTATTGGCTCGGATGTAGGGAACACATGCCCAGTATGTCGTAAAGGAACAGTCGAAGAAATGGGTGGCTGTAACACATGTACAAACTGTGGTGCACAATTAAAATGTGGTTTGTAAATTGAATTGATATAAAGTTGATATAAATCATCTCACCTCTAAAGATTATTAGAGGTAAGATGATTTTTTTGTTGGCTATTAACGTTACTATTAATGTTAATATTATGAATAATTTACCTTAAACTAGCAAACTAGGTTTCTTCAAAATAATGGGGGGAGAAAGTAATGAAGCGTTCGTCGTGTAATGTAACTAAGGTGGTAGGTATTGTATTAGCTATTTTTTCGATTTTTTATGTTCGAAAGTGTTTGGCTGGGAAAGCTCTCTTTATTTCTAGTGGTATAAAAGTAGATTACCCTTTGATTAATTTGGAAAATAGTGAAGTCACTGCTTATATTACCTATAAAGGAAAGACATATATGCGTATACAATATAATGTTTTAACCGAAGAAACAAAAGTAAATGGGAGTATCGAAACATTAAAATTAAATCGTTTGTTAAAAAATAAGATTACATTAAATGATGCTGAGTTTATAGAAATGGTTCAAAGTTCAGCACGATTTTTTATTGAAAATGAAATCACTAATCCTGACGATTATTACGGTCAAAATTAAGGGATTTATTAAACAAACGGGGAGTTTTAGTTCAATATGCGACTATTTTTCACCAATGCCAATCAAAAAACTGCATCTATTTGGATGCAGTTTTATTTTTTTCTAATCAGCGTATCCCCAAGAGGGATTCCTATAACAACAACCAAAACCGTTAGAATTAACAGGCCTCTAAAAATATAATACGCAACTTGGTCGAACATCTTAACTCTCCTCCTTTACTTAATAATTCCTACCTATATTTTTAAATTACCCAATTGTTGAAGAGCCAAACTAATGATAAAGCATAAAATCATCGGTGCTTTATTAGTTTAGTTTACTTCATTACAACATATGTATGCAGTCGTTACTTTTTATTTTATGATCTTCAACAATTGGCAAAGCATCGCGGTTCTTCTTGAACGAACGGGCAGAAAAGTGGAAGATAAAATGTTATAGTATCAACTATTAGTATCAGGTGTTAAAATTATAATTAGGAATTTAATTATATTGTTATGGGAGGAATAATAATGTTAGATACTCAAAAAATTAAAGAAATAATTAAACATCGGTATCCATTTCTTTTAGTGGATAAGATTTTGGAATTGGAAGAGGGGAAACGTGCAGTTGGTATTAATAACGTGACTGTAAATGAGGAATATTTTAACGGGCACTTCCCTAATTACCCAGTTATGCCGGGAGTTTTAATTGTAGAGGCATTAGCTCAGGTGAGCGCTGTTGTGATGCTAACGAAAGAAGGAAATCAAGGACGATTAGGGCTATTAGCAGGAATAGATAATTGTCGTTTTAAACGGCAAGTAAAGCCTGGAGACCAACTCCGTCTTGAGGTTGAAATCACTCGATTAAAAGGTCCTATCGGAAAAGGAAAAGGTATCGCTACAGTGGACGGAGAGTTAGCTTGTGAAGTAGAAATACTCTTTGCTTTTGGTGATTGAAAGTAAATAGTAAAATGTCGTTCAGAATCTACGTAAACTTTTACAAAAGAATAATGATAAACATTTAGCCTGTATCTATGATTACTTGGTAATCTCAGATATAGGTTTTTTATGTCAGTTATACTTATAGTGATGTTTGCTAAGAAGAAGAAAATCCTTGTTAACATAAATATTTTTGGAAATTGAACCTATTTCATTTTGCGAATCGTCTAATAGCAGAATTTGAAGTCGGTTGAAAGGGAGGGAAGAAGATTGGATAGAGAAGAAAAAGATTTCTTATTAGAAAAAATAATGATTGACTATGGGAATGAGTTGGTACGATTGGCATTTTCTTATGTGAAAGATTCGGAGACTGCTAGGGATTTGGTACAAAATACGTTTATTAAATGCTATAAAAACCTTGAATTGTTTCGCTTTGAAGCACAAATAAAAACATGGCTCTATCGGATAACAATTAACGAATGTAAAGATTATTTAAAAAGTTGGCATTACAAAATGGTGCAAGTAAAAAGTTTAATACATGAAACAGCAAAGTCAATTTACCCATCAACAGAAAAGATAGTTATCGATAAATACAAAAATGAGGAAATAAAAGATACGATTTTTTCTCTTCCGAAAGTGTATCGAGAAGTCGTGTATTTATACTATTATGATTCATTAAAGGCGGATGAAATTGCTGATATTTTAGACATTCCAGTGAATACTGTGAAAACGAGATTAAGAAGAGCAAAACAAAGATTAGAGTTGATTATAAAGGAGGCCGAACTGAATGGAAGATAAACGATTAGGTGAAAAATTTCATAAGTCGAATGAACAAGAGTTAAGATTTACGCAAGAAGATCGTCATGAAGTATTTGAACAAATTCGTAAATTAGAGAAGAACAATAATAAACAAAAGAATTCTCTTATGTTTTCCTCAAAAAAATTCGTGCCTCTTACAGTTTCTATGTTAGCGGTGTGCTTATGTCTATTTTTGTTTATTCCATTGAATTTTTCTGGAAACGTTAATAAAGAACTGAACAGAAGTGATGCAAGTGGAACAGTTGTTCAGGAAGATGAACTTTTAACTACGCTCATTACTGTGAAAGCGGAAGAAGAGGATAATAGGATACCTTTTAACCTTTTACTTACATATAGTAAAAATAAAAAGATGATGAAAGTTGTATCTATCCCAAGTGAAACTTATGCACCTATAGATAATAGTGATGGAACGACCATGTACGATAAATTGTTATTTGCTTATGCCTTCGGTTCAGGAGGAGCTGAAAATGTAAGGACAGCAGTTTCAAAACTATTTGATTTACCAATTGATTATTATGCCGTTATAGATTTAAAAACCTTTTCCACAATGGTTGATGCTGTGAATGGTATTGATTATGATTTGCAAGAAGATACACAAGTACGAGCTATCACGAGCGTGGGATTTGATTTCAAAAAAGGGACGAATCGTTTAAATGGGGAAGAGGTTGTGGCTTTAATGATGGCTGCTACAGACGGAAGAAATTTAAATGAAGAAAACCTATTACACCTCATTCTTGCTGTTATTAATAAAACGGAAAGCAAAATGCCCCAAACACAATTAAAAGAACTTATGTCTCAAATTGAAACCAATCTACCACTCGATCAAATGTTAGAGAATAAAATAGACATGAATTCGATAAAATCGTTATCTTTAAGTGATGGAATTAGAGATGATATGAAAGATGGGAAATACTTCATTATGTTTGAGAAAGATTATTTAAAATCTGTTTCAGAAGAGCTAACTACATTTAATTAATTAATTAAAAATGCCTATCTGGCAAATTAGACGGATAGGTATTTTTTTTATGACCACCGCTTATCCATTAAAAGGGACTACATATCGAAAAGAGAGAGATTAAATTAGTGCATGAAGTAGGGATTTTACGATTTTGCTAGAATCATTAATAGAAAGGGGGAGAGAGTATGTTACGTTTACCAATCATTGTAGCACCAATGTTTTTAGTATCTAATCCAGCAATGGTCATTGAGGCTAGTCGAGCGGGCGCTATTGGCTCGTTTCCATTATTAAATGCAAGACCTGCGACAACGTGTGCCGAGTGGCTTCAAGAGATTAAAGAAGCATTACCAACAGAGCCGTGGGCTGTCAATTTCATTTGTCATCCTGTAGCAAATGCACGTTTTGAGGAAGATTTACAGTTAATTGAGGAATATGAGCCGCCTATCGTTATTACATCGCTCGGTAACCCGAAGCAGGTCATTGACATTGTCCATAGCTATGGAGGTAAAGTGTATGCGGATGTAGCAAACGTTAAGCATGCGGAAAAATCAGCCGCAACGGGTGTAGACGGCTTGATTCTTGTTTGTGCTGGGGCAGGTGGACATGGTGGACAACTAAATCCATTTGGCTTTGTATCCGCAGTCAAAAAGTTCTTTAATGGAACGATTATTTTATCGGGCGCTATTTCAAGTGGTGCAGACGTATTAGCAGCGCAAATTATTGGTGCAGACTATGCTTATTTAGGGACGCGTTTTATCGCTTGTCATGAAGGAAATGCTCCAGAGGATTATAAAAAGATGGTCATCGACAGTAAAACAGATGATGTTTTATATACAGATGCGTTCAGTGGGGTTCATGTGAATGTGCTAATTCCATCTTTAATAAAAGAAGGTATCGACCCGACGTCCTTAAAGCCAAGAAAGGACATTGATTTAACACATCTTGTGAATGTGAAAGCTTGGCGTGATATTTGGTCGGCAGGGCATGGTGTCACAAATATTGAAAAACGCGAGTCAGTCCTTGAAATTATCAAGACATTACATGAGGAATATGAAAGTGCAAAGCAGCAACTGAATGCTGTACAGTCAATATAGGGCAAGTGTATTTTGAAAGAAAGTAAAACGCACAATGTGGTGATTAACCGCATTGTGCGTTTTTAAATTGAATAATTTTTAGTCGTGATTTAATGTAGCAGCAATTTCTGGCTTCTGTTCGACTTGAAGTAACATATTGAATGATGCAATCGCTACTTCTACTTGTTCGTCCAGAGGCTCTCTTGTTGTTAATAATTGTAGCCATAGACCCGGATAGCCTAAGTAGCGTAACAGAGGAATATTACGGCATGCATTTGTTGCCTGTAATACTTCAAATGATACCCCTAGTACAACAGGAATTAATAATATACGGTCTACAATTCGTAACCATAGTGGATCTGTTGGCACGAAGAAATACAAAAACATACCAACGAACACAGTGAATAACATAAAACTACTCCCACATCGATAATGTAAACGCGATTGCACTTGTACATTTTCTACAGTAATATCCAGACCAGCTTCGTAGCAATTGATTACTTTATGCTCGGCACCGTGATATTGGAAAACGCGTTTAATAATCGGTGTTAAAGAAATAAAATATAAATAGGTAAGCAGTAAAAGGAGCTTAATGCCACTTTCAAGAAGGACTTGACCTACTTTACCATCTATCCATCTAGAAAAGAAATCTGCAATAAATACTGGAATTAAGGTAAAGGCGAATTTTCCAAATAAAAAGGAAAGGATTCCGACAACAGCTACTCCTAAAATCATTTGTAGCTTCGAGCCGCCTTCTTCTATATTTTCTGCTTCCTCGCCTGGTGTAACGTCATAACGATCTCCTGAAAATTGCATATGACGTGAACCTAAACCTGCTGATTCAATAAGGGCAATAACGCCACGAACGAATGGTATTTTTTTTAGCTTTTGCAGGATTGGTTTTTGTACCTTTTTAAAATGATAATAATCAATGGAATCATCGTTACGGCGAATGGCAGTAATCGTATGTTCCTTTCCTCCGAACATCACACCTTCTAATTGTGCTTGTCCCCCGTAAACAGGTGAATTGCTCAAGGCTAACACCACTCTCTTTATATATTTCAACTGTACCATTGTACTAAATTTAGCGAAAAACCTCTAGAGGTACGCATAGTAAATTTTCTATATGGTTACACTTATTGTGTAATTTTGTATTTTCAGAAAGATTGATTTGCTATTAAGCAGTGTTGTAAGACTTTGAGCCCTTGTGATAAGGATAATGCTGTAATGCTTGCATGCATAACGGTCAAAATAGGAGGGATAAATATGAAGGTAGGATTAATTACTGCAGTCGTTTATGCGATTGTTTTAGCATTTTGTTTAAAAGGACTTCATTATTTTCATTTAATTTCTTGGAATCCAATTGGCTTTTATAAAAAGTGGGACTTGTTCGAGGATAGTTCCAAACTATTTCATTGGAGTTTTCTAACATTAGCGCTATTTATAGTAGGGTTCTTTTTATTTATGACTTTGCGATATACGCATATTATACCGGCAGTGTTGACTTCTTTTTTAATAGGACTCATTGTAACGATTACATTAGAATGGTTCGTGTTGGATTTACCATTACAATCGACATCATTTAAAAAACTATCAATTCCTTTTATCGTTGTCGTTATTTGCCTACTCCGTTTTTTACTTGAAACAGCTAATTTTCATCAGAAAGAGCATACAGCACAAAAAGGAAATTAGTTGCTGTATGCAATTGGTATGATAAAATAAAAAGCAAGTACATAGAAAGAGGCGAATACTGCGTGAAGTTATTATGTTTGAATGGACCTAACTTAAATCGACTAGGGAAACGGGAGCCCCATATATACGGCCATGAAACACTAGAAGATGTAAAGAATAATGTTCAAAATCTCGCGGCTTCTCTTGGTGCTACAGTCGAGTTTCGTCAATCTAATCATGAGGGTGTCCTTGTTGATTGGGTACACGAAGCAGAAGATGACAAGTATGATGGTATTATCTTTAATCCAGGTGCATATACCCATACAAGCGTAGCATTACATGATGCAATTGCAGGAGTTGCTGTTCCAGTTATTGAAGTACATATTTCCAATATTCACAAACGTGAGGCTTTTCGCCATCATTCCTATCTTGCACCAGCCTGCCTTGGCCAAATTAGTGGTCTTGGTACGAAAGGCTATGAACTAGCACTACGCACTTTTATTGAGAGGGAGAAATAATTATGTTGAAATTACAAAAGCTTCGTAAAACACTTCAAGAACAAAACATCGATGGCATTTTAATTACAAATGGGTACAACCGTCGATATATGACAGGGTTTACAGGTACAGCAGGTGTGGCAATCGTGTCACAAAATGATGCTGTATTCATTACTGACTTCCGATATACAGAGCAAGCAGCTGC
Organism: Lysinibacillus sp. NPDC097162; assembly: GCF_044762185.1. NCBI lineage: Bacteria > Bacillati > Bacillota > Bacilli > Caryophanales > Bacillaceae > Lysinibacillus > Lysinibacillus sp. NPDC097162. Next base: position 1,971,995 of record NZ_JBIWDT010000001.1, on the reverse strand, counting down.
GCAAATTAAAGATTTCCGAATTGTACAGCACGAAGTAACGCTCCTAGAAGAAATTGCGACACAAGTTAAAGTCATGGGTATTAAATCATTGGGATTTGAGAAAGATACTGTAAGCTTTGGCACATATGAGTTATATAAAAGTGTGATTCAAGCTGATTTAGTGCCCGTTTCTGGATTAATTGAAAAAATTCGCTTGATTAAGACTGAACAAGAGATTAATATTATTAAGGTTGCGTGTGAAATAGCTGATCACGCATTTACACATATTTTAGACTTCATCAAGCCAGGTAAAACAGAGCTTGAAGTTTCGAATGAATTAGAGTTTTTCATGCGACAACAAGGAGCAACACAGTCCTCATTTGATACGATTGTAGCATCTGGTCTTCGCTCAGCTCTACCACATGGTGTTGCTACGAATAAAGTTATTGAAAAAGGCGACTTTGTCACACTAGATTTTGGAGCACTATACAATGGCTACATTTCGGATATAACACGAACAGTGGCAGTAGGTGAGCCATCTGAAAAATTAGTAGAAATGTATAATACAGTACTTGCATCACAACTTTTATCACTTGAAAAAGTTGGTCCTGGTTTAACGGGTATTCAGGCAGATGCAATTGCGCGTGACTATTTAACAGAAAAAGGCTATGGTGAGGCATTTGGGCATTCTTTAGGACATGGTATTGGTCTTGAAGTACATGAAGGCCCTGGCTTATCGAAGCGTTCTGAAACGGTATTAGAACCGGGTATGGCCGTTACGATTGAACCAGGTGTTTATGTGCCAGGAGTCGGTGGTGTTCGTATCGAAGACGATATTTTAATCACTGAGTCAGGTAATGAACTGCTAACACATTCGACTAAAGAACTCATCATCTTATAAACAATGGAGGAACACAAATGATTTCAGTAAACGATTTCCGTACAGGTCTAACAATTATTGTTGATGGCCAATTATATCGCGTGTTAGATTTCCAACACGTTAAACCAGGTAAAGGTGCTGCATTCGTACGTTCTAAATTACGTAACCTACGTAACGGTTCTGTGAATGAAAAAACATTCCGTGCTGGTGAAAAAGTAGAAAAAGCACAAATTGATAATCGTAAAATGCAATATTTATATGCTCAAGGTGATGAGCATGTATTTATGGATTTAGAATCATATGAGCAAACTGAACTAGCTTCAGCAGCTATTGAATATGAATTAAAATTCCTAAAAGAAAACATGGAAGTACACATCCAATCTTACCAAGGCGAAATGCTAGGTGTAGAATTACCAAACACTGTTGAATTAGAAGTAGCAGAAACAGAACCAGGTATTAAAGGTGATACAGCTTCAGGTGGTACAAAACCTGCAACACTTCAAACTGGACTTATCGTTCAAGTTCCATTCTTCGTTAACCAAGGTGATGTGTTAATTATCAACACTTCAGAAGCTTCATACGTATCACGCGCATAAGCAATGACGAAAAGAGGTTGCGACTCTTTGGGAATAGAAAAAATATAGCAAATAGTACTAGTTGATGGTAGCAAAGGCGGTGACTCCTGCGGGAATCAACGCAACGTAAGCGAAACAAACCGCGCAATTGCGAGGCATTCCACTTACGTGTGTGCCCGCAGAAAGCATCCGCCTTAGCGGACATCAACGGCATAACAGAAAAAGTGTTAGATTGATTGCAGTCAATCTAACACTTTTTCTCTTTTTTCATACATATATCGCAAAGTACAAAAATATGTTAAAATTTTGCAGGTAGAATGGCGAAATAACGTTTACAATACAAGTAAGAGGTGAATGCAATGTTACAAAAATTAGAGATGCAATATCCAATAATTCAAGCACCAATGGCTGGAGTTACTACACCAAAATTTGTTGCAGCATGCGCGGAGATAGGTATTCTAGGATCAATTGGAGCGGGTTATTTAGATGGAGAGCAAACTAGAAGCTTTATAAAAGAAGTTAAAAAGCTTACTGACAAACCATTTTCGGTCAATTTATTTGTGCAAGAAGAGCCGCGTATTGATATAGATGTCCTCCAACAAGCGCGGATGGCGTTGCAGCCTTATTATGATGAGTTAGGATTATCGCCTGTACAAAGTGTGACGTCTAATGAAGTGTTTGAAGGGCAATTACAGGCAGTACTGGAAGAGCAGGTAGCCGTTTGCTCGTTCACATTTGGCATACCTTCTTCAGAGGTTATTCAACGTTTAAAGGCCAACGATGTTTATGTCATTGGCACAGCTACTACATTAGAAGAAGCTATTCTTATTGAACAATCAGGTATGGATGCAGTCGTATTACAAGGTGGCGAGGCAGGTGGTCATCGCGGATCTTTTATTGAACCACTGCAATTAATTGCTCGAGAAGACTTATTACAGCAAGTAGCGGGCAAAATTTCAATTCCAATCATTGCAGCAGGTGGAATTATTTCAAAAGAGGATGTGGATCGCGCTCTTTCTAGTGGTGCACAGGCGGTACAAATTGGTACAGCTTTGTTAGTAGCAGATGAGTGTGAAATATCACCGCTATACAAAAATGCTATATTACAGTCGAAGGCACAACAGACGACCATTACGTATGCTTTTACTGGCAAAGCGGCTCGTGGATTAGCTAATTACTTTACTGAACATATGAAGGACGCTGTCGTAGCTCCTTATCCATTACAACATTATTTAACGTCTACTATTCGTAAAGAAAGTACATTGCAAGGAAATGCACAATATTTATCGATGTGGATGGGTGAAAATAGTCATCTAGTGCAACCAGGCACAGTAAAAAGCATCATTGAAAAATTAGTATAGGTGCCAGGCACACAAACAATTCTGAATTGTTATGCCACTGTAAGTAGAGCTATCAGAGTAAAAATCCACGTAGACTCCTGCGGGAACAGCACCAGTTGTAAGACGCAACAAACCGCGCGACAGCGAGGGTTGCGGCGTACACTGTGCCCACGGAAAGCGAAGTGGATTTTTACGTTATAAGAGCTTGATATTATATTGGGAATCTTGCTAAGTTTTATATGCAAGGTGCCAGGCACTCAAACAATTCACCATGCATTTTATAATTTACAAAGGAAAAATCCACGTAGACTCCTGCGGGAACAGCACCAGTTGTAAGACGCAACAAACCGCGCGCTAGCGAGGGTTGCGGCTTACACTGTGCCCGCGGAAAGCGAAGTGGATTTTTACGTTATAAGAGCCTGATAATATATTGGGAATCTTGCTAAGTTTCATATGCAAGGTGCCAGGCACTCAAACAATTCACTATGCATTTTATAATTTACTAAGGAAAAATCCACTTAGACTCCTGCGGGAACAGCACCAGTTGTAAGACGCAACAAACCGCGCGTTAGCGAGGGTTGCGGCTTACACTGTGCCCGCGGAAAGCGAAGTGGATTTTTACGTTATAAGAGCTTGATATTATATTGAGAATCTTGCTAAGTTCCATATACGAGGTGCCAGGCACTCAAATAATGCTATATTAACTATTACCAACTTTTGTCGATAAGAAGAGACCTCTATACATATTGTATAGAGGTCTTTTTTATTGGGGAGCAACATATATTGCTGTACACGAGGGGGCGTATGAATGGAATTACAAGACGTATTAAGAGTCGCTGGAGTGGGACTAGTAGTAGCGCTTCTTCATGTTTTTTTTGATCAAACAGGGAAGAAAGAATTTTCATTTTTCTTATTTTTTATTGCCTACCTATATATGACAGCAGAATTACTCCGATTTTTGCGTCTATTTTTCACTGAAATATTAACATTCTTTCAGTGGTTGACCTCATCTGGGTAAGTAAATGGAAATTGTCATTGTTGCTGTTGTCATGCTGCTTTTATTGTTGCTTATAAAAGAAGTCATACAGCCACTCCACGCGCTAATTAGTGTTATGTTCTCGTTTTTGCTGTTCAGTCTTTTGTTTACGACACTCTTGTTGCCATTCGTCAAACAATTACTCGGAATGCTTACATTTTTGCCTTATGCAAAAGCCATTGTAATAAGTGCGAGCCTTTTTTATGTAGGGCAATGGGTGTCATTGTTACTAGTGGAGAATAGCTATAAAGTTCTCGGCAGCATTGTTTTCGATGCTGTGAAAATTGTTATTTTGTTGTATTGGTTTAAAGAATTTTTGGATGTTTTACAGGGGGTGTCAGCTATTTTACAAAGGTTAAATTAAGGGGCGAGGCTGGTGCAGGAGCAACTCATTTCGTTTTTCATCGATCCATTTTTTCTCTTGCTCAAAATGACGCTTATATTGTGTGGCTACGTCATCATTTTTTTGATTGTCAACATGATATTACCAGAATTTGAAAAAGGGACAAGAATACTTTTTTTTCTCATTGTATTAGCAACAATAGGGCCAGTAGTCGTCAATTCATTTCAACTAATTGATGAGATTGCAAAAGGACTTTCACATATATTCACGGCATTTTACCCAATTCTCACTTCTAGTTTTTTGTTATCTAGTAGCATAACAGCCATTGCTTCTTGGCAGCCTTTTTTGCTTTTTTTTGTACAAGTCCTAACGATTATTAGTAGTAAATGGCTTATCCCAGGTGTGCTTTTTGCCATTGTATTCGATGTATGTAGTGTCATTGTCAAAGAAATATCTTTTACGAGAATTGCAGAGTTGATTCGTTTTACCATTATGAGTATTGTTTCAGCGTCCGTCATTTGCTACATCATTTTAATGTCAGCAAGTGGAGTTGCTGCATTTAGTGTTAATAAGGCTGTTGCAGAACCTGTAAAAAAATTAATAGAAGAAAATATTCCAGTAGTCGGTTCCTTTATCGTTGATAGTTTTTCGATGTTTCAGCATATGACACAATTTTCTACTTCGATTAGTAGTATAAGTGCCTTTATCGCGGTCATCACAGTATCGTTTATACCAACTGTCCAGCTAGTAGTTAGTGCGTATTCGTTAAAACTATTAGCAGCTATTTTAGAACCGATTGCTTTTGATGATATTTGTAAATTACTCGATCATGTTAGTAAATCTCTATTCACTTTATGTGCAGTATCATTTCTAATTGCTTTTTCATTTATGTTTTCTTGTTTTTTCCTTATCGTTTTCGTGCAAGTGATGGTTGGGGGGAGATAGATTGATTCTTTTATTGGCGTTGCTCTTTATTTGTCAATTATTCGTATTTCTAACTGATGACCAACAAATAATTTCACTAACAAAACTTGTCATTACGTTAGTATTTTTGCAAATGCTATTAAAGATTCCATTTATCAATTCATAGGAGGAAACAAGCGTACATACACTTGAAAAAGAGAAGATGAAAGGAGGCAATGTAGAAGTGATGTGGAAAAGGTACGAAAAAAAACAACGTCATTTATCGTCTTAATGCTTATTGCTGCCTCCGTAGGAATTTTCATCGTGTTTCCAATGTATCAAACGAATTCAACAAATGAACGAGTAACACCGAATACGAATGAAGAAAAACTTGAGCAAACGCTTAAGGCTATGCAAGGCGTTGGGGAGGTAAAAGTATATTTTTATTACGGAGAGATGACAGATGCGAAGGATGAAAATAAACTATTTAGCCAGTATTTTCGAGGGACTGACGAAAGTACGAAAGATGTAACAGGAATGCTAATTGTTTCAGAAGGTGCATCAGATATTTTTGTCAAAAATGAAATACGTGCTGTCGTCAGTCAAGTGATGCAATTACCTATTCATCGAATTATTATCGTTCCAATGGAAAATAAGGAGGAAAAGTAAATGCGCGTACGTAGAAGAACAGTTTGGTTTATGACATTATTAAGTCTTGTAGCAGTAATTTCAGTTTATTATTTGGTTGATCCTGCAAAACAATTTAATGGCTTAACGATTTTTACAGATGATACATTACAGCAAACAGCAATTACGGGTGTTACAGATCAGGAGGCAACTAATAAAGATGCAACACAAGAAGTATTGTCTCCAAGTCACTTATTTGAGGAAATGCGTATGCAAGTTAGTGATGAAAGAAGTCAATTACGTCAACAACTAACACAAAAAATTGGTTCAGAAGAATATACTGCTGAAGAAAAAAATGAAGCTTATAATGAAATAGACGGTTTGATTAAACAGGAATCAACAGAGGCAATGCTCGAAATGCTCATTAAATCTTTAGGCTATTCCGATGCTTTTGTTAGAGCGGAAGGTGAGAAAGTTTCTGTCACAGTTATGGCAGAAGAGTTATCAAAATCACAAGCAAATGAGATTATTTATTTAGTAAAAACAGAGTGGGAAGGCGCAAATGACGTTCAAGTTAAATTCAGCGCAAACAACTATTAAAAAATTTAAAGAAAAAAAGGAATATTCCGTTTATTAACTTGTAGTTGTTATATATCAGCATAATGAAAAGGCTTTCGTTTAGTAAAAGAAAGCCTTTTATTATGTTTATATTTACTTAATTTTCATTTAAGTGTTTCAAATTGTGTCAAAAAAATATAGAATAGTGATTGTAGTAGATTTTATTTCATAAGGAGAGTTAGAAATGTTCAAAATTCAAGAAATTCGTGAAATTATTAAATTAGTAGATTCTTCTTCAATCGACGAGTTCGTTTATGAAGTAGATGGCGCAAAAGTTAAATTAAAAAAGAATGGTGTTGTTGTTACTGAAACTGTGGCACCTAAAAAAGAAGAAACAGCCCCTGTTGTACAACAATCTGCACCAGCAGCACCTGTAGCAGCTCCAGCCAAAGTTGAAGAAGCACCAGCACCCGCAACACCTGCAAGTAACGACCCATCGTTACATAAAATTGTATCACCAATGGTAGGTACTTTCTATGCAGCTCCAAACCCAGATTCACCGGCATACGTAAAAGTGGGCGACAAAGTAGGCGACGAAACAATCGTTTGTATCGTAGAAGCAATGAAGCTATTCAACGAAATCGAAGCAGAAGTTAAAGGTGAAATCGTTGAAGTACTTGCAAAAGATGGCGATTTAGTAGAATACGGTCAACCATTATTCCTTGTAAAAGCTGAGTAAGGAGTGCTAACCATGAAAAAAGTATTAATCGCAAACCGCGGCGAAATCGCTGTTCGTATTATTCGTGCCTGTAAAGAGTTAGGCATCAAATCAGTTGCCGTATATTCTGAAGCAGACGCAGAAGCATTACATGTGAAGTTAGCAGACGAAGCATATTGTATCGGTCCGAAGCTATCAAAAGATTCTTATTTAAGCTTCCCTGCATTATTAAGCGTAGCAGAAAAAACAGGAGCAGATGGTATCCACCCAGGTTACGGTTTCGTTTCTGAAAATGCTGATTTTGCTGAAGCATGTGAAAATGCGGGCATTAAATTTATTGGTCCTTCATCTGATTCAATTAAAATCATGGGGATTAAAGACGTTGCTCGTACAACAATGGAAGCAGCAGGTGTTCCACTTGTTCCAGGTACTGGTATTGTACCAGATATCGAAACAGGTAAAGAGTGGGCTGCGAAAATCGGTTACCCTGTAATCATTAAAGCAACTGCTGGGGGTGGCGGTAAAGGTATCCGTGTAGCTCGTACAGAAGAAGAGCTTGTAAAAGGGATTGATATTACGCAAAAAGAGGCTGCTGCAGCGTTTGGCAACCCTGGCGTATATTTAGAAAAATTCATCGAATACTTCCGTCACTGTGAAATTCAAGTGTTAGCTGATAGTTTCGGTAATGTCGTACATTTAGGCGAGCGTGACTGTACAGTTCAACGTCGTATGCAGAAGTTAGTAGAGGAAGCTCCATCTCCTGCACTATCATCTGAACGTCGTGCAGAAATGGGTGCAGCAGCGGTGAAAGCAGCAGAAGCATGTAACTATGAAGGTGCTGGTACAATCGAGTTCATCTACGACTATCAAGAGGACAAGTTCTACTTCATGGAAATGAATACTCGTATTCAAGTAGAACACCCAGTAACAGAAATGATTTCTGGTGTCGATCTTGTTCAACAACAATTAAAAATTGCATCTGGTGAGAAACTTCCATTCACACAAGATGACATTAAAATAAATGGTTGGGCAATTGAATGCCGTATTAACGCAGAAAATGCATACAAAAACTTCATGCCATCAGCTGGTACTGTAGACACTTATATTACACCAGGTGGCTATGGTGTACGTATCGATTCTGCTGTTTATGCAGGTTATACAATTCCTCCATACTACGATTCAATGGTTGCAAAACTTATCGTTCATGCAGATACTCGTGAAGAAGCAATTGCAAAAATGAATCGTGCGCTTAGTGAATTTGAAGTTGCTGGTCCTGGTATCAATACAACAATTCCATTCCACCAAGCATTAATGAACAACGACGTTTTCAAATCTGCGCAATTCAACACGAAATTCTTGGAAGAAAACGATGTATTAGGAACAAACAAATAATCGGATTCGTGGATTTAGGGAATAGAACGCATTTCAAATATCGCAATAAAATTACCTTCTAACATTCAATTGTTAGGAGGTTTTTTATTTGGCTAGAAAAGGTCAACGTACAGGGATTTTTGATTTAGAGAATGTGACAGAAGCTATACAGCTACCAAGTTTTGAGGGTACGTTTAAAGAGGAAGATACAATACTGATTACTCCACCAAAGCTAATAATCGATGTAGCTGAATTACATGGTAAGAAAGGTGTAGAAATTAATAGTGCTTTGTTAATTGTGAAAGAACAAATGCGTCTGTCGGGCGTTCGTAAAGCGACAATCAGTGAATATATTTACACGTTTAATCGTTTAGTAGATTCATTGAAAATTGAATATGTAGATGACATTAAATTGGAGTCTATATTTAGTTGGCTTGCGAGCTTAGGGGATATTTCAGATGTATCGAAACAAAGCCGTTTAAGGGTAATTAAAGCTGTTTTGAATCGACTTTACGATAACGGATGGATAGAGAGGAACTTTTGGAAAGACGTTCGTATACGTATTGATACCAAGATTAAACTTCCTGCTGATGAGAAGCAATTGTCAATCTTATTGTCGTTACTAGATATGACTAATTTCATTCAGTTTCGTGATGCAGTAGCTGTTCTGACTATATACAAGACAGGAATTAGAATGAACACATTAATACAGCTAGAAGAGAAGCATATTGATTTTAAGACTAACTCATTGTTACTGACAGGTGACATTATGAAGAACCATGATGTTGCACCAGAATTGTCTACACAGGTCTATTCAGACATTTTATTGAAGCGTGTAAAGACGCACAACGTGAGGGCTATCGAGAAGGACGTAAGCCAACGTACACAAAAGCGCAGCTTGACCATGCTATGAAGCTAAAAGAAACGAATAGTTTTACGCAAGTTGCGAATTTAACTGGAATTTCAATTGCGACATTGAAAAGAGAAAGTGCAAAACGGAAAGCAAATGCGATCAATAACGACTAAACATCGTTGTTGGTCGCTTCTTTTTTTGCGTTGAAATTGCGTTACCCCAAGCCCCCGATTCTGACTGGCGCTTTCTGCTGTTCGGACCTCACATACAACTTTTTTTCGTTTTGGAAAAATAATGGATAATTTTCTGAAAGATTGTTACTATTCAACTAACGGGGCAGGTTAGTTGAAGAAAAGAATTGGGCTATTTCCATGGTAAAATGTAAATAATTAATAGATGATTTCAAGTATAAGGATTTTCAATCACAGGGGGGCAGAATAATGAAGCTAATAAAGTTAGCATTTACAGGATTATTGGTAAGTGGATTATTAACAGGGTGTACGAATGAAGGAACGAAGGTTGCACAAGATAAAACAGAAGAAACGAAAGTTGAACAAGTAAAAAAAGAAGCCGAAGTAAACGACCCGAAAACCTGGAAGGACGTTTCAACGCCTGAAGGCTTCAACAGCTATGGAATTGAACCAACATTGGAAGCTTGGATTGCCTATCACGCTGAAGATATTACCAAAACAACCGACGTGAAAGAATATTACCCGAGGGCATATCGTCTCAGAAACGAAATGAAATATTTTCGGATTCAAGGTGACGACCTTCAAAAAGACTTTGATAATTTGGAGGTTCTTCAAACTTTGATGGGTAATCTTGTTTATTCTATTTCGGTAGCAGAAAAGCAAGGAATTGAAACGGTAGAATCCTATGACGAATTAAAAAAATCTTTTAAGTATTTCACCGAACTAGTTCACGATATCGATATTGTAATAAATCACGACGGAAAGGGTGAAACATTCGGGTTCACGCACCAATTAGACGGGAAAAAGGTTGAGGAAATTGAAACGTTTATCTATATAGATTAACTAGTTTTGAGGTCACTTCAAGAAGGATTACAGCTTTTTTTGAACCTATTACTAACGGATGCTTTAGTTTAGTATTCGATCTATTATTTTGACCCCGGAAATTTTTGCTATAATTTTTTAAACTCGGGCGGTTAATAGAAAACTGTAATATTCGGCGCTGTCAGACGCATCGAGAAACGAATAGTCGAATAGTTGAATTCCTTTCCACCAAGCATTAATGAACAACGACGTTTTCAAATCTGCGCAATTCAACACGAAATTCTTGGAAGAAAATGATGTATTAGGAACAAACAAATAATCGTAGCTTGATAAGAGCTATTCTAACTGTTCTTTGAGCGGTGAAGTATGTGAAATTCACTTACTGATATGTATTTGATTGTAGAATAAAATATAAAACAAAACGGAATATCCTATCTGTTTTACCCTCTAACGAATAATTGTTAGAGGGTTTTTTCGTGGGTAAAAAAGGTCAACGTCAGGTGTTAGTCATTATGATTCATTAAATCAAATTCAACAGTATACGACGATTAGAAAGTATAAAAATAGCGATGGTCAAATTGTAGATGAAAAAAGCACCAAAATTAGTTTAAGATATGTGTTTCCAAAAGAAATGGAGAGAATGTTGCTTGGCAATGGATTTGAAATCGCTGCTGTTTATCAGGATTGGAATGAAACGCCGGCAACGAATGATAGTTATGAATTGATATATATTTGCAAAAAAATAAGCAAATGATAATGCACTCCTCCTTTTAACGTTTCTAGCTTCACTTTGAAAAGAATGATATTAGCAATGGTCTAGTTGTACACAAAAAATGAAAAGCGTCTTTCCTAAGCCAAACCTTCCTTTTTATAGTATAATAAGCGTAACAACAGCATTTGCTTGCGATGCGTAGTGGAAAGGATGATATTGTATGGCAGAGAAAGTAGGACAATCTTTCGTACAACCAACACCTTCTGGTAAAGAAGAGCTTGGGAAAATTGAAGTAGCTGCAGAAGTAATCGAAATTGTAGCTGGAATCGCGGTTAACGAGGTAGAGGGTATCGCAGCAACTCGTGGCAATATTGCAACAGGCGTCGTTGAACGTTTCGGCAAAAAAGTACACAATAAAGGCATTAAATCAGGGGTCACAGAACATGGTGAGATCGCTATTGATGTATTTTGTTCTGTAAAATATGGCTATTCGATTCCGAAAGTGGCAAAGGATGTACAAACGCAAATTCGCCAAGCAATTTTAAATATGACTGCACTTGAAACAGCAGAGGTGAATGTACATATTACAGGTATTCACTTCGAAAAAGAGGAAGTAGTAATTCATTAAGAAAAAAAGGAGCTGCCAGCTTGGTGAACATTTCACCATAGTAGGCAACTCCTTTTTATGTTGTATATAACTACGCAAACGGATTATAAAGCGATATCTTTTGGTTTCTTCCAGAAAAATGCGAGGATAACACCGAGAACTAAGACGATTGTAGCGAAATAATATGGATAGTTTAAATCAATGTCGAATAACATGCCGCCAATGATTGGTCCAAAAATATTTCCGAGACTTGTGAACATTGAGTTCATGCCTCCGACAAAGCCTTGCTCATTCCCTGCGATTTTTGATAAATAGGAGGTAACAGCAGGTCGGATTAAATCGAAGCCGACAAAAATAAAGAATGTAACAAATAATATTGCGAAATAATGACTAACCATTGTCATCGCAAAGGTCAGAGCGGCAGAAAGTATGAGTGAGTATCGGATAACGTTGATTTCACCCATTTTCTTAGTAAGCCAATCAAATAATAATAACTGCGCAAGCGCGCCAATAATACCACTTCCGGTAATGATAATGGCAATATCTGACGGTGTAAATGCAAATTTATGATCGACGAATAAACTAAAAAGTGATTCGAATGCTGCGAGACCAAATGAAAGGACAAAAATAAGCACAAATGCAATGAAATACAAAGGGCTAAAAATACGCTTTGCACTGCTTAAAATAGAAGGTGCAGCTTCTGTATCATCCATTGCACGCGTAGGTTCTTTTAATAGTGTAAACGACAATAGTGCGGCTATGAAACCGAGTACACCTGCTGCGTAAAAGGGTACACGTGTGCCGTATTCCGCTAAAAATCCACCGAGACCTGGCCCGATAATAAAGCCAGTACTAATGGCTGCACTCATGTAGCCAAGTGCCTTTGGACGCTGTGCCATTGTTGTAATATCAGCGATAAAAGCAGTTACTGCAGGCATGATAAAAGCAGCACTAACACCACCGAGCATGCGTGATATAAATAAAATTTCAATTGAACGACCCATACCGAATAATAGTTCCGAAAGTCCAAAAATAATTAGACCGATAACAATCATAACTTTTCGACCAACTCGATCGACTAGTCTGCCTGCGATAGGCGATACAATAAGTTGAGTAATGGCAAATGCTGCAACCATATAGCCAACGACAGAGCCTGTTATATTCAGTTCATTCATGATAGTTGGCAATACGGGAATAACCAATCCTATCCCTAAAAAGGCAATGAATAAATTGGATAACAAAATAGTTAAGGTTAAAGCTTGTTTCTTGTTCATTTTTCTCTCCTTCAACAGTTCACGATACATGAGATTGATAATCTACTAGATGATTTCCTTCTAATACAATAAACCCTATAGTAACTATAGGGTCAAAAGATTTGTTTTTATTTTTGTATTTATATTCAATGCGCTATTAGTGTGGAAGTAAAACGAAATAGTTATACCGCGTACATCAATTAAATTCCTGTTAAAAGAGGGGTTTAAGCACAAGAAAGATTGCTAAATAAAAAACTACTATAAAGCATTTTGTCTAATTTTTAATTCGACAATAAATTTCTTTTCACGCTCAGAAGAGATTGTTGCAGGCATATATAATTCATAAACAGTTGATTCAAATGATGCTTGTTGTGAATCAACATATTTTTTAAGCTTTTCATAAAAAGAGAAATACGTATCAGGGTGATAAATAAAAGCGATACATGCATATTTGCCTTCCTGAACAATCGTTTGTTTTACATTAGAAGAAAGTTTAGAAAAAGTTCGTTCAGTTAATAGTGGTGTAAATATTGCATCATAAATAATATCGTTCACATCTGTGTAATGAGCGAGCGGATAGATACATCCATAACGACTATTTAAAACACTTCCTTCATTTTCAATAATTTTTGTTAATGTTCCATAGTACGTATTGGTGCTAGATGTTGGTGTAAGTTCAGTCGTTGTGACCTGTAAAATTGGCATTTCTTCCTCAAAACGTGTGTATACCTCTCCGAAAATAGGAATTTCAATTTGCTCTTGCATCTGTTTTTTCGTTTTCAGCAGGGTATATTTCACTTCGTTGAGTCGTGAAATTTTTTCTTCTAAACGTTGTTCTTGTTGTTCTAAAAAGGCAAGTAGCTCTTCAGATGTCAGCATAAGTGCCCTTTTAATGTCCTCAAGCGAAGTGCCGATATATTTTAGCGATTTAATTATATCCAAATAAAAAATCTGACTATCTTTATAGTAACGGTAATTGCTAGCGGAATCCGTATAAGCAGGTTTAAACAAATCTATTTGGTCATAGTATCGGAGTGTCTGTACAGAGAGATTTGCTAATTTTGCGACCTCACCAATAGTATAATAATGTTCTTTCATAGTTGGCCTCCACTAGAGAATAATGTTGCATTTGCTTTAGTTTATTGATTTTTGAAGATGACAAAACGTTTTGTTGATCTTTTTGGACCTGTATCAATTACATAATTTTATGTAGGATCTAATAATAAGGAAGTCAATAATTATGATGGATAATGTAGACACAGTTTTAAATATTTTCGGCTGAAAATTAAAATGGTTTAGTCACATGGTATAATGTTTCAAATTTTAAGCAGATTGCTTTCGACATGTAGAAAAAAATTCGGGAAATCTAAGATTGTCTTCGTTTTTGGGGAACTTTAAATGGTGTTTTTCCGTATAACTAAATGATAGATTTATCAAAGGAAAAATAAAGGTAGCATTTCTTTTTTAAAATATCAATAAAGTTAAAAGTAAAAATAAGTAGAAAGTTGCTTGAAAAAGGTTTCAGATTATTGAAAACTTGCTTGAATTCGTGTTTCTCGTATGAATTTATGCTATTATAAACCTTAATGCCACTTAAGAAGGAGAGCTTTACATGAAACGACATGAAGCACGTGAAAAAGCGTTGCAAGTTTTGTTTCAGCTAGACAATACTGATCTTACAGTCGAAGAAGCAAAAGAACATATTAAAGGTCAACCAACTAATGCTTTCTACGAAAAGATTGTAAATGGAACAGCTGAACATTTAGAGGAAATTGATGCGGTATTAACGCAGCATCTAGAAAAGTGGTCACTTGCCCGTCTACCAAAAATTGAGAGAACAGTTTTAAGACTAGCTGTATACGAACTATTATACATGCAAGAAACACCAAAAAGAGTAGTACTTAATGAAGCAATCGAGTTATGCAAAACATTTGGAGACGATGGATCGTCGAAATTTGTCAATGGCGTACTTTCTAAATTTACAGAACAATAAAAACGTGTTGAATTGGAAGGAGTAACTAAGGTTTATGTCAAGTGCAATTATTAATGGTAAAGAGATTGGTCAAGAAATTCGAAATTCAGTAGCAGAGCGCGTTGCTCGATTAAAAGAGCAAGGATTAACACCAGGCTTAGCAGTTGTTCTAGTTGGGGACAACCAAGCTTCGGCTACATATGTGAGAAATAAGCAAAAATCTTGTGAAGCAATCGGGATGTTTTCAGAGCTAATTAAGCTACCTGAGGAAACTACACAAGAAGAGCTTTTAGTGCAAATTGAATTATTAAATAATCGTGAAGATATTCATGGGATTTTAGTACAATTACCACTGCCAAAACATATTGATGAGAATATTGTTATAGCTACAATCGCTGTTGAAAAAGACGTTGATGGCTTCTCGCCCGTAAGCGTTGGGAAGATGATGCTTGGCCAGGAAACATTTTTACCATGTACACCGTTTGGCGTGATGAAGCTTCTTGAATATTCAGGGATTGAAATCGCAGGTAAGCATGCAGTAATTGTTGGTAGAAGTCATATTGTTGGCAAACCGATGGGCCAACTATTATTACAAAAAGATGCAACAGTGACATATACACATTCAAAAACACCTGATTTACCTTCATTCACAAAACAGGCGGATATTCTAATTGCAGCGGTTGGTCGTGCTAATTTTATTACAAAAGAGCATGTCAAAGAAGGGGCTGTTGTTATTGATGTCGGTATTAACCGTGATGAAAACAACAAACTTTGCGGAGATGTAAACTTTACAGAGGTTGACGGTATTGCATCTCATATTACACCAGTTCCAGGCGGTGTAGGACCGATGACAATCACAATGTTACTCTTCAACACAGTGCAAGCGGCAGAAATAAAACTTGCAAATAAAATGAAGTAATAAATTGAATAGAATCTTTCGTTTGCTTAGAGAGCCATCTCAGTACTTTTGAGGTGGCTCTCTTTTTGCAAAGTACATAGCTGGCTAGTTTTCAATAAGAGAAATTTTCGATAGAGCTTGAGGGAATCGCCTGTAAAATCAAGCGAATTGCCGGTAGAACAGAGGAAATCGCCGATAAAAGGAAGCAAATCGCCGATAGAACAGAGGGAATCGCCGATAGAATAAATCCAATCGCCGATTAATCAAAGCAACTCGCTGAAAAACAGACACATAGTAGCGACTTTAATACGCGCCAAGATGGGAATAAATATGTTACAGTATAGTTTTCAAGTAGTATGAAAGATAGTCGTTTTTTCTAGTGAAACTGTATTTTCTCACGTCATACGCAATAAAAAATGTTATGATAAGTGTAGTTTTGTGAAAAACTTCATTTTAGTAAAGGAGCCGAAAATTATGTCATCAGCTTCTTATTTAACTGTAAAAGCGTTAACAAAATATATTAAACGAAAATTCGATGCAGATCCACATCTGCGTGAAGTTTATGTCAAAGGTGAGTTATCAAATGTTAAAATTCACCAATCTGGGCATGTTTACTTTACTTTAAAAGACGATGGGGCACGTATTGCTGCAACTATGTTTAAAACAGCAGCGACGAAATTAGCGTTCGAGCCAAAAGATGGCATGCAGGTATTTATCCGAGGGGATGTAAACGTTTACGAAGGCTATGGTACATATCAATTATATGTGCAGGAAATGCAGCCGGATGGTATCGGTAGCTTGTTTGTTGCCTTTAACCAGCTAAAAGAACAGCTTCAAAAAGAAGGGCTTTTTAAACCTGAATGGAAGCAGCCAATTCCAAAGTATCCTGAAAAAATAGGTGTCTTAACATCCACTACTGGCGCTGCCATTCGTGATATTTGTACAACATTAAAACGACGTTATCCACTTGCTGAAATTATTATTTATCCAACACTTGTACAAGGAGCACAAGCTGCACCGAGCATAGTACAAAATATTGAACGTGCTAATCAAGATGCCTTTTGTGACGTATTGTTAGTTGGACGGGGTGGAGGATCTATTGAAGATTTATGGGCGTTTAATGAAGAAGTTGTTGCACGCGCCATATTTGAAAGTCGGATTCCAATTATTAGCGCAGTAGGGCATGAAACGGATACGACGATTGCAGATTTTGTGGCAGATTTGCGTGCGCCGACTCCTACTGCAGCAGCTGAAATGGCTGTGCCGGATCAGCAGGAGTTATATCAACGCGTACTGACGCAAAAATCACAGCTTCACCAGATTGTAAGGGCGCAACTAATAACAGAGCGACAACGTCTAAATAAGCTACAGCAGTCTTACCCTTTATCGATGCCAGATAGATTGTATCGTCCATTTACAGAACGATTAGCACAGCTTGAGACGACTTTGCAAAAAGCGATGCAGGTTGATTTGATGAAAAAAGACGCTCAGCTTCAAAAATTGCATAGCGCTGTGGAGCAGCAATCACCCAAAAAAGCACTTGTCTTTCATCAAAGGGAGTTGGAACATCGCGTTCAGCAGTTAACACGTTCAGCTTCACAGTATGTGACAAAGCAAAAACAACAATTTGAGGCGTCTGTGCGAACACTTGAAGCTTTAAATCCACTCGCTATTTTAACTAGAGGATTTACAGTAGCCTACAAAGATGACAAAGTGTTGAAATCGTCTACTGACTTAAAGCGGCAGGACCAACTAACACTGTCCTTCCACGATGGAAAAGTAATTGCCGAAGTGACAAATGTCTTGCCAAATAATAAGGAGGAATAGAGATGGCGAAAAAGCAACAAACCTTCGCAGAAGCAATGACGGCACTTGAAGAAATAGTCCGCCAATTAGAACAAGGTGATGTACCATTAGAAAATGCGATTGATTTATATAAACAGGGCATGGAGCTTTCGCAATTTTGCCATAGTAAACTACAGCATGCCGAAGAACAATTAATTTCAATTGTCCAAGAGACAGGTGAAACAACAGCATTTGATCCGCTAAAGGGAGAGAACTAGTTAAAATGAACGAACAATTAAAACATTTTATTCAAAGCAACACACCACAAGTAGAAGCTGAAATGTTTGCACTTGTTGAAAAAATTGACGCACCGGCCAATTTAAAGGAGTCGATGCTATATTCATTAAAAGCAGGAGGCAAACGTATTCGCCCGCTGTTTGTATTAGCAGTTTTAGAACAATACGGTAAAGACATAAAAGCAGGGCTTACAGTTGGTGCCGTTATTGAAATGATTCATACGTATTCTTTAATCCACGATGACCTACCAAGCATGGATAACGATGATTTCCGTCGTGGCAAGCCGACCAATCATAAAGTATTTGGAGAAGCGCTGGCAACACTTGCAGGTGATGCATTAAATACACTTGCCTTTGGCATTTTAGCACGTATGGAGCTTTCTGCAGAGCAACGAATTGAACTTGTAAATCTTCTAAGCATCGCAGCTGGTGCCGAAGGGATGGTTGGCGGTCAAGTATTGGATATGGAAGGTGAGCAACGTCAGCTTAACTTAACTGAACTAGAGCATGTCCATGTTAATAAGACGGGTGCACTATTAAGATTTAGTATTGAATCAGGTGCAGTTCTAGCCAATGTATCACAAGAAGATCGAGCTACTTTAAAGGAATATGCGCATCACATCGGCCTAGCCTTCCAAATTCAAGACGATATTTTAGATATAGAAGGAACAACGGAGGAATTAGGCAAAACTGCAGGTAAGGATGTGGCTAGTGATAAAAGCACATACCCTGCATTATTAACCTTAACGGGTGCTAAAGAAAAACTTGCTGACCATTATCAGCTCGCAATAACAGCGCTTGATAAGTTACAAGGAGATGTAAGCTTACTGCGTGAGTTTGCGGCCTATATTGTTCATCGTAAAAACTAAGAGAAAAAATGGGCTTTACAGGTCAAGAATATGCTAGAATAGGTGGGGACGTTTGCCAATAGGCAAACAAAAAAGTGTTCGTACTTTTAGCATATGGATAACACTGTTATAATGGTGGAAACACGATTGCGGTGAATAATTTATTGAAAAGGTGTGTGAGAAAGGTGGATTTAAACAACATTTCTAGTCCATCCTTTTTAAAAAACTTAGATAAGAGAGGGCTTGAACAGCTTGCAAAAGAGATTCGAACTTTCTTAATCGAAAAATGTTCTGTCACAGGTGGTCATATCGGACCGAACCTAGGTGTTGTGGAGCTTACAATTATGCTTCATAAAATGTTTGACAGTCCAAAAGATAAGTTTTTATGGGATGTTGGCCACCAAGCTTACGTGCATAAAATTTTGACAGGTCGTGCGAGTCAATTTGACACATTACGTCAGTTCAAAGGGCTTTGTGGTTTTCCAAAGCTTGTGGAGAGTGAACATGATGAATGGGAAACAGGTCATAGCTCGACATCTTTGTCAGCAGCCATGGGTATGGCAGCAGCACGTGATATAAAAAACGAAAAAAACTTCGTCGTACCGATTATTGGGGACGGTGCTTTAACAGGCGGTATGGCGCTTGAAGCTTTAAATCATATTGGGCATGCAAAAACAAACATGATTGTCATTTTAAATGATAATGAAATGTCCATAGCTCCGAACGTTGGAGCATTACACAACGTATTAGGACGTTTACGTACTGCTAAAGAATATTCAAAAGCAAAAGAAGAGCTAGAATCGTTAATCAATAAAATTCCTGTTCTAGGTGGCAAGCTTGCTTCTACAGCTGAACGATTGAAAGACAGTTTGAAATACTTAGTAGTTTCTGGTGTCTTTTTTGAGGAATTAGGTTTTAAATATTTAGGTCCTATTGATGGGCACGACTTTGAAGCGCTTGAAACAACATTATCATATGCTAAAAAAGTAAAAGGTCCAGTTCTTGTTCATGTCATTACGAAAAAAGGTAAAGGCTACAAACCAGCTGAAGACGATACAATCGGTAACTGGCACGGAACAGGTCCATATAAAATGGAGACTGGGGCATTTGTAAAATCAGAAACAAAAGGTCCTGCTTGGAGTAGTTTAATCGCTGAAACTGTGCGTAAAATTGCGCATGAAGATGAACGAGTTGTGACAATCACACCTGCAATGCCTGTTGGTTCAAAATTACAAGGCATTCAAAAAGATTTTCCAAAACGCTTTTTTGATGTGGGCATAGCGGAACAACATGCTGCAACAATGTCTGCAGGTCTTGCTACCCAAAAAATGAAGCCGTTTTTAGCTATTTACTCAACATTTTTACAACGTGCTTATGACCAAGTACTTCATGATATTGCGCGTCCAAATTTGAATGTCTTTATCGGGATTGACCGTGCCGGCTTAGTTGGTGCAGATGGTGAAACACATCAAGGCGTCTTTGATATTGCATTCCTTCGTCATATTCCAAACATGACGATTATGATGCCAAAGGATGAAAATGAAGGTCAGCATATGGTGAAAACAGCTATTGATTATAATGGAGGTCCGATTGCTCTTCGCTATCCACGTGGAAATGGGATAGGTGTCCCGTTGGATGATGAGCTTATGGCTTTACCAATTGGAAGTTGGGAAGTATTACGTGAGGGGAAAGAAGCTACCATTTTAACATTCGGTACAACCATTCCTATGGCAATGGAAGCAGCACATATGCTAGCTCAACAAGGCATAGAAATCGAAGTAGTGAATGCACGTTTTATTAAGCCAATGGATGAGGATATGCTGCATCGCATATTTACTAGCAATAAGCCAGTGCTAACGATTGAAGAGGCAGTATTACAAGGTGGCTTTGGTAGTGGTGTATTAGAATTTGCACATGACCATAGTTATTTAAATGCAATAATCGATCGAATGGGCATACCTGATCAATTTATCGAGCACGGAAATGTAGACCAACTGCTTGAGGAAATTCATATGACAGCAGAAGATACAGTGGCACGTATGCAAGTGTTACTACAACAAAAACAGCAAGTAGGTTTAAATAAATAATGACAAAACAACCGAAAGAACGTGTAGACATTTTACTTGTTGAACGTGGATTATGTGAAACACGTGAGAAGGCAAAAAGATCCATTATGGCAGGTCTTGTCTTTTCCAACGAGATACGTATCGACAAAGCAGGAGAAAAGATCGCAATCGATGCTCCGCTACAAGTAAAAGGTTCTGATTTAAAATATGTGAGCCGTGGTGGCTTGAAGTTAGAAAAAGCTTTACAAATTTTTGATATGTCTGTAGAGGGGAAGCTGATGCTTGACATCGGCTCTTCTACAGGTGGGTTTACAGACTGCGCCTTACAAAATGGTGCTAAACATTGCTATGCCCTAGACGTAGGTTCGAATCAGTTAGCATGGAAAATTCGTTCTGATGATCGTGTAACGGTTATGGAAAAAACAAATTTTCGTTACACAACTGCTGCTGATTTAACAGAAGGATTACCAGAGTTTGCAACGATTGATGTCAGCTTTATCTCTTTATCATTGATTTTACCAGTACTAAAAACGGTATTAATGCCAGGTGGCGATGTAATGGCCCTTGTTAAACCTCAGTTTGAAGCAGGTAAAGAAAATGTAGGTAAAAAAGGCATTGTCCGTGATAAAAAGGTACATCTCGATGTTTTAGAAAAAACAGCTGCTATGGCAACGAAAGTTGGCTTTGTGGTAAAAGATGCTTCTTATTCTCCGATTACAGGTGGGGAAGGAAATATTGAATTTTTATTCCATCTAGTGAATCCAATTGCTGATGAAGTTATCCCGTCATATACAGCTTTTAATGCACTCGTCGAAGAAGCGCATAGTGCACTAAAATAACACGTGCTCAGTAAGTAGAGCCGTGTTTTTTCTTGTGCTTTTATGCTGGAGATGGTAGTGTAATTATACAAATATTTAACTATTTATAAGAGGTGAACGATATGAATAAAGGACAAAGACATATACGTATTCGAGATATTATTGCGAATCACGAAATCGAAACGCAAGATGATTTAGTCGATTTTTTAAAGGATGCGGGCTATAATGTGACACAAGCAACCGTATCGCGAGATATTAAAGAACTGCACTTAGTTAAAGTGCCTTTGCAGGATGGACGCTATAAATATAGCTTACCCGCAGACCAACGTTTCAATCCAATTCAAAAATTACATCGTGCGCTAGCTGATGCTTTTGTGAGCATTGACGGTGCATCGCATTTTTTAGTCATGAAAGCACTTCCGGGTAATGCAAATGCAATTGCTTCATTACTTGATCATTTAGATTGGCCAGAAATTTTAGGTACAATTTCTGGAGATGATACAATTTTAATTATTTGTCGCGATGAAGGTGAACGAGAAAATACAAAAAATCGCTTATTAGACATGCTATAATACTGTAACTTTAATCGAACGAATTTGATTGCTACCAGATGCTTGATTTTTCCCGTTATTGTTGTTGAAGTGGGTATTTTTGCATCTGTTAGTACGAATTTCAATAGCAGTTGAATTTAATTCAGAGGTGACAATTTGTGTTAAGAGAGCTTAGTATTCGAAATTTTGCCATCATTGAGGATTTAACGGTTAGTTTTTCAGATGGTCTAACTGTGTTGACAGGAGAAACCGGTGCTGGTAAATCCATAATTATTGATGCGGTACATTTACTTGCTGGTGGTAGAGGCAATTCGGAATTTATACGTCATGGTGCTAAAAAAGCTGAGTTAGGTGGGCTATTTCACATTTCAAGTACTGCACATCCTGTATATAAGAAGCTAGAGGAAGCAGGCATTGAAATCGAAGAAGATTCCATTATTTTGCGTCGAGACTTAAATGATTCTGGCAAAAGTGTGTGTCGGGTTAATGGCAAATTAGTGCCTTTATCGGTTTTACGTGACATTGGAGCAAGTCTTATTGATATTCATGGACAACATGAAAACCAAGAGCTTATGGATGAAAAGCAACACATTCATTTACTCGATCAATTCGCAGAAGAGCAACTATCACCAATTCTTGAAAAATACAGTAAACAATATAACGAATATCGTGCATTGAAAAAAGAATTAGCTACAATTTCTATAGATGAGCAGTTAATGGCCCAGCGTATTGATTTGTATCAGTTCCAAATGAAAGAACTCGAGGATGCAAATTTAAAGCTAGGTGAAGAAGATGAGCTTCTTGATGAACGTCGCCGTCTTATGAATTTTAATAAAATTTTTGAACGCTCAAGTGCTGCTTATGAAGCGATTCAAGGTGAAACAAAGGGTCTTGACTGGATAGGTACAGCCATGGGAGCGCTAGATGATGCTGCGATGATTGACGAGCAGTTTAAAGAGGCTTCTGAGTCGGTAACAACAGCCTTTTACGCATTGCAGGATGCAGCATATCAAGTGAAAAATGTTTTAGATGAGCTAGAATTTGATCCAGCACGTTTAAATGAAGTAGAGCAACGTCTGGCGCTGTTCCAAAACTTAAAGCGTAAATATGGCTCAACTGTTGAGGAAATGATTGCCTATTACGAAAAAATTAAAACAGAGCTAAGCGAGCTTTTAAATCGCGATGAAATTTTACAAGTAAAAGAACGAAAAGTACTTGAGATGGAAGTCATATTAGGCGAGCTTGCTGAAGAACTTTCACATGTTCGAAAAGAAGCGGCAAATGACTTAAGTGAAGCCATTATGGCAGAGCTCCGTGAATTACATATGGAAAAAGCGAAATTTATCGTAAATTTTGATGTTTTACCTTATTTTGATGTAAATGGTAAAGATCAAGTTGTTTTTTATATTTCAACGAATGTCGGCGAACCACCAAAATCGTTACCGAAAATTGCTTCTGGTGGAGAACTATCACGTATGATGTTAGCACTAAAAACGATTTTCTCTTCTTCAAATGGCGTTACGTCCATTATTTTTGATGAAGTGGATACAGGAGTAAGTGGTCGTGTCGCGCAAGCGATTGCAGAAAAAATTGCAGCAATTTCTGTTAATTCCCAAGTGTTGTGTATTTCGCATCTTCCACAAGTGGCAGCAATGGCCGACCATCATTACTTTATTAAAAAAGAGGTTGAACATGATCGCACATTTACATCATTAGCTGAAATTGATACCCATGCACGTATTGAGGAAGTGAGCAGAATGATGTCAGGTGCAGAAATTACCGAATTAACTTTACAGCATGCGACAGAATTGTTAAAAATGGCTAACGAACGAAAAAAACAAATGCGTTAATTTTATGAAGAATCCAGAGGCAGGTCAACTGTTTCTGGGTTTTTTTCATTTTGCGCAAATATTTACCGCTTATAAGAACGGTACAACAACACATAGTATAAAGACAAAATTCAAAAGGAGGTGTCGTATGAATCGTCGTTGGCGTCAATTTGTCATTTTGCCTATGCTCATCGTTTTGTTATTTATGCCCATACAGGCTTTTGCGGCCAAAAAATTAATACCGATGGGCGAAGCAATTGGAATTCAGCTTCAGTTATCACATGTCTTTGTTGCTCATGATGTGTTGTTAGCTTCCAATCAATGGATGAAAGGAGGCGCTGTTATTGAAAAAATAAATGATACAACAGTAAAAACACTCGCTGAGGCCAAGCAAGCAATTGCTCGACAAGGGCAACAAAAATGGACGATAAAAAGTGAAGGAAAAGAAGTAACAGTTGACTTACAAGAACAAGAAGCAGAACATGTCATCTCTTTTTTAAAGGATGAAACAGATGGAGTAGGGACATTGACATACATTGATCCAGAGACACAAAATTACGGAGCGTTAGGCCATCAAATTGTTGATTCAACTCTTCAAGAAGCACCTGTCTTCAGAGCAGGCTCCATTTTCTTAGCATCCATCCAGCAAATCCGTAAAAGCCTACCTGGTCAACCCGGCTATAAAATATCCTCAATTGAAAAACATCAGGAACGATTAGGTAGTATCGATAAAAATACGGTATATGGAATTTTTGGCCGTTGGGAAGATAGTTACCAACAAAGATTGCCAAAAGCCATCGAAATTATGCATGCGAAAGATATAAAATTGGGACATGCTGAAATTTACACAGCTATTGAAGGCAGTAAAGTCGAAACATTTTCCATCGAAATTACAAAAGTAGAAAATGAACGGCTTGAATTTATTGTCTCTGACGAAAAGCTCATTGAAAAAACAGGTGGCATTTTACA
Source organism: Lysinibacillus sp. NPDC097162 (assembly GCF_044762185.1). Taxonomy (NCBI): domain Bacteria; kingdom Bacillati; phylum Bacillota; class Bacilli; order Caryophanales; family Bacillaceae; genus Lysinibacillus; species Lysinibacillus sp. NPDC097162. Next base: position 1,947,195 of record NZ_JBIWDT010000001.1, on the reverse strand, counting down.
AGGCATGAGTGGTAGTCCAATCATACAGGACGGGCGTTTCGTTGGTGCTGTCACACATATGTTTGTAGAAGAGCCAAAAAAAGGGGCAGCTATTACAGTGGCTGAAATGTTAAAAAAATCATCATGAATGAGATGGGGCTGCCTCTGGTAGCTCCTTTCGTTCTTGAAAAAAATAGGTTAAACTAGCTCTTTCCCTAAGTATTTCATGCTTTTGACGGAACACTTTAGCGATACTTAAAAAAAAGTGTAGTTTTATCTCAGTTTTTTCACTAAAATAAGTTGTAAGAGCATTCGACAATTTGCTGTTAAGTATCGTAACTTGTCGATAAAAAAAGAAAGTATCGGACTACATACTCATTTTTGGAAATAGAAAAGGTTTTTAAAGCAAAAATGTCGAAAATTCCACAGTGTGTCAAAATAGACATTAGGGGTAAAAGGTTTTGTGCTTTGAACAGTCAAAGCAAAGTCCAGAAGGAGGAATTGAAATGACAAAGGTAAAAGTGGCGATAGCAGATGATAATCGTGAGTTATTAAAAACAATGGAGCAGTATTTTCAGGGTCATCCCGAAATTGAAATAATTGCAACTGCCTCAAACGGGAAAGTATGTCTTCAAATGCTTGAAGAGTTTTCTCCTGATATTTTATTACTGGATATTATTATGCCTCATCTAGATGGGTTAGCTGTTTTAGAGGCGATGTATCAAAATGATCGAATGTCTTCAATACAAGTCATCATGCTAACTGCATTTGGTCAAGAGGATGTGATGAAACAAGCGGTGGATTTAGGGGCTTCATATTTTATGCTAAAGCCGTTTGAATTTGATCAGCTCGTTCAAAAAATATTACATTGTGCTGGCCAAAAGGCAGCTATACCAAAAAAGTCAAGTGTATTACAGCCGACAACTCCTCAAAAATTAAATCAGCATCAACTTGATAGCACCATTACAGCTATTATTAAAGAAATCGGAGTTCCTGCACATATTAAAGGTTACTCTTATTTACGTGAAGCTATACAAATGGTGTTTGAAGATATCGAGTTATTAGGTTCTGTGACGAAAATTCTATATCCTGAAATTGCAAAAAAATTCAACACAACACCATCACGTGTAGAACGTGCCATTCGTCATGCCATTGAAGTCGCATGGAATCGTGGCAATTACGAGTCCATTTCGTCGATGTTTGGCTACACGGTCCACCATTTAAAGTCGAAACCAACAAATAGTGAATTCATCGCGATGATTGCGGACAAGATTCGTATTGATATGATGGCGAGCTAACGGTTTTAAGGGCATTTGGCTTAATGGGGAATGACCCTTCCATCTATTATAGAGAACGCTTATATAGCGAATCGTAACGCCTTTTTTAGACAGTTTGCGTCGACTGTTTGAGGGGGCGTATTTTTTATGTCTAAATGTATATTTATAGATAAAACGCTCGTAAATGGATAAAGTGTAAAGAAAACAGCGTTATGTGCGAAGTTTATGTAAATTTATAACTATTCAATATTTTGCTATGTTTGATTGATTCTATTAATACTTTCGTCTGTAATATTGTAGTAAAATGTAATATATACTATATAAAGGTTGAATAAGTGGAGGGGAATATAAATGGGACTATTTGATGGATTGATGGGAAATGCAAGTGAGATTAATTTGGATAATTTACAGGAAGAAATGAAAGAGATTTTAATACCGACTGAGACAATTCAAAATGCTTATAAAATTATTAGAGATACATTTATCTTTACAAATAAACGACTGATTTTAATTGATAAGCAAGGCGTAACTGGTAAGAAAACGGAATATCATTCGATTCCATATAAGAATATTCTCCATTTTTCAGTTGAAACAGCAGGGACATTTGATTATGATGCAGAGCTAAAAATTTGGGTTTCAGGTAGTCAGCTACCCATTCAGAAAAATTTCAATAAATCCACTAACATCTACAAAGTCCAAAGTGTATTAGCGGAATACGTGTTAGGATAATATTCAATTTTGACGGTTAACAGTATTTAAGCTGTTAATCGTCTTTATTTGTATGAACTTGTTCCAGTGGATATGACAGTTTTTTAGAGGTGCTTTTCGAGAAGGCTTGAAAAAAATCTGGTCGCAATTATACCGAGATATCATTGATGGTTTATAATCGAACGGGGTGATATAAATGAAAAGTGTAAACTTTCAACTAGACCATCATAATTCATTAGAATTAACACAAATAGATGATCAGTTATTTGAGGTACGACTTGAAATGAATGGCCGTATTAGTATTTTTTATATGACGCGCGAACAACTGGGCTCTGATAACCGAATTGAAGCCATGCAAAAACGATTAGTTAGTGACTTTTTTCCGGATAATAAATAAATCTATAAGCATGAACATTTCATTTATAGCTATGCAAATCAAACGCCACTTTCTGAAGGGGCGTTTTTTAGTAGGCAAGACCTAAAACATAAAATTGTAGCTAAGTGGATATAGCCATTTACTTTTTTGCGGATTACCTAAAATACTACTGTAATTTTATGCATTAATAGCATTTGCACTTTTGAAATGAAGGAAAAGATGTTTTTTTATAGGATATATCGTCTATTTTTTAGAGGAAAAATGTATGAGCTATATGTAGGGCTTACTGATAAAGTAGGGGTATTTTCTTTATGAGTAGTGACAATTGTCTCTAAACAAATGTAAATAGATTGTATATACTTACATATAGAGGGAAGGAGGAGGTAGCGTGATTCTAGTTCGAAATGATAACTTCGAAATATCTGAAGAAAACGGAAAGGTATTTATGCTTACATACAGTGCGGGATTTCCATTAAAAGAATTTGATGGTATCTTACGTAGTCATCCACGACTAAAGTTATCTAATTTTTCTATTTTAAAAACTGTACTAGCGACAGAAAGCACAAGTCCTGTTGAAATTGGACGCTGGCTTCCAAATGTTGAAGCTGAAATTGCACGAGATAAAATGTCTGCCTCTATATTTGTATATGAAACGCATGATTATATTCAAAAGAATAAAGAGAAATTAACAGCACAAATTACAGACACACTAGCGGGCCAAGGGATTACCTATGGCATTTTAGAGTTTGATATTTTAAAAATTGAGCCAGGAAAAGCATTTTTAATTGCACAGGGAACATCGCCTGTCGCAGGCATGGATGCTCAAATTACATACTTACCAAAACCAGAGAGAAAACCTGTCATTCGTGAAGATGGGAAAGCTGATTACTATGACATGAATTTTATTTCAGAAATTTCTGAAGGTTCTTGGCTTGGGGAGAAAATTCCTGCAACGTTGGGCAAGCCTGGTCAAAATGTACTCGGTGAAATTATTGCGGCAGCACCAGGCCGTGATTTTCCAATTCGATACGATAAAAAGTCAGCCTATGAAGTAGAAGAAGACGATAAAATTGTCATTCGTTCAAAGATTGCTGGCGTGTTAGATGACGTCAAAGGTATGATTGGTGTTAACCGACATTTACCAATACATGGAGATGTGGGCGTTGAGACAGGCAATTTAGAGTTCAATGGCTCTTTAAGTATTAAAGGAACCGTTACAACTGGCTATACAGTTATTGCGACTGGAGATATATCAATCGAAGGAGCAGAAGGTGTAAGCGGCGCGAAACTGATTAAATCGATCGAAGGTGATGTATACATTCGAGGCGGTATTTTTGGTTTGGGCTCAACACTTGTAGAAGCGGGTGGAAATATTTTCGTTAAGCACGTAAATGAGGCTATTTTAGTAGCCGACGATAGTATTCATATCGGCTTTTACTCACTTGGATCCCAACTTACTGCGCACTCTATATTTGTAGATGAGCGAAAAGGTAAAATTATCGGCGGGCGTGCTGTTGCTAAAAATACAATCGTCACAGCAATCTCTGGAAACCGACTAGAGCGTAGAACAGATCTCATCATTGAAAGTGTCAACAAACAGGAAAGTTATGCCTTGATGCAAAGCAAAGCCACACAGCTAAAGCAACAGCAATCTGAAATTTCAGAACTCGAAGCGAAGATTACGAGTTTATTACCACTTCTTAAGCAAATGTCAACACAGCAAATTGCCTCATTTGAAGAAACAAAACAACAATTGTCAAAATTGAAGGCTGAAGCGGTTACAATGGATCGTGAAATTAAGTTAATGATGGACGAAATGCGTCATGCTGGAAAGGAAGAAATCATCGTAACAAAAGAAGCCTATCCAGGTACGTATATTCAAATTGGTAAGAAATCCTCGTTATTAAATAACATGACGAATGGTAAATTTCTGCTTGAGTTCGGTGAGTTAAATGTATAAGGAATCGTTCATCCCTGTGTTTGCGCATCGAGGGGCGTCAGCCTATGCTCTCGAAAACAGTTTCAAAGCTTTTGAGAAAGCGTTAGAGCTAGGCGCAGATGGGATTGAATTAGATATTCAGCTATCCAAAGAAGGAATACCAGTTGTCTACCACGATCCGCAGTTATCAAGATTAGTAGGTTCTAATAAACTGGTAAATGAATGCACGATAGCGGAACTACAAAGCTTTAAATTAGGAAAGCCTTTGAGAAGGTTTTTTTCTGCGTATCGAATTCCAACATTTGATGCAGTTTTAGTATGGGCAAATAAACACCAACTACCTCTAAATATCGAATTAAAATCGACCATTCTTGACAATAAGGATGCGATCGTTCAATTGCTTCAAGGACTTATTTTACCTAAAGGTAGTCATTTTTCTTCATTCCATTATGAGCTTTTAGAGGTTGTGAAACACCATGCGCCACATTTTGAAACTGCACTTATCGCTACTAAAAAATTGAAATGGGATTTGCTATGTGATTATAAGGCAATTGATTGTGTCCATATGCATAAAAGATATTATAAGCCACAATATTTAGAGGCTTGTGTAACCAGTTCTAAAACATGTCGCTTTTATGCGATTGACGGTAGTGAAAACTTCCTGACGAATCCACATTCATCAGTAATTGGGTGGATTACAGATTTTCCTGATAAAGTGATCACCGTTCAGCAACGTCAATAAAAATAGCTATCCAGTAAGTCACATTGTGTGACTTATTTGGATAGCTATTTTTATTTTTTTTGGAAGCGCGGAGCCACTTTTCCGTTTTTTCGATCGCGGTGTAGTAAAAAGCCTGCGAAAAAGCCAAAGCCGACAACAAAGAAAATGATGCCAACAACAAATTGCAGCCATAAAAATGGGAAAGGTGAGATGAGCTTACCGAATAGTGTATCACGCATAAATTTAATGCCACCTGCAGCCATTAGACCTGGAATAAGCATTACAATAAACGCAGCAAATCGAGCCATGCATGTCCCTCCTCATACCTAAATATAATTGTACCTGTGGATATGGGAATGTCAAGAAACCCTATGAATCTTAGAAGTCTAGGAAGAGAAGAGGAAAAAGTTATAAAACTATTAACTGTAACTGAATTTTTAGAAAATTCTTACTTAGTAGGAAAAGTGTAATAATAGTTGCGAAATTGTGAATTTGTCAGTATTGTAAAATTAAATGGAGCGATATTATCCATTGCAAAATATATTTATCATTAGTTTTTAAATTTGATTGGGATGGGCATTAGGGGTTGCACTTTCCAAAGCAAAGGGGCGAGTTTTCATGGAAATCTTCAAGTATATGGAAAAGTATGATTATGAACAATTGGTATTTTGCCAAGACGAAGCATCTGGGTTAAAAGCGATTATCGCTATCCATGACACAACACTTGGACCAGCATTAGGTGGTGCTCGTATGTGGACCTACGCGACAGAAGAGAATGCGATAGAGGATGCATTGAGACTAGCACGTGGGATGACATATAAAAACGCGGCTGCTGGTTTAAACCTTGGCGGTGGAAAAACGGTCATTATTGGGGACCCATTTAAAGATAAAAATGAAGAAATGTTCAGGGCTTTAGGGCGTTTCATCCAAGGGCTTAACGGTCGCTATATTACAGCTGAAGATGTTGGGACAACAGTAACAGATATGGATTTAATCCATGAAGAAACGAATTACGTTACAGGAATCTCACCGGCGTTCGGTTCATCAGGTAATCCGTCACCAGTAACTGCTTACGGTGTTTATCGTGGTATGAAAGCTGCTGCAAAAGAAGCATTTGGTACGGAGTCGCTAGAAGGTCGCACAATTTCGGTTCAAGGGCTAGGGAATGTTGCATACAAGCTTTGCGAGTACTTACATAATGAAGGTGCAAAACTTGTAGTAACTGATATTAATCAAGCTGCGATTGATCGTGTTGTCAATGATTTTGGTGCTAGAGCTGTTGCGCCAGAAGAAATCTATTCACAAGAAGTTGATATTTTCTCACCTTGTGCATTAGGAGCTATTTTAAATGACGAGACAATTCCGCAATTAAAAGCAAAAGTTATCGCTGGTTCTGCTAATAACCAATTACAGGATTCACGACATGGGGATTATTTACATGAGCTAGGTATTGTTTATGCACCTGACTATGTTATTAATGCGGGTGGCGTTATAAATGTTGCTGATGAATTATACGGCTATAATCGTGAACGTGCGATGAAACGTGTAGATGGGATTTACGACAGCATTGAAAAAATCTTTGAAATTTCAAAACGAGATGGCATTCCTACTTATGTAGCAGCCAATCGTTTAGCAGAAGAACGCATTGCTCGTGTATCGAAATCGCGTAGCCAGTTTTTAAAAAATGAAAAAAATATTTTGAACGGTCGTTAACAACGGCTATTCGTTAAAAGAAGTCGCATAGTCGACTTCTTCTCTTTAAATAATGGTAAATAAAGGATTTTATAATATATAAATAGTCACAAGAAAAGATAGCGCAGTAACTTCAAGTGAACGTAATAAGGTGCACCTTTCATTTCAATATTTCTATGTATAGAGATATTTGCTTGTGGCGATACAGCTATTTCCTCGACGGATTTCACTGTCACACATGTTGGATAGAAGGGCTTTAGCACTTTTCTCATAAGGAGGAATAAAATATGGCTCAAAATTATGATGTTGTTATTTTAGGAGGAGGGACAGGAGGCTACGTAGCAGCAATTCGTGCAGCACAATTAGGCTTGAAAACAGCTATTGTGGAACGTGAACGACTTGGTGGTACTTGTCTACATAAAGGCTGTATTCCTAGTAAGGCGCTACTTCGCAGTGCAGAAGTGTATCGTATGGCCAATAAAACTGCGAGTGAATTTGGAGTAGACATTTCAGGAGTTACATTGCAATTCAATAAAGTGCAAGCACGTAAGCAAGCAATTGTAGAGCAATTAAGCCAAGGTGTGAATACACTGATGAAAAAAGGCAAGATTGATGTATATGAAGGAATGGGAAGAATATTAGGTCCATCTATTTTCTCACCAATGCCAGGTACGATTTCTGTAGAGATGCATAATGGGCAAGAAAATGAAATGCTTATTCCGACCAATGTTGTCATTGCAACAGGTTCGAAACCTAGAGGAATGGCAGGGTTAACAGTCGATGGCAAATACGTCATGAATTCTGATCATGCTTTGCAAATGGAGGAATTGCCAACGTCATTATTGATTGTCGGTGGCGGTGTAATAGGTATTGAGTGGGCATCGATGCTTTGTGATTTTGGGGTGTCTGTAACAGTAGTTGAATATGGCCCATCAATTTTACCAGCAGAAGATGCTGATGTCGTAAAAGAAGTGACAAAGCAGCTTGAAAGTCGTGGTGTACGCATTGTAACGAATGCACGCTTAGATTCAGATACATTCAAAATAGAAAATGATAACGTTTTCATTTCTGCTAAGCTTCAGGATAAGGAAGAAAGTTTCGTGGCAGATAAATTGTTGCTGTGTGTAGGACGTGAAGCAAATATCCATGGTATCGGTTTAGAAAACACAGAAATTGAAATAGACAACGGCTTTATTAAAGTAGGCGATTCTTATCAAACGAAGGAATCACATATGTATGCCATTGGAGATGTTATAGGTGGTTTGCAATTAGCACATGTTGCGTCTCATGAAGGGTTGTCTGCTATTGAACATATTGCGACTGGGAAAATAGCGCCGCTAGATGTTTTGAAGGTACCGAAATGTGTTTATTCCTTCCCTGAAGTAGCTAGTATTGGTTTAACGGAAAGTGCTGCCCATGAGCAAGGCTATGCATTAAAGGTAGGCAAATTCCCATTTAAAGCTATAGGTAAAGCGCTTGTCAATGGAGATTCAGATGGCTTTGTAAAAATAATAGCAGATGAAGAAACAGATGATATTTTGGGTATTCATATGGTAGGACCGCATGTGACAGATTTAATTGGAGAAGCGTCATTAGCAAAATTATTAGACGCAACTCCTTGGGAAATTAGTCAGGCAATCCATCCACACCCATCACTCAATGAAGTATTAGTAGAATCTGCCCTAGCTGTTGATAAGCGGGCTATTCATTTTTAACTTAAATTGAGCAGCAGTCATCCACTTCTAGTAGTGGGCGATGCAGGCAAGCATACTTGAATTCAATAGGGGCACAAATCCTTGTTAATCCAAGTTAACAGTCACGGATTGTGTCGCAGATTTTATAGACCAACTTTTCGAGTAGGCTCGAAAAAATCGGACACGATATTATGCCGAGGCGAGAAAATACTGTCATAAATTAAATACTAGAGCTGCTTGTGCAAGTATTGCAGGCGCTTTAGCATTTTTTCTAATGCGAAAGGGGTGTTCATATGCAAGACGTTCAAATAAAACATGAAGATTTAGGTTTATCGACTGAAGATGTCCTTGCTATGTTCGAAACGATGTTAATGGCAAGAAGACTAGATGAGCGCATGTGGCTATTAAACCGTTCAGGTAAAATTCCATTTGTTATTTCTTGTCAAGGACAGGAGGCAGCTCAAGTTGGAGCAGCATTTGCATTAAATAAGGATATAGATTATATTGCACCGTATTACCGAGATATGGGTGTTGTATTGCATTTTGGAATGACGCCAAAAGAGTTAATGTTATCAGCTTTTGCAAAGGCTGAAGACCCGAATTCGGGCGGTCGCCAAATGCCAGGGCACTTCGGACAAAAGAAAAATCGTATTTTGACTGGTTCTTCGCCAGTAACAACACAAGTCCCACATGCTGTAGGTGTGGCGCTTGCAGGACGTTTGCAAAAAGAAGATTTCATTACCTTTGTCACATTAGGAGAAGGCTCTTCCAACCAAGGTGATTTCCATGAAGGGGCGAATTTTGCAGGTGTGCATAAGTTACCAGTAATCATAATGGTAGAAAATAATCAATATGCAATTTCAGTACCAGTAGAACGTCAGTTAGGTTGTGCAAAAGTTTCCGATCGTGGTATTGGCTATGGTATGCCAGGAGTAACAGTTGATGGTAAATGTCCATTACAGGTTTATAAGGTTGTTAAAGAGGCAGCAGAACGTGCTCGTAGCGGTGCTGGTCCTAGTCTAATAGAAACGGTGACATTCCGTTTAACTGCCCATTCTTCTGATGATGATGATCGTCAATATCGAACAGCTGAAGATATTGCAGAGGGCAAAGCGAAGGATCCGATTGTATCATTTGAGAAATATTTACAAGATGCTGGAATTATGACTGAATCTCTTCGAAATGAAATAGAAGAGCGTGTCATGGCTGAGGTGAATGAAGCGACGGATTATGCAGAAGCAGCACCGTATGCACAACCAGAAGATGCCATGAAATACGTATATGCACCAGTGGACGGAGGTGACGTGTAATGGCAGTTATGTCTTATATTGATGCGATTACATTAGCGATGAAGGAAGAAATGGAACGAGACGACCGCGTTTTCATCTTAGGAGAAGATGTTGGGCGCAAAGGTGGCGTTTTTAAAGCAACTACTGGTCTTTATGAGCAGTTTGGTGAGTATCGTGTGTTAGATACACCACTTGCTGAAAGTGCTATCGCAGGGGTAGGTATTGGTGCGGCAATGTATGGGATGCGCCCAATTGCTGAAATGCAGTTTGCAGACTTTATTATGCCTGCTGTAAACCAAATCGTATCCGAGGCTGCGAAAATCCGTTATCGTTCTAATAATGACTGGACTTGTCCGATTGTAGTGCGTGCTCCTTTCGGCGGTGGAATTCACGGTGCACTGTATCATTCACAATCGGTTGAAGCACTTTTTGCTGGTACGCCAGGGTTAAAAATTGTCATTCCTTCTACACCATATGATGCAAAAGGATTGTTAAAAGCAGCGATTCGAGATGAAGATCCGGTATTATTTTTTGAACATAAGCGTGCGTATCGACTAATTAAAGGTGAAGTCCCATTAGACGATTATACATTACCAATAGGCAAAGCAGATGTTAAACGTGAAGGTGAAGACGTTACAGTAATAACGTATGGCTTAGCAGTTCATTTCGCTTTACAAGCAGCAGAGCGTTTAGCAGCAGATGGTATTTCAACGCATATTTTGGATTTACGTACAGTGTATCCGTTAGATAAAGAAGCAATCATTGAAGCGGCAAGTAAAACAGGCAAAGTATTACTTGTTACAGAAGATAACAAAGAAGGTAGCATTATTAGTGAGGTAGCAGCTATTATTGCAGAGAATTGCTTATTTGATCTTGATGCGCCTATCCAACGATTAGCTGGTCCAGATGTACCTGCGATGCCATATGCACCGACGATGGAGAAGTTTTTCATGATAAATCCTGAAAAAGTAGAACGTGCTTTGAGAGATTTAGCTGCTTTTTAACTTAGACAAATGAATCTCCTTTAACTTGGAGATAAATACTTAATTGTAATCTCTTTTTGAGTAAGCGTTAGGGGCGCTTACTCAAAAAAAGCTAAAGCCTCTGGCGGTTGTCATAGATTTTAAACTAGCTTGCTTTGTCAACGCAAAATCTTGGCTAAGGTTACTACCGAGGCGTAATTGATGGGAGGAATAGATAATGGCGATTCAAAACATTACGATGCCACAGCTCGGTGAAAGCGTAACAGAAGGTACAATCGAAAAATGGCTCGTGCAACCAGGTGATACAGTAAAAAAATATGATCCATTAGCAGAAGTTGTGACAGATAAAGTAAATGCAGAAATCCCATCCTCTTTTGAAGGGGTAATTACAGAGCTACTTGCTGAGGAAGGGCAGACGTTACCTGTTGGAGCGGTTGTTTGTTCAATCGAAATAGCAGGTGACAGTGAGTTACCTGAAGCTCCACCTGCGAAAAAATCAACAGTAAGTTCAGCGATTCTCAATGCTGGTATTCAGAAAAAACAAGAGACGCCAAAGGAAACTACTGTTGCAATTTCATCAGAAAAACCAGTAAGACAGCAAAAAGCGCGCTACTCACCAGCCGTACTTAGACTAGCACAAGAGCATGATATTGCACTCGAGCAAGTTGTTGGTACAGGAGAGGGTGGCCGTATTACACGGAAAGACCTTCAACAATTAATTGATGCTGGCAATGTACCGACGACAACGGATGCACCATCTTCTGAGCCAGTTGCCGCTGCTAGTAACGAACAAGTCACTACACCAGCACCAGCTGCAAAACCAGCAGTATCTGTGCAAGAGACACAAGCGGGTGATATTGAAATACCAGTTACAAATGTGCGCCGTGCCATTGCGAATAACATGGTGCGTAGTGCTCAAGAAGTGCCACATGCTTGGATGATGATGGAAGTTGATGTAACGGAATTAGTTGCTTACCGAGATAGCATTAAGACGGAATTTAAACAAAAAGAAGGGTTTAATATTACCTACTTTGCGTTCTTTGTTAAGGCTGTAGCACAAGCACTTAAAGAGTTCCCGATGATGAATTCTATGTGGGCAGGAGATAAAATTATCCAAAAGCATGACATAAATATTTCCATTGCAGTAGCAACAGATGATGCACTTTTTGTCCCTGTTATAAAACACGCTGATGAAAAATCAATTAAAGGGATTGCTAAAGAGATTCATGAGCTTGCTCAAAAAGTGCGTACAGGCAAACTAACAATGGACAATATTAAAGGTGGTACGTTTACGGTTAATAATACGGGTGCTTTCGGCTCTATGCAGTCAATGGGCATTATTAATTATCCACAAGCTGCTATTCTGCAAGTGGAAAGTATTGTAAAAAAACCAGTCGTTTTACCTGGCGGAATGTTTGCTGCACGCGATATCGTAAATTTATGTTTATCTTTAGATCATCGTGTACTAGATGGATTAGTTTGTGGTAAATTCCTAAATAGAGTAAAAGAAATACTCGAAAATACAAATAAATCTTCGACGTCAGTCTACTGATGACTTGTCGGAAACCTGTTGTATAACGGTTTCCGATTTTTTTTTGCTTTTCGAGTAGCAAATTGTCATGTAGAATAACAAATAGAAACTACTAAGGGGGGAAGCTGATTAAGCGTCCGCATGTCAAACAACATGAAAAATATTGAATTTGAAAAGCCGTCCTATTCAGAATGGCAAGATGCAGCAATCAAAGCTTTAAAGGGAAAACCATTCGAGTCTCTTTTAACGAAAACAAATGAGGGTGTTACGTTAGAACCTCTTTACACGCAAGAAAGTTTAGTAGCAAAACTAGGAGATGAGCTAGATAAACAAGTTGCCACAATCCGTTCCCTACAAAATAGCGAAGTATTTCGTGTGGCACAGCAAGTTTATGCAGAAACAAGTGAAGCATTCTTCGCACAACTTGATGATAGCTTAGCCCGTGGTAATGAGGTAGTAACAGTTGATAGTCGTGTAAACTTTGAATGGACCGAAGAAATAGTGGCACAATTAGCAACTTATTTCTCTGAATATTCGTTTAAAATGACGGTAAAAAATGAAAATGACCCATTATTGGCAGTATTCGACAACATCCCGACTGAACAACGTGAAGATGTAAACGGCTTCATTTTTTCTAACAATCCAATCAAGCTAGTAGGATTGCCAAATGTACGCACGTTAAGTGCAGACACAGTCGTTTTTCATAATGAAGGCGCCAATGCTGTGCAAGAATTAGCATACGCATTTGCTATTGCAGCAAAATATGCAGAGCAAGAAGAAAGCTTTGAAGCTTTTGCACAAAAATTTTATGTTTCATTTGCCATTGATACGCAATTCTTCACAGAAATCGCTAAACTGCGTGCTTTTAAAGTACTTTGGAAAGCGTTCTCATCAGCTTATGGTGTGACAGAAAATGTGAAAATTCCAACGCTTGCTGAAACGTCACTTCGAAGCTTCTCGAAATTGGATGTTTACGTAAATTTACTTCGCGCTGCAAATGAAGCACTTTCTGGATTAATTGGCGGAGCGGACGTCTTTACAGTTCACCCACATGATGCATTAACGAAACCGACAGAACAATCTGTACGTATTGCTCGCAATGTATCTTTAGTATTAAAAGAAGAAACAAATGTGTTAAAAATAACAGATCCCGCTGGTGGTTCATACTTTATTGAATCATTAACAGCAGATTTCGTAAAAGAAGCTTGGGCATTATTTTTAGAAATTGAGGCTGCTGGCGGTATCGACGCTTATACTGCATCAGGTAAATTAGCTGAAGAGTTAGAAGCATCTTACCAAGCGCGCATTAAAGCTGCACAAACACGCAAACAATCAGTTATTGGTACAAACATTTATGCAAATCCTGCAGATGTACTTGATAGCGAAACAAACCCACTATTTGCAAATATTAAGCGCATTACGATACCGTTCGAGCAACTGCGTTCACAAATGACTGCAGCCAATGTAAAAACTGGCATCCTAGCATTAGGTTCACTAAAAAGCTCAAAACCTCGAGCTGATTTTGTGTCTGGTTTCTTAAATACTGTTGGTCTTGTACCAGAAAAAAGCGAACCAGCTGCATCAGCTGAGGAAGCGCTTGCTTGGTTAAAAGCAACAGACGCAAAATATGTTGTAATCGCAGGTAATGATGATGCTACAAAAGAAATGATGCCAGCGATTTTAGCTGAAAAACCAGCACACGTTATTGTCGACGTTGCAGGTAAATTTAAAGACGAAGAAGAAGCTTGGTTAGCAAATGGCTTAAACGGCTTTATTTTCGCAGGACAGAACATCATTGAAAAATTAAATTCGGTGTTCGCTAGCATGAAGGAGGTCCAACGATGAGCAAGCCAAATTTTAGTGCGATTGAAATCGAAAAAGTATTAACATCTGAAGCTCCTGCTGCTTCAGATGAAAAATTCCTGACAAATGAAGGTATTGAAATTAAAGATATATATACAAAAGATGATATTAAAGATGTAAAACACTTAGATGATGTTGCTGGTATTGCACCAAATACACGTGGACCATACCCTACTATGTATGTAGCTCGTCCTTGGACAGTTCGTCAGTATGCAGGATTCTCCACTGCTGAAGAATCTAATGCGTTTTACAAACGAAACCTTGCAATGGGTCAAAAAGGTCTTTCAGTAGCCTTTGACTTAGCAACACACCGTGGCTATGATTCTGATCACCCTCGCGTAACAGGTGATGTTGGTAAAGCAGGGGTAGCGATTGACTCAGTAGAAGATATGAAAATTTTATTTGATCAAATTCCTTTAGATCAAATGTCTGTGTCAATGACGATGAATGGCGCTGTACTACCGGTACTTGCGTTCTATATCGTTGCAGCTGAAGAACAAGGCGTAACACCAGAACAGCTTGCTGGTACTATCCAAAATGATATTTTAAAGGAATACATGGTACGTAACACTTATATTTATCCACCAGCAATGTCGATGAAAATTATTGCAGACATCTTTGAATTTACGGCTAAATTCATGCCGAAATTTAACTCTATTTCTATCTCGGGCTACCATATTCAAGAAGCGGGTGCTACAAATGACATCGAGCTTGCTTATACATTAGCGGACGGTCTTGAATATGTTCGTACTGGTTTAAAAGCTGGTATTGATATCGATGCCTTTGCACCACGTTTATCATTCTTCTGGGCTATCGGTATGAACTATTATATGGAAGTTGCGAAAATGCGTGCTGCTCGTCGTATTTGGGCACAAATGATGTCTACGTTCAATCCGAAGAACCCAAAGACTTTGGCATTACGTACACACTCTCAAACATCTGGATGGTCTTTAACAGAGCAAGACCCATTCAATAATGTAACGCGTACATTAATCGAGGCGAATGCTTCATCTATGGGGCATACGCAATCTCTTCATACGAACGCACTGGACGAAGCAATTGCATTACCAACTGACTTCTCTGCACGTATTGCACGTAATACGCAACTATTCCTACAAGAAGAAACGGCTATGACAAAAGTGATTGACCCATGGGGTGGATCGTATTATGTTGAGAAATTAACAGATGAAATTACAAAATCTGCATGGACGTTAATCGAAGAAATTGAAGAACTTGGTGGTATGGCAAAAGCAATTGAAACGGGTCTTCCAAAAATGAAGGTTGAAGAAGCTGCGGCTAAACGTCAAGCAAAAATCGACTCTAAAACTGAAACAATTGTAGGCGTGAACAAATATCGTCTAGAAAAAGAAGAACCTATCGACATTCTTGACATCGACAACACACTTGTTCGTCAAAAACAAATTGAGCGTTTAGATGCGATGAAAGCATCTCGTGACGAGGCAGAAGTTCAAAAACATCTTGCTCGCTTAACGAAAGCAGCACAAGATGGTGAAGAAAACTTACTTGCAGTAGCGGTAGATGCTGCTCGTGCTCGTGCATCACTTGGAGAAATTTCTGATGCAATCGAAGTAGTATCTGGTCGTCATAAAGCAATCATTCGCTCAATCTCAGGTGTCTATTCTGCAAACTTCTCTGATGAAGAGCAAATTACAGAAGTAAAAAATATGACAGATGAGTTCCTTGAAAATGAAGGTCGTCGTCCACGTATTTTAGTTGCAAAAATGGGACAAGATGGGCATGATCGCGGTGCTAAAGTTATTGCAACAGGCTATGCTGACTTAGGCTTTGACGTAGATATTTCACCACTATTCATGACACCAGAAGAAACAGCGCAAATGGCAGTTGAAAATGACGTACATTGTATCGGCGTATCGTCACTAGCAGCAGGTCATAAAACATTAGTACCTGCGTTAGTTTCTGAGCTGACAAAGTTAGGTCGTGAAGATATTATCATTATCGTTGGCGGCGTTATTCCGGCACAAGATTATGATTTCCTTTATGAAGCAGGGGCAGTAGCCATCTTTGGTCCTGGTACAGTTATACCTGTTTCAGCAATTAAAATTATTGAGGAAATTTATAAACGTTTAGGTTACGAGGAAGTGTCTAAATAATGGACAAAAACAAAGAGATGCAGGAAAGTGCTCTATTTGTTATGGATGGCGTGGAGGCATCTCACGATGGTATGCAATATGGCGTACCAAAGAAATTCCGAAAGAAAAAAGCTGACAAACTTGATATACAGGAGCTTGCACGAAATGTCCGTGCGGGCTCACGTGTACAACTGTCAAAAGCAATTACGCTCATTGAAAGCTCAAATATGACACATAAGGTACAGGCTCAAGAGCTATTACAGGAGCTTTTACCGCATACAGGTAACAGCGTCCGTATTGGTATTACGGGAGTACCAGGGGCAGGGAAAAGCTCTTTCATTGAAGCTTTCGGAACGATGTTATGTGAGATGGGGAAAAAAGTAGCAGTGCTTGCAATAGACCCGAGTTCTTCTTTATCAGGGGGCAGCATTTTAGGTGATAAAACACGCATGGAAGAACTAGTGAAAAAGCCTAATGCGTTCGTTCGCCCGTCACCGTCTGCTGGTACCCTGGGGGGTGTCCATAAAAAAACGCGTGAAACGATGCTTGTTTGTGAAGCAGCAGGGTATGATGTAATTTTAATAGAGACTGTTGGTGTTGGGCAAAGTGAAACGTATGTCCGAGGTATGGTTGATTTCTTCTTATTGCTAGTGTTAACTGGTGCAGGAGATGAACTTCAAGGCATGAAAAAGGGCATTATGGAATTAGCGGATGCAATTGTTGTGCATAAGGCTGATGGTGATAATGTGCGTCTAGCGAAAAAAACAGTATCCGAATACAAGCAAATTTTGCATTTCCTTCAACCTGCAACGCCAGGATGGATGTCTACTGCTATGCCAGTTAGTTCGTGGGAAAAAAAAGGACTAGACAAAGTATGGAATACGATCGGTGACTTTAGACAAACTGTGGAAGCGAATAATTACTGGTCCATTCGCCGTCAAAATCAAACGAAAGATTGGTTCCAATCAATGATTACAGATCATCTAATCGATGCATTTTATGGGGATCCAAACCGTAAAGAACAGGTGCAGTTACTAGAGCGCCAAATTCTGAATGGGCAATTGACGGTAACGCAAGGTGTAGATCGTTTATTTAGCGATGAGCAAGCACAGAAATAATGTACGCTTTTATATGAGCATGTAGGTGCACAAAACTATCACTTACTGCTATGATAGGAGATGTATGAGCGCTATCTAAAGCATACAAAACTTAAAGATGGGCGCGAAATTGAAAGGAGCTATCGCTTTATGAATATGGATTACGATTTATTTATGCAAGAGATTTTAAAAACAGCACGTGCAGAAATTGAGGCTGCAGGTTATGAGCAATTACGCACACCAGAAGCTGTTGAAGAGGCGTTTGCTCGTCCAGGTATCACATTAGTTATGGTAAATTCAGTATGTGGCTGTGCAGGAGGCATTGCTCGACCAGCAGCAGCTCAATGCGTGCATTACGATAAACGACCAGATCATTTAGTTACTGTATTTGCAGGTCAAGATAAAGAAGCTACAGCAGCTGCTCGTTATCACTTCGGTGAAGACCACCTACCATCTTCTCCATCATTTGTTCTTTTAAAAGATGGACAAGTAGTAGCAGAAGTTGGTCGTTATGAAATTGAAGGCCATGATCCAATGTCAGTAGTGACAAACTTACAAGCAAATTTTGAAGAATATTGTGAAGAGCTTTAATATTTTTCAATAATCTCCATACCTATGCATGGTGAGATAAAAATAGGGTTTAGCTTTTATTTATTTGGCTAGAGTGACTTGTGCACTTTAGTCAAATCCTTTTGGAATTTTTGTAATATTGGCTAAATAAATGTCTTGCTAACTAAAAATTTTTACTAGATAAGATAAGCTTC
This sequence comes from Lysinibacillus sp. NPDC097162, assembly GCF_044762185.1. Lineage (NCBI taxonomy): Bacteria > Bacillati > Bacillota > Bacilli > Caryophanales > Bacillaceae > Lysinibacillus > Lysinibacillus sp. NPDC097162. The sequence goes on along the minus strand of NZ_JBIWDT010000001.1, from coordinate 1,929,171 downwards.
TAATGAATAACTATTCGTTATGAAAGTTGCAGGATGGGAGGCAGTCGACTTGAAGAAATTTTCAATCGGCTATCGTACATTAAAAACAGCAATCGGGGCAGCTATTGCCATTGCGATTGCGCAGTATTTTGAATTGGCTTCTTATGCTTCAGCTGGTATTCTAACGATCCTATGTGTGCAGCCAACAAAGAAAAAATCACTTCATGCTGCTTATACCCGCTTTGTCGCAAGCATAGTTGGTATGCTGTATGCATTTTTGAGCTTTGAGTTATTTTCTTATCACCCGCTAACTTTGGCAGGAATGCTTGTATTGTTTATACCGACTATTGTGTCGTTAAAGGTAGCAGATGGCTTTGTATCAAGTGCGGTCATTATTATGCATATATACGCTGCTAAGGGCTTTTCGTTAGCACTTGTTACTAATGAGTTTGCTTTGATGGCTATAGGTTATGGTACTGGAATAGCGATAAATATGTATATGCCGGACATTCAAAAGGAATTAAATTACTATAGAGTTAAAATAGAGGAACTATACAGCAAGATTTTTCTGGAAATTGCCAGCTATTTAAGACAAGGCGATACATTGTGGGATGGGCAGGAAATTATTCAAGCTATCAAAACGTTGAATGATGCCAAATCATTAGCTTTTAAAGATGTTGAAAATCATTTTACTCGAAGACAAAATGATTACTATGTATATTTTGATATGCGTGAACAACAGCTTGAAATAATTGAACGAGTACTCCCGAAAATAACTGCACTACCTGTTATAGTACAAGAGGCTGAAATCGTTGCGGACTTCCTACAAGATCTTGGAGAGCATGTCCATTCAGGAAATACTGCAGGTCATTTTAGGGAGAAATTAGAGCTAGCAAAGAGAGATTTTGCCGAATTACCGTTACCGACAAATCATCAAGAGTTTATTGCTCAGGCTGCGCTCTATCAATTCATTGAAGAAATGGATCGTTATTTAGAGATAAAGCAATCATTCAAGGGTTTGAAGGTAAAAGGAAAGCGCCCACAGTAGTGTGGACGCTTCGCACTTTCTTAAACTAGCATTGATAAACCAAATGCAAGAGATGAGATTATCATAATTGCAATCATAGTATAAACAACGATTTTCTGAAATTTTTTATTACTCATATGCTCGTTCGCTCCTTCTTTTCTTATAAATAGTTTAGCAAATCTGAAAAATTTCTCAAGTAGTAGAGTTTTGACAAAAAAATCTGTAAAATAGGGTATGTACCATAACAGAAGGAGATGTCACCATGGAGAAAGTAGACCATATTGGGATTGCAGTGCGCGATCTTGATGAACGCATTACATATTATACAGAAACTTTAGGTTTAAAGTTACTGAAAGTGGAAGAGGTTGAATCTCAGCAAGTTCGTGTTGCATTTATCGACGCTGGCAACGTGAAACTAGAATTACTAGAACCGATGAGCGAAAAAAGTACTATTCACGGATTCATCGAAAAGCGTGGCGAAGGTATTCACCATGTTGCTTTCGGTGTAACAGGAATTCGTGAGCGTATGGCAGAACTTCGTGAAAAAGGTGTGCGCCTTTTATCAGAAGAGCCAGGGCCAGGTGCTGGTGGTGCGGAGGTTGCTTTCTTGCATCCTAAATCATCTTTCGGTGTGCTATATGAATTATGTGATAAAAGTGGAAAAGGGGAAAAGTGATTAGTATGGATATGTTCGATAAAATTAATGACTTATATGATCGTAAGACGGTAATTGAGCTTGGCGGTGGCTATGAACGCATCGAAAAGCAACATGAAAAAGGTAAGCTAACTGCTCGTGAGCGTATTGAATTATTACTAGACGAAGGTACGTTTTTCGAAATTAACCCATTCATTACACACCGTACAGTAGATTTCGGGATGGACAAAATGGAAGGCCCTGGCGACGGCGTTGTAACGGGTTTTGGTAAAATTAACGGACGTCCAGTTTACTTATTCTCTCAAGATTTCACTGTATTTGGTGGAGCACTTGGTGAAATGCACGCTAAAAAAATGGCGACAGTAATGGATCTTGCTGCTAAAAATGGCACGCCGTTCATCGGCATTAACGATTCAGGCGGCGCACGTATTCAAGAGGGTGTACTTTCTCTAGACGGTTACGGACATATCTTCTACCGTAATGCGATTTACTCTGGTGTTATTCCGCAAATCTCAGTAATTATGGGACCTTGTGCAGGTGGAGCAGTTTATTCTCCAGCTATCACAGACTTTATCCTAATGGTTGATAAAACATCTCAAATGTTCATTACTGGACCAAAAGTTATTGAAACAGTAACAGGTGAAAAAATCTCTGCTGAAGACCTTGGTGGCTCTAAAGTGAATAATGCAGTAAGTGGTAACGCTCACTTCCGTGCACCATCTGAAGAAGCAGCCATTGATCAAATTAAACAATTATTAGGTTACTTACCACAAAACAATAAAGAAAAAGCACCTCGTCAAGCACGTCCTGAAGGTGACGATTACCGTCCAGAAATCGTGGATACTGTTCCAATCGAAACAACTCGCCCATACGATGTGCGTAAAGTAGTGGAACAAGTAGTAGACGAAGGTTCATTCATGGAAGTTCACTCTGAATTTGCGAAAAATGTAGTAGTAGGCTTTGCGCGTATTGCAGGTGAATCAGTAGGGCTTGTATGTAACCAACCTAAAGTTTTAGCTGGTGGTCTTGATATCGATTCTTCTGATAAAGCAGCTCGCTTCATCCGTACTTGTGATGCGTACAATGTACCAATTATCACATTTGAAGACGTTTCTGGATTCTTCCCAGGCGTAAAACAAGAGCACGGTGGAATTATCCGTCATGGTGCTAAAATTCTTTATGCATATTCAGAAGCAACTGTACCAAAAATTACAGTAATTTTACGTAAAGCATATGGTGGTGCTTACGTTGCACTTAACTCTAAATCAATTGGCGCTGACCTAGTGTTCTCTTGGCCAAATGCTGAAATTGCGGTAATGGGTGCAGCGGGTGCTGCAAATATTATCTTCGCGCGTGAAATTGCAAAGTCTGAAGATCCAGAAGCAACGCGTGCTGCGAAAATTGAAGAGTATAAAGAGAAGTTTGCCAATCCATACGTGGCAGCATCTCGTGGTATGGTGGATGATGTTATCGATCCACGCGATACACGTATTAAACTTATCCAAGCATTAGATATGCTGTCAAACAAACACGAAACACGTCCAGAGAAAAAACACGGAAACATTCCGCTATAATAATGGACAAACCCAGTAGCCATTTGGTTGCTGGGTTTTTGTATGAATAATAAAACAATAGTCAAAAAAAGAAATTTATAAAATGGCAGATAATTGAAACATTTCTTTCGCTCATCCGTACAAATACAAAAGAGGAGTTGAGATGAATGGAATGGCAACATTTACAGACTGAGCAGGAAAAACTTCAAGGACAGCTAAGAAATGCTAATCGATTAAGAGAGCAAAGGTTTTTAATTGAAGGACAAATCGAGCATGCACAGCAGGAAATTAATAAGCATTCTATTGAACACAATCAAATTCGTATGAAACTTGATAAGCTAGAGGGTTTTTCGTTTATGAATATGTTTCGTACATGGACTGGACAACAAGACGAGTTGCGTGCAGAGAAAGTCGATAAGGCAGCCATTTTGGAATTGAAAATCAATGAAGCGAAAAAAATGCTGAAAGACTTAACTATTGATTTTGAGCAAGTTAATCAAAAGCTCAAGCAAATTAATGAAAAACAACTTCAAGAAGCATTAGACATACTACATATAAAAAAGAAAAACTATCTCCTATTACATGAACCCGAAGTCGCTCAGAAAATAGAACAGCTTGCAAATGAAGAGCTTATAACGAAGCAGTTGATTTCCGAAATAAAAGAAGCGGAAGATGCGGGTGACATTGCGCTTACTAAACTGGGGCAGGCGGCTGCATCACTGCACTCAGCGAGTGGATATTCGACATGGGATACGTTTTTTGGCGGTGGGCTTATCGCCACACATTTAAAGCATGATGCGCTTGATAAAACCGAAAGCTACCTTCATAATGCACAAATTGCTTTGCAACGATTTCATAATGAATTACTTGATGTACAGGATATGTCTACTAAATCTTTGCAAGTTGAAACAGATGGTTTCGTAAAATTTGCAGATTATTTCTTTGATGATATTTTTTCAGCTTGGTCAGTCCATTCAAAAATTTCTACGGCAAGAGAACAAGTATCACGTGTACAGGATGATGTACATAATACAATTAGACGTTTACAGGAAAAACATAATAGAGCACTTGAATATTTGGAAGTACTACAAACAGAAAAGAAAGTGATTTTACAACTATAAAAAAGCTTGTGGAAAGAGTGACGTATACTCTTTTCACAGGCTTTTAGTGATTTATCATACAAATTAAAGAAGTTACTACTAGCGTATTATTCCAACTCTTCAGTCAATGTGCTAAACTAATACATATATTATGACGTGAAAAACACGTAAATCAAGGGAGTTTTACAACATGACAAGTCGTTTAGTAGAAGAGTTTTTTGAGCTCGTACAAATCGATTCAGAGACAAAACACGAACAGCTTATTGCACCAGTTCTAATTGAAAAATTAACAGCACTTGGTTTTTCTGTAGTGCAAGATGATGCACATACTCGCAATGGTCACGGTGCTGGAAATATTATCGCGACATTAAAAGGTTCTTTAAATATAGAGCCAATCTATTTCACTTCCCATATGGATACGGTTGTACCAGGAAAAGGTATTAAACCTTCTCTTCGTGAAGATGGCTATATCGTTTCTGATGGCACAACGATTTTAGGTGCTGACGATAAAGCGGGTCTAGCAGCTATGTTTGAAATGGCAAAACGTTTAAAAGAGCAACAAATTCAACACGGTGACATCCAGTTCATCATTACTGCAGGAGAAGAAAGTGGTCTAGTAGGAGCGAAAGAATTGGATCCTACTGCTATTATCGCAAAATACGGCTTTGCAGTTGACAGTGATGGCAAAGTTGGTGGAATCGTGACAGCAGCGCCATTCCAAGCGAAAATTTTCACGAAAATTATCGGTAAAACAGCGCATGCAGGTGTTGCTCCTGAGAAAGGGGTATCCGCGATTACTGTTGCTTCAAAATGTATTGCACAAATGAAGCTTGGGCGATTGGATGAAGAAACAACAGCGAATATTGGCCGCTTTGAAGGTGGGCAAGCTACAAACATCGTGTGCGATGAAGTGAATATTTTAGCAGAAGCACGTTCAATTGATAAGACGAAGCTAGATGCCCAAACAAAGCATATGCAAGATACGTTTGAGCAAGTTGCAGCTTCAATGGGTGCACGTGCTGAAGTAGAAGTAAAATTAATGTATCCAGGCTTCCGTGTAACAGAGTCGGATAAAGTCGTACAAATAGCTATGGCGGCAGCGCGTAATATTGACCGAACACCTCAATTAGGTATCTCTGGTGGCGGCTCTGATGCTAATATTATTGCAGGTTTTGGTATCCCTACGGTGAACCTATCAGTTGGGTATGAAGATATTCATACAACAAATGAAAAGATTCCTGTAGAAGAATTAGAAAAGCTGGCAGATTTGTTAGTTGAAATCGTTAAAGAAACAGCTAAACACGAGCGCTAAAATAGAAGGAAGTGACCTCATGGAAAGTGTAAAGGCAGTAGTATTTGCATGTGGTACAGAGGAATATGCTGTACCGGTGGAGCAAGCAATATCCATTGAAAAATTAGAGCAAGTAACCCCGATCCCGCATTTACCAAATTATTTACTAGGTTTTACTAGAAATCGAGGAGAACTTATTCCGGTATTAGATTTTGAACGTATTCTTTATAACCGTACATCAAATGCACCGACAGCGCGTGTTATTGTGTTAAATACAGATGTAGTGAACTACGGGCTGCTCGTAACAGAAGCTAGAGAAATTCTCGATTTAGATGAATCTGTTTTAAAGCAAATGGGTCTTGTTAATTATTCAAAAACACGCTATTTTACAGCAGTGGCGAATTTAGAAAATCGTATGATTACTTATGTAGACCCGAAAATACTCGTAAATTCTTTAGAGGGCATTCGAGAAATTATCAATTATTTACACAAAATGCTTGAGAATGAGAAAGAAAACGTAGAAGCCTAAGTAATATATGACGAAATGCAGAAAGATTTTAAAAAATCCCCTCCAACTAACAATGTTGGAGGGGTTTTTATTTGAATTAAGAAAGTCGACCACTATAGTCTTCAAACTTAAATTCACGAATTACTTTTATGCCTTCTTCATCGTTATAAGAAACGATAGATGGCAGGTTTACACCGTTAAACATATGATTTTTTACCATTGAGTAGTGCGCCATATCTGTGAAAACAAGGCGATCTCCTGGTTTTAATGGTTCGTCAAATGAGTAATCACCGATAACATCACCAGCAAGGCATGTAAGCCCGCCTAAGCGATACGTGTGTGCTAGCTCATTTGCTTGTCCTGAACCGATAATCATTGGACGGTAGGGCATTTCAAGCACGTCTGGCATATGACAAGTTGCAGAAGTGTCTAAAATAGCTAAGTCCATCCCGTTTTTCTGAATATCTAGAACCGTTGCTACTAGGTAACCTGTATTTAGTGCCACAGCTTCACCAGGCTCTAAATAAACAAGAAGATTGTATTTATCTTGAATATAATTAATGATATTCACTAGTTTTTCAACATCATAATCTTCACGAGTGATATGGTGACCACCGCCGAAGTTTAGCCATTTCATTTGGTGTAAAACATCACCAAATTTTTCTTCGACAACTTCAATGATACGCTCTAAAGTATCAGAGTTTTGCTCACACATCGCATGGAAGTGTAAGCCATCAATACCGTCAAGTTGAGATTTGTCGAAGTTTGCTAATGTTGTACCAAGACGAGAGTTCGTATAGCAAGGATCGTATAGTGCTGTTTCAATTTCAGAGTACTCAGGATTTACGCGAATACCACATTCAATTGTTTTACCAGCAGCTTTTACTTTGTCCTTGTATTGAGCCCATTGGTTGAAAGAGTTAAAGACGATGTGATCCACATAGCCAAGAAGCTCGTCCATTTCATGCTCTACGTAAGCAGGTGCATAAACATGAACTTCTTTACCCATTTTTTCATAACCAAGACGCGCTTCAAATAGAGAGCTTGATGTAATACCAGCTAAGTATTCACCAACTAAAGGGAATGTTGAATGCATTGAAAACCCTTTAAGTGCAAGTAAAATACGACAGCCAGTACGATCTTGAATAGACTTTAAAAGCTCAAGATTTTTTGTTAAAAGTCGTTCATCCACTACATAAGAAGGTGAAGGAACTTTTGTGAAATCAATTGGTTTCATCGGCTATGTTCCTTCGCATCAATCTCAAGGTCAAGTAATTCTGGATTATGACTTTCTTGCCATGGAAGACCCCATTTATTTAAAGCATCCATGTATGGATCTGGATCGAATTCTTCTACGTTCCAAACGCCAGGCTTTTGCCATTGACCGTTCATAACAAGCATTGCACCAATCATTGCTGGTACGCCTGTAGTGTAAGAAATCGCTTGTGAACCAACTTCGTTATAGCATTCTTCGTGGTCACATACGTTATATACGTAGTAAGTTTTTTCCTTGCCATCTTTTAAACCACGGAAAATACAGCCGATATTTGTTTTACCTTTTGTGCGTGGTCCTAGTGATGCCGGATCTGGTAATACTGCTTTTAAGAAGTGGATTGGCTGAATCATTTGACCTTCGAATTCGATTGGTTCAATTGAAGTCATGCCTACATTTTCTAGTACTTTTAAGTGTGTTAAGTATTTTTCAGAGAATGTCATCCAGAATCGAATTTGCTTTAAACCTTTAATGTTTTTAGCAATTGATTCTAATTCTTCATGATACAGCAAGTAAATATCTTTTGGTCCAATTTCCGGTAAGTTGTAAACTTCTTTTTTCTCAAGTGGTGCTGTTTCAATCCACTCGCCTTCTTTCCAGTAACGACCATTCGCTGTAATTTCACGAATGTTGATTTCTGGATTAAAGTTTGTTGCGAAATGATAACCGTGGTCACCAGCGTTGGCATCTACGATATCGATATAGTGGATTTCGTCGAATTCATGTTTTTGAGCATGCGCAGTGAAAACGCCTGTTACGCCTGGATCAAATCCACTACCAAGTAGCGCAGTTAAGCCAGCTTTTTCAAACTTTTCTTTATAAGCCCATTGCCATTTATATTCAAATTTTGCCGTTTCAGGTGGCTCGTAGTTTGCAGTATCCACATAGTGCACACCTGTCGCTAAGCAAGCATCCATAATCGTTAAGTCTTGATAAGGTAACGCTACGTTAATAACAACATCTGGTCCGAAGCTTTTAATAAGCTCGATTAATTCTTCAGTATTGTCAGCGTCTACCTGTGCAGTATGAATCTTTGTTTTTCCGCCGTCTAGTTTTTCTTTTAGAGCGTCACATTTTGAAACAGTTCTGCTTGCGATACAAATTTCCTCAAATACGTCCGAATTCTGAACACACTTGTGTACCACAACACTGGCTACTCCGCCAGCTCCTATAATCAATGCTTTACCCAATTGTCTACCCCCAAGTTCATATAAAGTATTGTCAAACAAGCTGATTATACAGAAAATTGATATACTACTCAATCATTGTTTTTAAATTTCTACAAAAAAAAATTTTTTTCTACATTTATTAGGCACACTCAGGGGGGAAATACCTAAATTGTGTGAGTGACTGGCACTGAAATTCACAGCGCTTTGCGTGCGCACGTTTTAAGCCACAACGCTCGCTACGCATGGCTTGATACGTCTTACATTACGTGCGTTCTCGCTAGGTCTTCGTAGATTATTCCTTGGATATTTATAAATTGTTTGAGAATTGTGTGAGTGACTGGCACTTAAACTTGACGCTCTTCGTCCCCCCATAAATAGAAAATAATAATTAGTAACGTACTTAATAATCCCATCACGAGGCCATAGGTGCTGAAGGCCACTTGCACTTGACTTTGCAAAGCATAAATGAAAATGGCTCCTAGTATAAGTAAATTGCCCATTATTAGTAATAACAGATGAAAACGTCGATTCATAGCAAGCCCTCCTAAAATGAAATTTACTAGCCCCAAAGATAAAGAAATTTTACTTCAATTATCTCATAATTCAGAAAAATATCCAATTAATAACTATTATTATGATGAAAAACTAGAAATAAAAATTAAGACTATCGTATTTACTCCTAAACTAGCCAAATTGCTAATTATTTTGCTTCAATAATCAGCATGTCGGAAACTAAATGTTTTTGAGAAGTAACAATAGGGTGACAATATGTATATTAAAAAAACGGGTTATTCATGCATTGGTTTTCATGATAATTACTGTTTTTCTCTCTAAAGATGGTAAACTACCTATAAGACTTTTCTTTTGGTGAAGGTGAGGATTATATAGTGATAAAACAATTTAATGAACAAGTACAACAAGTAAATGAATTATTTGTAAATGGTCAAGTAAAAGAAAGCTATAATTTGGCTAAAGCATTATTAGTGGATGAAGCATTTGAAGCAGATGCTTCGTTTCCAACTATTCAACAGCATGTGGCACTTTTAGAGGCAAACGGATATGCCAATATGCCAACACCTAAGGCTGAAAAAATGAAGCAAAGTGTTGAACGTGTTGATGGATCGTATCCTGAGCGTGATGTCCTCGCCGCATATATCGGAAGTCAGGATGATGAGCAATTTGGCAAAGTAGTTGATGAACTATTAGCGGGGTCAATTGAAGCGCAGGCGAATGCATACTATACAATGGCTGAATATTTTGTCCTTGCAGAAGATCCTGATAAAGCAATGGTGCAATATGCGGAGGCTATTAAACTACAGCCCAATCTAGCACTTTACTGGGGAGCATTTGCACAATTTATTAACCGTCTGGAAGCGAGCCCATATTTGGCACTTCGTCTCATTGAAGAGGCGATTCAGCTAGATAGTATGAATCCTCGTTGGTACTATATTCAAGGGAATATCTTTTTCCAGCTAGTGGCATCCACAAAAAATTTAAGCTACATACCTGCATTGGAGGAAGCTTGGCAAAAAGCGCAAAAACGTTGCTCTGCTAAGCAAGTTGAGTTAAAGATTGAAATTGCTAAGTCGGAGGATCTACTTGCTCAATGGAAGAAACAGATGTTGTAAGCAGGAAATAATTTTATACGATAAAAACCACTTCAATTTTTATGCAAAGCACGCTATGTATATTTATAAATTGTTTGGGTGACTGGCACTGAACAAGTATGCGTTCTCGCAGGATATTAAGTAGTTTTTTTACGTGAATTTTTATAAATTGTTTGAGTGACTGGCACTTAGTAATGAATAAATATAAAAAAATAAGCTATTTCTGTATTTTTATGCTAGAATATTTATATAAACGGACGTAAGAAGCTTATTTTATAGCATGAAAGAAGTGTTTGTTTGAGTTTATATGTTGCGTATGTATTAGTTGGACTGGCTATTGCAATGCCTGTTGGAGCCATTACTGTCGAAATGACAAAGCAGGGGTTAAAAAATGGCTTTATACATGGCTGGGCGGTAGGGCTTGGTGGTATGACGGTTGATGTAGTATTAGTTTTTGCCCTTTATATGGGACTGGCTTCTATATTAGCCATGCCGATAATTCAACTGCCAATGTGGATTATTGGAGCCGGTTTTTTGTTTTTACTTGGGCTAGATTCTATTAAAAATGCCGACAAGGATATTACGCTTGCAGGTGAAAAGGTGACAAAGTCATTTTTCGCCTCGTATCTAAATGGGTTGCTAGTGGCTATTTCGCCAGGAAACCTTGTTTTTTGGGTAAATGTATTCGGTGTAGTTCTAGCAAAATCGTATAATCAAGGTGAATCGGCAAGCTTCCTAGTAATCGCTGCTGGAATACTTAGTGGTATTTTACTGCACGACATAGGTTTAATGACAATTGTTTCGGTTACACGTAAGGCGATGAGTCGTAAGATGATTAAAACACTTACAATGATATCAGGAGTCTTATTAATTGGTTTCGCAGGTTATTTCATTTATGAGTTTATTCAAGGAATTAAAATGTACAGATAAAAAGATAAGCATCGACAAAAGGCATTGAGAAGGGGATCTCTCAATGCCTTTTATATTGCAACAAAATACTATCTTCAGAATAAAAAAGACTATAAACGATTCGTCTATAGTCTTTGAAGCTATTATAAGCAATGGTTATGCAGTAATTTCACGATGTTCATGAATGCAAGCTAAAATTTCCTCTGCTACTTGATGGGCCAAAGTTAGTTCAGAAGTAAAGCCGACACATGAACAATTCATTTCCCCTAAAATGTAACAATCTTCACCTGTTTCATTTGTATCAAGCATGAAATCAGCTGTCCAAATAAGTGGTAGGTCGTAATTGCCTAATAAGTTAGTTACAAGTGGTAGTTGTGTTAAAAAGTTTTGTACAAGTTCTTCCCAATCCTCTGGTTTGTCGTAGCGATATTGAGCACCAGAGAAAAGTGTTGCACTAAAGGCATCTTCACTATCGGCTGGTTTTTTATGTACCACGTGAACGGGTTTGTCACGCAACATAAATAAGCGGATTTCACCTTCAGTAATACGTGGAAGGAAACGCATATCAATTAGCATTCCGTTTGTGCCAGTGATGTACTGCTCGCAAAATGTCATGAACTCGCCAAGCTTCCAATACTCAACATGATTATCTTTTGCCTCGGTACATTTGATTTTGGCATCAAGTGGTACTTCTGTAGTACCAGCAGCAAGCGGTTCAACTAACTTTACTAGCCAAATACCTTCGCCAGTTGAGCCTCTGTTTTGCTTTAATACTCGCTCAGTGATCGCAAGGGAGGTAGGGAATTGTGCCTTAAATGCGTCAATTGTGTAATAAGCAAATGTATCATCAGGTACTAAATTTGTAGAGACTAATTTGGATAATACATCTTTCGAACCGTAGCCAATCATTGCATCAGGATGTGGCATGCCAATGACACCAGTTGCACATAAATCACGAAGCATCTCAAAATATTCTTCTTCGTGTTCTAGATTACCAGGGTTAATACGGGATACATAGGCAATGCCATGTTCTTTAACGTACTCAAAAATATCTTCTTTTTTTGTTATATCAAAGAACACTACTTCCGCATCTTGCCCACGTTGTTTAAGTGCATTTACCATCGGCATCGTATCTTGTCTGAAGCCATCGGGTCCCTTATCAGTGCCTCCATGTACTTCGAAGAAAATTACTTTTCTATTCATATACATACCTCCTTATTTTCATGATATTTTTTAGTATACTGGACAAACAAGGAGAAAAGATATATGAAATATGTAAAATTTATATATAAATTCATAGTTGTTATTTTCAATCTAGTAGTTTGTGACTAATAATTTTTGGAATTATCTAATTTTAAAGTAATCTACTAATAAATTGGTTTTTTATCCCAAGTCATGTTGCTTTTTCTGAAATACAGTAAGATATAAAATCATGCATAGAATAAGTAAAGTACCAAGCATTTGGAAGCCTCCAAAGGGAATTTGTAGCCAAAGCACACTTGTTAAAACAGCCGTTAATGGTTCCAGGCTACCAAGTAAGCTTGTTTCCTTTGGTGATAAATAATGCAAACTTGCAATATAGAACCAGAAGGCAAGCATTGTCCCAAAAATAATGATAAAGAAAAAGTAAGCGCTCGTTGCAATGGTCCACGTGGAAAGATCGATATGCCAAGGCTGATAAAAAATGCTCATTACTGAACCCCCAATTAACATTGCCCAACCGACCACAAGTAAAGAATGAAATTGCTGTAAAAGTGGCACAGCATACAATGTATAAAAAGCGACCGAAAGCCCCGATAACACACCCCAAATTACGCTCATCATTGGAACGGAAAGTGTGGAAAAAGAGCCATTCGTCAGCAATAAAGTAGTACCTGTAAGTGTAAGTGTTACTGCAATGCCATCTTGCTTCGTTAATTTGCTATGTCTTTGTATGATATAAAAAGCGATGATGAAAAGAGGGGCTAAATATTGCAGTAAAGTCGCTACAGCAGAATTGCCGATAGCAATTGACATCATGTATGTGTATTGTACAGCAAGCATGCCGAGTAAACTAAACAGAATTTGTCTAAAAGCATCTTTCTTTGTTCGCCACATGACAAAGATGGAGTGTTGGCGATGTGTAATTTTGTAGATGGCAATTAACAGGATACCTGCAAGCAGAAGTCTACTCGAAACGAGCCAACCAACCTCAATTTGTTCTTGTTGGAAAAGTTTTTGCGCGACTGTTCCACCAATTCCCCAAAAGCTTGCACCGAGAATGACAAGAATAAAACCAAAGATATGTTTTTTTTTATTTTGTTGATTCATCACTATAGCAACTCCTAAACTATCAATATAAAGTTATTATAAATACTTATTACAAGACAAAATATCGAATTATATGGTTGAAAATATCAATATATTGAGGTGATAACAATGGCACTAACGCACATTAAAGTAGCGAAGGATTTACAGGAATTAACGTTACATGGCTCGAATGCATTTCCAGTCGCATTATATGAAACGCATTTGCGGGTAGATCGCCGTGATTTTTTACCATTACATTGGCATAAGGAAATTCAATTTGTCTATGTGGTAAGTGGGCGTGTCAAATATCGTGTAGGTGCTGATGTATTAGTACTTGAGGAGGGAGATGGCTTGTTTGTCAACGCAGCATGTTTGCATGAAGCACAGCCTTATAACGTTGAACAGTCGAAGCTCTTTTGTATTAATGTAGATCCTAAATTATTGGGAGGACATGAAGGGAGTATATTGACAGCTAAATATGTGAGTCCATATGTAGAAAATAATAGACTGCCATTTGTAAAGCTTTCTGGAGAGCTTGCGCAAGCTGTTGAAAGAACGGCTCAGCTATTAAAAGACCGAAATGCCTATTTTGAAATTCAGGTGTGGAGAACATTATTATTGATATGGGAATCGATATTAATGCAATCAAAGCTAACAGTAGAAACGATGCAGTCATCTATAATTGTTCAACATGAGCGTGCAAAAGAAATGCTCGATTTTATCCATAGCCATTATCAAGAAAAAATAACGCTTGAAATGTTAGCTGCACATGTTTTTATAAGCAGGGCAGAATGTAGTCGTTTCTTTAAAAAAATTGTTGGCATCACACCTTTTACGTATCTTTTACATTATCGTTTACGAAAAAGTATAGAACTGTTGCGAGATAGTGAGCATACCATCACTTTTATTGCGTCGCTAACTGGCTTTAGTACAGTTAGCTACTATATTGAACGGTTTAAGGAGTATACGGGCTATTCACCGCATGTGTATCGTAAAAATTTTCTAGCACAACAACGTAGTATAGAATGACTGGACAAATCAGTGAACAATCCATGACAAGTTTGAAAATTATTTGCAGTTTGTTTTGTGAAAGGGTTTGCAAATTATACCAAATATTTTAAAGTTATTTATATAGTTAAAAGTAGAATTAGAAGCGATGGTAATCTAAAAGGAGAGATACGACATGATAGCCTTAAAAAAGAAACAAAATATTTGGCTTGTGTTTTTATTAATTGTATTAATTAGTAACTACTCGCTTTATAATACCGGACTTGGTCTGTCCATTTTACCAGCCGAAACAGCAGGCGTTGTAGTCGGTTCATTACTCGATTTTACAATTGTTATACCAGTGTTATTTATGCTTTATAAACGAAAGTTTTCTGTCAAGCAAGCGATTGTTTTAGCCGCTTCAGGCTGTATTGCTGCACGGTTTATTATTCCAATAGATCATTTGCAGCCGTTTGTTGCAGTAACATGGGCTGGATTTGCGATTGAAGGGGCACTACTCGTTATTGAGCTTGTATTTGTTACAACGCTTGTCTACTATATGCCTAAAATTTTAAGGGATGTACGGGTAAGCGCACTACCAGATATTTTCTCTTTTCCGCAAGCTGTTGAAAAACATGCACCTAAGTACCCTATTATTCAATTGCTCTGTACAGATTTACTCGTTCTTTATTACGGTTTTGCAAGTTGGAAGAGGAGAGAACGCGCCGGATTAACTTTGCATAAAAACTCCAGCTATATCGCCTTTCAAATGATGATGATTCATGCAATCGTCATCGAAACAATCGGTATACATTGGTGGCTTCATGACAAATCAATAATATTATCTATCCTATTGTTAATTCTTAATGTATACTCGGTCCTATTTTTCATTGCGGATATGCAGGCAGTTCGCCTAAATCCTATCTATACAACAAATGATTCACTTTATTTATCTTTAGGTTTAATGAAACGAGCAACTATTCGCTTTGCTAATATCGAAAAAATAGAAGATGACCTAGAACGGTTAAAAGAAAAATTATCGAAGGATACTATTGATTTTATCGCACGTGATTTTGGAGAAGCATATCCACAAATCATGCTGAAGATGAAAGAACCTGTGGAAGTAACGTTTATGTTAGGATTTAAAAAAAGTTATAATAACGTGGCGATTAAAGCCGATCAAGTACATGAATTGAGAGAACTACTACAGCAGGGAATGGAAAATAATGAAGGATGATGTTGACAAGCAAGCGCCTCGCACACATTTATGCGAGGCCTTTTTATTTGAATACGCTTATAGGAAATTGTATGTCTGTAAAAATTGCTCGTTTATCTAGATAGCCACCTTTATGTATTGTCATATCAATTGCCATCCGTATACATACGAAGGAACATGAAAATATTACTTTTTATTAGGGAAAATTATATACGAAAAGCTAATAATTGCATCAATTATTAAAATAATGCCCCAAACTTTCATTACTTGTAAAAGGGAAGATGTATCAGTAAGTTCACCGATAAATACGATCATTGCATATAATAAACTAGCACTAATTACGTAGGCAATAACATGTAGACCAAGCATTTTTATTTCATGAATACCTTTTGCTAGTCCTGTTAATCGTTTCTTTTCAATGGGTAGTTTTAAAAACCACTGTTGAAACTTTTCATCTGCCCAAGTAATCATCGTTTTACCATATGCTATGGAGACACCTATATAAACAGCGGCGATACCGTGAGAAATGGAGGCTGGTGTACCCGCTCGCAAGTCCATGGCAGTTAGCAATACTAATAGTAGGTCAATAACAGGTGTAAGAGCAAAAAAGATAATGCTAAGTTTAGGCTTTTTAAAACGGTATCTACAAACCAGCCCTATTAAGATGACAATCCAAAAGGCTATTTCTGCAGTAATAATCCAAGCAATCATAAAATATTCTCCTTATTTAATACAGTTGTATTTAATTAAATTTACCATATGTTTCAATGTAATACATGAGTAAATTGCCCATCTAGTGTTAATTTAGATGGGCAATTGCTTTTAGTATGTCCTCGCTAACAGCCTCCCAAAATTGTTGCTGTACTAAATCATTATATGTATATAGCTCTTTATTTTGTACGTGCCCATAAATTTCAGCAATTGTTTCCTTGTGAAAATGTAGGCGATGATTTAATGCTAGTCGTTCTTCTTCGATACAAAAAATCTTATAAATATCCGCTAGTCGTTCGAGCTTAGCACACTTTTGTTTTGTCGACTCATATTGGACTTGATGAAAACGACCTACTGCCGTATGCATCGAGATTTTTGCACGATGCTCAGCTTGTAATGTTCGATATTCTTCCTGACGTATGGCCAAGCGGTACCAAAATTCATAACGCAGCGGTAAATCCCTTGTTTCATAAGTAAGCAATGAATTTAAAATACTGCTCACTTGTTCATATGGTTCCATGATTTTTTCAGATTCTTTAAATAATCCAAACATTTTGCCACCCCCTGTGTTGTTTAATACTACAGAATAGTATTAAAATCCTTTTAAATTTTTGAGTAATTGACGAATCGCTAATAAACTCAATCAAATCGCTATTAGAACGCTCCTTAACTGATATAAGCAAAGCATGAATTTTCATAAAAAAACAAAAAAGAGCATTTACAAAATGAAAATAGATGTGTTAACTTAATGTTTGTAGTTGGTTAACACAAAAGAGGGGGAGGTTAAGATGCAACATTTTTGGGTTGTTGGCACAGATACGGATGTTGGTAAAACATTTGTTACCACATTATTTATGCGAAATTTGCAAAAACAGGGCTTACACGTGACGCCTTATAAGCCGGTACAAACTGGTGAAGTACATGACGGTGAGCAATCCTATTACTACGATACGGCTATGTATGAAAAATATTCTTTACAATTGCTCGACCGAGAAAATTTAAATGGCTATTCGTTCAAAGAAGCGGCATCACCACATTTTGCGGCTCAGCTGGAGGGGCAACAAATAAATACACAGCGATTATTAAGTCAAATGCAGCAATTACAGCAAAAATGGGATGTTGTTATTTGTGAAGGGGCAGGAGGGCTTTTTGTACCGTTAGATTCATATGGCGAAACGACACTTTTGGATGTTATTGTTCAAAGTAAATTACCAGTAGTCGTTGTTACTCGCACAACACTTGGTACAATAAATCACACACTTTTGACGTTAGAAGCATTAAGTAAACGTAAAATTGAAGTTCTTGGCATTGTATTTAACGGTGACACGGGTAGTGGTATGGAGCAAGACAATATTAAAACGATTTTAAGGCATCACCCATTACCATTTGCGACTTTACCGAAGCTGAAACATATATCGCACATTATGGACTTAGCTATTACGGATACATCATTGTTTGAAAGGCTGTCAAAACATGAAACAAGTATTAACTGAGTTACAAGAAACCGATTTGCAACATGTATGGCATCCATGCTCACAAATGAAGGATTATGAGGACTTCCCACCAATTGTTATTAAAAAAGGGCAAGGTGTATGGTTGTACGACGAAAAGAATCATCGCTATTTAGATGCTGTTTCCTCCTGGTGGGTAAATTTATTTGGACACGCCAATCCACGTATTAGTCAAGCTTTAAGTGAGCAAGCATTTACTTTGGAGCATGTAATCTTTGCAAATTTCTCACATGTTCCAGCGATTAAGCTCGCGCAAAAATTAGTAGCTTTAACACCACATAGTTTGCAAAAAGTATTTTTTGCAGATAATGGCTCATCCGCTATAGAAATCGCATTAAAAATGAGTTTTCAGTATCATATGCAAATAGGAAAAACGACGAAAAAACGATTTCTAGCATTAACAGATGCTTATCACGGCGAAACACTTGGCGCTTTATCAGTCGGTGGTGTCGATCTTTATAATGAGATGTATCAACCACTATTATTGGATACAGTGCGAGCACAGGGGCCAGATTGTTTTCGTTGCCCTTTCAATAAAAATTCGCAAAGTTGTGATGCCCAATGTATTCAATTCGTTGAAGAAGAGCTAATTACGCATCATAAGGAAATTACAGCGGTCATAATTGAGCCACTTATTCAAGCAGCGGCAGGCATGAAAATGTATCCAGTTATTTATTTACAGCGTTTACGGGAGTTATGTACAACATACGATGTCCATCTAATAGCAGATGAAATTGCGGTTGGCTTCGGTCGAACAGGTACTCTCTTTGCTTGCGAACAAGCTGAAATTTCGCCAGATTTTATGTGCTTGTCAAAGGGCTTAACAGGTGGTTATTTACCGCTTTCGGTCGTGTTAACAACAAATGAAGTATATCAAGCATTTTATGATGATTATGCGACGATGAAAGCATTTTTACATTCGCATAGTTATACGGGGAATACTCTTGCTTGCCGCGTTGCACTAGAAGTATTGTCGATGTTTGAAGAAGAGCATTACATAGACATTGTGCAAGACAAAAGTGAACGCATGCGTAAGCTAGCAGTAGAGGCTTTTAGTGATTTGCCTTTTGTTGGCGAATATCGGCAAGTAGGCTTTGTCGGGGCAATAGAGCTAGTGGCGAATCGCGAAATGAAAGAGCCATTACCGAGTGAGGAGCGTATCGGCTATCAAATATATAAAAGAGCATTAAAAAAAGGATTACTTATTCGTCCACTAGGGAATGTTTTGTACTTTATGCCACCTTATATTATAACGGACGAAGAAATGCGATTTATGATTCAAACAACAAAAGAAACAATTGTTCAATTTTTTGAAGAACGGGGGAATCATGCATGTTTCAACGACAATCAACGCTCTCACTTGTAATGATAGCGATGTTTGCTGCTTTAACAGCTGTTGGGGCATTTATTAAAATACCACTTCCTGTAGTGCCGTTTACATTACAAATTGTTTTTGTTTTTTTGGCAGGTTGCTTACTTGGTGGTCGCAATGGATTTCTAAGTCAGCTCGTTTACATAGGAATTGGGTTAGCAGGCATGCCAGTTTTTACCCAAGGAGGAGGCATTACATATGTATTGCAACCGACTTTTGGTTACTTAATAGGCTTCGCACTTGCAGCATTAGTGATTGGTTTTCTAATTAATCGAGTAGAGGTGCCATCGAAAAAACACTTCATCGGTGCAAATATTGTAGGGCTTATCATTATTTATGCAGTAGCTGTGCCTTATTTATATATGGCATTGAATGTATGGTTAAACATGAAATCAAGCTGGTCTCATGTTTTCTTAGTAGGTTTTCTTAATAGTATTGTTGCAGACTTTTGCCTAGCGATTGCCTCTGCCTTTTTAGCAGAACGATTATATAAAGTATTTCGTTCCGCTAGAGCTTTAAAACTTGTGCGAGTTGAAAAGGAGAATGTTCAATGAATTGGTTACAGTTAGCAGATGAAGTGATTGCGGGCAAAATTATTAGTAATGACGAGGCGCTTGCCATTTTAAATAGTGATGACGATGACATTTTAAAGCTAATGGACGGTGCCTTTGCCATTCGTAAGCATTATTACGGTAAAAAAGTAAAGTTAAATATGATCATGAATGCAAAGAGTGGCTATTGTCCAGAAGATTGTGGGTATTGCTCGCAGTCATCTAAGTCGACAGCCCCTATTGACAAATATCCATTCATTACGAAAGAGGAAATATTAGCAGGGGCAAAACGCGCGTTTGAAAATAAAATAGGAACCTACTGCATTGTAGCAAGCGGACGTGGACCGACTCGTAAAGATGTCAATGTAGTGAGTGAAGCAGTTGAAGAAATTAAAGCGCAATACGGCTTAAAAGTTTGTGCATGTCTTGGATTACTGAAAGAAGAGCAGGCACAACAACTAAAAGAAGCAGGTGTGGATCGCTACAATCATAATTTAAATACATCTGCACGCCATCATTCTTATATTACGACTACACACACGTATGAAGATCGTGTAAATACGGTTGAGGTTGTGAAAAAACATGGTATTTCTCCATGTTCAGGGGCCATTATTGGGATGAAGGAAACAAAAGAGGATGTCGTGGAGATTGCTCGTGCCCTGCACCAATTGGATGCAGATTCGATTCCGGTAAACTTCCTACATGCGATTGATGGGACGAAGCTAGAAGGAACACAGGAGTTAAATCCTCGCTATTGTTTAAAAGTTTTAGCGTTATTCCGTTATATAAATCCAACGAAGGAAATTCGCATTTCTGGAGGGCGCGAAGTAAATTTAGGTTTTCTTCAGCCATTCGGAATGTATGCAGCAAATAGTATCTTTGTCGGGGATTATTTAACGACTGCAGGGCAGGAAGTGAATAGTGATTATCGCATGCTCGAAGATTTAGGCTTTGAAATAGAACTTACACAAAAGCAAGAAGAAGTGTTTTGTTAATTCATCATCCTTATAAAATAAAATCTACTACTACTAAATGATGATTGAAATTGGAAGACTGTCTGTACATCGTGGAAAAGGCGTACAGACGGTTTTTCTAGTAGCCAGTTATGCTCAGGCTAAAGCTATCGTAGGCAAGTAAACGGTTCATAATTTATACCTAAAATATGAAGATTTTCACAAATTGTTCAATGAAAGCGTTTTGAAATTGAACAGTTTGTGAAGGGCTTCACATAAAGCTTTATTTTTTAAAAAAAGAGAGTACAATAGGAATTAGCAAGAAGTTGTTATAATACAGTTAGTTCTTTTTATCACATTTTTGGTGATTGTTATATTACAAAAATAAAATTGAAAGGAGCGGTTAGAATGTGGGTTGTAACAGTATTTGAGAATAAAAATATTCGTATTTTCGAATATACAAACAAAAACGAGGCAACAGCAGCGTTAGCGAAATTTAAGAAGAATGCCGTTTTAACATATACAAAATAATACTTTAAGTAGTTTAAAGAAACCTCGTTGTACGTAATAACGTACGATGAGGTTTCTTTATTTTTATTAGTGTATGAGTATTGAAAAGGCACTATAAAGTAATAAAAGAGCCATTAAAATATTAAATGGCTGACGATATTTAATGAGCACTTTGCGAAAAACTGAACCGAATAGTGCCCAACTAAATGTACTTGTAATGCCAACAAATCCTAAAAATAGGGCGAAAAAAATGTAGCTCGTAAACGATGAATAATATGGAAGAATATAGGTTGCAACGACTGTGATGCCAAATAAAATACCTTTCGGATTTACAAATTGCAAGAAGACACCGAGTAGCAAAAAGCTTCGACTATTGTCTTTAGTATGGTGACTATTTTCGTCATTTTCTTTAGAGGTTAATATTTTAAAAGCTAAATATAACATATAGCCCACCCCTAAAATGGTTAATGGGACGGTTATTATGGGCATGACGCTGATGAGGGCAATATTAAAAAAACAGCTTAATGCAGTTATTGTGCAAAAACCAATTCCAACACCTAGACAAAACTGAATCGTTTTTCCCAATCCATATTGATTGGCAAATGCCATTGCCATAATGTTGTTCGGACCTGGTGTAAAGCTAGTAATGACAACGAATACTAAAAAAGATATGTAAGGCATTTTAGTCCTCCTTGTATTTTGTATGTTATAATGTCTGAAATAAACAGTATAACGTCGTTCTTTTTATTATACAAAATGTACGTTATATTGTACATACGATAAGAGGTGATTGTAATGGAGGAAATTCATCTTATTTTTGCAAGAAATTTAAAAGCAATTCGAGAAAAAGAAAAATTAAGCTTAGAAAAAGTTTCTCAGCTATGCGGTGTTAGTAAAACAATGATTGGACAAATTGAAAGAGGAGAGTCCAGTCCGACGCTTACAACAATATGGAAAATTGCAAATGGGCTAAAAGTATCTTTTACTTCCCTAATCCATCAACCGCAGACGGATACTGAAGTCGTTTTAAAAAAGGATATTCAAGTATTGTCAGAGGATAATGGAAAATATAGAGTATATCCGAATTTTCCATTTCAAGAAGATAGTCGATTTGAAATTTATATGATTGAAATTGATAAAGATGGGAAATTAAGCGCTGAGGCTCATAAAGAAGGAACAGAAGAGTTTATTACCGTTTTTGAAGGCGAATTAATGATTCGGGTTAACGACAACGAGTATAGATTAAAAAATGGCGATTCTATCCGATTTAAAGCTGACCGTCCTCACTTCTATAGTAATACCGGTGATACATTAACTAAGTTAAGTATGACAATCTATTACCCTAATGAAAAATAAAGAACCGTATAAGCGCTTATACGGTTCTTTTTGTTTTTATAAAATGCTGCCTAAACGTTTAATCCCTTCACGGATAATTTCAGGTGTTGCATTTGTATAGTTTAGGCGCATTGTGTTTACGCCTGTTTTAGATGTATAAAATGGGTCACCAGGAACGAAAGCGACTTTTTGTTCCATTGCTTTATTGAAAACGTCTAATGCGGAAGCTCCGTTATTCATAGTAGCCCAGATGAACATCCCACCATCTGGTTTTGTGTATTCAACATGTGCAGGGAAGAATTCTTGCATCGCGTCTAGCATTGCATCAGATTGATTTTTATATAAAGAAACAATTTTTTTCACGTGTTCCGTATAGTCATTATTCGCTAAATAATCATAAATGACATATTGAGAGAAAATATTTGTGTGTAAATCAGTCGCTTGCTTTGCTGTTTCAATATGTTTCATTAACTCTTTGTTTTTTGTAATGACAAAGCCAAGGCGCATACCTGGTGTAACTGTTTTAGAGAAAGAACCTAGTAAAATACTATTTTCGAGTTTTCCGGCACCGATATAAGGTAATGGCTCACCTTGGAAGCGTAATTCTCCGTACGGATCATCTTCAATTAGTGCTACGTCATATTTAGAAATGATGTCATAAATTTGTTGACGTTTTTCCTTTGAATACGTTAGTCCCGTTGGATTTTGGAAATTTGGAACAGTATAGATGAATTTAACGTTAGGCTGCTGTATAGCTTTCTCTAACTCTTCTAAGTTAAGACCATCGTTTTCAAGTGTTACACCATAAAAAGTAGGCTCACTTAATGTGAAGGCTTGAATAGCACCTAAATAGCCTGGCTCCTCAATCACAATGCCATCACCTTTATTAATAAGTACTTTCCCAATGAGTTCAAGTGCTTGCTGTGAACCAGTTGTTATTAATATATCATCCTCATGGATATCTAGCCCGTGAACACGGCGATATTTTGCAGCGATATATTCACGTAGAGGCGCATATCCTTGTGTAGATGAATATTGGAATAATCGACTGCCATTTTCACTAATGGCATGATCTACAGAAGCTTTTAATGCATCGATTGGGAAGGAGATTGGGTTTGGAAGCCCTCCAGCAAAGGAAATGACATCGTCGGCATCCGTTACTTTCAAAATATTACGGATGAATGAAGATGGTGTGTTTAAGATTCTTTCAGAATATTGCATAATTTTATCGGTCCTTTTTTCTGATTTTTTAAAAATTATATCATTGTAATCATTTGCATACAATATTATGATTGTATGCAAGACAATTAAAATATTGTATGCAAATCCGAAAGAAAGGGGCTTGAAAAATGCCATTCAATTCATTTGAGGAATACCCAATGAGCTGGAAGCCGAATATCCGCAATATTACAGGGCCGATATATATTGCAATTGCTGAGCAGCTTGAACAGGATATTAAAGAAGGCATTTTATTGCCAGGTACAAAGTTGCCACCACAACGAGAGCTTGCTGATTTTTTAGATGTAAATTTAAGCACCATTACTCGTGCGTTTAAGCTTTGCGGACAGAAGGGTCTAATTTATGCTTCAATAGGGAGCGGTACATTTGTTTCTTCTGATGCCGCCACGAATAAAATTTTATTACCTACAAGTCATTCTGCTCATATGATTGAGTTGGGCTCAGTATTGCCTGCAACTTACGCCAATGAGGAAATAACGCGCTATATGAAAAAAATGCTGAATGATTCTAATTTTAGTAAGTTATTTCAATATGGGCGACCCGAGGCGAATGCTTGGCAAACAGAAGCTGCAGCAAAGCTTTTGGAAAAAGTCGGCTTTCAAACAGATCAGCCGATATTGTTTGGGGCAGGGGGACAAAATGCAATTGTTGGTACACTAGCAGCATTGTTTCATCCAGGAGATCGTATTGGAACAGATCCGATTACATATGCTGGGATAAAAACGGCGGCCAATATGCTTGGTATACAGCTAGTGGCTATTCAGCAAAAAGATGGAGAGATGACTAAAGAAGGACTCTTATATGCTTGCAAAAATGAACATATAAAAGGACTTTATGTTATTCCTGATTTTCATAATCCAACTACCCATACAATGTCAATCGACACGAGGAAAATGATTGCAGAAGTGGCAAGGCAAAAAGATTTAATCGTTATTGAGGATGCGATTTATAGTTTTATACAGGAACAGCCACTTGCACCTATCGCATTTTATGCACCAGAAAAGGTAGTTTATATTGCAAGTGTGTCCAAAACGATTTCACCTGGATTAAGGCTCTCTTTTGTTGTGACGCCTAGTGCTTTAAGAAAGAAAATTATTGAAACATTATATAATATTAATATATCTGTATCACCAGTCATGGTAGAACTTACTGCTAGATTGATTCAAGATGGTGTTGCACAAACAATCTTAGAGAAACACCGATTATATGCTAAACAGCAAAATGCACTAGTTAATCAATATTTAGGTGAATACAACATTTTAGGCAATGATGAATGCATTTTTAGGTGGCTTATATTGCCTGAAAAATTTACTGGTGTGCAGTTTGAATTACTTGCATCGAAAGCGGGCGTACAAGTGTATGCTGCAGAGCGTTTTGCGGTAGGCAATACAAAACCTGTAAATGCAGTCCGATTGGCGATTACTGCGCCGGAAAATAGCATGCAGCTAGAGCAAGCCTTAACGGTGTTAAAGGAATTGCTCGAAAGTGATGGTGACTATACATTTATAGATTAAAATAGAAAGTACATAAT
The DNA here is from genome assembly GCF_044762185.1 of Lysinibacillus sp. NPDC097162. Classification (NCBI taxonomy): domain Bacteria; kingdom Bacillati; phylum Bacillota; class Bacilli; order Caryophanales; family Bacillaceae; genus Lysinibacillus; species Lysinibacillus sp. NPDC097162. The sequence continues at coordinate 1,903,895 of NZ_JBIWDT010000001.1, read as the reverse complement.
AATGGTATGTGTGGTGAAATGATGGAACATAAAGGACGGATTATTTTTCATGTTGATATGAATAGTTTTTATGCATCTGTTGAGCAGGCGCATGACCCTAGTTTAAAAGGGAAACCGATTGCAATTGCAGGCAACCCAAAGGAGCGTCGGGGAATATTAGTGACATGTTCATATGAGGCGAGGGCGCTTGGCGTTTATACGACAATGACGGTACATGAAGCGAAACGAAAATGTCCAGATCTGTTGTTGCTACCACCAGATTTTCAAAAATATCGTGAGGCTTCTAAAGCGATGTTTGCTATTTTAAGAAGCTATACAGAACTGGTGGAGCCAGTATCAATTGATGAAGGCTATATGGATGTTACACTATTAAGTAAGGAACGCCATGCACTTCAAATTGCCCAGGAAATACAAACTCGATTATTAACAGAGTTGGATTTACCTTGCTCTATTGGTGTTGCCCCTAATAAGTTTTTAGCCAAAACAGCATCAGATATGAAAAAACCGATGGGTATCACAGTGTTAAGGCTACGGGATATTGAACAAGTGCTTTGGCCACTTGAAGTAGTCAAAATGCATGGTATTGGTGAAAGTACAGCCAAAAAGTTAAATGACCAAGGTATTTTTACAATCGGCAATTTGGCTATGGTTGAGGAACATAAAATCAAGCATATTTTAGGTAAGAATGGGGTTAGACTGCGTGCAAGAGCAAATGGAATCGATACAAGAGAAGTTGACCCAAATGCCATTTATGATACAAAAAGTGTCGGCAATTCTACGACATTACCGCAAGATGTAACCGATATTCGACTACTGCATAAAACAATCGATGGGCTGTGCCAAAAAGTAGCAGAACGACTCGATGCGAAACGTCTAGCAGGTTCCACAGTTAGTATACAAATACGTGGTGCTGATTGGCACAATCATACACGCTCAAAGTCGATGAAGAATGTAATTTATCGCTTTGAAGATATTTTTGAGATTGCCTGTGCGCTCTTTGATAAACATTGGGACGAGTCGCCTGTTCGGTTACTCGGTGTTACTGTTTCGAATGTAGTTGATCGAAAAGATTATAGTCAACAGTTGTCTATTTTCAATTTTGAAGAGCATGTAAAAGACGAGCCTATATTAAAGGTAGTGGATGAGATTGAAGGGCGCTTTGGGAAAGGCATCATTAAACGAGGTGTTGATATAGGTAAACGATCTTCTTATCAATCACAAACAAGCTTTAGTAAAGATTTTTTAGACGATCACGAATAGGGGTGGACCTAAGACCAAAAGGGGCATTACGTTCAACGTAAACCCCCATCTGCGCCTTTTATTTCATCGGATTAATAATTCCGTAAAAAACAATATCTTCAAATGAGTCATTTTTATAAATGTGGTCTTTAAGCGTACCTTCATATTGCATACCACATTTCTCCATAATCTTTCCAGAAGCGGGATTTGATTTAAAATAGCGAGCGTAAACACGATGGTAGTTTTTCTCTGTAAACACAAAGTCGATTAGTGCCTTGGCTGCTTCCGTTGCATAGCCATTGCCCCAATGCTCCTCACCAATCCAATAGGCGATTTCGCCATTTTTGTATTGTTGATGATTCGAAATACCGATTGCCCCATATAACTGACCACTTTGTTTGTCTGTAATCGCAAATTCATACATTTTATCTAAGTCATAGTGCTTTTCATGATTTGCAATCCATGTAAGAGCACAATCTAATGAATATGGATAAGGTAAATTCAACGTGCTTTTGTATATATTGTAATTGTTACAATAATTACTGACTTCTTGCGCATCCGTTTCTTTAAAAAGACGTAGCAGTAGACGATCTGTTTCTAGTGTTTTTTCAGTTTTACTATAAATCATGTTATTCCTCCTATTCTTCCAGTTATTTAATGCTATGAAAAAGTAGTATAACACGTATAATGGTTATTTTGTATAATTAAGGAAAATTAATTTTGTTTTTTACTAGAAAATGATTGTTAAAACAATTAACATTTTTGTTCATAACAAAAAATAAAATAAGTGAATAATTAGCAAACCTATATGGCACATTAACATATAGGAGGTGGAAGAAAAATGTCTAAAATTATCGGTGTCGAACAATCATTATCAAATGTTGAAAATGCTTTAAAAGCAAAAGGTTATGAAGTGATTCAGCTTCGTAATGAAGAGGATGCAAAAAAATGCGATGCTTGCGTAATAACAGGGCAAGACAGAGATGTTATGGGAATTAGCGATCCTATAATGGCAGGACCTGTTATCGATGCAGCTGGGCTTTCTGCTGATGAAGTAATACAACGTGTAGATCATTATTTCCACTAAATATGGCAAAGGGTGCTGTTTTTGAAGTCTGAAGTGACTTCAGAGCGGCGCCTTTTAATTTCATTTTTGAAGTACTATTCATAATATCTTTATAACAGCATTTCCTTTATAATTATCACTAGCTACATATTTTTAACAATCATGGGTAGACATAAGGGGAGAGAAGGAAATGGAAATACTTCACGCGACTATGGATGAATTAGAAGAAGTAACAGTGCTATTTGATGAATACCGCCAGTTTTATGGACTTGAATCAGATAGAAGTAGTGCTAAAGCATTTATCCAATTACGAATGGCTTTAAAAGAATCCATTATTTTTATTGCTGTAGTAAATGGGAAAACGATTGGCTTCGCACAATTATATCCAACTTTTTCATCTATTGCATTACAGCGTGCATATATATTAAATGATATATATGTAACGGACGATGCTAGAGGCCAAGGGGTGGGCAAAGCATTGATGGAGAAGGTGTTTCAATATTGTGAGCAACAAGATGCACGGTATGTTACGCTTCAAACGGCTACAGATAATGTTCATGCACGAAAGTTATATGAAAATCTTAATATGAAACAAGATCAATATTGTAATTATGTTAAGTATTTTAATTAAGAATAAGCATCTCATCCATTTTGGATGAAGATGCTTTTTTGTATTGTATTTACGATAGAGTAATAGGTTTCAAGACGTAAGTCACAAATAATTAAAAGGGTTTTAGAAACATTTGTAAAATATATATATTAATAACTTTAAAGGAGGGCAGACAATCATAATAAAATCTAGAGGGATTCCAACAATTTATACAATGTCCGTTGGAATCACTAATTTATATAAACTAAAAGGAGCAATATATGAAAGCTATCGTATTTGATTTTGATGGAACATTGGCGAATACTTTACCAATTTGTTATTATGCTTTTCAAAAAGTATTTAAAGACTATGATAATAAGGATCTTACTGCAAATGAGATTAAGGAAATGTTTGGTCCTTCTGAAACAGGTATTATTATAAATAATCTCTCAAATCCTAATAAGGAAGAAGCTATCGAATATTACTATGCTCAATATGCCGAATTACATAAAAGTTTGGTAGAAGTTAATCCTGAAATTCGTGAATTATTGACCTCTTTGAAAGAGGCAAATATAAAAATAGGAATTTTCACGGGAAAGGCAAAAAGAAGCTTGGATATCTCTCTAAAAGCATTAGATATGGAAGGGCTGTTTGATGTCATCATAACTGGTGATGATGTATTAAAACCTAAACCTAATCCAGAGGGTTTAGTAAAAGCATTATCTCTTTTAGAGGTTGAAAATTTTGAGGCGGTTTATATTGGAGATAGTGATGCTGATATCGTGGCAGGTTTGCAAGCGAATGTCTATACGATTGGCGTACAATGGTTACCCGAATACCAAACAGAAGAGTTCAACGAACAACCAAATTCAATCATAAAAAGTGTCACAGAATTCAAGCAGTCCTTAAAAGTAGGGATTTTATGAGTTACCAATGGTTGGAATGGGCAAAAAAAATACAAGCATTATCTCAAGCGGGCTTAACTTTTTCTAAGGATATGTATGATATCGAGCGTTATGAGGAATTACGTAACATTAGTGCAGAGATTATGGCACAATACACTGAACTTGACATGACGAAAATTAAGGACTTATTTACGAATGAAACAGGTTATCAAACGCCGAAAGTGGATGTTCGTGGTGTCGTTTTTAAAAATAATCAAATATTAATGGTAAAAGAGAATATTGATAATAAATGGGCATTACCAGGAGGGTTTTGTGATATTGGATTATCTCCTTCAGAGAATGTAGTAAAGGAAATTAAAGAAGAGTCTGGTTATGATGTAATGCCAGTAAGACTTCTTGCGTTATTGGACAAAAATAAACACCAGCACCCTCCTGAACCATATCATTACTATAAGATATTTATTTTGTGTGAGATTATTGGAGGGGAAGCTACGATAGGTATTGAAACGAATAACGTTCACTTTTTTTCGCAACACAATTTACCGCCGCTTTCTACTAATAGAAATACTATGGCACAAATAGATCTTCTCTTTGAATTTTTACGGACACCAGAAAAGAAAACATTATTTGATTGAGATGAAAGCTATTTTTTGAATAAAGGTATTGGGCATAAAGACAAAAGACATCGAGAAGTTCAACTCGATGCCTTTCGTCCTTTTTTTACTTTAGCAGCTAGTTACTGTACTTCGAGCGTATATGGTTGTGTACTAGCTTTGCCGTTTACTTCACTAACCTCTATATAATATGTTCCTTTATCTAGTTCAACGGAACCTACTTCAGTATCTTTGGAACCGTAAAGATCTAATGTTTCAACCGTTTTTCCATTGGCATCAATAATACGAATTACACCATCTAAACCTTTTTCAGTTTGTAAGGAGAATAACACATCGCGTTTGCGGTCATTGTAGAATTCGAAATAGTCTTTATCGCCAAATGGCACACTAGCATTTAAATATTGATTAGCCGTATATTTATCGCCGTTTTTCGTTAGCATAGTTGGTTTTGTTGGCACACCATGCACTAATGTGGAATCTGCATCTTCATCAACATTTTTATGATTAAATACAGATAATGTGTATGGTTGGAGCGATAAGAGCCCAAAGTCCGTGGCGTTAAGAGTAATAAAGTAACCGCGATTTCTTTTCGTTAGGAAAGATGTGTTGACCTCTGAAGTACCTGAGAGACCAAGAAATATTTCAAATAAGTTTTCACCTTGTCCAAACGGTATTTCTTTCGCTAGTTCATCGTAGTCGATTTGCATATTGCCGTTTGTATCCTCAATAATTGAACCAGAAAATTTCAAGTCAAATTGTAGTTCCTTTGGTATTTGATTGAGTTGTTCATTTGTATATGGAACGGAAGATAACAGAAGACTCAACACTGTATCCTCGCCCCGATGTTTATAGTAGTAGTAATCTTTATCATCATTATAGAGGAGATGATTTTGATAATCGATACCTGGTTCAATCGTTTGAGCAGTGATGTCTGTATTAATTTCATTGTTTTTGTCTTCAGGTATAGCTGCCATTTTTCTTGATGTAAGTGAATATGGTTCGATGGAACGGCCACCAAAATTAACAATTTTGATAACATAAGTTTTATCTTTTTTCAGAGCAATTGTTTTTGGATCGTCTTCATCAATTGTTACTCCGTAAAGTAGACCAATCAGCCCCGAATCATTCGCTAATGAAGAAAGTGGAAGCAATTCATTTGTTTCCTCATCAAATTCAAATATAGTGCCAGTTGGCTCTTGATTATTTCCTTTTTTAATTTGGAAACCATAAATCGCATCTTCTGGAGCAGTAAATACGAAATAATCTTCATCATATTCAGTTTGGAAGTATGCTTTTTGATCTTCACCGATATTAAAAGGAATCGCATTCGTCATAATGAGATCCGCATCTAAACCATTTTCCTCAAAATCGGGACCTGAAAGAAGATTTAAAAAATTTTTTCCTCGTTCACGTTTTTTTGCTTTATTTGGAGCTGGTGCGCCATCACTATTTTGTACATCGTCTTCAAGCATTGGCTCATCCAATGGAAGTCCGTCTTCATCTTCAGGAAGATGAACAATTTCTCCTTTTAACGTGTAAGGAATAATTGATTCATTCATGTTCGCTTTTTCCTCGTTATCAATACCGCCATTAAAGAGCATATCGATTGACAATGCGCCACTGTTGTCATTGGATACACTTAGTACATACTCTTCATCAGGGATTGCATCGAAAACGATACTTACACTTTCACCTTTTGCTGAGCTTGAAGATGCTTGTAATGGGTAAGGTGCATTTTCATTCCATTCGTCTTCATCTATTTGTTCTGTTGATATGTTATCCAAATCACTTTTTAAATAGATTTCCATTGATGCTGTAACACCAGGTAGACCAGATAAATCAAATTTCAATGTTGATGGTTGCGTTACTGAAAATGTAAAGTAATCTTGGTCACCTTGTTGATCGTCTGAGAGTAACGTATAATTTTCTCCTGCCGTACTAAATGGGAACTGTTGAATTTTATGTGCACTATCCATTGCTAATGAATCGATCGGTAATTCATTTGTCGTTTGCGCTGTGAAAATATAGTTTGATGCACCTTTTAAGCTATAGCCACCATTATGATCCTTAACGCCAATAAGAAGCGTTCCTGCTTGCTCTGCTTTATAAAGGTAGCCTTCTTGTTTTCCTGCGCGAACATCATTGACATTGATAGTTTCAGACTCATCTTTTTGACCTGTAGGGTAGAAGTACAAGTCAAATGCATAGTCATAGTTGCTAGCACCTTTTAATGATAGTTGAACATATTCCCCTGCATCTAATTCAATTTTATACCATTTCTTTTCATCTGGTAGCTTGAATTCGCCTTTTTCGGTATTCAGACTATTTTTATTAAGCACTTTGGCATTGGTTAGACGCTCTTCTTTTGTTTCAGAATAGCGCTCTGGTAGGTTGTTTAAATCGAAGTGCATTGCTTTTAATGGGTCGACGAGGCCATGTCCATAGGTTAGGTCGTAGCCTCTTTCACCTAAATCCTTTGCGGTCATTTCGAGTATTGCCTCTATTTCATGAGGCTTTAAAGTGGGATATTTTGATTTTAGTAGGGCTGCTACACCCGCAACTACAGGAGATGCCATAGAAGTCCCGCTAAATGCTGTGAAGGATGACCCCTTTTTTCGATCATAAACGGTACTATAAATATCTTCTCCTGGCGCAACTAAGTCCACTGATGGTCCATAGTTGGAATAGCTTGATAGTCTATTGCGTTCATTTGTAGAACCAACGCTAATGACACCTTCGAAAGAAGCGGGGAAGGAGTATTGATCTGTTGAATCATTACCTGCAGCAGCTACAATCGTAATGCCTTTATCGATTGCTTTTTTAACGGCTTCCTGCATTAGTGGAGATTCTCCGTAGCCACCGAGACTCATATTAATAACGTCAGCGTTTTGTTCAATAGCGTAAAGTATACCTTGTGCAATAACGAAATCATTTGCAGTTTGTTTGCCGTTAAAGACATCTATTGGAAGAATCTTTGCTGATGGATAAATACCATGTCCACCAAGCCCATTATCTTTAGTAGCTGCAATAATGCCTGCTACATGCGTCCCGTGTGGATCAGAAAATGAGGTATTGGCAGGCGTTGCTGCATTATAAGGTGGAAGCACTTGAGACTTCAAATCTGGATGTTTATAATCTACACCAGAATCGATAACTGCTACTTTGACCTCATGATTTCCTGCTAATGATAAAGCCTTATCAATTTGCAGTAGATTTATATGATACATATCCTTTTTCTTTGGATCGACTGCATTATTAAAGGATTGGTACTTGTAGCTTGGAGATACACTTTTGACTCCGTTTTGCTTGGCATAATACGAAACAGCCTCTGTTAATGTTATGCCTTTTTTTAGTTGGATTACTTCGTAACCTAATGAAGGAATCGATCGAATTACTTTTGAACCAATTTTACTATGTACGGTCTTCGCAAGACCCGAATGTTTGACGATAATAGTATCGGCACTAATCCATTCGTTTCCTCCTGTTTGATCGTTGAACTGCTTTAATGCTTGCCTTTTGTTGCTAGCGAGCATACTTGTCACCAATTCTGGGTTCTGTGGTGCTTCGGCAAAGGCAGAAGCAGCAGGAACCATTAGTGCAGAACATGCTACGACAGCGATTGATTTCATCACCCAGTTTTTCAATTGTTTTTCCTCCTTCAGTAAAATATGACATTTCACTATTTATAACGGATGGAAAATAGAAAAGTTTCATATCTCAATAAATTTTTTTCAATTGTTTTAAAATTGTTTGAGTGCCTGGCACCCAAACAATTTAGAGCTGCTCGATAAGTGTTTGTAAGTCTTCTTTTGATCGAGGCATAGGCATGCCAACGTCAAATAGCTTTTTGTTTTGTAAGGCGAGGGTTATTTCAAAAACCCAAGGTCGTTCAAGATGGGCTAGTTCAAGTAACTTCTCTTGATAGAACAATTCGACCGGGTCCCCATTGTAAATGACTTTCCCAGCCTCCATAACAATTATTTGATCCGCCCATTCATAAGCCAAAGCGATATCATGGGTCGCCAATAAAAAAGTTCGTTCCCCATTTTCTAATTTAGCTAAGTAATGTAAAAGTTGTGCAGCATAATAATTGTCTAGTCCAGCAGTCGGTTCATCTAATAGTAATACAGAAGGTTCCATTGCCAGCACACCTGCCATGGCAACACGTTTTTTCTGTCCGACGCTTAAAAAATGTATGGGCTTATCAAGTAATGACTCAACCTCTGTTTGTGCTACTGCCCAGGCGATTTTTTCCTCGATTTTTTCATGAGACCAGCCAAGATTTAATGGCCCGAAAGCGATATCTTGCTTTACTGTACCTGAAAAAAGTTGATTGTCAGCATCTTGGAATACGATGCCGACTTGCTGACGTAATGCGGATAATGCTTTTCTAGAATAGCTAAGCGCTTCGTTGCAAAACGTAATGCTGCCATCGGTCGGTTTTAAAATTCCATTTAGATGCTGAAATAGTGTTGATTTGCCAGCACCATTATGACCTAGTAGGGCGATTTTTTTCCCCTTTGGAATTTGCAATGAAATATCTGTAAGTGCCTCGGTACCGTCTGCATAGGCATATGATAAATGTTTAAGATCAAAATAAAGCTCTGTCATGAGAAAAAACCTCCATATATTACGAGGAATAAAAATATAAAAACAATTCTAAACCAGTTTTTCTTGCTATAACATACACTGTCTTGCCAATAAACAGATTCGCCACCACGTGCTAGCATCGCATTATTTAGTTCACGACTACGTTGAAACATTTCCGCAAACAATGCTGCAATAAGCATGGAAATCGACCGTAGCCATTGCATAGGTGATTGATAGCCAAGGCGTGATTGTTGAGCAAGATGAATTTTTTGCATGCTATTTAAAAAGATGAAAATAAATCGATACGTTAGCTCTACTAATTCTACAAATAAAGCAGGAAGACGCCATTGACGTAAGACGTGACAAATAGATTGGACCGATGTCGTTAAAATTAAAAAGTATAAACAGCTAATACTGCCTAATACAGAGAACAATAGCTGCTGTGCTGTGATCAAGCTTTCATTTCCGATGAAAAAAGTCCAATTACTAAGAGAAAATGCCCAGAAATGTGCTGGGAGGTTACTTGAATTTGGTGCAATTGAAATCAAAATAGATAGTAAACTGGATAGCAGAAAAAATCCTGGTAACAGCAGTAATTTCGCATAGTATTGGAAAGGGATTTTTGCGCCTAAAATGATAAAAGCACTCATTACAATAAATGTAATGAGTGAAATAAGTTCATCTCTCACGATAAGCGACAATAGCAGTAACCCCAAGGAAAACGTCATTTTTTCTAACGGATGAACGGACGCTAGTTTATTCATATAAGCATACTTATCAATGAGTAACATCGTTTAACCTTCCTTATGCTTGCCGCGCATATAGCCTACGAAATAGCCAATAAAGCCAGCACCAATCGCAGCCTGTAATACGAATAATAAGCTTTCAATTTCACCACTTGGTGGCTCCCATAAGCTTTCAAACCATGGTTCATATTCTGCATTAATTTCACCGATTGCAGCTTCAGCTTCTCCGTCTGCACCACCGAATTCTGCACCTTTTTGTACGAAAAGAGGGATGATTGCTAAAAGTACAACGACAGCTAGTAGCAGTAAATTTTTCTTCATCCTAATGTGCCTCCTTTGCTGAGAAAACACGTAGTGCCTTTAATTCGCTCACATTGTATTTTTTTAAGAAATTCATAACGATAACTGTTAAAATTCCTTCACTAATTGCTAGAGGGATTTGTGTTAAAGCAAAAATACCTGCAAATTTTGTGAATGAAGCCATAAAGCCTCCTACTTCAGAAGGGAAAGCCAATGCTAATTGAACTGAAGTGACAACATATGTACCTAAGTCCCCAAGCATCGCTGCAAAAAAGACAGCAATAGAGAATGATAGACCGATTTTTTGAGAACCTTTAAAGACATAATACGCAATAATTGGTCCTACAATCGCCATAGAGAAAGCATTTGCACCTAAAGTGGTAATACCACCATGTGCTAAAAGTAATGATTGGAATAATAAAACGATTGTTCCAATCACACTCATGGCTAATGGTCCGAAAAGAACTGTACCAAGGCCAACACCAGTAGGATGTGAGCAACTTCCTGTTACTGATGGAATTTTCAGTGCCGATAAGACGAATGCGAATGCACCTGATAAGCCTAATATCATTTTCGTTTCAGGATTTTCGTCAATTGTTTTACGAATAGAACGTAATCCTAAAATAATAAATGGAATCGAAATAACCCACCAAAAAATCGCCCATTCAATCGGCAAAAATCCTTCCATGATATGCATGGCAAACGCTCGTTTTGGTACTAGTAAAAGAGCCACTAAGAAATAACTAAGTTTCCAAAAAGAAAATTTCAAAACCTTTCCTCCTCAACAGTAATTTTCGAATGTAGCGTGCGCAATAAAAAAAAGCACTTCTCCGTTTCGGAAAAAGTGCATAGCTGAAAAAGCAAATAGAACTGTCATTTGCCAAGCCGCACACCTATCCTCGTAGGTTGAAACGATCACGATTTTCTCGGCAGGTCTCCTGGCTTTAGTTCAACATTTTATAGGCCTTCCCGTCCTATGGACAGTGACATTTTCTATAAAATTCCCTAGTACAGTGGCGGGACCGCGCCGGACTTGAACCGGCTTCCCTTTTAAGCGAAATGTATACACTTCGCACCGAAAAAAGATGAAGTTGTGAGTTTTCACGATGAAGTGTAACATGTTTTTCCAATCATAAGCTATCCTTTTTTTTTGTAAAAAATTTTTTATAAAATAACAATCTAGAAAATTCAGATAAATGTCAGAGAAAATCTATCAATTTTAATGAAATATTTGTTGAAATTTTAATAAAAATCTAATAAATAAAAAAGAAATGTTGAAAAGTATAAAAATGATAGGCTATGATAGAAACAGTTTTATATTCGTTTTATTAACATTTCATTTCAAAATTTAAATATAAATCCATCATTAAGTGCTCGATATACTTCGAGATAATAGGGAAATCGGTGTAAATCCGATACAGCCCCCGCTACTGTAATAGCTGATGAAATCGCAATGCCACTGAAAACTTGGGAAGGCGCGAAAGTAAGAGGAAGCTTAAGTCAGGAAACCTGCTTAGTTGATGATATGCAAACTTTTCGGAGGGAGAAGTGAAGCGAGAGCGGATACGTGTATATTCGTTTTTATTTTGGCTTCTATAAAACCTTTACTCTTCGATATCGAGTAAAGGTTTTTTCTTTTTCCTAAAAGTAGAATGAGGGGAGAAAAGCAATGACAACTTGGAATTTAGAGGGCATGAAAACCCATCTTTTTATTTGTAATGGTAGTAGTTGCATGAAAAAAGAAGCTGAGGAAATTACGCTCGCAATACGAGACGAAATAGAGAAATTAGCACTCGATAAGGAAATACATACGACAAGAACGCGTTGTAATGGCAGATGTAAAGATGCTTGTGTTGTGATCGCGTACCCACAGGGAAATTGGTATCGTGTACCAACAGTTGAGCATGGTAGAACACTTGTACAAGATTTAAACCATGATTCTTTACACAGCGAGCATGTTTTTACACTGACAGAAGGTACGTTGCAACGTACCCCACAAACAACAGCCATTAAAGGCATCGACAAGGTGAAAGAGGGGTAAAAAATGGCGCAAAAAGGAAAGATTTTTGTTGTAGGCTTTGGACCTGGAGATTTCAAGCATATTACGACACGTGCTGTAGAGGCATTACAACAAAGTGAATTTATTATCGGTTATAAAACGTATGTTGAGCTCATTCAAGATTTAGTAAGTGCGAAGTCGATTGTTAGTACTGGTATGACAGAAGAAGTGTCACGAGCACAAGAAGCGGTACGTCAAGCGGAGGCTGGAAATATCGTTTCTGTTATTTCGAGTGGTGACTCAGGCGTATATGGGATGGCTGGACTTGTATATGAAGTACTAATTGAGCTTGGGTGGACGGAAGCAACAGGTGTTGAAGTCGAAATTGTGCCAGGAATTTCTGCTATTAATTCGTGTGCAAGTTTGCTAGGCGCACCGATTATGCATGATTCTTGCACGATTAGTTTAAGCGATCATTTAACACCTTGGAATTTAATTGCAAAGCGTGTGGAAGCTGCGGCGATGGCCGATTTTGTCATTGCGTTATATAACCCAAAAAGTGGTCGCCGTACACGTCAAATTGTAGAAGCCCAACGGATTTTACTAGAATATCGATCACCGGATACACCTGTAGGACTTGTGAAAAGTGCCTACCGTGATCGTCAGGAAATAACGATGACGACTTTAGCAGAGATGCTCGAGCATGATATCGGCATGTTAACTACAGTTATTATTGGAAATTCATCGACATTTTTTTATGACAATAAAATGATTACACCGCGTGGCTATCAGCGCAAATATACACTTGGAGAAGAAAAACAGCCTTTACGTCCACACCAGCGTTTAAGAGAAGAAAATGAGCCGTGGGCAATGAACCAAGAAACAGGTACTGCAAGTCATGACTTTGCTGCAGATCCAAATGCAGGACGTCTGAAAAGTAGTATTGCGATAGCACCTGCGCCTGTATCGGTACAAGAAAAATCATCTCTAGAAATGGCAGCAACTGCACTAGCCATGGTGAAAGGAACAACTGTCACAAAGGCTACAACGAAGTTAGTTCAGCAAAAAATGGAGTCGATTTTTGAACTTGCTGTTAGTCCTGGGGTAGCAAATAAATTTTTCACTCCACAGCAAATGATGACGTTAGCTGAAGTTGTGGGAGATGAAGGCACGATGGAATATACACCTGACCATCAAATTCATTTAAAAATTCCAACGACAGAGCCAGAAATTATTACTGAAAAGTTAAGAGAAGTAGGCTTTTTACTCGCACCAATTGGGGATGTGCTGTCATTAAAGGCTTGTGACTTCTGTTATGGCGAGAAGGCAGATTCAATTCCATATGCAGAGGAGATTCAAGCAAAGCTTGGTGGGTTGTCGTTGCCTAAAACACTGAACATTGGTTTTAATGGCTGTGGCATGGCGTGTTATCGTGCAGTATTTGACGATATAGGTATCGTCTACCGGAAAAGTAAATTTGATGTTTTTATCGGTGCGAAACCAGTAGGGCGTACTGCACATGCAGCACAGCCGGTTGTAGAGGGACTAGAGCCAGAACAGCTTATTCCGCTTATTACAGACATTATTGAGGAATATAAGGCAAATGCACATCCAAATGAACGCTTATTTAAGTACTTCAAACGGGTGAAAAAAATATTGCATTTTACGTATCAAGATATGTCGTCAAAAATAAAAGTAGAGCCAGCTCCGTGCGGCGACTAGTGAGGAGATAAAAGATGAAAGCAATTTTATTTGTTGGCCATGGTAGCCGTTTAGCAGCAGGAAATGACGAGGTACGAACGTTTATAGAGCAAATGACGCCACGTATCGATGAAAGCTTTTTAGTAGAAACATGTTTTTTAGAGTTTGCCTCGCCAAACATTGAAGATGGTATAACGAATTGTGTGAAGAAGGGTGCTACAGAGGTACATGTAATTCCGATTATTTTACTTCATGCAGGTCATTCAAAAATGCATATTCCAGCAGAAATCGAACATGCACGTGAGCATTATCCAAATATTACATTCACGTATGGACAAACAATCGGTATTCATGACGAAATTTTTGCTATTTTAGAAGACCGCTTAGCAGAAATCGACTTCAATACTGAGGAAGAACATAAAGATACTGCTATTTTATTAATTGCACGTGGTGGCAGTGACCCAGCGGCAAATGGTGATTTTTATAAAATTACACGTTTGTTATGGGAAAAACTAAACGTTCAGTATGTGGAAAGCGCATTTATGGGCGTGACAGATCCGCGCGTTGAAGAAGGCATTGAACGCTGTGTCAAGCTCGGTGCTAAAAAAATTATTATGCTACCGTACTTTTTATTCACAGGTATTTTAATGGAACGTATGAATGGCATGTGCAAGCAATTTAATGAGCATTATCCTGACTGTGATATCCAGATTGCTAATTATTTTGGCTACCATGATCGTTTACAAAATGTGTTGTTAAACCGTATTGAACAAGCTGTGAATGGTACATCAACAGGTATGCAGGATTTAGAAAATTATCGTGCTTATGCGGCGGTACATGGACATGCGCATCATCATCACCATCATGATCACGACCACGACCATGACCACCATCATGACCACGAGCATGATCACCATCACGATCATCACCATGACGAGGAGCTAGTAAAATGATTTTCATGTTAGCAGGTACGAGCGATGCAAGGAATCTAGCACTTGAATTGCAGTCAGTGGGCTATGCGATTACGGCTACAGTTGTTACTGATTCGGCTGCTACAAGCCTTGCAGAGGTAGGTCTACCACATTTAGTTGGTAGACTAACTGCTGAGGAAATGGCAGCAATACTTACAGAACAAGGGTATCGCTTAGTTGTCGATGCCTCACATCCATTTGCAGAGGAAGCTTCTAAAAATGCGATGGCAGCAGCAAAGAGTGCTGGTGTTCCATACATTCGTTATGAACGCGCAAATGAACATTACGAACACCCTCTTATTACCGTTGTTAAAGATTATGAGGAAGCAGCACAGTTAGCAGCTGTAAAACGAGGCGTGATTATGCTGACGACTGGCAGTAAAACACTTGCAACGTTTACAAAGGTGTTACAAGGCTTAGAAAATACACGTGTTATTGCACGTATGCTTCCTCGCCTTGATAATATGGAAAAATGTGAAGCACTTGGTGTGGCGCAAAGAGATATTGTTGCTATTCAAGGTCCCTTTTCAAAAGAATTAAACGAAGCACTATTTCGTCAATACGATGTTACATTGATGATTACAAAAGAAAGTGGCAAAGTCGGCTCAGTCGATGAAAAGCTAGACGCTGCACTTGCCTGTGGTATTGAAACGATTTTAATCGCACGACCAAATATTCAATATGGCCAACAATACTCCTCATTTGAGGAAGTACTACAAGCTGTACAACACATACTTTAGGAGGCAAACCAAATGGATTTCAAAACAGATTTCAAACCATTAACAGTAGACCCAGACAAAATTTATGATTATAGTTTCTCGATAATTGCAGAGGAAATGGGCGAACATGATTTTACAGAAGATGAGTGGAAAATTGTCCGTCGTATTATCCACGCTTCTGCTGACTTCGAATTAGGACGTAGCGTCATTATTACACCAGGTGCAATTGAAGCAGGCATTAAGTCGATCCTTGCAGGTCGTCATGTCATTGCTGATGTACAAATGATTGAAAGTGGTTCAGGAAAAAAACGTTTCCAAAAGCATGGTGGAGATTTACACTGCTATATCGCAGATGAAGACGTTTCGATTGAAGCGAAAAAACAAAATACAACGCGTGCCATAATCTCAATGCAAAAGGCAACAAAATTACACGAAGGTGGCATTTATGCAATCGGAAATGCACCGACAGCCTTACTAGAGTTAATTCGCTTAATTAAAGAAGGCTTAGCGAAACCGGACTTAATTATTGGTATGCCAGTAGGCTTTGTGTCAGCAGCAGAGTCGAAAGAAGAGCTTTTAAAGCTAGAGGGGATTCCTTATATTACAAATGTTGGACGTAAAGGCGGTAGTACAGTGACGGTTGCTGCTTTAAATGCCGTTTCATTATTAGCGGACGAACAGGCGAAAAAATAATGGAGCGGAAGCCAAAAAAGGATCCTAAAGACATGCGTCACGGTTATACAACGGGAGCCTGTGCAACTGCAGTTACGAAAGCGGCATTATTAGCACTCATAACAAATGAAGAGCAGGAAACGAGTACGATTCATTTGCCAATAGGGCGAGATGCAACATTTACAATTGAAAAATGTACGTTTGGAAGCAACGTAGTAAGCTGTGAGACGATTAAGGATGCTGGTGATGATCCAGATGCGACACACAAAGCCCTTATTATTGGCACGGTAAGTTGGGCTGATACACCGGGGATACATTTAGATGGCGGTATTGGCGTCGGGCGAGTAACAAAGCCCGGCTTACCTGTTGCTGTTGGAGAAGCAGCGATTAACCCTGTACCACGTAAAATGATACATAGTACCGTGCAAGATGTGCTTGAAGAGTTTCAAATTAATCGCGGCGTTAATGTTGTTATTTCTGTACCAGAGGGCGAGGAAATTGCAAAAAAAACATTAAATGGACGGCTTGGTATTATTGGCGGCATTTCCATTTTAGGCACAAGGGGAACCGTCGTGCCTTTTTCGAGTTCTGCGTATATGGCAAGTATTGTTCAAGCTATTAGTGTCGCAAGGGCAGCTGGCTGTGAACATGTAGTTGTAACAACAGGTGGGCGTAGTGAAAAGTTTGGGATGGCCCAATATCCTACCTTACCTGAGGAAGCGTTTATTGAAATGGGTGATTTTGTCGGCTTTACATTAAAGCATTGTAAACGACTTGGCATTAAGCAAGTATCGCTCGTTGGGATGATGGGGAAATTTTCAAAGGTGGCTCAAGGGGTAATGATGGTGCACTCCAAAAGCGCAGCCATTGATTTTAATTTTTTAGCGCAGTTAGCCATTGATATTGGGGCAGATGAAGAAACAGTAGCACAAGTAAGAGAGGCAAATACCGCATCACAAGTTGGTGAAATAATGGCTGAAAAAGGCTATGATGCTTTCTTTCATCACCTATGCGAGGCATGCTGTTATTCATCTTTACACCATATTAGAGGGGGCTTGACGGTCTCCACATCGATTTATTCGATGCAGGGACAATTATTAGGAAGGGCTGATGACATTGCATCGATCGATGAAATTGATTGGGATCGGGGATAACGGACAGGAAAGTTTACTACCACAGTATAGACAGTGGATTGAAGACTGCGAGGTGCTCGTAGGTGGTGAGCGTGTCCTTGATTTTTTTACAAGCTTTACAGGAGAAAAAATAGTCATTAAAGGTGGTCTTTCGACGCTTGTTGAAAAACTTTCCGAAGAAACGCGTAAGACAGTTATTTTAGCATCTGGTGATCCACTATTTTACGGCATCGGGG
Source organism: Lysinibacillus sp. NPDC097162 (assembly GCF_044762185.1). Lineage (NCBI taxonomy): Bacteria > Bacillati > Bacillota > Bacilli > Caryophanales > Bacillaceae > Lysinibacillus > Lysinibacillus sp. NPDC097162. The sequence continues at coordinate 1,886,415 of NZ_JBIWDT010000001.1, read as the reverse complement.
GCTATTTAGCAAAGAAGCTAAATATCGAAGTATATCCGTATATGAGCTCTGTACAGCTTGCGTTTTCAAAAATGGGCGAAAGCTGGCAGGATGCCTATGTAACTAGTATTCACGGGCGACCAATGAAAGGCTTAGCGCAACGTATGGATGGTAAAAAGAAAGTAGCATTACTAACAGATGCAGACAATAATCCAAATGCACTGGCACGTTATTTAAAGCATTTTGGTATGACAGAATACCGTGCTTTTGTGGCAGAAAATTTACAAGGTATTGATGAAAAATATGGCTGGTACTCTCTTGATGAATTAGAAGAAGCAGAATTTTCATCTCTCAATGTTGTAATTCTACAGCAAACGTCAGCTCCGAAGCGCTATGCACTTGGTATTGATGATGAAGAGTTTTCACAACGTAAGCCAGATAAAGGACTGATTACGAAAAAGGAAATTCGTGTATTAAGTTTGCAAGCAATGCAGCTTCAAAAGGACAGTACGATTTGGGATGTCGGCACATGCACAGGCTCCATGGCAATTGAAGCTGGTAAATTGGCACCAGAAGGTCAAGTGTATGCAGTGGAAAAAAATGCTCCTGATTTAGAAAATTGCCTACAAAATCAACAGAAGTTCCGTGTCGATGTAACGGCTATTCATAGTAAAGCTCCTGCAGGACTCGAGCATTTTCCAGACCCAGATGCGATTTTTATCGGCGGAACAGGTGGGGAAATGGTGGAGCTATTACAGCTGTGCTGTACGCGCTTAAAGCCCAATGGTCGCATTGTCTTAAATGCTGCTACAATTGAAAATTTATATAAGGCAGTCGAGGCGTTTAAAGCTTGCGGCTTTGCAGTAGAAATTTTACAGGCGCAACTTGCACGTAGTAAACCAATTTTAGATATGACTCGCTTTGTCCCATTAAACCCGATATATATAATTTCGGCATATCGAAAGGAAGAAAATCATGAGTAATCTTGGTATTTTATATGGCTTAGGCGTAGGCCCTGGCGATCCAGAATTAATTACAGTAAAAGCATTCCGTGTTATCCAGGAGTCACCAGTTATTGCCTACCCTAAAAAATTAAAGGGTAGCAAAAGCTATGCACACCGCATCGTAGACGTTTACATTAATCCAGAGGAAAAAGATATGCTTGGTCTTGTTTTCCCAATGACGAAGGATGAGGCAGTATTAGAACGTGAATGGACGAAATCTGTTGAACTTGTTTATGGTAAATTGAAAGAAGGCAAGGATGTTGCATTTGTGACAGAAGGTGATCCTCTTTTATACAGTACTTTTATCCATATGATGAAGCTAATGCAGGACATGCATCCAGACGTAGAAATTCGTACAGTACCTGGTATTTCATCATTCAATGGTTCTGCATCACGTCTAGGCATTGCCCTTGCTGATGGAGATGATCGTGTCGCAATTATTCCAGCTCATGATAATTATGAAGCAATGCGTGAAGCAATTGAAAGTCATGATGCAGTCGTATTTATAAAAGTAGCAAAGGTTATTGATTTAATGCTAGAAGTACTGCGTGATTTAGACTTACTTGATAAAGCTTCCGTTGTAACAAAGGTTACATCTGATGAGGAAATTATTTGGGATGTACGTGAACTAGACGGTGTAGATTTAGAATATTTAACATTAATGGTGGTGCGTAAATAATGAAGAAAATTTATATTGTTGGTGCAGGCCCAGGAGACCCGGATTTAATTACTGTCAAAGGTTTACATATGCTACAAACAGCGGATGTTGTTATGTATACGGATTCGTTAGTCAATGAAGATCTTATTGCAAAGGCAAAGCCAGACGCGGAAGTAATTCGTACGGCCGGCATGCATTTGGAAGAAATGGTTGCGGTCATGGTAGAGCGTGTCAATGCAGGTAAAGTAGTAGCACGTATGCATACAGGCGACCCTGCGATGTATGGTGCAATCATGGAACAAATTGCCTTATTGAAGAAGGAAGGGATTGGCTATGAGGTCATTCCTGGCGTTAGCTCGGTTTTTGCTTCAGCCGCAGCAATCGGGGCCGAGTTAACAATTCCCGATTTAACACAAACGCTTATTTTAACTCGTGCAGAAGGACGTACACCTGTGCCTGAGTTTGAAAAGCTACGTGATCTTGCTAGCCACCATTGTACGATTGCGTTGTTCTTAAGTGCAACGCTAACAAAGAAAATCGTCAAAGAATTGCAAAGTGCGGGATGGTCTGATGATACGCCAGTTGCCGTGATTCAGCGTGCAACTTGGCCCGATCAAAAAATTGTTCGTACGACTTTAGTTGAGCTTGATGAGGCGATGCGTGTCAATGGTATACGTAAACATGCGATGATTTTAGCAGGTTGGGCATTGGACCCAAATATCCATGATAAAGATGAGTACCGTTCAAAATTATATGATGCGACCTTTACACATGGCTTCCGAAAAGGTGTGAAGACAAGTGATTGAATTACAAGAAGGTGTACTTCCTGAAGTTGATCAGCGTAATCCTTATGCAGTTGTAGCCATTACGAAGCATGGTGTTCAAATAGGACGCAAACTACAGCAAACATTTGCGGCAAGCGATTTATATTATATGAGTAAATTTGAACATGGCGACGAAGATGAAAAGCATATTCAGCTTTTTACAGGTACGGTGCGTTTATTACTGCCAACACTTTTTAAGCAGTATAAAGGATTAATCTTAATTATTTCACTTGGTGCGGTTGTGCGCATGATTGCACCAATTTTACAGGATAAGAAGACCGATCCTGGTGTGGTTGTTATTGATGACCGTGGGGAAAATGTCATAAGTGTGCTATCGGGCCATTTAGGCGGCGCGAATGAGCTAACGCATGAGGTTGCAGCGGCGCTAGGAGCAAATCCTATTATTACAACAGCTTCTGATGTTCAAAAAACTATTCCTGTTGATTTATTTGGTGCACGTTTTGGCTGGGTTTGGGACAGTGCAGATAAGCTAACACCTGTTAGTGCCTCTGTTGTCAATGAGGAACACGTTGCGATTGTACAGGAAGCTGGGGAACGTGATTGGTGGATGCGTGATACACCAATGCCTGAGCAAATAAAAATTTACCCATCAGCACACGACGCGATTGAGGCGAAACCTCATGCTACGCTGTTCATTACCGACCGTATAATTGAACCCGAGGAAGAAGTGCTGCTAGAGAATGGCGTCATTTATCGACCAAAATCGATTGTACTTGGAATGGGGTGTAATCGCGGGACGGCTGTTGAAGAAATTGAACAAGTCATTAATGAAACGTTAGCTGAGCTGAAGCTATCGAAAAAAAGTGTAAAAGCACTGTGTACAATTGATTTAAAAAAAGACGAAACTTGTTTTATTGAAATAACAAAAAAATATGATTGGGAGTTTGTAACATATACTCCAGAACAGTTAAATGAAATCAATTTCCCATCACCATCTGAAACGGTATTTAAATATACAGGGGCATATGGGGTAAGTGAACCAGCTGCAATGCGCTATGCACAGGTCGAATCACTCGTATTACCAAAGAAAAAGTCAGGCAATGCTACGATTTCTGTAGCAAGATTAGTATTTTAAGGAGGGAGCCTATGCAAACAAATCGCTTTGTACTTGCAGGGACAGGTAGTGGTGTTGGCAAGACAACATTCACAATTGGCCTAATGAAAGCATTGCAGGAAAAAGGTAAAGTCGTGCAAGGCTTTAAATGTGGTCCTGATTATATTGACCCTAGCTACCATACTGCTGTGACAGGACGTGTATCGCGTAATATTGATAGTTGGATGTTTTCGCATGATGCGGTACGTGATATTGTTGCACGTGCGAGCATGGATGCAGACGTTTCGATTATAGAAGGCGTAATGGGCTTTTATGATGGCAAAAGTCCGTTATCTGACGAAGGTTCGGCTGCGGACATTAGTGTTGTTACAGAAAGTCCGGTTATTTTAATCGTTAATTGTGCAAGTATGGCTCGCAGCGTAGCGGCAGTTGTAAAAGGCTTTCAGCTACTATCTGACCAGCCAAACATTGTCGGCGTTATTGCAAACCAAGTAGGTAGTGTAGGCCATTATGAAATTGCCAAAGCTGCGATTGAGCAGGAATGTGGTATTCCGGTTATAGGTTATTTAAAACGTGAAACAGGCATAGATATTCCAAGTCGCCATTTAGGGCTTATTCCTGCGATTGAACGAGGTGAGCTCGATTCATTTTTTGACAAGCTAGGTGCTTTAATGGCAGAGACGATTGATTTGGATTTATTGTTGTCATTAACAAAGGCACCCGTTCTACAAGAGACGGGTCAACTATTTGCTGAACAACCTGCAAAAAATATTTGTATTGCGGTAGCAAAAGATGCTGCATTCAACTTCTATTACGAGGAAAATTTAGCACTTTTACGAGCAAAAGGAGCAACATTGCAATTTTTCTCACCACTTGCAAATGAACCTGTGCCAGCCGAAGCAGATGGTTTATATATTGGTGGAGGCTTCCCAGAGGAATTTGCTGATACGCTAGCCAAAAATACTGACGTGAAAACATCCATTCGTGAAGCAATCGCGAAAGGTTTACCGACATTAGCTGAATGCGGTGGCTTTATGTATTTGACTGAGGCGATTACGAATAGTCAAGGTGAACGCCATGAAATGCTCGGTGTGATTCCTGGTGAAGTAGCGATGCAAACAAAGCTTGCGGCACTTGGCTATCGTGAAATCTTTGGGACAACGTCTAACTTTTTAATCGGTAAGGACGAACAAGCAAAGGGCCATGAATTCCATTATTCATCATATAGTGGTACTCATGACACTCCTGCTTACGAAACGAAAGGGCGTTTTGGCAATAAAGAAGAAGGTTACCAAACAGGGAATCTAGTAGCTGGCTATACGCATTTTCATTTTGTTTCGAATCCTAAGCTTGTTGAAAACTGGTTAACAGCATGTAAGAAGGTGAAAACAAATGACTAATTACTTTCCTATCCATTTAAATATCGAATATAAAACTGTTGTTATTGTAGGTGGAGGTCATGTAGCGACGCAAAAGGTTACGTCATTGCTACCAGCTAAAGCAAACATTGTCATAGTTAGCCCGACGTTACACGACACATTAGTGCCACTTGCAGAATCAGGGCAAATAACATGGCGTGAAAAAGAATTTGAGCCACGTGATTTAGATGATGCAACACTTATTATCGCAGCGACGAACGATACAAACGTCAACAATGCGGTACAAGAAGCGGCGCAACATTGGCAGCTCTTAAATCGAGCAGATGCACAGGGTGAGAGCGACTTTATAACACCTGCAACAATTCGTCGCGGTCCTTTAGTGTTGACGGTTTCTACTTCTGGTGCAAGCCCAGCACTTGCACGCAAAATAAAAGAAGATTTAACTGAGCAATTTGATGCTGTATATGAAGATTACGTATGCTTTTTACAGCAAGCTCGTCTAATGGTTACTGCTAAATTTGATAAGGGTAATCAAAGACGTGCCGCATTACAAGCACTACTTGAGCCAAACTTATTAGCATGGACACGCAGTGGAGAGATTGACCGACGAGAGGCGTATTTACAACAACTATTGACGGGAGAAACGCGATGAAAGAGGGAATTGTATATTTAGTAGGGGCTGGCCCGGGAGATCCGAAGCTCATTACAGTGTATGGGCTAGAATGTATTCAAAAGGCCGATGTCATTGCATACGATCGTCTAGTGAATCCGAAATTATTAGATTTTGCAAAAAAAGATGCAGAGCTTGTGTACTGTGGTAAATTGCCTGGTAAGCACCATCTAATTCAAGACGAAATTAATGCATTGCTTGTCGAGAGAGCGCAAGAAGGCAAAGTTGTAACTCGTTTAAAGGGTGGCGATCCTTTTGTTTTTGGTCGTGGTGCTGAAGAGGCGGAAATATTAAAAAATCATGGCATACCTTATGAAGTGGTACCGGGTATAACTGCTGGAATTGCAGCTCCTGCATATGCAGGTATTCCTGTTACACATAGAGATTTTGCCACAAGTTTTGCACTAGTTACAGGTCACGGTCGCGAGGAAAAAGGACAAGATTTTTTAAATTGGCCAGCACTTGCAACTGGTATCGATACTGTCGCATTTTATATGAGTGTAGGCAATATTGCATATATCGCAAAAAAGCTTATTGACAATGGTCGCCCAGCGACTACGCCCGTTGCCGTAATTGAATGGGGTACAACTGAGCAACAGCGTACGATAACAGGACCACTAAACGACATTGCTAATATTATTGAACGTGAGGGTTATCATAATCCTTCTATGATCGTCGTAGGGGATGTTGTCAATGTACGTGAAAAAATTCAATGGTTTGAAGAGCAAGGGCTCGCTTTTAGCTAATGTTGCGATGGCACCTTGCTATTCTCTTAGATAAATAGATAGACAGGCAAATGACAAAAGAGATGTACTTAAAGGAGGATAACTTCATGACAGTAATTGAAGCATTAAAAAAACGTCGTGCAATTCGCAACTATACAACTGAGCCTATTGAAAAGGAAAAAATAGAACAAATTTTACAAGCCGCAACGTATGCACCTAACGACCGTATGCGTGAACCTTGGCATTTTTATGTAATACAAGGTGACGCGATGAAACGTTATGAAGCAATGGCTAGTACATATTTGCAAGAACGTTTTCCAACGAAGCCTAATTTAGTAGAAAGTTCATTAAAGGTTGTTCAAACAACACCTGTTGCAATTGTTGTGACAGCCGATATTGTGGAAGATGATGAAGATGCAACCGAAGATAATATTTTTGCTGTATGCAGTGCGATTATGTCCATGTGGCTAGCAGCAGAGGAGCTAGGGCTTGGATTCGTATGGCGTACGCGAGGCGTTGGACTTGTTCATGATGCACGCATGCATACATTTATCGGTGCAAGTGAAAATCAAAAGGTTGTCGGTACTATTTTCATTGGCTACCCAGAAGAGCAAGAGCTTAAAGACAAAAAACGAACATCATTTGAAGAGAAAACAACTTGGCTTTAAGGAGGTAGGAAAAATGGCTAGAAAAGGCTTGTTTTTAGTATACACAGGTGATGGCAAGGGGAAAACGACAGCTTCCCTTGGCGTAACATTGCGTGCAGTAGGGCGTGGTTTAAATGTGCGTTATATGCAGTTTATAAAATCGCCAGAGCGTACGTACGGTGAACAAATTGCCCTATCGAAACTTGGGGTAGAAATGGAACAAATGGGCATAGGGTTTACATGGACAAAAACACCAGAGGAGCATCGTGTTGCATTAGCAAAAGCTTGGCAAAAAGCAAAGGAAGCCTTACAAGATGATAGCATTGATTTACTCGTTTTAGATGAGCTTAATAATGCATTGGCAATTACAAAATTCCCAATTGATGACGTTCTCCCATTAGCTGAAGTACTCGAAGCCATTGCACAACGTCCTCCTACAATGCATCTTGTCGTAACAGGACGCAGTGCCAATCCTGCCCTTGTTGCCATGGCTGATTTAGTTTCAACAATTGATGCAACGAAACATTATTACGAAGAGGGAATTCCTGCTGTCAAAGGACTTGAATTCTAAATCCATTTGTCCAATTTTCGATTTTATATTCAATGGGGGGATATTCAGGAATGATTTAAAGTCACTGAATATAAGCTACTCTCCTAAGTATCAAGGAGGGAAATCAGAATGCCAGCAAAGTCAATTATGATTCAAGGAACAGCCTCTGACGTAGGTAAAAGTATGATATGTACGGCATTATGTCGCATTTTTTCAGATGATGGACTAAAAGTGGTACCTTTTAAGTCGCAAAATATGGCGCTTAATTCATTTGTAACCGAAGATGGCGGAGAAATTGGCCGTGCGCAAGGGGTACAGGCTGAAGCAGCTCGTGTTGTAGCGACAACAGATATGAATCCAATTTTATTAAAGCCAAAGCAGGACATGGTATCTGAGGTTATTGTACATGGCAAGCATTTTTTAAATATGGATGCTAAGAGCTATCGCAATCAATTTGTACAACAAGCAATGCCGATTGTTGAGAAGTCTGTACGTACTTTACAAAATACATATGATGTTATTGTGCTTGAAGGTGCGGGAAGCCCGGCTGAAATTAATTTAAAGGATCGCGATATCGCCAATATGCGTATGGCACATTTAGCAGATGCGGCAGTTGTGTTAGTAGCTGATATTGACCGGGGTGGTGTGTTTGCATCCATTATTGGGACGTTAGCTTTGCTTGATGACGCAGAGCGTGCACGTGTAAAAGGACTCATTATTAATAAATTCCGCGGTATGCGCGAGCTTTTAGACGATGGCATTGAATGGGTAGAGCGTGAGACAGGCATCCCTGTTTTAGGTGTTGTGCCTTATGTAGATGTGAATATTGAAGCTGAAGATTCATTAGCGCTGTCTGCACTGCGATTTAAAAAACCGAAGCCTGGTGAGTTTTCTGTAGATGTGGCGATGATTCGTTTACCTCGCATATCGAATTTCACAGATATTGATCCATTTTTTGATGAGCCAGAGGTTGGTGTACGTTTAATCGGCAATGTGGCTGAGCTTGGCACACCGGATTTGCTTATACTACCTGGCACTAAAAGCACAATGGATGATTTAGCATGGCTTAAGGCACAAGGCTTTGCTCAAGCGATTTCAAACTTACGTGCACGTGGAACTAAAATCATTGGCATATGTGGCGGATTTCAAATGCTCGGTGAAGTGTTGCTCGATCCAGATGCAGTTGAAGGAAATGGCGACTCAGCACAGGGTCTCGGCTTATTACCGATGGAAACCGTATTTGTAGGAGATAAAAAAACTGTACAAATGTCGGGGACGCGCGGAAACGATACATTGACAGGCTATGAAATCCATCTTGGTCGTACACAAATTTTACGAGATGAAGTATCACCATTTTTACAATTAGCAGATGGTCGTGTAGATGGAGCAGTAAGTGCGGACGAACAAGTAATTGGTACATACTTCCATGGATTGTTCCATAATCGTAACTTTACACGTCAGCTTGTTAATAATATTCGCATTTCAAAAGGGCTGGCAACATTGCCGACAGATGTTAAAAGCGATGCTGAGCGCAGGGAAGATGCCTACAATATGCTAGCATCACATGTGCGTGCTAATTTAAATATGGAAAAAATATATGAGATGTTAAAAATTGAGGTACATGGATGACTAGAAAAGGACCGTTAGCTATTAACTTTGAAGCATTATGGCAAGAAGGCATGAAGGATTGGCAAGGTCAAATGCCAGAGCGCATGGTCAATGATCAATTAGAGGAACAGTTTTGGTCTCAATCGTTAGCGCGCAAAAAAATTGGCCAAACCGATCCTTATGCAGCCCGTATTTTTCAAGAAATAAAGAAACATATTCAACCACATCATTCTGTAGTTGAAATTGGTCCAGGATGGGGCAATTATACGTTTCCGCTTGCAGAATATGTGCGTGACCTAACGTGTGTAGATAGCTCAGACAGCATACTTGCATACTTACAACATTGTTTGCAAGAAAAGAGCCATGTATCCTATGTTCACGCGAAGTGGGAGAAGCTTGATGAAAATGAGCTACAAGCACATGACATTGTAATTGGCGTAAATTGTTTTTATCGCATGTACGAAATTAAATCGGCTCTTTATCACATGAATCGACTTGCTAAAAAACGAGCGATTATCGGCATGACAACGGGGCCAATTCAGCCGCATTATGAGGTATTACATGACAAGTTCGGTTATGACATTAAATATCCGCGAAGAGATTATATAGAATTTTTGAATTTACTATATGAAATGGATATATATGCAGATTGTGACATTATTCCGTTAAAGCGAACGTATGAATACGAATCATACAATCAGCTAGTGACAACACAAAGCAAAAAAATATTGAGTGCTGATTTTAATAGATCACATGTTGAGGAAGCACTTGCCCCGTTTATAGAGGAAAAGAACGGTCGATATTACTATCGTCATGATTTTCATGCTGCACTCGTATCGTGGGAACCTAAATAACAGAAAAACCTTTGGTGATAGCTTTCACCAAAGGTTTTTCTTCTGTTTAGCAATAGGGTACAATAGAACGACAGAAAAAGAATTGAGGTGGCAGTTGTGCAACTGCATTTTTTAGGAACAGGCGCAGGCATGCCTTCAAAGGAACGTAATACGAGCGCATTAATGGTAAAGCTACTAGATGAAAACGGTGAAATGTGGCTATTTGATTGTGGAGAGGCGACACAACACCAAATTTTGCATACATCCTTAAAGCCACGTAAAGTGTCGAAAATATTTATTACACATTTACATGGTGATCATATTTTTGGTTTACCAGGATTTTTGAGCTCGCGTTCATTTCAAGGTGGTGATGAGCCGCTAACTATTTTTGGTCCAGCAGGCTTACAGCAATGGGTAGAGCAGACTTTTTCATTATCAAAAACACATTTAACTTACCCATTACACTTTGTAGAAGTACGCGAAGGTATTATTTACGAAGATGAAAAGTTTACAGTGCATGCTAGTGAATTACGTCATGTTGTCCCATGTTTTGGCTACCGTATAGAGCAAAAGGATTTACCTGGCGAGTTACTGATGGAGAAAGTACAATCTTTCGGCGTACCAAAAGGACCTTTACTTGGCCAGTTGAAAAGAGGACAAGACATCGAACTTGAAAATGGTACAATTATTAGAGCAAAAGATGTTGTTGCTCCTCCTAAAAAAGGCTTTACACTCACTATTTTAGGGGATACAAAATTTTGCGAAGAAGCGATTTCATTGGCCAATCAATCAGATGTAATTGTACATGAGGCAACATTTGATGGGAGCACAACCGATTTAGCTGCTAGCTATGGTCATTCGACAAATATCGAAGCGGCAATGGTAGCAAGTAGAGCAAGTGCAAAATATTTACTTCTTAATCATTTAAGTGCACGTTTTTTACCACATGATTTACCAGTATTTTTAGCAGAAGCCCAAGCAATCTTTCCGCAAACTTTCCTCACATTAGACCAATCGGTATTTAATTGGAGTAATGATAAATTATTTTAATTGACCAACAAGTGATCACTTTAACTAGTTTAGAAAGCTTTCACAAAAGGCTAACAGCAAAAAAAGATGAATGAACTGACTGCCATTATTGATATGTTTTAGGGTACTGTTGAAAAGCTAGAGTAATCTGCTAGTAAGTGTTAAGTAGAATTGTTAAAAGTTAGGGTGTTTGTAGAAATATAGTGCGATTAGTAGATGATTTCCGTATAATTAAGTAAAAGGGGAGTGGTTGTATGGATCAACAAAAGATGCCACCAGCTGTTTTACGTTTACTTGTTATCTTTCCAAACGTGTTAAGCTATTTATTATTAGGCGGACTCATTATTTATGTTACTTCAAATTATGATTTGTTAAAATCAACAGAGAGCTTAAAGGTATGGCTAATTTTTATCGCAGTCCTTGCACCAGCAGCAGCCTATACAACCTTTAGTATTGTTAAAAAAATTCGCGCTGGTCATATGTAACAAATATAATAGCGTACAAAGTAACACGTTGCATCTTTTCGAGGATGCAACGTGTTTTTTAATAGAAAGAAAGCAAAACCTAGCCCAGAAAATTGTTGAATTGCATGGAAAGAGAATAAAAAAATATCATATAGGAAAACTAAAAATACAAAGTGTAAATCGTTATTATAAAGAACTGAGGTGCCGTACATGAATCAACCAAACTGTGATTCCGCTCCGTTAAAACAAACAATCAAAGAAGAACTTAGTCAAGTTATTTTGTCTTTACAGCAAAGTTTAACCGCAATGGATTCGCTAGAAGATTGCTTACTTGCAGATTTGAAAAAAATTAAAGAACAATTTGTAACGATTGAAATGCAGGCAGCCACGTTTTATTTAAATTGCTATTTGTCTCCATTCACTGAAAAATATCCAGAGCTATCGATTTGCGTACAAAATATGTCAAAAAGACGTCATGGTGGATTAATTGTATTTGAAAGAGAGAGTCCAATTGAACATCTTATAAAGCCGGGGATTCATATTGGAGCGGAATTAACACATTCTTTGCTAGAATCTATTTTTTACCCAGGCAATCCTCTCCATGATGGTGCTGTGTTAGTTAAGAGTAATCGAATTATCTCAGCAGCAAATGTACTACCTCTTTCAGACATTTATACAGGCGATAAAAAACTTGGAACGAGACATCGAGCTGCGATAGGCTTAAGTGAGCTCAGTGATGCTTTAATCATGGTTATATCAGAAGAAACCGGAAGAATTTCTTTTGCTTTTAATGGAAGCTTACACCCAATTACTTCAGATGGGATTTTATAGTATAAAACAGGCTCTATTCACAATATCTCAAATTCGAGATATTTTCCTTGCAACTTTGTCACTTGCGTGGTAAAGTGATGATACAGTTCGAGGAAGGGAGGGCAAAGTGATGGAAAAACATACACTAGGCTCGCTAACATGGCTACGAATGATGCGCTTTACGAATCAAAGTAATCAGCTATCGAATGAATTTTTAAAACGTTTTAACTTAACAACTGCACAGTTTGATGTACTAATTCAAATTAAAACATACGCACCGTTAACACAGTCACAGCTAGCGGAAAAAGTTACAGTAACGCAAGGTGGTATCTCACGAATGCTTGCCCGTCTTGAAAAAGAAGGACTAATTGAGCGTAAGCAAAACTGGAAAACAAAAACAATATCTCTAACTGTCAAAGGTGAGCATTTGATTGATGCGGCTACACCTAGTCAGCTTCACTTTCAATCCTCATTTTTTGAAGAAGTTTTATCAGAGGAAGAAATGAAATCTTTATATACACTTATGTCAAAACTAGAAAAGCATAGCCGAGAAAAAAAATTACCTTAGGCGTGATTTTTTTTACAACATCACTTGCTTAGTCAAGTGAAAATCAGGAGGACTCTACATGAATAAATTAAGCGGACATCATCATATTTCAATGTTAACAAAAAATGGTAAACGTAATAATGAGTTTTATACAAAAATTCTTGGTTTACGTCGAGTGAAAAAAACAGTTAATCAAGATTCACCTTCCATGTACCATTTATTTTATGGCGATCGTACAGGAGCAGCGGGAACAGAATTAACATTTTTTGAAATGCCTGTAGCAGGACGAACAGTACGTGGAACAAATGCGATTACGCGAATAGGCTTATTAGTACAAAGCTATGATAGTTTATTATATTGGAAAAAGCGTTTTGAGCTTTTACAAGTGGAACATAGCGACATAGCGACATATGCGGGCAAAGATGCTTTATTTTTTGAGGATCATGAAGGTCTGCGCATGGTGCTTATAAATCATGATGGACAGCCGACACCAGCCGAATGGCAAGTATGGGATGGTACCCATATTGCAGCAGAGCATCGCATTTTAGGCATGGGCACCGTTGAAATTACGGTTCGTTATTTACAGCGTACAGTGAATGTATTACAAGAACTTTTTGACTATACAGTGGTCACTGAAGATGACAAAGAAGTACGCCTTCAATCAATTGCTGGTGAAACGTTTGGAGAAGTCATCGTCAAGGAATTGGAGGGACCGAGTGAAAAGCCCGGTCGAGGCAGTATTCATCACCTTGCATTACGTGTAGCGACGGTAGAAGACCTTCAAAAATGGGATGAATTAATTAAAGCGCGTGGTTTAGACAGCTCAGGTGTTGTCGATCGTTATTACTTCCAAAGTCTATATTTTAGAGATCGCAATGGCATTCTGTTTGAATTGGCGACAGATGGACCTGGATTTACAGTAGATTCCGCTATTGAGGATTTGGGGAATGAACTGGATCTACCACCATTTTTAGAAGCAAAACGCGCAGAAATTGAAGCGATTTTAGAACCACTTGATTAAAGGAGAGAGCACAATGGAAAATTATCGTATCGATCAATCACAAGGTTTAGAATTTGGACTTTATTCACTGGGAGATCATATTCCAAACCCATTAACAGGTGAACGGATATCTGCCCAACAGCGGATACAGGAGCTAATTGAAATGAGCCAATTAGCCGAGCAAGCTGGCATCAATGTATTTGGAGTAGGCGAAAGTCATCAATCGTATTTTACAACACAGGCACATACGGTCGTTTTAGGCGCGATTGCACAAGCAACGAAAAAAATTAAAATAGCAAGTTCTGCCACCGTGTTGAGTGTATCAGACCCAGTAAGAGTGTATGAGGACTTTGCAACAATTGATTTAATTTCAGATGGGCGTGCTGAAATTGTAGCAGGGCGAGGTTCGCGCGTTGGCGCTTATCATTTACTTGGCGTCGATTTACAGGACTATGAAGAAATTTTTGAGGAAAAATTAGAACTGCTAAAAAAAATTAATGAAGAAGAGCTTGTTACGTGGGAAGGGCAGTATAGAACACCTCTACACAATGCGCAAATTTTACCACAGCCTAAAAATGGCTCACTACCAATTTGGCGCGCAGTTGGAGGTCCGCCGGCAAGTGCTATAAAAGCAGGGTATATGGGCATTCCAATGATGTTAACAACATTAGGTGGCCCAGCAATCAACTTTAAACCTTCAGTCGATGCATATCGTGAGGCAGCTGATAGAAGCGGTTTTGATGCAGAGCAGTTACCAATTGCCACTACAAGTTTATTTTATGTAGCAGATACATCAAAAGAAGCTTTGCAAAATATGTATCCTCATCTAAATGGGGGCTTCCAAGCAATTCGTGGTGGTGGTTATCCAAAACAACAATTTGCCCAAGCAGTTGATACACGTGATGCCTTAATGGTCGGAAGTAAGGAACAAATTATTGAAAAGTTGCTATATCAATATGAACTTTATGGCATGCAACGTTTTATGGCACAAATTGATTTTGGTGGGGTGCCTTTCGATAAATTGATGAAGAATATCGAAATAATTGGCAATGACATCTTACCAGCAATAAAAAAATATACAGCGAAATAAGGAGCGAGCAGCATGAAAATTGTAGCACTAGCAGGTTCAATTGTCGGCTCTAAAACCAAAATAGCCATTCATAAAATTGTAGAAGTACTAAATGAAAAATACCCAGAGCATGATGTAACAATACTTGACCTAGCTCAGTATAATATTGCATTTAGTGATGGCCGTAATTACGTAGATTACGAGGGTGATACGAAGTATGTGGCAGAAACTATTATGGCTGCTGATGCATTAGTGATTGGTACACCAACATTTCAAGCTTCGATTTCGGCAACATTAAAAAATATTTTCGATTTACTTCCTGTTAATGCTTTTCGTGATAAAACGGTCAGCGCAATTGTAACAGCGGGGACATCTAAACATTATTTAATGGTAGAGCAACAATTAAAGCCAATTCTTGCTTATATGAAAGCTCATATTGTACCGACCTACGTTTTTATAGAAGAAAAGGATTTCTTACGCAAAGAAATTGTCAATGACGATGTTCTTTTCCGCTTAGAGCGTTTAGCAGAAGATACAGTTATGGTAGCAGATGCCTTCGCTGAAATCCGTGCTAAAAAAGATGCGGAGTATGATTTTTAACACAAATTTTAAGGGGAAACTACTAATCTAAGAGGATAATAGGAACACTGCATGGTAATCATGCAGTGTTTTTTTAAATATAGATAACTTTTGCCGTTGATTTCCGTTGCGGGCGGGCGCTTTCCGCGGGCACAGTGTAAGCCGCAACCCTCGCTAATGCGCGGCTTGTTGCGTCTTACGTTCTGTGCTGTTCCCGCAGGAGTCGCCGCCCTTCACTCCAATCAACAAGTGTCAATACTCTCTTTCGGAGGGAAGTTAAAATACAGTACAATTATAGCACTTATGACTAAATAGGATAGTCGTCTGCTTCCATCATTAAATAAATTTAGAAGTCTACTGCCTGTTGATTTCCGTTACGGGCGGACGCTTTCCGCGGGCACAGTGTAAGCCGCAACCCTCGCTGTCGGCAAGGGGTCATCAACAAAAGTAAAGAAAATAGACGTTTGGATTGGACCTGTGCACTAGAAACTGGGAGAATGTAGTTAAAAGGAGTGGAGATTTTATGGTATTTTCATTGTTTAAGAAAAATAAAAAGCCTCAGCAAATGACCAATAGAGTTGAGTTTTGCATAACAAATTTATCGCTCGGTGCAGCTGATGCCTACGATGTTTTAGCAGAGCGATCAGATATAGAAATAGAAGAATCAGGTTGTACTTCCCACTGTGAAATTTGCGAGCAGGGCATTTTTGCAATTGTTAATGGCGAGATTATTACGGCATCTGACGAACCTTCACTAGTACAAGCGGTTGATGAAGAAATCAAGCAAAATCCGCTTTTTTAAAAGTGATAACCCGAGAGCAATCGCCGATAGAAATACATGAATCGCCGATAACCCGAGGGCAATCGCCGATAGAACTGCATGAATCGCCGATAACCCGTGAAAAATCGCCGATAAAAGCAAAAAATCGCTGATAGCTCAAAAGTTACTAAGCTATCAGCGTGTGTAAAAGTGCTTATAGGAAAAGTGAGTTACCAACCACGAACATATTGCACAGGTGGTTCAATTTTTTCGCCAAGTTCCTTTGCAGCATGGAGTGGCCAATAAGGATCACGTAATAAAACACGACCTAAGAAAATTAAATCAGCGCGATTATTTTGCAATATTTCTTCTGCATGCTGCGCTGTTGTAATTAAACCAACTGCACCAGTAGGAATATTTGCCCCAAGTTTTATCGTTTCAGCATGTGGCACTTGATAGCCAGGGAACGGATGAATATGTGCCTGTACGACACCGCCAGTTGAGACATCGACTAAATCTACGCCCTGCGTTTTCATCCAACGACTAAAGACGATAAAGTCCTCCATCGTTGTGCCATCTTGTGCGTAGTCTTCCGCAGAAACACGAACGAGTAAAGGGCCTTCCCAAACGCTTCGAATTGCATCAATTACTTGACGTAGCAAGCGATAGCGATTTTCCTGAGAACCACCGTATAGATCACTTCGTTTATTCGTTGCTGGTGACAAAAATTCACTAATTAAATAGCCGTGTGCACCGTGAATCTCAAGCACATCAAAACCTGCTTGACGGGCGCGAACGGCAGCTTTTTTAAAGGCTTCAATGACATATTCAATATCATTAAGTGTCATTTCAGACGGTGTTTTATAATCATTACTAAAAGCAATGGCTGAAGGACCAAAAATTTCACCATCTACAGTCGCTTTCCGTCCTGCATGGGCAAGCTGAATGCCTGTTTTAGCTCCGTAAGCTTGCATATTTGTTACTAATTGTTGTAAACCTTCGATATGCGCATCATCCCAAATACCAAGGTCGTTGCTAGAGATTCGCCCCTCGGGTACTACAGCAGTAGCCTCCAATAGTATTAACCCAATTTGTCCAGCGGCACGTGTTGCATAATGTACAAGGTGGAAAGGTGTAACAAACCCGTCATCCTTAGCAGAATACATACACATTGGGGCCATGACAATGCGGTTTTTTAACGAAATCGTTTGTAATTGGTATGGTTCAAATAATTTAGTCAATGCAAAGACCCTCCTAATTCCTAGTGAATACCTCTATTTTGCATGGATTACTTACTTTTTGCAAGTGCGCGAGATCGAGCTTCAGCTTCTTTTATGCATGCTTCAATCGCTTCATTAAATTGATATTGTTCCAGCGCTTTAATACCAGCTTCTGTTGTACCACCTGGACTAGTAACTTTTTTCCGAAGCACATCAGGCTCATCAACGGATTGCTTTAACATTTCTGCTGTACCTGCGAGGGTTTGCGTCATCAGTAATCTTACAGTATCTTTTGAAAGCCCTACCTCAATTCCTACTCGTTCAAATGCTTCCATTAAATAATAAATATATGCAGGGCCACTGCCAGATAGCGCTGTAACCGCATGCAACTGGTCTTCCTCAACTTCAATCACAGAACCAACAGCTTCTAATAATTGTAAAAACATGGTACGTTGTGTAGCTGATACATGCCCATTAAATGCTATACCACTTGCGGACATACCGATCGTTGCAGATGTATTTGGCATTACTCGAGCTACAGGGCGCAATCCTAACTGTTCTGTTATAGTGCTAATAGCAATACCAGCTAAAATGGATAGAATCGCAGTATGCTCTGTTATTTTCGATTTTAGTTCTAGCATTGCTTTAATGGCATCCTTTGGTTTCATTGCTAAAATGATGAGATCTGCTTGCTGATAAATAGTCTCTTCAACGTTACAATTAATGCCGTACGTGTCGTGTAAAAATTGTAACCGTTGCTTATCTGAGCGATTGGTGACATAAATTTCTTGTGGCTTAAATACATTCTGCTTAATCCAGCCTTGCATCAATGCTTCTGCCATCGAGCCTGCACCAATAAAAAGTATTTTTTTCATAGAAAAAACCTCCGATTCAAAATAAAAAAGCGCTCTCGTCCTTAAATAGAAGGACGAAAACGCTATCGTTTCCGCGGTACCACCTTTGTTTGCCAATTGGCACAACTCTTAGCCCTTTTATCGCAAGGGGGACGGTTATGTTGTCATAACTGCTCAGAAGTAGGTTCTGTAATGGGAGTGGGTGATGTTACTTGCAGCAAATGTAACACTCTCTAGACACCTTCACCAACTACATACTTGGCTTCCTCAACGCACATAAATAATTTGATTATTCAAAATTATATTGATAATATGTCTAGCTGTCAACAGGAGGGGTGACTTAAGAAAGAAAAACTTGTAGAATAGATGAATCGGTATTCATTAGTTGCGCAAAAAAGGGGGAGACAGCTTTGTCGATACATAAAATAGAAATTCCAACGCCCTATGAAGTAGGAGACGTCAATGCATTTGTTGTCAAAGGTGATGCATTAACAATATTTGATGTTGGTCCAAAAACAATGGAAGCTTATGATGCACTCAAATGGGGTATTCGAGCAGCTGGCTTTGATTTACGAGATATTGAACAGGTTGTTTTAACCCATCACCATCCTGATCATGCGGGATGGGTTGATGCTTTTCCACATGCAGAAATTTTAGGCCATGCCTATAACGATAAATGGCTACGTCATGACGAAGAGTTTTTACGTTATCATGAGCAGTTTTACAGTGAGCGTTTGTTCGAGCATGGCGTCCCACTAGAATATATTCAACAGAGTGTCCATGTTCGTCGAGAATTAGAGCTTGTTGGAGAGCGACCATTGACACAAATTTTACATGATGGGGATGAAGTACCCGGTCATCCGGGTTTAAAGGCAATTGAAACATTAGGACATGCACAAAGTCATTTCATTTTTTGGGATGAAAAAACGCATAATGTTATTGGCGGAGATTTATTGTTAGAAAAAATTACACCTAATCCATTAATTGAACCACCTTTAGACCGCACACTAGGTCGCCCGAAATCATTGTTGCAATATAATGCATCGCTTGAAATATTACGTCAATTGCCTGTAAACATTATGTACACAGGGCATGGAGCAAATTTAGAAGACATACCACATTTAATTGATAAACGTCTTGAACGGCAACATCATCAATCTATGAAGGTGTATGAGTTATTTGGCGGTGATGAGTTAACGGTTGTACAAATGACAAAACGTTTATATCCATCGATTTTTCAGCATCAGCTTGGCTTGACATTATCAAAGACACTTGGACATTTAGACTATTTAGAGGCAAATAACCTAGTGGTTTCTGAGAAGAATAATGAAGGTGTCTATTTGTTTAAAAGAAAGTAGGTTTTATACATGAAAATGAATAAAAAGACAATCTTTGTAACAGGTGCAACGAGTGGAGTTGGCTTGAAAATTACCGAATTGTTAGTTGCACAAGGCCATATCGTATATGCCACAGGGCGTAATGAAGTAGCTTTAAAAACATTACAACGTTTAGGGGCCAATGTAATACAAGCTGATTTAACTTCACTAACAGCAATCGATGACGTATGTGCGCAGCTACCTATGCTTGATGTAGCCATTTTTTCTGCTGGTGTAGGGAAGTTCGCTATTGCACCGATGTTATCAGATGACGATATTACCGAAATGGTGGAGCTTAATATTCGTGTTCCGATGTATTTAGCAAAGCGTCTAGCGACTCGAATGATTGCGCGTGAACAAGGGCAACTAATATTTATCGGTTCACAGGCCGGTAAGGTAGCAACGCCTAAAGCAAGTGTATATGCTGCGACAAAACACGCCATTGTCGGCTTTACAAATGGCCTGCGTATGGAGCTAGCCCCATACAATATTAAAGTAACGGCGATACATCCTGGACCAATTGATACACCATTTTTAGATAAAGTAAATGATGAAAGTGGTTATCGAGAGTCCTTAGGTAGATTGTTATTAACACCAGAAGAGGTGGCACAAGCGACGGTAAAAACAATTGAACGTCCAGTCCGAGAAGTGAACTTGCCACGAATGATGGGATTGACGAGTAAACTATATGCATTAGCGCCAGCTACCATCGAATTTTTAGCAAAACCATTATTCAATAAAAAATAATTTGAGAATTTGAGTGCCAGTCACCCAAACAATTTATAAATATTCAAGCAAACACCTACAGAGACTCCTACAGAAACGTATATTTGCTAAGTGCCAGTCACTCAAACAATTTATAAATATCCATGTGAAAACCCACTAAGGCTCCTGCGGCTTACGATGTAACCGCAGAAAGCGAAGTGGTTTTTTTCGTTTAATAGCCAGCGCCTTTTAATATCGTATACATTCATCTAAATAGGAATAAGTCGTACTTTCGAGTGAAAATATTCACTGTTCGAATAATAGCAATAATTATTGCTATTGCAGACTTTTAACATTCTTCACAAAAGTATATTATTTTATAAAAATGCACTTGTATTTATTTTTATAACATGTTACTATTCGTGTATAAACTTTTAAGTGAGTGTATAAACATACATATCATATAGAGCAATTGGAGGCGCATTTCGTATGGCAAATAAAAAAGTAGTATTAGCATACTCAGGCGGTCTTGATACTTCTGTAGCAATTCCGTGGTTAAAAGAACAAGGTTGGGACGTAATTGCAGTTTGTCTAGACGTTGGTGAAGGTAAAGATCTTGAATTTGTAAAAAATAAAGCACTTCAAGTTGGTGCAATTGAATCTTATATGGTAGATGCAAAGGATGAATTTGCTGAACAATATGCACTTATTTCGTTACAGGCGCATACTTGGTACGAACAAAAATACCCATTAGTATCAGCACTATCCCGTCCTTTAATTTCTAAAAAATTAGTGGAAATCGCAAACGAAGTGGGTGCGGACGCAGTAGCTCACGGTTGCACAGGTAAAGGAAATGACCAAGTTCGTTTCGAAGTTTCAATTAAAGCATTAAATCCAGACTTAGAAGTTTTAGCACCTGTACGTGAGTGGGGCTGGAGCCGTGATGAAGAAATCGAATATGCAATGCAACATAATGTTCCGATTCCTGCAACATTAGATTCACCATTCTCGATTGACCAAAACTTATGGGGTCGTGCAAATGAAGCGGGCGTAATGGAGGATCCTTGGGTATCACCACCAGAAGAAGCTTATGGCTTAACAGTTTCTGTAGAAAACGCACCAAATGAAGCTGAATATGTAGAAATCGAATTCATTGCTGGTAAACCAGTGTCATTAAACGGTAAAGAAATGAAGCTTGCTGATTTAATTCAAGAACTGAATGCAATAGCAGGTGCGCACGGTGTTGGCCGTATCGACCATGTTGAAAACCGTTTAGTTGGGATTAAATCTCGTGAAGTGTACGAAATTCCAGGTGCAAAAGTACTTTTAACTGCGCATAAGGAGCTTGAAGACTTAACGCTTGTGAAAGAATTAGCACACTTTAAACCAGTTATTGAGAAAAAATTATCAGAACTAATTTATGATGGTTTATGGTTCTCTCCTTTACGTGATGCATTACAAGCATTCCTTGCAGAATCACAACAATATGTAAATGGAACTGTACGTGTGAAACTTTATAAAGGTCATGCGATTGTAGAAGGACGTAAATCACCAAATTCACTATACAATGAAAAATTAGCAACATACTCTAAAGAAGACCAATTCAATCACGCATCAGCTGTAGGCTTCATCGAATTATGGGGTCTGCCAACAGTGGTTAACTCTTCAGTTAATAAAAAATAATTATTACATTAGGGTGTAGTGTAGCATGGACGCTGTACTGCACCTTTTCGATAAGAAATGTAGAAAAAGGTGAGCTGTTATGACAAAACTTTGGGGCGGACGTTTCCAAAAATCAGCAGAAGCATGGGTTGATGAGTTTGGCGCATCGATTGGCTTTGACCAACAACTTGTTTTGGAAGACCTAGAAGGTAGTGTCGCACATGTCACGATGCTTGGTGCTACAGGAATTTTACCAGCAGCTGATGTAGAAGCGATTCTTGGCGGTCTTGCACAATTACAAGAAAAAGCAATCGCAGGTGAGCTAGAATTTACTGTTGCGAATGAAGATATTCACTTAAACCTTGAAAAAATGCTAATTGATTGCATCGGACCAGTTGGAGGTAAACTTCATACAGGTCGTAGTCGTAATGACCAAGTAGCAACAGATATGCATATTTTCTTGAAAAAACGTGTAAAGGAAGCAATCGATTTAATCGAGACATTCCAAAAAACGTTAATAGAAAAAGCTGAGGAGCATGTTGAAACAATTGCGCCAGGCTATACGCATTTACAACGAGCGCAACCGATTTCTTTTGCACATCATTTAATGGCCTATTTTTGGATGCTTGAGCGCGATAAACAACGTTTTACAGAATCCATGAAACGCATTGATATATTACCACTAGGTGCTGGTGCGATGGCAGGGACAACCTTCCCGATTGACCGTCTAAAATCAGCAGAGCTACTTGGCTTTAGTGACGTATATGCAAATTCTATGGATGCGGTAAGTGACCGTGATTTTATCGTCGAGTTTTTAAGTAATTCATCATTGTTAATGGCGCATTTATCTCGTTTTGCCGAAGAAATTATTTTATGGTCAACAGATGAATTTAAATTTATCGAATTGGATGATGCCTTCTCAACAGGGTCTTCCATTATGCCACAAAAGAAAAATCCCGATATGGCAGAGCTAATTCGCGGAAAAACGGGTCGTGTCTACGGTAACCTTATGGGCTTACTAACTGTACTAAAAGGAACACCGTTAACTTACAACAAGGATATGCAAGAAGACAAAGAAGGTATGTTCGATACAGTGCATACGATTCTTGGATCTTTAAAAATCTTTGAAGGTATGGTGCGCACGATGACAGTAAATACAGAGCGTTTGCACAAGGCAGTACACTCTGACTTCTCAAATGCGACGGAATTGGCAGACTACCTTGCGACGAAAGGGATGCCATTCCGTGAAGCACATGAAGTAACAGGTAAATTAGTCTTTACATGTATTCAAAAGGGCATTTATTTATTAGATTTACCAATTGAAGACATGAAAAAAGAAAGTGAGCTTATCGAAGAAGATATTTATGATGTATTGGCACCTGAAGCAGCTGTACGTCGTAGACATTCACTAGGTGGTACAGGTTTCGATCAAGTCACTATTCAAATCGAGAAAGCAAAAGCTTGTCTTTCTTAACTATTTTGCGTGCACGTCCTAAGTGACATTTGCATAGATATTCATTAAAGCTGTCCAGTGAGGCACTATGAAAACCTTATTATTCCTTTTTCGGTGGAGCCAGAGGGTGAAACTAAAAAGAGTACCTGACATAAGTGAAGGACAATCCCCAATTTTCGGAGACGCGAAATTGGGGTTTTTGTATAGGAAATATATACTATTCTAAATGGGAGGAATGTTCGTTGACGGATCGTTTTACAAAGGGGTTAGAAACGATAAAGCAATATGTCACGGAAGAAGAGGCAGCTCGCATGGTCAACGCCGATGCACTAGCTGATATAGCACCTGATTTGCGCAAAATGATTATCGAGTTCGCCTATGGAGATGTTTATTCACGGCCAGGTCTTGATGCTAAAAGCCGTGCACTTGTCGTAATAACAGCGGTTGTTACACAAGGTGCCGTGCCTCAAACGAAAACACATATTACACGTGGTTTGCATGCAGGGTTAACACCTACAGAAATTGTAGAAGCCCTTTTACAATTAGTGCCCTATATTGGTTTTCCACGTGTGCAAAACGCGTTAACGGTTGCCCAGCAAGTATTTCAGGACATGCAATTAAGTGTCGAATAGTACAATCTAATATGAGGCTTAGTATGACCGATTGCTTCGAAATTAGACTTTTGTTTAAATTGCATTATAGTCGAAATGAAAAAAATTTTTGAATAACATGTATAGATTTTTGCAAAGTGTCCCATACTGTTAAAGGATACACTTAATCATCGAAATTGATGAGGAGGATGCATAATGAGTAGTTCAAGTTCAACACCAGTAGACAATGAATCTCAGGAAAGTCCGCCACAGCTGAATAAGGTTGATACTTCACATATCTTAAGGGTTAGGTAATGAGAGAATTCTCTGTGTTACTGTATCTTAGGATGAAGTAGAAACCACAACTGTACAATCAAATAGAAGGTATAAGTGTCCATGGCCCAGAATTTTTCTGGGTCTTTTTTGTTTTTAGTTGATTTTGCAACGACAACTGTTATACTCTGAATATGACAGATGGAGGACTACAAATCCTTATTTGGAAAATCTTTAACGCTTTGAGCATTTACATACATATGAAACAGTAGCGACGAACGGTCCTGAATATTCAGGATAATACTTATGCAATCGCTATTTTTTATAAGGAGGGACTTTTATGAAAAAACTAGTTGTATTATTATGCTGTATCGCAATATTATTAGTTGCCTGTTCACAAAAAGAAAAGGCAACAAAGGTGGACACGAAAAAGGAGGGGCAAGTTATGAATGAACAACTAATCGGAAAATGGGCAGGCGATATTGAAATTCCAAATGGCTCGCTACCAATTATTGTAGATTTACAAAAAGAAGGTGGTTCTTTATCTGTTCCTTCGCAAGGCTTAAGTAATTATCCTTTTAAAAGCGTAACGTATGATGAGAATGAAGTACAAATTAGCATTAACTTAAATGGTTCTCTTATTGAGGTGATTGGAACGTTAAAAGGAGAGCAAATCGAAGCAACGTTTAATCAAAATGGTGGAAAATTCCGTTTGCTATTAAAACCGTATGTAGAACAACCTGCAGAGCCAGTATCCTATGAAACATTCACAGTTCCTGTAAAGGATGGCGATTTAACAGTAGCACTTCAAAAGAGTAGTAAGGAGCCGTCACCAGTCGTCCTCATTATTGCTGGTTCTGGACCGACCGATAAAGATGGTAATTCAGCAATTGCTGGAAAAAATAATAGCTTGAAAATGCTTGCTGAAGGATTAGCGCAAGAAGGTGTTGCAAGTGTGCGATACGATAAACGAGGCATCGGAGATAATACGTCTTTGTTAACGAAAGAGGATGATATCTCTATCGATTTATATGTTGACGATGCAGTTCAAATACTCAAGGCACTTTCAGCAAATAAGGACTATTCAAGTGTCCATGTTATTGGCCATAGTGAAGGTTCTTTAATAGGCATGCTCGCTGCACAAAAAGCCGATGTGGAATCATTTGTTTCAATAGCAGGTGCAGGTAGAGCTGCTGATACATTACTGCTAGAGCAATTAACAGGACAATTAACACCTGCCCTAACAACTGAGGCAACAACAATTCTTGCAACACTCAAAAAAGGAGAGCAAGTGAAAAATGTCTCTCCTGAGCTACAAGCATTATTTAGACCTTCTGTGCAGCCATATATGATATCTTGGCTTAAATATAATCCAGCTAATGAGCTTCAAAAAGTTAAAGGTCGCGTTTTAATTATTCAAGGAACAACAGATATCCAAGTGAAAGCTACAGACGCAGAAGCATTAAAGCAAGGCAATGAAAAAGCGGAGCTTATTTATATGGATGGCATGAACCATATTCTTAAAAACGCACCTGAGAATCGAGAGGAGAATATAGCTACCTATGCAGATCCAACATTACCATTGCATACGAACTTATTACCTGCGATTCATAAATTTATCGTAAATGACTAGCAGTATGACGCAAACTTCTAGTATGTTGTTAGTCGCGGTTGCTCTTTAAAAATTTCGTTGCGAGCCACAACATTGGAGGAAAAATTATCGTGGAAGCCATTGTATGTTTGATTATTATGATTCCATTTTTAATATTTGCAATTGTTTTATCGCAAGGCAAAGGAGCATTTTTACTTGCAGGCTTTAACACAATGGCTCAAAGTGAAAAAGAGACCTATAATGAAAAAGCACTTGCTAAATTTATGGGCAAAATCATGTATGGATACTGTTTTTGTATACTATTATGGGCACTCGATGGGGTATTCCAATCCGAATGGCTCTTTATCGTTAGTCTCCTCCTATTTATAGTGCTCACTGTATTTACACTCATATTTGTAAACACAGCAAATCGCTTTAAAAAGTAAAGGATTAAGAAACGTTCACAACATAAGTGCGACTCTCGTTACATGAGCGTCGCACTTTGTTCTATTATGCTATTCACAACAACTTTTTCTCAAAACAAAAACATTCATGAACCCTAGTATAGCGATTCTTTATCATCTCCTTTTCCTTTCCTACATAGTGCGCAAATGCTTGAACGGGGTATAATTCTTGTATTTCGGATGTTAACGTTGGCTTCATTTCCTTTTCACCTTCAATAAATACGTGTAAATAGGAATCTACAATTGAAAACTTATTGTTTATGTACCAATTGTTTACCCACTTATCATCTCTTGTCCAAGCTTCCAAACGGTTTAATTTTTTTCTTTCGCTCTTTTTTCAGCAGCTTGCAATAGTTGATGACCGACTCCCATTTTTTGATAGTCAGGATGAACAGCAATGTGCCAAATCATTCCTCCCAACCCATCGCCTCGAGAACAAACAGTTTGCGCTTACACTTCGTATTCAACATCTATTAAACCAATGACTTGATGATCCTTAATTGCTACTAATTCAATGGCTGGGTTAGCATATGTTTCCTTTTTCTGAAGAACATTGTCAAAATAAGCAGTATTTAAAAATGATAACACCCTACAACGAACCCAACCTATTTCATCTTCTAATTGATACGCTCTAATTTCCATAAGTTCCTCCTAATTGAATTAATATACATATTATACTAAATATTTTGTTAGGGAATTGAAACAGAAATCCGATGAATTCTTATAATTTACCTTTCAACTATTAAATTTCTCACTGCTACAATCTATTTCTTGTGGTATTTTTGATATGAAAAATAAAAAATTTCCATTTAATTTTTGTGGAGGGAAAGGTTTTGAACATAATTAAAAAGGTTTTATGGCAAAATAAGATAAGAAATTTGCTTCGAAGAGGGCATATCGTTATTATTTTTATCATTAGTTTATGTATTTTTATTCCGACAATTTTTATCGAATATCAGCAAACAATTAACCATCAAAAAGAAGAAATGACCAATTACTTAGATGCTCAAACCTATTTTTTTGAAAGCTGGTTAAAGGAGCGTTCCGAGGATATACATACAATAACAAATTTAGCTTTTGTTAAAGGCTATCAGTATGAACAAACGCAAGCATTTTTTCAAGAATATAAAAAACAAACTGTTTTTACTGATTTAGTCTTTGTTAACAAAGAAGGAATAGTACAGTTCGATACAGTGACAGAATATCAACATAACGGGATTGGCATTGATGTAAAAAATCGTGAGTATTTCCAAGTCGCCCAAAAAACGAAGCAACAATATATTACAGATGTATTAATTAGTAAAGTCACAAAGGAGCCAATCATTGCTTTCGCATCGCCTATACTTGATGAGCAACAACAATTTAATGGTGTTGTTTTTGGCACTGTAAATTTTAATACTGTTGATTTGCTTTTAAATGAATCAAGAGTGGGTTTTAGGGGACATGCTTATATAGTCAATCAAGATGGAACTTTGTTAACAGAATTAGTTTCCAATAAGAAAGAAGTGGCTTCAGCTAGTCAAAACATATTGTCGCAAAACTATAACATTGATGAACGAATTTTGACGATTGCTCAATCTAATCAAACGCAATCACCAATAAACTCCTATAAGGACGCAAACGGCGAATGGGTGTTAGCAAAAAGTAAGCCAATTAATCAAGGCAAATGGTATTTTATTTCTGAAGTCAATTTATTGGAAGCGTATACACCTTTAATTAAAAGATTTGGTTTGTTAGCGATTTGTATTTTAGTAGGCACATTTTTAACCATAAAAGTTATGTTAATGATAACGAAAAAGATAGAAGAGCCGATTCAGCAGTTACTAAAAGGTGTTGGTAAGGTGGAGCAAGGTCATTACGATTATAAAATTAATGAAAAACAGTTAGCACCGTATGCCAAAGAGTTTCAGGAGCTTTGTTCATCTTTTAATGAGATGAGCGCGAAAGTGAAAGAAGATACGATATTACTTAAGGAGTTATCTGTTACTTGCCAACTCACGAAACTATATAATCGCCGTTATTTAATTGAGCAGGGCGAGCATGTTTTTCAAGACTGTAAAAACAATGAGCAACATTGTTCTTGTATAGCGATTGATATCGATTTTTTTAAAAAAGTTAATGATACATATGGGCATCTGACTGGTGATGAGGTACTAAAGCATGTTGCAAAGATTATTAAAGAATCCGTACGAATAAAAGATATCACTACGAGATATGGTGGCGAGGAATTTGTAATTTTATCTCCAGCGACGACGTTGGAAAGTGCTGTGAAAATAGCAGAAAGAATAAGAAAAAATGTTGAAGAGTATCCTTTTACTATAGGTGAACAGTTTATTCCTATGACAGTGAGTGTTGGTATTGCGGAATTTTCTGATAATAAGGACATTTCAACCTTTTACGATTTGATTGATAAGGCAGATCAGGCACTTTACATTGCTAAGGAAAGTGGTAGAAATATGCTAAGAGTATATGATGGTGCAAATAACTTCGTTATGCGGTAACGGTGTAAGGCATATAAAATTTTCACAATAGCGGCTATGTACGTGTAGTATTTTAAAAAATGGTCATACTAACATGGATTCACTTATGAAGTCTATAATGATGAGGAGGATGTAAAATGAGTAGGCCTGAACAACTAGACCCGAAATCTCAAAAAATCCACCGTAACTGGACAAGGATTAAGCGTTCGAAATCTCAAGTAAATGGTGAAACGGAGATTACTCTCCATAACCGTATCTTGAGAAGTGAAGCGAAAGCCCGACAGTTTTAATCATGCTAGAAGCAATAAGTGTTATCAAGCTCAGATATTTTATATCTGGGCTTTTTTGTATTTTATTTTAAGAAAATTAGTAAATATCCAAGTAATTGATTTATAGTAAAATATAAGAAATAAGGAATTTAGAAGGAGAAATGGAAATGGATAATCAAATGAACATTCGTGTTGCGCGTCTTGCTGATGCAAAAAAAATGCTTGAAATCCAACAAGAAGTTTTAGCGGAAGAACTATTTTTAATTACGACAACTGAAGAATATCAGCAAACGATCGAAGGACAACAAGCATGGATAAAGTCGAAATTAGCAAATGACCATGAAACAATTTTAATTGCAGAACACAATGATGAAGTCGTTGGCTGGCTAGTATTTCAGTCGCCAAATCGAAAACGTTTAGCCCATACTGGTAGTTTTGGCATGATGGTTCGAAAAGATTATCGAGGGCAAGGAATTGGTAAACGTTTAATAGGGGAATTACTGACATGGGCGGTTGCCAATCCAGTAATTGAAAAAGTTTGCTTAGGTGTATTTTCAACAAATATAGGCGCCATTGCTCTTTATCGAAAAATGGGCTTTATAGAAGAAGGTAGAAAGATTAAGGAAATTAAAGTAAGGGATAATGAGTATGTTGATGATGTGTTAATGTACAAAATGGTTTAAATTCATAAGAGAAATTTTATAAAACGTTTGAATAGGGAGAGGGATTTTCTATGAAAATTTATCAGTTCTCAAAGGATAGTGGCAATGCAATTAACAATTACAACTCACTTTATTCATTTTATACTAAAATAATGAAAACAGTAGAGCCAACAAATATTGGTTTTATATACATAGAAGCGGGTGGTGTAGTTGGATTACATGAAGCACCAGTACCACAGCTATTCATTGTTATTCAAGGAGAAGGATGGGTCTGTGGAAAAGACAGGGAGAAATTACTTGTAAAACAAGGGGAGGGAATTCTTTGGCAAGAGGGAGAAGCACATGAGTCAGGAAGTGACAATGGGTTAACAGCCCTCGTTATTCAATCTACGCAAATTGATTTGCTTGAATAAAACGAGCAAATAACGGAGTGCAAGCGACTCCGTTATTTTTTTGCTAACACAAGCTCCAACCGTAACGTTTTTAAAATATGCCCATCAAATAAATCATCGAATTCTTCAACATATTGGAAGTTTTTTGACTTGTAGAATTGATTTCCAATTGTATTGTCCTTCTCAACACATACAGTTAGTGAAGTTATCCTGCGTGATTTTTGAATCCCACTTTCTAATAGAGCTGAGCCGATGCCTTTGTTTTGGACATCTGGAAGTAAATAAATAGCGAATAGCTCTGCTTGTCCATCGTCATTAACAGTTGAAAAATTAGCAAAGCCAACAAGTGATTCATCTAACTCGGCAACTAAAAATGGGCTCGTTTGAAGACGAGTTATTAAACGTTCTTCGCTATAGGCAGCTTCCAGAAAACGACTCTGAATATGCATCGGAATGATTGCTTCATATGTTACACCCCAACTTGTTTTGGCAATTTCTTGTACAAAAGGGATGTCTTCTTCTTTCATTTGTCGTATAATGAGTGTCAACACTTATCACCTACAATTTCAATAATTTCTATATATTGTAACATTTAATTCAACAGAAGGGGGATGAATGAATGCAAGTTTTGGAAAAAGCATTTGGGTATATTACAAGGGAATGCGAGGGGCGAATTCAAGTGCTTGTATTTGAACAAAATACAGCTGGAGCTGGTATCCAAATTCCAAAGGGGACAGTTGAAGAAGGAGAAACACCTCTTGAAGCAGTAATACGAGAGATGGCGGAGGAAACAGGTTTAACAAATTTAGAAGTAAAAGGCTTAATCGCACATGATTATGCCGAACATTATTCAGGAGCCTTACAAAAACGTTATTTTTACCATTTAATATCAAATGATCCACGTCCGACGTGGCAACACAATCCGACAGGCGTAAACGAAAGTAACTTACAATTTACATTTTATTGGATTGAAGATAAAGATGCCGTTGTATTAGCAAAAGGACATGGCGATTATTTATATCGGATTTTTGGAAGTGTTATGAATGAACGTTAAAATCCCCCTTCGTTAGATGAAGGGATTTTTATTATAAAGACAAAGGAGCTACTAGTCGAAGATGAAAAGGAGGAAGGAATTTTGACGCTTTATTATGAAGAACATGGAGACAAAAATGCACCACTTATCGTGTTTTTACATGGGGGAGGTGTCAGTGGCTGGATGTGGGAAAAACAAATAATATATTTTGCCCAACATTATCATTGTATAGTTCCTGATTTACCTGGACATGGAAAAAATAGTGAAGATACATATTTTTCAATAAAACAAGCTGCGCAGAAAATAATTGATCTTATAGAACAGGTTTCTCATAATCGAAAAATAACGATTATCGGTTTTTCATTAGGAGCTCAAATTATTGTGAAATTGCTAAGTATGAGACCCAATTTAATTGATATGGCTGTCATAAATAGCGCTTTAGTGAGGCCGATGCCTGCTTTAAAAAAATGGATTGCCCCTACAATAAAACTCACTTCTCCACTTATTTCAAATCGAACATTTTCAAAAATTCAAGCTAAAACGCTTTATATCCCTAAAGAAAAGTTTGCGCAATATTATGAAGAAAGCTGTCGCATGTCACAACGAACGTTAACAACTGTACTTACGGAAAATTTATCATTCTTAATCCCAGAAAACTTTAAAGATGTAAAAACTTCAATGCTTGTGCTTGTTGGGAATAATGAAAAATCAATCATGAAAAAATCTGCAAATGACTTGGTGAAAAGTAATGCTAATTGTAAAGGAATGGTAGTAGCCGATATTGGACATGGTATTTCATTAGCGAATCCAGCTCTTTTTAATGAAATAATAGACAATTGGCTTAGTGCCAGTCACCTAAACAATTCTGAATTTTCTTCAGGCTGTTAAATTTTGATTAACAACGTAAAAACCCACTTAACTCCCGCGGATTACACGTTGGCCGCAGGAAAGCGAAGTGGGTTTGAAGTGCCAGTCACTCAAACAATTCTGACATTTTAAGCTTTTGCAGCAATTTCTAATGCTTGGGCAAAGTCAGCAATTAGATCATCAACATGCTCCAGGCCTACTGAAAATCGTAATAGGCCATCTGTAATACCACGTTTTGAACGTTCTTCAGGCTCCATCGCAGCATGGCTCATTTTAGCTGGGTAGGAAAGAATGGATTCCACACCACCAAGAGATACAGCAAAAACAGGGATTTTCATAGCTTCCACTAATGCTTTCGCTGCTACATAGTGAGGTAGGCGGAAGGACAATACAGCTCCTGGACTTGTACATTGGCTTTGATGAATTTCGTAACCAGGATGTGATGCAAGACCTGGATAGTATACTTGTTCAACGAGTGGGTTATCATCTAAAAACTGCGCAATCTTTTGTGCTGATGCCGCAGAACGACTAAAGCGCACATCCGTTGTTTTCATATTTTGCAGTAATGTGAAGCAATCCTGTACACCTAAAATATTCCCAAAAGAATTTTGGATAAAATAAAGGTCGTTTCCTAGTTGCTCATCAGCTGTAACTGTAAGTCCTGCAATAATATCAGAGTGCCCAGATAAAAATTTCGTTGCACTATGGATTACAACATCTACACCTAAGTCAAGTGGACGTTGATGTAATGGTGTCATAAACGTATTATCTAAAAACGTTAAGCATTGATATTGTTTAGCTATCGAAACTACGCCGCGAATATCTGTAATCCCTAACGTTGGATTTGATGGTGTCTCCATATAAAGAAGCTTTGTCGCAGGCGTAATGGCTGCTTCAATTGCCGCTAAATCTGAAAAATCAACGAATGTATGAGAGATACCAAAACGAGGTAATACTTTCGAAACAAAGCGATATGTGCCACCATAAACGTCTTCAGTAATCACGATGTGATCACCTTGAGATAATAGCATTAATGCTGCGGAAACAGCTGCAATTCCTGAAGAGAAGGCGTGCGCTCGAACGCCACCTTCAAGCTCTGCAACGGCTTTCTCTAATGCATCACGTGTTGGGTTACCAGAACGTGCATAGTCATACTCGCCGAACTCATCAATGCTCTCTTGATGAAATGTTGAAGATACATACATAGGAACGTTTACTGCCCCTTTTTTATTTTCATAGCCATCACGCACACCTGCGTGGATAAGGGCTGTTTCAATATGTTGCTTCATTTTTTATGCCTCTTTTCTCAGCGTATCAAACACTTGTTTTAAATCTGCAATTAAGTCTTCAGCTTCTTCAATGCCGACAGAGAAGCGTAGTAATCGATCGCATACACCGCGTTCTACACGTTCTTCGTAAGGCATATCGGCATGTGTTTGTGTGGCAGGATATGTGATAAAGCTCTCAACGCCACCAAGGCTTTCTGCAAAAATAATTAACTTTAAGTTTCGGAGGAATGGGTCAATCCATTCAGGCTTTTGAAGTCGGAATGACAGCATACCACCTTTGCCTGTATAAAGTACGTCTGTCACAAGTTCTTCTTCTTCTAAAAAAGCTGCTATTGCCTTCGCATTTGCATCATGTTGTTTTAAGCGAAGATGCAACGTTTTTAATCCACGAATCAATAACCAAGAATCCATCGCACCTAATACCATTCCACTACCATTATGAATATAGCCAATACGTTCTGACAGCTCAACGCCTTTTGAGACAACTAGACCAGCTAAAACATCATTATGGCCACCAATATACTTTGTCGCAGAATGTAACACAATATCGGCACCTAATTCGATTGGTCGTTGGAAATATGGCGTGTAAAATGTATTATCAACGATTAACAATGCACCGTGTTTATGTGCAAGCTCAGCATACACTTTGAGATCAAATTCCTGCATAAGTGGATTTGTTGGTGTTTCGATAAAGAGGGCACGCGTATTTTCATTAATTAAAGCCTCTACTTGCTCAACAGACTCAAATTTTGAATAGATCGGTTTAATATTGTATGTTTCATTAAAAAAGTTAAAAAGTCGATATGTACCACCATACAAATCATCCGGTACGATTAATTCATCACCAGGCTTAAACAGAGACATAACAAGTTGAATCGCAGCCATACCTGAACTACAGGCAAAGCCAGCGTCGCCACCTTCTAAATCAGCAATTCCTGCCTCTAAAATGGCACGTGTTGGATTTTTTGTACGTGCATAGTCAAAACCTGTAGATTCACCAATACCTGCATGTTTATAAGCAGTCGATAAATGAATTGGAGGGCTGACAGCGCCAGTACTCGGGTCACTTAAATTTCCTAGCTGTACAAGTTTTGTTTCAATAGTTCTATTGTTTGTCATATCGTCACTCTTTTCTTCATCAATAATATAGAAAGAGCCCAATTAGGACTCTATTTCTTAATAGAATAATTTGATTAGTATCTTCAATATTCTCTATAATTGTTACCAATTTAACATGTATAGTACAGAAGGACAAGATGATTTCAGAAAATTACATAGATTATTGAAATTAAATCATGTAGGAATAGTAGGGGATTAATTGCCGAGGATGGAACTGTAAGCACATACAAAAAGGCTATAGAGTATTCGAATTTAACGAATTGCTCTATAGCCTTGTTTATTAAGCTTGTTGTTTTTTTAATAAATCGCGAATTTCTTTTAAAAGTTCCTCTTTTGCATCGAGCTCTGGTGTAGGCTCCTCTACAACCGTTTCCTCTTTTTTTCTAGTAAATTTAGTCATCAGACGCAAAGCTAAAAAAATGGCAAAAGCAATAATTAAAAAGTCAACGATGGACTGTAAAAATACGCCAAGCTTGACTTGGGCTGTACCTGAACCAAACATAAAGCTTTTTGTTAAATCAATGCCACCCGTTAAAACACCAACTAATGGCATAATAATATTTTCTACTAAAGATGTAACAATTTTACCGAAAGCACCACCAATTACAACTGCAATCGCTAAATCAATGATGTTACCTTTCATAGCAAATTCCTTAAAGTCTTTCCACATAAAAAAATCCTCCTACTAATATCCATTAAAACAATCGAATTGTATTTTACTATATTTGCCTCATTATAACAAAGTAAAAATAAAAATAGAAAAAATCTACAACATAAAACGGTAAATTTGGTAATATGGAAGTAGACAAAGAATGATTAGGTGTGACATATGGCGAAAAAAAAACAAAAGAAACCACTGCTATCACCAACTGTAAAGATGGGGATGATAGCTTTATTAATCCCTGTAGCGATTACTGTGTATGTACTCGCCTTTTTTGCGTGGAGGGAACTTCAAACATTTCCTATCTTTGAAAA
Organism: Lysinibacillus sp. NPDC097162; assembly: GCF_044762185.1. Taxonomy (NCBI): domain Bacteria; kingdom Bacillati; phylum Bacillota; class Bacilli; order Caryophanales; family Bacillaceae; genus Lysinibacillus; species Lysinibacillus sp. NPDC097162. The sequence continues at coordinate 1,850,931 of NZ_JBIWDT010000001.1, read as the reverse complement.
ACTTGCGCAACAAAAGGCAATTGAAGAAATACAGCAAAATTTTGATATGAACATTCCAGAGCAATATATTCCCGTATATGTTGCGGCTGAAGAAAAATATGGAGTGCCTTGGACATTGTTAGCAGCCCATCATCGCATTGAAACGCGATTTTCCTCCATGAAATCTCTTGTATCACCGGCTGGTGCTGTAGGTCATATGCAATTTATGCCCTGCACATTTGTAGGCTGGAAGCATCCAACTTGCTCTGGACTGGGCAAGGGCAATATTTCAAAAGCAGAACTAATGGATCCAGCTATAATAAAAAAATATGGTGGCTACGGAGTCGATGCAAATGGTGATGGCATCGCCGATCCATATGATATTGAAGATGCAGTGTTTAGTGCAGCAAATTATTTATCAAAGTATGGTGCTGCTAAAGGTGATGTAAAACGGGCAGTTTTTAATTATAATCATAGCGAGGAATACGTTAGCAATGTGTTACATTACTATAATTTGTATAATGATTACCATGATGAATTAAAAACAGCAGTTCTTATGAATTCAAAATAACGAAAAGAGCCATTCTTTAGAATGGCTCTTTTGTACATAATTAGGCTGCTTTACGCATACCCTTTAAAATAAGACTTACAATGAAGATAAGTACGATTGCACCGATTAATGCTGGGAATACATAAAAATCACTAACTCTCCAACCCCAATTTCCTAAAACCATACTACCTATCCAAGAACCGACAATCCCGGCAATAATGTTACCAATAATGCCTCCAGGAACATCTTTTCCTAAAATGACTCCAGCTAACCAACCTAAAATTCCTCCGATAATTAAAAACCAAATGAAACTAATCAAAATTATCCATCTCCTTAAAGTTAAGATATAATGGCATTTCTATAATGGCATTACTTAGTTATATCCTTTTTGGAGATAATTAAACCTAAACAGCTTCTTTTTTTATGATTTCATTATATTATTTCACAACGTTTGCACCTAATGTATGTTCAAAATGACGTAAAGCCCAATGATGACCAGCTGCGTCAAAGCTAGCTACAGCATTTGCATAAATAACTGTAGAAATGCCCAAATTATAAGCATCTACAGCAGTATGCAAAATGCAAATATCTGTGCAAACACCCACTAAATGAATTTCCTCTATGCCACGTTCTTTTAGTAAAATGGCTAAATTTGTTCCTGCAAACGCACTATAGCGTGTTTTATCAAGCCACATTACTTTTTCTTTATGCAAGTCATAAACTTTACCAACATGTCCGTATAGATTGCGCCCAAGCGTGCCCCGAATATTATGAGGAGGAAAAAGCTTTGTTTCGGGATGAAACGAATCGTTTTCTTCATGTAAGTCATTAGCAAAGACCACTAAATTTTTCTCAGCAATAAATTGCTCTATTAATGTGGCAATGGGCGTATCTAGTAATTGTCCGGGTTCTCCACAAGATAGTTTGCCGTCCGCCGCTACAAAATCATTTGTGTAATCAATGACAAGTAATGCTTTTTTCAAAATTTTCTCCACTCCTTTAGGCATGATTTCACTCTTTATCATGCCATATTTGGTTTTGGTTGTCAGAAAAATAGTCATATTTTAATATTAAGAATAGTTTGAAAATTGAAGAATGTGAGCGTATAATGTGAAAAAAGGAGAGGTGATAGTTTATGAATATGTCTGTTATGAAACGTTTAGATCGCCAAGGATTCTTAATCGCTGCGTTACATTTAGTAGTGGTGTTAAATTTAGCTGCGGAGTTTTTATTTGCTTCGTAATTAAAAATACAATAGAAAGGTGAGTACAATGCTTGACCTATACTAAAACAACCGTGAAGGCAATTTCGTCGTAGTCCACGGTTGTTTTTTGTTGTCTCTATATATTGTAAAGCTAGAATGCAAGACCCATGACAAGCTCGGTTGGTATTGCAAGTAGAAAGTAGACAAGCATTTTATTTTAAAAGGTGAATTTTTCTATCTATTGTCAAATATATAAAGCATATGGGGGGATTTGATGACTACAAGATTTCAGCAAGCATTCAATGGGCTAGAGCGACCATTTGCATGGCTTGACTTTGACGCACTAGATGAAAATATTAAAAAAGTTCAACAAGCATGCGGGCAAAAAAAAATCCGCGTTGCCACAAAATCAATCCGTTCGGTAGAGGTGCTGCATTATGTACAGCAAAACCTTTCAAACGTAGCAGGCTTCATGACTTTTACTGCAGCAGAAACATTATTTTTACTTGAACAACATTTTGATGATGTTCTTCTTGGCTATCCAATTATGGAAGAAATAGCAGTTCGACAGCTGTTACAGTTTGTGAAAGAAGGAAGAACGATCACATTTATGGTTGATAGACTTGAACATGTAGCATTTTTAGAGAAAATTGGATCGGAGCTTGATATTAAAGTATCTATTTGTATTGATATCAATTTATCGACAGATTTTAAAGTGCTCTATTTTGGAACGAAGCGATCCTCTCTCCATTCGTTGGAGTCGATAACACCATTCTTATTATATATAAAAGAGCAATCGCACATAGAAGTTGTAGGTGTCATGGGCTATGAAGCGCAAATAGCGGGTGTAGGTAATCGTCCTGCAAATGCTATAAAAGGTAGATTAATAGATTTAATGCAAACACAAGCAAAAAAGCAAGTTACACAGTTTCGTAGATTAGCAGTTGCGCATATTAAAGCATATTTTCCAAAATTACGCTTTGTCAATGGTGGTGGGACAGGAAGTATGACGTATACGGCTGAGCAGAAAGAAGTGACGGAAATCACAGTTGGCTCAGCATTTTATGCACCAGCACTTTTTGATCAGTTTTCCCATTTGCAACTTGCCAAAGCAGCAGGTTTTGCACTCCGTGTTACGCGAAAACCGGCAAATTATATTGTTGTTTGTCATGGTGGTGGCTATCCAGCATCTGGAGCGATGGCAGTTGATCGATATCCAGCATTTTATGAGCCTGCTTATTTTTCATTTCTCAGTTTAGAAGGGGCAGGAGAGGTGCAGACACCTATTAAAGTGAAAGGTAAAACTATCGCAATTGGTGACACCATTTATTTTCGTCATGCAAAAGCCGGGGAGCTATGCGAAAGATTTCAAACACTACATGGAATAAGGGGAGACCAATACGTAGGTAGCTTTGCAACATATAGGGGGGATGGCCAATGTTTTCTATAGAAAAGTGGAAAAGTGGAGAAAAATGGACGAATTGGGCAGGTAATATTATTTCTTATCCAAGTGAGATGTATTTGCCTCGTTCTATAGAAGAAGTCGTAAACGTAGTGAAGCATGCGCGTGATACAAAGAAAACGATTCGTGTCACAGGTGCAGCTCATTCTTTTAGTGCTGTTGCAATGCCAGAGCATATTGCACTTTCATTACATAATATGCGAGGGCTCATCTCGATTGATGCGGAAAAACAAGAGGCGACATTATGGGCAGGAACATATTTATATGAAATTGGTCCACAGCTCGCAAAACACGGTTTTGGTCTCATTAATATGGGCGATATTCAAGAACAAACAATTGCTGGTGCAGTATCCACAGGTACACATGGGACAGGTGTGACGTTAGGTTCGCTATCGTCGGCAGTGACACGCTGGTGTTTTGTCGATGGGAATGGAACATATCACGAACATGATAGAGATGCTGATGAATTATCCGAGACACTGCATGTCTCACTCGGCATGCTTGGTGTACTTGTAAAGGTAACAATTAAAGTGTTACCGCTATATGGCTTACATTATATTGGGTCTAGGGATACATTAACAAATGGGCTTGCGACATTCGCCAATGATATACGACAGCATCGTCATGTGGAGTGGTTTTACTTCCCAGGCAGTGAGACGATTCAAATTAAACGGATGAATGCAATGGCTCCTGTCTATCAGAGTCAATGGAGTAAGGTCGTAGAAAATATAAAACTTCAAATAGTAGAAAATGGTGCGTTTTTTGCCATTTCGGAATTATGTAAGTGGAAGCCAACCTTAAGTAGTGCGATGAGCAAATTAGCTGCGGCAAATGTGGTGGAGGCAGAGAAGATAGGTATAAGCTATGAAATTTTTCCCTCTCCTCGCAGTGTAAAATTCCAAGAAAGCGAGTACGCGATAGCTTTACCGCAATTTGAAGCATGTATAGAAGAGATTCATGCAACGTTTAAAAAAGGACATTTGAACGTGCATTTTCCACTGGAATGCCGAACAACAGCTGGCGAATCCGGTTATTTAAGTCCAACGCAGGGACAGGAATCAGCGTTTATTGCATTTCATATGTATAAAGGAATGTCAGAGGAGCCTTATTTTAAATGGATCCATTACCTAATGCAAAAGTATCAGGGACGGCCACATTGGGGAAAACAAAGTCATTTAACAGCTTCACATGTCCAGGCATTGTATCCAAATATAGATAAATTTTTAGCAGTTCGTGCACAATATGATCCTGATAAAGTATTTCTCACACATTACCTAGAACAATTATTCATATTATAAAATTTCGAATTAATCGTAAATTTACTCGTCAAAAGGGATGGAAAACAATAAGTACTTTTACAATTAATTCATACTGAATATTGTTTATTATAAAAAAATTAAAATTTGAACGAAATGTCAAAATATTTATCAATTCGAGATAAAAGTGATGCTTAATCAGCATGTAAACGATTTCATATTTAGCAGAGTATTTGAATTTTTTAAACAATTCAAAAAACACTGTTGACTTAGTATAGTTATTCGTACTATGATAACAACAATTTAATACGTTCGTTACAACAATTAGCTGCCAACAAAGGCAATATGCTAAGGCAAAAACAAAATAGACAGAACATTTTGTATATATCAACGAACATAGCAATAAATGAGGGGCGTTTAATATGAGAAGTGACATGATTAAAGTAGGCGTAGATCGTGCGCCACATCGAAGTCTTTTATATGCAACAGGCAAAGTAAAAGCAAAAGATTTAGGGAAACCATTTATTGGGGTTTGTAACTCTTATATTGACATTATTCCAGGTCATGTTCATTTACGTACATTTGCTGATGTAGTGAAAGAAGCAATAATTGAAGCGGGTGGTATTCCATTCGAATTTAATACAATCGGTGTTGATGATGGTATTGCAATGGGGCATATTGGTATGCGTTACTCCTTACCTAGCCGTGAAATTATAGCAGATTCAGCAGAAACAGTTATTAATGCACACTGGTTTGATGGAGTATTTTACATTCCAAACTGTGACAAAATCACACCAGGGATGTTAATGGCAGCGGTCCGTACAAACGTACCATCGATTTTTGTATCTGGTGGCCCAATGGAGGCGGGAACATCTGCTACAGGAAAACAGCTTTCTTTAACTTCAGTTTTTGAAGGTGTAGGGGCTCATAAATCAGGCAATATGTCAGCTGAAGAGCTGTTAGATATTGAAAATAATGCATGTCCAACATGTGGATCATGTTCAGGGATGTTCACAGCGAACTCTATGAACTGTTTAATGGAAATGCTAGGTGTAGCACTTCCAGGCAACGGAACAATCGTTGCTACTTCTGAGGAACGACATAAACTTATTAAGGAAGCCGCTAAACAACTAGTGCGAATGGTTAAAGAAGACGTTAAGCCGCGTGACATTATTACAAAAGAAGCAATTGACGATGCATTTGCACTAGATATGGCAATGGGTGGTTCCACTAATACGGTTCTACATACATTAGCAATTGCCAATGAAGCTGAAATTGACTATAACATTGAAGATATTAATAAAGTTGCAGAGCGAGTACCGTATTTAGCGAAAATTATGCCAGCTTCAGATGTTTCTATGGATGATATTAATAAAGCAGGTGGTGTAAGTGCCATCATCAATGAATTAACATCTATTCCAGGTGCTATTCATCCAAATCGTCCTACTGTTGCAGGTGTAACAATGGGTGAACTAGTAAAAGATTATGAGATTACGAATGATCAAGTCATTCGTACAAAAGACAATCCTTATAGTCCAGTCGGTGGTTTATCGGTGTTATTTGGCAATATTGCACCAGATGGCTCAGTTATTAAAGTTGGTGCTGTAGATCCTTCTATTAAAGTATTTACAGGGGAAGCTATTGTCTTCGAATCACAAGAGGCAGCACAAGAAAATATTGATAACGGTAATGTTAAGGAAGGCCATGTAGTCGTCATTCGTTATGAAGGACCAAAAGGTGGCCCAGGGATGCCTGAAATGTTAGCACCAACATCAGCAATTCAAGGTCGTGGTCTTGGTACCAAGGTGGCGTTAATTACTGATGGTCGATTCTCAGGTGCATCTCGCGGTATTTCAATAGGGCATATTTCGCCGGAAGCAGCAGAAGGCGGTCCAATCGCTTTAGTTGAAAATGGTGACATTATTACAATTGATTTACCGAATCGTACAATCAATTTAGAAGTATCCGATGAAGTATTAGCAGAACGTCGTGCTAAACTGCCGATTTTTGAACCGAAAATCAAACGTGGCTGGTTAGCAAGGTATTCAAAATTAGTGACAAGTGCATCAACTGGTGGCGTTATGAAGATTTAGTATTAAAAAATAAATAAGTTAAAACGTTGATGAGGTTAAAGGTTCTAGAGCCTTGTATCTACCAGAGAGCCGGTCATGCTGGAAGCCGGCGATACAACTAGATCCGACATCCCCTCGGAGTGAACTATTAAACGCGTGATCGCCATTAGATAGTTCCGGGCATAATCGAAGTGCTCGTTATTAATGAATAAATGATTTATGACACCGTATTGGATGTAAGTTTACTTACATTGGTGCATAAATGCTTTCATTTATTCGCGAGGTAGCAATTTTTATTGCTATAAACAAGGGTGGTACCATGAAAAGTCTTTTTCATCCCTACGCAAGGTAGTTATTTGCGTTCGGAGAAAAGGGCTTTTTATTTTTTTTCAAAAAGAACAGTATATTCTATTTTATGTTTTCCAGCATAAATTGCTTAACCTTTTCGACGTTAAATCATTAAAGTGTTCATTAACTAGAACAGGTAGTCGTATGCTGTTGTGAATCGATAGACAAGAAGGAGGCATATTTTGATGAGTACGAATGTTTCAATTAATGAAAAAGAACAATTGGCGACAGAAGAAGTAGCGCAAACTTTTCAAGCGAAAGACGGTGCAGACGTTTTAGTCCAAGCGCTACATGATCAAGATGTAGAGATAATTTTTGGTTATCCAGGTGGGGCAGTACTTCAAATATACGATGCAATGTACAAAAACCCAATTCGTCATATTTTAACACGTCACGAGCAAGGTGCCATTCACGCAGCTGAAGGCTATGCACGTGTATCGAATAAACCGGGAGTTGTTATCGCAACAAGTGGTCCAGGTGCAACGAATCTAGTAACAGGTATTGCGGATGCGATGATTGATTCAATTCCACTAGTTGTTTTCACTGGTCAGGTAGCAACATCTGTTATTGGAACAGATGCATTCCAAGAGGCAGATATTATGGGCATTACAACACCGATTACAAAGCATAACTATCAAGTGCAGGATGTGAATGATATTCCACGCATTGTGAAAGAAGCTTTCCATATTGCCAACACAGGCCGTAAAGGACCAGTTGTTGTGGATTTCCCAAAAAACGTCTCTCAAATGCTGTTTGATGTAGATAATCCACCAAAAGAACCAGAAGAAATCTATTTACCGGGATATCAGCCAACTTATAAGCCGAACTATTTACAAATTCAAAAGGCTATTCAAGCAATTTCATTAGCTAAAAATCCAGTAATTTTAGCAGGAGCTGGTGTACTATTTGCAGATGCACGTGAAGAATTAACGACATTCGCTGAAAAGTATCGAATTCCAGTGGCCAATACATTATTAGGTCTCGGCTCCATCCATGGTGACCATGAATTATTCATTGGTATGGCAGGGATGCATGGGACAGTAACAGCGAATATTGCGATTACGAAATCAGATTTACTTTTAAATATCGGTGCTCGCTTTGATGATCGCTTAACAGGGAATTTAGCAACGTTTGCACCGAATGCGACAATTGTCCATATCGATATCGATCCGGCTGAAATTGGTAAAAACGTACCAACCGATATCCCAATCGTTGCGGATGCGAAAGAGGCGCTAAAATCTTTATTGAAAAAAGACTTTGATGGTCCAGATACTGCACAATGGCTAGAGTTTTTAAATAATCACGCAAATGAATATCCGCTTTGGTATACAAAAGAAGCTGGTGACTCGGAAGTTTTACCGCAGGAAGCACTAGAGCTTGTGCATAAAATTACTGAAGGAGATGCCATTGTTACGACGGATGTAGGGCAGCATCAAATGTGGGCTGCGCAATATTACCGCTTAAACAATGATCATGGATGGGTAACGTCTGGTGGACTTGGTACGATGGGCTTCGGCTTCCCGGCCGCAATTGGAGCCCAGTTTGCGAAGCCAGACAAAAAAGTTGTTTCCATTGTAGGCGATGCAGGATTCCAAATGACTGCACAAGAGCTTTCATTATTACAAGAATTCAACTTACCAGTAAAAATTGTGATTTTAAATAACAGCTGTTTAGGAATGGTACGCCAATGGCAACAAACATTTTATGAAGAGCGTTATTCATCTTCACTTATGCCGATCCAGCCAGACTTTGTTAAATTAGCGGATGCATACGGCATTAAAGGCTATCGAATTGACACAATTGACGAAGCGGAAAGTATTTTCCGTGAGGCACTTCTTAATGACGAGCCAGCGTTAATCGATTGCCGCGTAAAACAGCTTGAATGTGTATACCCAATGGTTGCACCAGGTAAAGGGTTACATGAAATGATTGGGGTGAAAAAGAATTGAAACGAGTAATTACCGTAACAGTGATTAATCAAAGTGGTGTACTAAACCGTGTAACAGGTTTACTTATGAAGCGTCAATTCAATATCGAATCGATCACAGTTGGTCATACAGAACAGCCAAACTTCTCTAAAATGACTTTTGTTGTAAATGTAGAAGATGAGCGGAAAATTGAACAACTTGTGAAGCAACTATCGAAGCAAATTGATGTGTTAAAAGTCAATGACATTACAGATAAATCTATCGTGCTTCGTGAGCTAGCGCTTGTGAAGGTTATTTCACCACCAAATTTACGTCTGGAAATGAACTCAATTGTTGAACCGTTCCGCCCACAAATTATTGATACAGCGAAAAACGTTGTGACATATCAAGTGGTAGGACATCCAGAAAAAATTGATGCCTTTATTGAGCTAATTCGCCCATATGGTATTAAAGAATTAACACGTACGGGTGCTACAGCATCTGTTCGTGAAACACAAAAAATCATGAATACACAGCTCTCTATTTTAAAATAGTTTGCATATAAAATTGAAACTTGTGATTTGCAATACTGAATAAGTAGTAATAATCGCAAGCAAAAAAATAAACCCACTATTAGGAGGAAACAAACAATGGCTACTATGTACTATGAACAAAACATCAACGAGGACGTATTAAAAGGGAAAAAAATCGCAATTATCGGTTACGGCTCACAAGGTCATGCACATGCATTAAACCTTAAAGAATCAGGATTCGATGTAGTAGTAGGTGTTCGTCCAGGCGGATCTTTCGACGCAGCAAAAGCGGATGGCTTAGATGTAAAAACAGTTGCTGAAGCAGCTCAACAAGCAGATGTAATTCAAATCTTACTTCCAGACGAGCGTCAAAAAGCAGTTTATGAAGCTGAAATTGCTCCATATTTAGAAGCTGGTAAAGCTCTTATGTTCGCTCATGGTTTCAATATTCACTTCGGTCAAATTACACCACCTGCAGATGTTGACGTATTTTTAGTAGCACCAAAAGGTCCAGGGCATCTAGTTCGTCGTCAATTCCAACAAGGTGCAGGTGTACCAGGTTTATTCGCAATCCATCAAGATGCAACTGGTCAAGCAAAAGATTTAGCTCTTGCTTACGGTAAAGGTATTGGTGCAGCACGCGGTGGTTTACTTGAAACTTCATTCAAAGAGGAAACAGAAACAGACCTATTCGGTGAGCAAGCAGTACTTTGCGGTGGGGCAACTCAATTAGTAAAAGCAGGATTCGAAACATTAGTAGAGGCTGGCTACCAACCAGAACTTGCTTACTTCGAAACATTACACGAATTAAAATTAATCGTGGACTTAATGTTTGAAGGTGGTATGGCAACAATGCGTTACTCAGTATCAGATACTGCTGAGTGGGGTGATTATGTTGCAGGTCCACGTATCATTGACGAATCTGTTAAAGGTCGTATGAAGGAAGTATTAACAGATATCCAAGATGGTACATTTGCTCGTCGTTGGATTCAAGAAAATGAAAATGGTCGTCCAGACTATACGAAGTTCAAAGAAGCTGGTGCTAACCACCAAATTGAAGAAGTTGGTGCAAAATTACGTGCAATGATGCCATTCATTAATGAAGGTAAGGAAAAAGTTGTGAGAGAAGTGGCTACAAGTGCGAAAAATTGATATTTTCGATACAACACTTCGCGATGGCGAACAATCTGCAGGTATTAACTTAAATACAGCAGAGAAAATTGAAATTGCTAAGCAACTTGAACGACTAGGTGTAACGATTATTGAAGCAGGTTTTCCTGCTTCATCTCCTGGTGATTTTGATGCGGTCAACCGAATTGCCGGTACTGTGAAAAATTCAATCGTTACAGGGCTAGCTCGTTGCGTCCAAAAAGATATAGATACAACATGGGAAGCTATTAAAGTAGCAGAACAACCACATGTTCATATATTTTTAGCAACATCTCCAATTCATATGGAATACAAGCTGAAAAAATCACCAGAGCAAGTAGTAGAGCAAGCAATTGAAGCTGTGAAGTATGCGAAAAAATACTTCCCTCTTGTGCAATGGTCTGCAGAGGATGCTTTCCGATCGGATCGTGAATTTTTAGTCCGTATTATGAATGATGTTATTGCTGCTGGTGCAACGACGATTAACGTGCCTGATACAGTTGGCTATGCTTCTCCACAAGAATATGGGGCATTATTTAAATTTTTACTAGAAAATGTGAAAGGTGCTGAAAAAGTTAAATTCTCAGCACATTGCCATGATGACTTAGGGATGGCGACGGCGAACACAATCGCAGCTATCGAAAATGGTGCTTCACAAATAGAAGGAACAATGAACGGTATCGGAGAGCGTGCAGGGAATGTTGCACTAGAAGAAATCGCTGTGGCTCTTCATATCCGTAAAGATATGTACCCTGTGGAAACAGGTATTAATCTACAAGAAATTAAGCGCACATCTCAATTAGTAAGTAAACTAACGAATGTCGTTATTCAGCCGAACAAAGCAATCGTTGGTAAAAATGCATTTGCCCATGAGTCTGGTATTCATCAAGACGGCGTGCTAAAAAATCCTGAAACTTACGAAATTATTTCACCGGCATTAATTGGCGAAGGTGAAGTGCCACTTGTCCTTGGAAAACATTCTGGACGTGCTGCCTTCCGAGATCGTGCAGTAACAATGGGTTTCACACTGTCAGACGAAAAGCTAAACAAAGCATTTGTTGAATTTAAACAGCTCGCAGATCGTAAAAAGGAAATTACGGAAGAAGACTTGCTAACACTTCTTACGGAGCAACAAGTACAAATTGAAGATGTGCCATTATTTGAACTAAAAATGGTACAGGTACAATATGGTACAGAAAATATTCCGACAGCCACTGCAACTGTTGTGACGCCAGAAGGCCATGTGAAAAATGTAGTGGCAACGGGCTCAGGCTCAGTAGAAGCTATTTTTAATACATTAGAACAGCTTGTGCCAGGTAACATCAATGTTATAGATTACCGTGTGAAGTCTGTCGGCAAAGGGCGCGATGCACTTGGTGAAGCTGTCATTAATATTCGATACGATGGTGTATCAACAACGGGACGAAACTCATCGCAAGATGTATTAGAAGCATCTGCGAAAGCTTATTTAAATGCGATTAATCGACATTTAATCCAAGTAAGTCTTCGAGCTCAAGGTCAACTAGTTTAATTTGATTTGGCTCTCACCTGCCTGAAATAGGTGAGAGTCTTTCCTAAAACAGCGTAACCATACTCTATAAAAAGAAAGGTGTTTTATAAATGGAGAAAAAAATTACAGTACTTCCTGGCGACGGAATTGGGCCAGAAGTGGTTGCGTCAGCTATACGTGTATTACAAGTAATCGGTAAACGATTTAACCATACATTCCATTTAGGTTATGGAACGATCGGAGGCGCTGCCATCGATCAACATAATAATCCACTACCTGATGAAACAATTGAAATGTGTGAGGGCAGCGATGCCATTTTATTAGGAGCAGTAGGGGGTCCGAAATGGGACAATAACCCTCCAGAACTACGTCCAGAAAAAGGATTGTTACGTATTCGCAAGCACTTTGACTTATTCGCAAATTTACGTCCAGTAAAGGCGTTCCCGAGTTTACTAGATGCTTCACCTTTAAAACGTGAAGTAGCCGAAAACGTCGATTTAATGATCGTACGTGAACTTACAGGCGGCGTATACTTCGGGGAACCACGTATGCGTACTGAAAATGGCGCAATTGATACTACAGTTTACTCAATAGCAGAAGTAGAGCGTATCGTTGAAAATGCCTTTGAATTAGCACGTTTACGTGGAGGCAAATTATGTTCTGTCGATAAAGCAAACGTACTTGAAACAAGCCGTTTATGGCGTGAAGTTGTAGAAGCGAAGAAAAAGGATTATCCAGATGTGCAAGTCGAGCACAACTTAGTAGATTCAGTAGCTATGAAATTAATTACGAATCCAGCTCACTATGATGTCGTTGTTACAGAAAACATGTTTGGTGATATTTTAAGTGATGAAGCATCGGTTATAACAGGATCTCTCGGTGTATTACCATCCGCATCCATCCGTGGTGATAATTTTGGTCTTTATGAACCAGTACACGGTTCAGCACCAGAGATTGCAGGGCAAGGTGTTGCCAATCCAGCAGCAACAATTCTGTCAGTCGCTATGATGTTACAATACTCATTCGGCCTAGCAGAAGAAGCAGCTGAAATTGAACGTGCTGTTAGTGCTGTGTTTGATGATGGTTACTTTACAGCTGACCTTTCACGCGATGGTGGGCGCACGTTATCTACAAATGAATGGACAGATAAAGTAATTAATGAAATTGATACAAGTTTTGTATCGGAAAGTATTATGACAACATATATTTAAGAAATAGGTGAAGACAATGGGAAAAAATATAATTGAAAAGATTTGGGATAAACATGTTGTTTATCAGGAAGAGGGCAAACCGGACCTGTTATATATTGATCTTCATTTAATTCATGAAGTAACTTCTCCGCAAGCATTTGAAGGTTTACGCATGAACGGACGTAAAGTGCGTCGTCCTGATTTAAGCTTTGCAACGATGGATCATAACGTTCCAACGAAAAATTTACCGACTATTAATGACCCAATTGCACGCAATCAAATCGAAACATTAGCGAAAAATGCTGCTGAATTTGGGATTGAACTTGCAGGTATGGGTCACCCTGATCAAGGAATTGTACACGTTATTGGACCAGAATTAGGTTTAACACAACCTGGTAAAACAATCGTATGTGGAGATTCTCATACTTCTACACATGGTGCATTCGGTGCCATTGCATTTGGTATCGGTACATCAGAAGTAGAGCACGTAATGTCCACACAAACGTTATGGCAAAACAAGCCTAAAACAATGGAAATCCGTGTTGAAGGCGAGCTTCCAGTTGGCGTTGCGGCAAAGGATATTATTTTGGCAATCATCTCGAAATTTGGCATTGGCGTTGGTACAGGGCATATTGTGGAATTCACTGGAGAGGCAATCCACAAACTGTCAATGGAAGAACGGATGACAATCTGTAATATGTCAATCGAAGCGGGAGCAAAGGCTGGTCTTGTATCACCAGACCAAATTACAGTAGATTATATTCGTGGCCGCAAATATGCACCACAAGGTGACAAATTTGAAGAAGCTACAGCTTATTGGTTAAGTTTAGCATCAGATGAGGATGCTACATATGATGAAGTGCGTATCATTAAGGCTGAGGAAATCGAGCCAATTATTACATGGGGTACGAATCCTTCGATGGGTTCTGGTGTATCGCAAAATGTACCGACGCAGGCAGATTATAAAGATGAGTCTGACAAAGCGGCTCTTCGTAAAGCACTTGCTTATATGGGCTTAGAAGAGGGTCAGCCGTTAACTTCAATCGATATCCAATACGTATTTATTGGCTCATGCACGAACTCACGCTTAAGCGATTTGCGTGCTGCGGCAAACGTTATTCAAGGCCGCAAAGTTCATGAAAACGTTACAGCAATCGTTGTTCCGGGCTCCCATACTACAAAAAAACAAGCAGAGGCTGAAGGTTTGGATAAAATTTTCATTGATGCTGGTTTTGAATGGCGCGAATCAGGTTGCTCGATGTGCTTGGCAATGAATGATGATGTTGTACCAGCTGGTAAACGCTGTGCATCAACATCAAACCGTAACTTCGAAGGTCGTCAAGGTACTGGCGCGCGCACGCATTTAGTATCACCGCCGATGGCAGCAGCTGCAGCCATTGCAGGACATTTCGTTGATGTACGGGAATTCGTGAAGGAAACTGTGTAAAAGTTAAATTTACACGGAAGGGATGATTGAAATGGAACCAATTAATATTGTAAAAAGTGTTATTACACCACTTGATCGTAAAAATGTAGATACAGATCAAATTATTTCGAAAGAATTTTTAAAACGGATTGAGCGCACAGGCTTTGGTCAATATTTGTTTTATCACTGGCGCTATGATGCGCAAGGAAATGAAGTACAAGACTTTGTATTAAATAAACCTGAGTTTAAAGACTCTAAAATTCTAGTAGCACAAGATAATTTTGGTTGTGGCTCTTCTCGTGAGCATGCACCATGGGCCATTTTAGATTATGGCTTCAATGTAGTCATTGCACCATCGTTCGCAGATATTTTCCACAATAACTGCTTTAAAAATGGAATTTTACCAATCAAGCTAACAGAAGCAGAGTGCGATGAAATTTTAGAAAAAGGTTTAGCAAACCCTTACCATGTAGAAGTAAATCTTGAAGCACAAACTGTAACGGGCGAAGATGGTAAAGTCTACACATTTAATATCGATTCCTATTATAAAGAAACATTATTAAATGGCTGGGATGAAATTGCCCTAACAATTAAGTACGAAGATCAAATTGCTGCATATGAAGCGCAGCGAATAGCCTACTAATTAGCAAAAGTGGCTTAGAAAAAAGTGTTAGATTGACTGCGTTCAATCTAACACTTTTTTTGATGTAAACGTTGTTGTTCGTTTGCCTCACAGGCGAAATAGGTGAATCGCTGATAAACCTGGTGGAATCGCCGATACATGGCGGGAAATCGCCGATAAACCTTGTGGAATCGCCGATACATCGTAAGAAATCGCCAGTAAACCTAGTGAAATCGCCGATACATCGTAAGAATGAGAACAAGTAAGCCTTTGTCTTTCTATTGTTGACTCGGTAAAATGGTAAGGAAGATGGAAAGGATGATTCAGATGATAACAGTAATCGGTAGTTTAAATATGGATTTAGTAATACAAATGGCTAATTTTCCACAGCAAGGAGAAACAGTGCTTGGTGAAGCGTTTCGAACAAGTCCTGGTGGGAAAGGCGCTAATCAGGCTATTGCCGCTGCACGTCTAGGTAGTCAAGTAACAATGGTGGGATGCGTAGGCAATGATGACTTCGGTAATACATTGCGAACAGTTTTAGAGCAAGAGCATGTTAATACGAAAACACTTATATCAGCGTCAGTACCAACGGGAGTAGCTAATATTTTAGTTCATCATAATGATAATCGGATTATTGTAGTACCTGGGGCAAATTATACATTGGAACCGTCTCATTTAGATGCGGTTAAAGACGTGATAGAGCAGAGCCAAATAGTAATTTTACAGCTAGAAATTCCTAAAGAAACGACGGCATATGCCTTGAAATTATGTAAGGGT
This sequence comes from Lysinibacillus sp. NPDC097162, assembly GCF_044762185.1. NCBI lineage: Bacteria > Bacillati > Bacillota > Bacilli > Caryophanales > Bacillaceae > Lysinibacillus > Lysinibacillus sp. NPDC097162. The sequence goes on along the minus strand of NZ_JBIWDT010000001.1, from coordinate 1,834,943 downwards.
GCTAATGTGCCAGTGCTATTAAACCCTGCACCAGCGGCGAATTTTGATATGCAGTGGATGAAGGATATAACATACATCACACCGAATGAAATAGAGTGTGCCCAAATATTTGGAGATGATTTCGACAGTATACTAGAAAAGTATCCGAATAAAATAATTATTACATTAGGAAGTGATGGCGCTCGTTATTTTGATGGAGAGTACCCTATTCATGTTCCTGGCTATATGACAAAAGCATTAGATACAACAGGAGCAGGCGACACATTTAATGGTACACTTGCGTATGCATTAACAGAGGGGCAATCATTGGACGAAGCTGTTTATTTTGCAAATATAGCAGCCTCGCTTTCTGTCGAGAAATTAGGCGCACAAGGCGGTATGCCAACGCTTAGCCAAGTGTATGCGCGAATGGCTGGTTATGACGAATAGTAAATATTACGCTTCAAGATTAGCTTTAAGTTCGTAATAGGTTAGCATGAAAATCTCATTTCATTTACCTAGTTGTGCAATAAATAAAGAAAATATAGAAAATTGAACTAAGAAGTAAATCCTATTTGTGACAACCCGAACTAAGTAGTTTGTCCTTTTTTGTTATTAATTTTCAACTATGTATAAGAAATAGAATAGTTTCATTTATAATGAAACTATAGATACATAGGAAAGAGGTTTTGAGGATGACGAATATTGACACTACGCCAATCGACTATACAGCCTCAGCGAATAATATTTTGCCACAGTTTGTGGATCGTTTACGTCAACTGCACAGCATTATTGTACAAAATACATATGTAAAAGATACAGCTAAGCACTTAAATCGTATAATCCAAGATGCAAACAATGAAACAATGGTACTGATAGTCGGGAAACAACGTGTAGGAAAAACAACCCTTGTGAATGGACTTCTTGGTCGTTCTATTTTACCTGTTAGCGATCAAAATCCGACAGGGGTTAACACGTTTTTACGTTACGGTGAAAATGAGGAAGTAAAAGCTTATTTTTTAGATGGTATGGTGGCAATATTTGATATGAGTAAATTAGAATTACTCACAACAGGAGATACATTTGCATCACAAATTTTACGTGAACATTTAGACTATCTAGAAGTATATATAAAACATGATTTATTGAAATCTGTGACAATTATCGATTCGGTATCATTGGAAGCAGGAGGGGGAGAAATGGCCTATTTCTCTGAATCTTTGATCAATCGTGTGGATGAAATTTTCTGGGTGCTACGCTCTCAATCAATGGCTATTGACGCAGAAATTTTATTAATGGAGGCTTTAAAAAATAAAGGGGTTGTACCTCTTTGTATTGTCAATGCAATTGATACAAATAATAATACAGAAGCGTTTATAAGTTCTGAAAAAAAGCGAATTGGTCATTTAATTAGCGACTTTGTTCCTGTTTCGGCAATCGATGCCATCGAAGCACAACGAACAGAAAATAAAGAGTTATGGCACCAGAGTCAATATGATAATTTAATTGCGGAAATTCAACGTGTCGCGATGAATAGTGATAAAAAAACGTATGCAATTATTATTCGTTTTTTACAATGGCTAGAACGTTTCCGTTTTGAATTAACAGTAATACCACAACGTGACCCATTTCAATCAGCAGTTGAAAATATTGAAAAATTTGCTGGCGATACACAATATGAATTTTCACGTTACCAACGCGATTTAGCGATTGTACAAGAATACGAACAAGAGTATGAACAGGTAGCGAATGTCTTCAAAAATGTTCAAACATTGTATCAGCTCTTACAAACGATTTCCCAAAATGATTATTTACAGGATGATCAAGTAGAACAGTTTACTGAAAAGGCGGTAATCTATCAGCAAGCCTTACGAGAATATCGAAATATGCATAACGAATATATGCGAGAACATGAGCGCCTAGATGCACAACATAAAAAAATTCATGGCAAAGGACTTATGAAAGCCATCTTTGGTCAACATACCCAAAATGAATTTTTCAAAGAACGTGTTCTTCGCTTAAATGAACAGCAAGAGGAATGTGTTACTCAGTATGCGAAAGTAAGAGAAGCGGAAGCCTCAATTATTGAAGAAATACAATCAATCCAAAGCTATTTGATAGGGTTATCGAAAAAACGTTTAGCTCGAATAGAAAACAGGGTGAAAGAGCTTAACCAGCAACGTGCAAAAGAGAAAAAGCAACTAAAATTATATGCAGCTAAATTAAATGAGTTTTCATGTTTAATTGAAGCGCAAGGATTTATTAAAGATAATATAAAGCCATTTTTAATGGAAGATAGAATGCCACTTCGCGTAAAAGATCAACAAATGCTGGAAGAAACAATCTACAGTATTATTGACATCGATTTATCGAAAAATGGCTTACTCGCTAGAAGTCAGATGAATAATAAAATGGAAAGTATTGAGATTCCTTTTGAGGTTGACAGTAAATATCCATTACAAGACTTACGCCTTGCAGAGACGGATGTTAAATCAAACGATATTCCCGCAATACCAAATAAATTAGAAGTACAATATGAATCATAATATGTATTAGTCAAAGTCCTAAAAGTGATGGATTCTTTTAGGGCTTTGTTTTATTTATATAGCATGAAAGTGTGGATGAATGGGAACAACTTCCTTAATGGCTTAACTAGAGATTTATCCTATTAACAATATCCTTTTGATGATATAAAATAGGCATACAAAGATGAAGTGGGGGGTTTTTTTGGTTTCTTCTAAAGATGTAGCAAAGTTTGCCGGTGTCTCTCAGACGACTGTTTCAAGAGTGTTAAATACACCTGAATTAGTAAAGCCGAAAACAATAAAAAAAGTGATGGAGGCAATTGAAGAATTAAACTATATTCCAAACGATATTGCAAGATCACTAGTACAACAAAAGACAGGAATTATTACTTTAATTTCTGGACCTTTGCATAATCCTTTTTTTGTCGATACAACAACTGCAATTGTTAATTATGCGAACGCCAGGGGCTATAAAGTAAATGTGCATTTTGGAACGGAAGAAAATTTACATACAATTTATAGTTCCGTGTTAGAAACGAAAGTGGATGCAATTATTTTATCTTCTATCGGGTATACGGATCCATTATTTTATAAGCTCGAAAAATTGGATATACCCTTTATAATGTTTAATCGTAAGCATAAAGAAAATAAGCATTTTGTAGAAATCAATAATGTGGATGCTGGTTATTTAGCGACTAAACATATGCTTTCTTTAGGTCATACGGATCTTTGCTGGATTGGTGGACCACATGAAATGAGTACTTTTTTTGGAAGATATGAGGGCTTCAAAAGAGCGTTAGCAGAAGCAGAAATTGACACAAATATAGTGCCAACATTTTTTACAAATACGAGCAAAGACGATATTAAGCGAGCATTTGAAGAACTATTGCTATTAAACCCAAGACCGACAGCGATTTGTGCTGCAACAGACGCTATTGCTATTGAAATTTTAAACCAATGTTTAGAGCAAGGATTTGCTATTCCTAACGATTTTAATGTTATTGGTATTGATAATGTAGAGTTAAGTAAACATCGTTCAATCTCCTTGACTACTGTGGGCATCGAATCGGAAAAAAATCTAGGATTTCTAGCGATTGAAAAATTATTTGATGTTATGGAGAAAAAAAGTACTTGCATCAAGCAAACTGAATCTGTTAAACTTTTCCCAAGAAACACAACAGGTAAAAAATGAACTGATATTCGTCAGTTTATTTTTTTACTTGATAAATGGTTACGTATTCATTTCTTTATTTTCAGAAATGAATACGTAACCATAAAGGGGAGGAGGAGGATGACTTGAAGAAAGAATTATTGATTAATGACGAATGGCGTATGACAGAAGGGTATACCGATGTGTATGCCCCATATTCAAAGGAATTAATTGCTAAATTCGCTATGGCAACTGAAGTTGACGTGCAAGATGCAATTGAAAGTGCGCAAAAAGCTATTTCAAAAATGGCATCTTTAACAGCATTCCAGAGAGCACAAATTTTGGAACAATTATCGAATTTATTTGCTGAACATCGAGATGAGGCTGCTTCAATAATTTCATTAGAATCAGCTAAGCCACTAAAGTATGCAATTGCAGAAATAGACCGAACAATTGAAACCTATAAGTTTGCAGCAGAGGAAGCGAAGCGACTTGCAGGAGAGTTAATTCCTATGGACGCTTCAAAAAGTGGAGAAGGACGCTTTGCCTATACATTACGTGAACCAATTGGAGTAATAGCGGCAATTACACCATTTAATTTCCCTCAAAATCTTGTCGCACATAAAGTCGGACCAGCATTAGCAGCAGGAAATACAATTGTTTTAAAACCGGCAACACAAACGGCCTTATCAGCACACTTTTTAGCAAAATTATTAGCCCAAACAGATTTGCCAGCAGGTGCCTTTAATTTAATCACAGGGCAAGGAAAGCTCGTAGGAGATACATTTTTAGCACATCCACATGTGAAAATGATTACTTTTACAGGCAGTCCTGCAGTAGGTATTTCACTTCGGAATAGAGCAGGTTTGAAAAAGGTAACGTTAGAACTTGGCTCCAATGCAGGCGTTATTGTCGATGAAGGGGTTCAATTAGATAAAATAATGGACCGCATTGTAATGGGAGCGTTCTCAAACCAAGGTCAAGTTTGTATTTCACTACAACGAATTTATGTAAAGGACAATGTAGTTGATCTATTTTTAGAACAATTAACAGCAAAAATTAAGCAACTGACGCTAGGGAATCCACTTGATCCCACGACAGATCTTACAACGATGATTTCAGAAACGGAGCAACAGCGTGCCCTCACTTGGATTCAAGAGGCTATTAAGAATGGGGCACAAATAATTACTGGTGGTCGCATTGAAAACAATATTTTACTACCTACAGTGCTATACAATGTACCATCCTATAGCCGTGTTTCATGTGAAGAAATTTTTGCTCCAGTAGTTATCGTCAACAAAGTGTCCACAATAGATGAAGCGATTGAAGCAATAAATGATTCTAATTACGGCTTACAAGCTGGCATCTTTACACCTTCTATTGAAACGGCCTTTAAAGCTTCAAAAAAAATGCAAGTAGGTGGTGTCATTATTAATGATGTTCCTACGTATCGTGTAGATCATATGCCATATGGTGGAGTAAAAGAAAGTGGGACAGGAAGAGAAGGAATTAAATATGCAATAGAAGAAATGACCGAGATGAAACTAGTTATTTGGAATAACAACTAATCATGAAATGGGGATGTTTGTAAATGAAGATGATAAATCAACATGCTAAGCTTTTTGTTATGGATAATGGCACGATGCGGATGGATAAAAATTATATGATTGCAATGCATAATCCGGCGACAATCGATCATCCAAATCAACCTAATGAATTTGTTGAATTTCCCGTTTATACAGTTTTAATAGATCATCCAGAAGGAAAAATTTTATTTGATACAGCATGTAATCCGAACTCAATGGGACCTGAAGGACGCTGGGGTGAATTTACACAAAAAGCATTTCCTATTAATATGCCAGAAGAATGCTATTTACACCATCGCTTAGAAGAATTAAATGTTCGCCCAGAAGATATTAAATATGTTGTTGCTTCACATCTTCATTTAGATCATGCAGGTTGTTTAGAACTTTTTACGAATGCTACGATTATTGTGCAGGAAGATGAATTTAATGGCACATTACAAACATATGCGAGAAATGTTAAGGATGGCGCTTATGTTTGGGGTGATATTGATATGTGGATTAAAAACAATTTACAGTGGCGATTAATCAAACGTGGTGAAGATAATGTGAAACTTGCAGAAGGCATTAATATATTAAATTTTGGTAGTGGCCATGCTTGGGGTATGCTTGGCTTGCATATTAATATGCCGGAAACTGGAGGAATAATTTTAGCGTCAGATGCCATTTACACAGCCGAAAGCTTTGGACCTCCTGTGAAGCCTCCTGGTATTATTTATGATTCAGTCGGCTATAATTCAACAGTTGAACGAATTCGACGCTTAGCAAATGAAACGAATTCACAAGTTTGGTTTGGTCATGATCCTGTGCAATTTAAATCATTTAGAAAATCCACAGAAGGCTATTATGAATAGATAGGAGTAGATTGAAAATGAATAAATTAACCTTTACTCCTACAAGTTATACAGGTTGGGGTTGTTTGCAACAGCTTCTTGTAGAAGTAAAAAAATTTCAAGCAAATAATATATTAATAGTAACAGATCCATTTTTACAAGACTTAGGTTTAGTGGATCAAGTTAAAAAGCCATTGCAGGACAATGGGTATAAGACGACAATTTATACTGACATTGCTCCTGAGCCACCTCTTGCAATTGGTGAAAAACTAGTGGACTATACACGAAACCATCAGTTTGATTTAGTTATTGGATTAGGTGGGGGAAGTGCATTAGATTTAGCTAAGCTAGCTGCTGTATTAGCTACTCATGATGGTCAGGTGGCTGACTATTTAAATTTAACAGGCACGAAAACACTTGAAAATAAAGGGCTTCCGAAAATTTTAATTCCAACAACTTCAGGTACAGGCTCAGAGGTTACAAATATTTCTGTTTTATCGTTAGAAACGACTAAGGATGTTGTGACGCATGATTATTTACTGGCTGATGTAGCCATTGTGGATCCGCAATTAACGATTTCCTTGCCTTCAAAAGTAACTGCCGCTACGGGTGTAGACGCTTTAACACATGCAATTGAAGCATATGTTTCTATCAATGCAAATGAAGTGACAGATGGACTTGCACTGCAAGCGATTAGATTGATCAGTAACTCAATTCGTACAGCGGTACACGATGGTAATAACAAGCAAGCACGCTCGGATATGAGTTATGGTAGTTACTTAGCAGGGTTAGCATTTTTTAATGCAGGTGTAGCAGGGGTACATGCTTTAGCTTATCCGCTTGGTGGTCAGTACCATATTGCACATGGAGATTCAAATGCTGTACTATTGCCATACGTAATGGGCTATATTCGCCAAAGTTGTGAAAAACGCATGAAAGATATATTAGATGCAATGGGTCTTTCCTCTATGTATTTAACGCAAGAAGCTGCTTCCTATAAGTGTGTTGATGCATTGCAACAAATAGTACGCGATGTAAATATTCCTTCGACTTTAAAAGGTTTTAACATACCAGAAACTGCACTTGAACAATTAACGGATGATGCAACAAAGCAAACAAGAATTTTAGCTCGCAGTCCAATGCCATTAAATCAGGATGATATTTTTGCTATTTACCGCGCTGCATTTGATGGCGAAATCCGTGAGCCAAACTGACCGTTGTAGGAAAACATCTTGAAAATGAAAAGGGCTGAATCAAATATTATTTGATTCAGCCCTTTTTTTATTAAGCTTCAGTATCTGGTGTGAAAGAGCGATTCGCTAATTCAGCATCTAGCATAAAGATAGCATTCGAATCATTTTGAATACGTTCAATTTTACGTATTAACGTATCAAATGTTGATTCTTCCTCAACTTGCTCATCGATAAACCATTTTAAAAATGCCATAGTTGCGTGCTCACGTTCATCTAATGCAATATCAGATAAGTTGTAAATACGACGAGTCACTTCTTTTTCATGAGACATAGCTGTTTTAAAGGCATGTAAAATAGAGTCGAAATGATTTTCAGGACTGTCAAATCCGTGTATTGATGCACGATAGCCCATATCACTTAAGAAATTATAAAATTTCAACGCATGAAAACGTTCTTCTTCAGCTTGCACTAAAAAGAAATTCGCAAAGCCATCGTAATCTTGGTCTGTGCAAAATGCAGCCATTGCCATATAAGCATGAGCGGAGTAAAATTCAAAATTCATTTGTTCGTTTAGTGCTGTGTGTAGTTTTTCAGATAACATAAATGTTCCTCCCTTTGCAGTAAATACCTACTACTTCTCATAGTATATAGCGAAAGATGGCCATCATACAGAAAAATATTTTTTTCGCCCTAAATGTTGCAAAAATAAATTGATATTCGTTCTCAATTAGAAAAATTAGTCAAATTCATTTTTTAATCGCCAAATTACTTCTAATAGATTCGTAAACAAATTTATGAAATCTAAATATAGATTTAATGCCATCCCAATGACTTCCTCGTCTGACACATGATGATGTCGAATGCGGTTAAAATCATACACTGTGAAAAGACTAAACAGTAAGACAGAAATAGCGGCAATAATAAGCCCAATAATATTACTTACTGGTATAAACATAAAAAGAAGCGAAAACACAAGCACGACGATAAGCACAGTGAATAAATAGCTTCCCCAATTTGAAATATCTTTATTCATCATCATACCTACAAGTGCTAGTATGACAAAAATAATAACGGTTGCTCCGAAAACTAATAAAACTAATTGCGGTCCGAGCTGATCAATAAAAAATTGTGTTGTCCAAAATAGTAAAATACCCATTAAAAAGGGGATTGCATACATAATAGAGTTAGCTAGTTTTAAGCTACGAACAAAGCAGGCAATGATTAGAAGTATTATACAAAGAATCGAAAGCGGCATTATAACAGTCGATGGTAATAAAGTGGCGATAAATATTCCTACCACGGTCAATACCCACATAAAGGTAAAGTGTTTTAAAATTTTGTTTAAGTTTTGATTACGGTTAGCGTAAGCCATTTAAAAATTCCTTTCTTTTTAAGCTTTCTTAGTCCAATACCCGATTATACTGTAGCAATCGCTGATAGAGTAGGGCAATCGCCATTAAACAAAGTAAAATCGCCACTAAACTAGGAGAAATCGATACTAAACTTGAGCGAATCGCCATTAACTATTAACTATTATAAAAAATTCGCCAAGACATTATGTCTAGGCGAATTTTATTTTAAGCGTTTATGCTTCCTTCTTTTGGTTTTTTACACCTACTAAGTAGCCACTTAGCGCGATTGCAACTAATACAATCCAGAATGTAGCTTTCCAAAGTGTTGAGTGTGGGAATTCATGCGGAATAACCCCTAATTTTTCATGTGCTAAAGTTAAGACAGCTAACTTCACACCAACCCAACCAACGATAAGGAAGGCAGCCGTTTCGAGTGACGGAAATTTTTCGAGTACACGTACGAACCAGCGTGCTGCAAATCGCATCATTACGACCCCAATAATACCACCAAGGAACATAACGCCGAATTGGCCTGCGTTAATGCCACCAACATCGAAATTCCCTAAATGCGGTAATGTAACTGCAATCGCAACTGCTGCTAAAATGGAATCTACTGCAAAGGCGATGTCTGCAAGCTCAACTTTAACAACTGTCATCCAGAAACCAGATTGTTTTTTAGGTTCTTTAATTTCATCTGAGTCCCCTGCAGCTTTCCGTGAATCGTAAATATGCTTAATCGACATGAATAGCAAGTAAGCAGCACCTAAAGCTTGAATTTGCCAAAAATTCACGAGTACAGTAATTAAGAATAAAGCGGCAAAACGGAAAATGAATGCACCTACTAATCCGTATAGTAATGCCTTTTGTTGTTGTACTTTTGGTAAATGTTTAACCATTACCGCCATAACGACTGCATTGTCCGCTGCTAAAAGTCCTTCTAGTACAATTAATACAACTAATACCCATGCGTATTCTAATAAAATGGCTTCCAAATGTGTTTCCTCCTTTATTTTGGACAGAAATGAATATAATGCTCTTTCCTATTTTTAATTTTAGGCAAAAGAAAAAGACCCATGCCTAAAAAATAGGCAAAGGTCTTGCTAAGCACAACTATTTGGAAGTTCCAAATAATAATTTGTACCGAAAATTATCAGTACAGCACTCATCTACTAGATGAGCTTGCTATCACACCCGATGGCAACTGCCATGTAATGACGAATGTGAAATCAGATGTATCGCTCACATCTGCTAGCTACTCCCCTTTGACAAAAATGTCAAAAGCTATTCAATTCTTCTTACAAAGATTATAGCATGTAGTGAACTAAATGCAAATGAAAAGTAATCTTCTATTTAAAAATTATTTTCCGAATTATTATCACAAGTGGTACTATTGATGTTAAGTGAAATTTTTTAGCAACTTAGAAGGGAGACATATATGTATAAAAAGTTTTTTTCATACTACAAACCACATAAACGATTATTCGTTGTCGATTTTTCTAGTGCGATTATTGTAGCAATACTAGAGCTCGCCTTTCCATTAGCTGTTCAATGGTTCATTGACAAACTACTGCCTACAGGGGAGTGGAGTATGATTGTCAAAGTAAGTATTTTGCTATTGCTAGTATACGTACTTAGCACCGTACTAAACTTTATTGTCAATTATTTAGGGCATAAACTTGGTATAAATATTGAAACCGATATGCGGCAAGAACTGTTTAATCATGTCCAGCGCCAATCATTCCGTTTCTTTGATAATACGAAAACTGGGCATATTATGAGCAGAATTACAAATGATTTATTTGATATTGGTGAATTTGCCCATCACGGTCCAGAAGATTTATTTATTGCTATTATGACGTTTGTAGGTGCTTTCGTTATTATGTTTAATGTCAACCCAACACTTGCGTTAATTGCAGCGATTATGGTGCCGTTCTTAATGTGGCTTGTAACAGTTAGTAACATTAAGATGAACAATGCATGGAAAACGTTGTACGTTAAAATTGCAGATGTAAACGGTCGTGTGGAGGATAGCGTTTCTGGTGTGCGCGTTGTGAAATCTTTTACAAATGAAGCGTATGAAATGGAACGTTTTAAGGAGCAAAATGGTTTTTTCCGTTCGGCAAAATTATACGCCTATAAGATTATGGCAGGGGCGCATTCGAGTATTTATATGATGACTCGATTGTTAACGTTAGTTGTCCTTGTAGTAGGAGCCTGGTTAAGCTTTAATGGGAAATTATCGTATGGAGGACTTGTAAGCTTTGTATTGTATACAAATGTTCTTATTAAACCAATCGATAAAATTAGTGCGTTGTTAGAACTGTATCCGAAAGGGATGGCAGGCTTTAAGCGTTTCCGTGAGTTAATAGAGCAGGAGCCAGAAATTCAGGATCGTGAGGGAGCAAAGCAAGTAACACATTTATGTGGAGACATCTCGTTTAAAGATGTTGATTTTAATTATGATACGTCAAAAGCTGTTTTACAAGGTATTTCATTTGATGTGCATGCAGGACAAACAATTGCCTTTGTTGGTCCATCTGGAGCTGGAAAAACGACAATTTGTTCTTTAATTCCAAGGTTTTATGATGTCACTAAAGGAGCGATTACAATTGATGGCTTGGATGTACGTAATATGACACAAGCCTCTCTACGAGCACAAATTGGCATTGTACAACAAGATGTCTTTTTATTTACAGGGACAATTCGAGAAAATATTGCCTATGGTCGTTTAGGTGCAAGTGATGAAGACGTTGAAAAAGCAGCTAAAAGGGCGCATTTAGAATCGTTTATTGCAGAGCTTCCAGATGGTTATGAGACACAGATTGGTGAACGTGGCTTAAAGCTATCTGGTGGGCAAAAGCAACGTATTGCCATTGCACGTATGTTCTTGAAAAATCCACCGATTTTAATTTTGGATGAGGCAACTTCTGCGCTAGATACAGAAACGGAAATGATTATTCAACAATCGTTAGCGGAACTTGCTGAAAATCGAACAACACTCATTATTGCGCATCGTCTAGCGACAATCCGTAATGCGGATCGGGTACTTGTTGTCACACAAAATGGTATTGAAGAGGATGGTACGTATGCGGAACTAGTGGCACAAGATGGTATTTTCGCAAAATTACATCATATTCAATTTCGTAAAACAGAAATTGAAAAAGTAGTACAATAGTATAGATGTTAAACATATTCAAAAGGCATCGAGTAAATCAATACTCGATGCCTTTGTTTTATTTTACTTGCTATTTTGTAATTGTTTCAATAAAAGATTCTCTACCAGGATTTACCTTGACTACGTTTATTTTTATGTTGCGTATAGAATCTTCCGTTAAGTCGATTTTACCGTTATTCTCTAATTTTTTCCATGTCTTAACGTCTTTGCGATAGAGCTGTTCAGATAAACGGTAAATATCAGTATTCAATGCTAACGATTCCTTAAATGTTTCCCTTACTTCTTTTTCTACCTGTTTTTTGACCAACTGACGAATTTCTTCGGTCGTAATTTCTTCTGTAATACCAAGAACGTTAGCTTCCATTTTTATTTCAATATCAAATTGTACGTTTTCGTTTTTTACGACTGGAGAAATAAGAACTTTTAAATGATCTAATGTAATGGTTACGAATTGTTTTTGCTCTCCAATTTGCCCGGTTATTTCACTGCGAATTGTTTCATTGTTCATCCATTTAATACCATTTGCGTTTTCTTCGGTGAGAAATCCTTTTAATCCTTCTTTAGATAGTAGTGTAATACCTTTTATTTCCACTGATTCTGACTGTCCTTTGGAAGATACCCATCCTCTATCAATTGATACTAATGGAAGATAAACTTCATGGCTGGGCTCATTTAGACCTATCACTAATTTTCGAAGATCAATCGGTCTTACAAAAGATTCTTGCTTAAACGAATTTATCGGATCTCCGAGTTTAGATAATGTTAGAGCTTTATTATTGATCGGTGTTACGACAAGTAATTTATCGAGTGGCTCTTTTGTGCCATATATCCAAATTTGATATCGTGTTTCACGATAACGAGTTAAGAAATCGAGTACTTGATTTACCTTGTTGTTATTCATTACTTCTTCTGAAAGTATAATATAGGTGATATGTCCCCAAAACGCTTTTTGATCAATGGAATGATATAAATCGAAAAGAGAATCTTCAATTGTTTTACCTTTTGCATGTCCAATTTCAGCCTGTTGAGCTTGCGGATTATTTGGCTGTTCGGATTTGGCTATATTGGCAAAATCAATAATTTGCATGTAAGTTTCATAATTGCCATCTTTATAATCTATACCAAGCGCATGGACATAGTACATTCTTTGTGGTTCAGTGACATCCCAACATCCTGATAACAGTGTAGTGAATGCTAACAACATTATACTGAGTATTTTTTTATTCATTTTTATCCTCACTCGCACGGGTTTGATCTTGTGGTGCAATATAGTTTGGACGCTTGGTATAACCTTTTGGTGATAAGCGTAACAGTGTTTTTTTAATGGTTGACCAATCTAAATCAGCGCCAATTTGCATATAAGAGTTACCGAATATTCTAATATTACATAAGTAAAGAAGGGTTACGTATAGTGAAATAAAAAAGCCGAATAAACCAAAAAAGCCGCTTAATAAAATGAAGCCAACGCGGAAAATACTGATTGTCGTAACGAGTGATTGATTAACGAGTGTAAAGGATGCAATAGTAGAAACGGCAATAATTACAATCATTTCTGGACTTGTAACACCTGCACGTATTGCTGCATCGCCAATAATTAAACCACCAACGACACTTATCGTTCCACCGATTACAGATGGTAGACGTAAGCCTGCTTCTCTAAACAGCTCAAACATTAATAGCATCAATAGCATTTCAAGCGAAGAGGGGAAGGGTAGGCCGGTTCGACCTTGGACAACAGTTGCTAAAAGCAATAATGGTAATTGATTTTGGTGATAGGTTGTTAAAGCAAGCCAAAAAGCAGGTAACAGTAGGCCGATAAAAATACCAGATATACGTAGTAGACGTTCAAGTGAACTAAAAACAATCGGGTATTCATTATCTTCCCCTGACTTTAACAGTAAAAATAAATTAACAGGAGTAATGACAGCATAAGCTACGCCATCTACAAAAATTAAAAAACGTCCTCGTATCAATGATTGAATTGCAAAATCTGGCCGTCCTGTATAATCAGTTTTTGGGAAAAACCTTGTATTTTTGTTTACACGCTCCATTAGTAAATCACCGCTAAATACAATATCCGTATCGACTGATTGTAATTGTACTTTTATACTATTTAAAATTTCCAAGTTCGCAATGTCGCCAAAATAAAGTATAGCAACGGTTGTCTTTGAGCGTTTCCCAAGTTCCATTTTTTCTACACATAAGGAATTCGTAGGCAGTCGTTTTCGTATTAATGCAATATTGACCGAGATATCTTCAATAAAATTATCTCTAGGCCCTTTAACGAGTACTTCCATCCTAGTTTCTTCAGGATTACGATTAGGCTTTCTGGCAATATTACTGGCATAAAGCAGATCATCCGTTTCAAAAAAAAGAAGTAAATGGCCATTATAAATGAGTGTAATGGCTTCTGACTGGTCTGTTACTTGTTGTAGGCCAGGGATGTGTAACTGTTTATTGATAGCATCTTGTAGTGATGCGTCCTTTAAATTATCAAAAAGAGCTTGAACACGCATGACAATGACATCATTGAGAAGTTGTTGATCAATCATCGCCTCACAGATGACAAATTGTACTTTATGTTGCTGGAATGCATATTCTTGAAAATGAACATCAGCAGACTTTTCAAATAACTGCTTTAAGGTTGATAAATCTAAGGGCTTTTCTGTTGAGGGCATCAAGTGTCACCACTTTCCGTGTCTTGGGTATCGGCTTTAGATTTTTTTCCTTTCTTTCCTGACATGAAAGCTACAATCATTAAAAATATAGATAGTAAGAAAAAGAAAATAAATGTACCTGCTAACATATAATTTCCTTTAAGTTGTAGAAATATGTGTTCATTTAATAACATTAATGGTAGACATATAAAAAAGAATGGAGGTGCAACCATTTTCCAAATACGTCGGTGATCTCCTGCCATGCCCAATAAATCTGTAACGATATATAAAATAAATCCGACTCGAATAAATGTGCCAGTTAACCATTGATAAATTGAAAGAAAGTCTAGATGCTCCACATAGCGTCCTATTGTTACTAAGCCCCACTCTTCGTAAGCCGGATAACGTTGTTTTGAGGCCTCAGCTGGTCCAAACTCTGTAATGGCACCAACGAGGGGACCCATTGTTAGCCCTGCTAAAATAAAGAGTATAATGGCGAAGTGATACCAACGCATTCGATCTTTAATTTGGTGTTGTATGAGTAAAAATAATATTAATTCCGAAAAACCCGAGGCGGGGAAGACGAGCCCCTGTAAAACTGGCGTAAATCCATGTTCAAAAAAAGGACGTAGTAAGTCATAGTCCTTAACTTGTAAGTTTGTAAAGGCAACAAAAAATCCAAAAACAACTACAGCTAATAAAACGAATACATTGACGATGACGATCGTTTGTAAACTAGTCGTAACAAGTAGGATACAAAGAACGACGTATATAGCAAGTAAGATTAACCTTGGCGTTCTAGGTAAAAAAGTGGTATTTACCCACTGTAAGGTTTCAATCATTGTAAAGGCCGCAATAATGATAAGATAAATTGCGATAGTATAAATCACGATTTTAGAACCGATTTTTCCGATTTTTTGTGGCAGCCAATCTTTTAAAGGCTCTTGATTCGATTTTCTATGAATATAAACTAAAAGAAAGAGCCAAGGGAACATTATAATCGTTGTAAAAATTACAGATAGCCAGCTATCTCTTTCTGCAGTTTCCAATAACGGAGGCATAATTGTAACGTGATTTTTTAAGCCAATAACGGTCATTGCTAGGAAGACAACATGTAAAATACTAATTGATCCTACACCTTTCATTTGAAAACCCTCTAACATGTTTTGATACAAGTTAGCTTTGACAAAAAGTTGAAAGATTATAAGTCATAAAAAAGCACTATCTCACATTAAATGAGATAGTGCCAGCGATTAATGAATATATTTATTACTTACAAGACTATTTTGAAGGACGTCTGTTGGAATTTCAAATTCCACTACACCCATATAGCCAGGTGCTACTTCATATTTATCGAATGAAATAACGAGTTTTCCTTTTTCAGAAATGTAGAATTGTTGTTCCTTATTGATCGTAGTAAACACTTCCATTAAATCTTCATCAGGCAAGCCCGCTCCTTTAACCCAATAAACTTTATCTTCGTTTGTTGCAGCAATTTGTTCACGCATTTGTTCTTTAATATTCTCACTAATAGCATGAATATAGCTATCATCTTTAAATAGACTTGGCAGCGTAATTAAAATTTCGTTTTGTTTATCAATCGTATCATAGTGCATAACGGTTGATGATGATCCTACTGTATTGACAATATAACGTCCTATCGATAAAATCTGGTCGTTATCCGTTTTAATTTCATAGCCGCTATCTATTCCATAGTGACCACCGCCATTTGCTTTCAAATCGCCAACTTCTGCAATAAAGTCATCATAAAGTGCTTTTCCTTCTGAACGATATTTTTCATTTAAAGCATTTGCAAGATCTGTATTTTCTAAATGCTCAATAGAAGGTACTTTAATAGTAGCGTCATATGTGTCATCAGCTACTTCATATTCTGTCCATGTCAGTACTTTTATGACACTCCCTACTACAGGAATATCAGACAATGTACGTGCCATTGCAGGGCTAATATTTAAACTAGCTGTAAATAGCATAGCAGCTGCCGCTGTTCCAAGTAACCATTGCGGTCCTCGATTTTTTTTCTTCCTTTTTCCTTGTTTTAGTGCACTTTCAACTACAAAGTCAAGCTCTTTTGGTATTGGAACGTCATTATAATGTTTTTTTAGCTCTTCTAATTTTTTATCCATGTGCTGTTTCTCCCTTCCCATCTTGGAGTTGTATTTTTAACAGTTTTAAAGCTTTATATAGGCGCGATTTAGCTGTGCTTAGCTTTATATCCAGTATGTTGGCAACATCAGCTAACTTTAAATCTTCGAAATAATGTAAAATCACGACTTCACGGTACATTTGAGGTAATTCCTCTAAAGCATGCTCTAAATCGATGTTCTCGTAAATATCTTCTTGAGCAGGAGTTAAATATTGTAAAGTGTTATCATCCGTCACTTGTAAGCGATTATGCTTGCGCAAAAAATCAATGGCTGTACGTACAACAATTTTGTAAAACCAGCTTTTCATGTAATCCACATGCTCTAATCGATCGAGAGAAAGCATGGCTTTTTGAATACTGTCTTGTACTATATCAAGTGCATCCTGCTCATTTTTCGTATAGCTATAGGCAAGCAAATAAAATCGTTCTTTCTGTTCACGAATTAACTGGACAAACACCTCTTCATGTTGAAATGCATTTCTTGTTTTCATGTCCAAAGAAGCTCCTTTTTAACATTTTCAATTTGTATACAACTACTAGACGTATGAAAGTGGGGAAAAAGTTGAAGCAATGAAAAAAAAACTTACCTCATAATAGAGGTAAGAATTGTTTCACGAAAAATAGTCGTATGTATTTTTCAGCAATAATAGGATGGTAACAACGATAAATAGTTTACGCACGTAACTACTCCCGCGTTTAATAGCAAATTTTGAACCGACTATCGCACCTGCAATTTGAGCTAGTCCCATAGCGAAGCCGTAAGTATAATGAATCTGACCTAAGTATATAAACATTAGAAGCGCTGCTATATTGCTTCCAAAGTTTAAAAACTTGGCATTGCCGGCTGATTTTAAAAAGTCAAAGCCAACGATTAAAAAGGCAAACAGTAAGAATGATCCGGTACCAGGGCCTAAAAAACCATCATAGAAGCCAATTAAAGTAATAATAAGGACGAAAAAAGCATATCGTTTAGGTGTTAGCTTTTTATATGTGGAAATACTACCCCAGTCTTTTTTGAAAATCGTATAAACAGCTACAGCCGCTAGCATGATTAACATTAAAGGCTTTAAAACACTTGGATCAATTAAATGGACAATCCATGCGCCAATCATGGAGCCGAAAAAAACAAAAGGAAACAGCTTATAGACAGATTTAATATCTAGCTTCCCAGAGCGGTAAAACGTAATGGTACTAGTTAAAGATCCCATTGTACCCGCTAGTTTATTTGTTGCGACAGCTGCGGAAGGTGGTAATCCTACAAATAGGAGAGCAGGTAATGAAATGAGCCCCCCACCACCAACTACAGAGTCGATAAATGCAGCCAAAAAGCCAAAAATAATAAGAATTAATAATATATTTGGGTCTAAATCGAAGGGCACAAACGTCATCTCTTTTCTCTAATAATAATCTGATATTAAAGGAACACGGAGTGACTGTAAATAGCTTGTATTAATTTTTAGCTACCACGTTTAGTATGCATCATTTGTTGAAGAACTATAAAAATCTACAAAATACAAAAATATTCTACTTTATGTAATTATTTTAATGTATTATGAAGGAAATGGTGTTTTTGCGTAAAGGGGACGTGATGACATTTGTCTTTAGGAAATCATTTTCGAGTGTTTGTTTGTGTTGTATTTATGGGTGTGCTCGTAGGGTATGTGTTTAATGCGAAAAAAGATATTACGGATAATGTATATATCGATACAGTAAAGGAAGGATATTTGGTTGATTTTGCTGACGTGAAAGTCCGTGATGCCTTTAATTATGCTTTTACAGAGCCGTATTGGCGTTATTATAAGGCGAAAACGGGTCAACATGTCGTGGAGCTTTCAGGGGATATTCTATTTTCAGACGAAAAAGGACATGCCATATTACAATTCATAGTGAATGAGGAAGCAACTGAGTTTAAGCTTTTTGCAATGAAGTTTAACGATGTTGTACTTGATTCAAAACAAAAAGGAATGCTTGTTGGCATTGTTTATGAAACTTGGGAAATGAAACAGCTCGCATATCAGTAAGTGCTTTTGCTTTGTAAAAAGGGATGACTATATTACAGTAGAAAGGAGAGCATACAGACAGAGAGGGTGTTTTCATTGAAATTAAGTATTTTAGATCAAATTCCTGTACCGAAAGGTCATACTGCTGAACAGGCCTTTTTGCGTACAGAACAATTAGCGCTCTTAGGAGAAGAACTTGGCTTTAATCGCATGTGGTTAGCAGAGCATCATAATAGCGAATCACTAGCAAGCTCAGCACCTGAAATTACAGCAGCCTTTTTAGCGGCGAAAACAAAACGTCTGCGGATTGGCACAGGGGGCGTCATGATGATGCATTATTCTCCCTACAAGCTGGCAGAAGTATTTAAAACATTAAGTGCACTAGCACCGAATCGCATTGACTTTGGTGTTGGCCGTGCTCCTGGTGGAGACCATGCATCAATCTATGCATTAGCAGAGGGACGTAGACAACATTTTAATGAACAATATGATAAGCTCGATATCATTTTAAAATTGATGAATAATCAAAAAACGGGCGAGTCTGTCTATGATCAAGTGATTGCTTCGCCTACTAACATACAATTACCAGAAGCGTGGTTGCTCGGCTCAAGTGGCCAAAGTGCCATGCAGGCAGGGCAACGTGGTGTAGGTTATTCGTATGCTCAGTTCTTTACGGGCAATATGTCCAAAGATATTTTTGATACGTATAAATCTTATTTTACACCTTCTTATTATATGGAAAAACCGCAAATTATCGTTACCTATGCAACAACGGTTGCTGATACGTTAGAGGAAGCGGAATACTTAGCTAAGCCAATTGATATTACGCGCCTTCAGCTTATGAAGGGGCAAATTATTCAGGCGATGTCACCAGAAGAGGCGAAGGATTATCCATTAACAGAGATGGATAAAATGATGATTGCCAACAACCGCAAAGCAAATATTGTAGGCACACCGAAGGAAGTTGCAGCATTTTTAGTAGCAGAGCAGGAACAATATGGCTTTGATGAAGTGATGCTAAACTGCAATCAATATGCGCAGGAAAGTCGCTTGAATTGCTATAAACTACTGGCAAATGAATTGATTTAACAAATAGCTATATTAAGAAATAAATTAAGACAAAAGAGAAAAAGTGTTAGATTGACAGCCATCAATCTAACACTTTTTCTGCTGTACCGTTGTTGTCTGCTCAGTACAGTAAATCGCAACGTTCGCTAACTTGCGAGGTGCCAACGTCATACGTTCTGTGCGTGTCTGCGAAAAAGAGTGGGAATGGAACGGAAATCAACGATTTATGAAAGTTTATCTACAGCAGAAATGTCCAATGCATTCAGTTGCATTGGACATTTTTTATAGTTAAAGTTTCGCTGAGCCGCTCATAAAAGTAGTGTCTTGATAATACATATTTTTAACTAAGACATTCGGACCTAAACATTTCACAGCTGGACAGTGGCAGTTTAAAGATTTTGCTAAATCTGTAGCCATCCATTTATCGAAAATTGCTGGTAGTTTATCATGAACGATATTACCGAGAGCTGATGCATCACCAAAGTCTGTAACGATGACATCACCTGTAAAGATATTGACATTTAGTCGTGAACGACCGTCTGGATCATTACGCATTGTGACGTTTTTAGTCTCTCGTAACCGTTTTAATAGTTTTTGATCTTCCTCATTAGTGCTACAAGGATAAAACGGCAATGTACCAAAGAGCATCCAAGTATTTTCATCGCGTACATCAAGTAAATGATGGATCGCTGCACGTGTTTCCTCTAGAGAAAGAGATGTTAGTGAACTTGCAAAGTCAGACGGATACATAGGATGTACTTCATGACGAGCACATTGCATCTCATTAATAATTTGGTTGTGGATGTGCTCTAAGTAAGGCAACGTTTTTTTGTTAAGCATTGTTTCAGCAGAAACCATAACGCCATGCTCAGCAAGCATACGCGCATTATCAATCATGCGTTGGAAAAGAGCTGCACGTTGCTCATAGGTAGGTTTACGTGCCATCATTGCAAATCCTGTTTCAACAAACTCATCAACTGTACCCCAGTTATGAGAAATATGTAAAACATCTAAATAAGGTGCAATGAGTAAATAACGTTCTGGCTCGATTGTTAAGTTCGAGTTGATTTGCGTACGAACTCCACGTGCATGTGCATATTTTAATAGGGGTAGTACATAATTTTGAACTGATTTCTTCGACATCATCGGTTCGCCACCAGTAATACTAAGTGTTTTTAAGTGTGGAATTTCATCAAGGCGTTTTGTGATTATGTCCATTGGCAGTGCCTCTGGATCCTTATTTTGCAATGTATAGCCTACAGCACAGTGAGCGCAGCGCATATTACAAAGGGTTGTTGTTGTAAATTCAATATTTGATAGGGTCATGTGCCCATGTTGTTCGACATCTAAATAGGCTTCCCACGGATCAAAGCTGGGCGTAATTTTTTGTAAGGTCGTCATTTTTCGTACATCTTCCTTTCTAGCATTCTATTGTCTCATATTCAGTGATATTTTCAAATATGAAATTATTGAAAGAGCATTTTTTTGTCCTTTCTTGGAAATTTTATTCGTGTATCGATATAAAAAATGCTTCTAAATATCCTCAGCGCTTTTCAATCTTTGGAAGAAAACTACAATGATAAACGAAATAGGCATGTGGTATTATGTTTAGAATACTTTTGCATGTACACAATGGCAGCATATTGTCCAAAAACGGGTTTCTTTTAATACGCGAATGCAAAGAAAAGAATGAGTGTTTACACTGCTATTTTTCTGAAAAAACGTTATGATAGAGAAAGCAAGGCGGGAAGACCGTAACGAAGAAAGTAGGAATTTGTTTTGAGTAAGTATGAAATACTATTATTTGATGTAGATGACACTTTATTAGATTTTAATTTAGCTGAAGATGCAGCACTAAAACGTTTATTTGAACAAGAAAAAATTGCGACTACACCGACTATGATTACCCGCTATAAAGAAATTAATGAGTCAATGTGGCGTGCTTTTGAGCGAGGCGAAGTAACGAAAACTTCTCTACATAATACTCGATTTTCAATCGCGTTAAAGGAATTTGGCATAGAGGTAGACGGCGAGTATGTTGAAACTGTTTTCCAAAAGTATTTGCAGGAAGCACATCATTACGTAGATGGAGCATATGAGCTGATTGCACAACTTGCAGACAGTTACGATTTATATGTCGTTTCAAATGGTATTACAAAAACACAAAATAAACGATTAGCAGATGCAGATTTAGCAAAATATTTTAAAGGTATTTTTATTTCAGAGCAAACGGGCTATCAGAAACCGATGCCAGCATTTTTTGATTATGTTTTTGACCGTATCGACGGATTAAATAAAGATAAGACTTTAATTGTGGGAGATTCACTAACATCTGATGTGAAAGGCGGTTTACTAGCAGGGATTGATACGTGCTGGTTTAACATTCGCGATATGCAAAATACAACTGATATAAAGCCTCATTATGAAATTAAAAAATTACATGAGTTGCATATGTTATTAAATAAATGATTCATAAAGGAACTTCGCTCTACTATTTGATAGTAGGCGAAGTTTTTTTAGGTAGGTAACTGTAGGAGCATGTGCTAAAAATACTATATTTTTAAACAATTAAATCTATTATGATAGTTATAGAAAATAATAAAAGGGAGGAGCAATATGAAAAGAATATTTCAAACAACGACTATCCTCGTATTGCTGGGGGCATCAATCGCTTTCCCGATAGAAGCTTCCGCCTATGATGAATCGACGCACTACGTACATACGAAAACAGAAAATATGACAATCTATTCCGCCTATGGTGCTACAATTTCTGCAGCTGAAAAAAATGGAGTCTATAGCATTAAAGCGAATATCGTCAATAACCGTCAACCGCTTGAAGTTGTCATTTTTAAAAATGGACAATCCGGTGTGCTACAACAAGTATTGAAAAAAGGAATGGAACCCGTTGCCTATCGAGATGAAGGAGATCGAGTGGTTGCGATAATTCACAACAATGCAGAGTTGAAGTTTGTGCAACCTGAGCAACTCTATTTCAGAGATTTAGCAAAGACATCAAATAGCTCCTACATTCAAACTTTGGCAGAGCGAGGAATTATTCGTGGGCGTACACCAGATAATTTCGGTGTAAATGATTCTTTAACCCGTGCACAGTTTAGTGCTTTGCTCGTCCGTGCATTTAGCTTTCAGCAGGAGCCAACGAAACAGTTTACAGACATAAATCTAAAAACATCGTGGTACGGTGGTCATGTAGGTGCTTTACATTCATTAGGCATTATTCATGGCAAAACGCCAACTACTTTTGATCCGAATGGCAAAATTACACGTCAGCAGGCGATATTGATGCTAGGACGCACATTGGATGCAGTTGATTTTGTGCTAGAAGATAAAGATGATACAACCATTTTACCTTTTGAAGATAGCTATACATTCCAAGGAGAGTTATTACGTCACACGCAGACACTATATACAATCGGTGCTTTAGATGACAATGCAAATTTAAACCCGAATCAGTATATTACACGAGGTCAATTCGCAAAAATGTTGGCTGTCACTTTGCAAGCAGCAGGCAGATTATAAGTGCCATTTTAAGTGCCTGGCACTCTATCGGCGGTATTGGCAGAGCTAACGGCGATTAACGCAATTTTTAACGGCGAAATTTACAAACTAATTGGCGATTGAACACCTTTTTATCCTTAATAGGAAGAAAAGGTGTTTTTATTATGTGAAATATTCGATAAAAAGAACAAAATATTGTAAGTGAAATTGAGCACATTAAATCTATAAAAAGGTATAAAAAACAAACGATCGGGCAAAACCATTTATGAGACTAGTTTTCACGAGAGGGGAAAATGCTGATGAGTACTATATTAAATGCTACAAAACGTCATAAAGGACAACGCTCAACATTAACAAAACTAAGACAAAGTGGTGCCATTCCTGGCGTTGTTTACGGTTATCAAATGGAGCCCACTTCGATATCACTTGATGCCAGAACATTTGCTAAAGTTTTAAGCGAAATTGGTAGTAAAAGTGTATTTCAATTAGATGTCGAAGGAAAAAAAGTAAATGCAGTATTAACAGAAGTACAACGTTGTGCGTTAAAAGGTTTTGTAAAGCATGTAGACTTTAAATCAATCAATATGTCAGAAGAGCTAGAAGTCGATATCCCTGTTACCGTAGTAGGTGATGCTATCGGTGTTAAAGATGGAGGTTTCTTGTTACAACCAAATCGTGAAATTCGTATTAAAGTGAAACCTTCGGAAATACCAGAAACGGTAGAAGTCGACGTAACAAATGTTGCAATTGGTACCTCACTGTATGTTGGAGATATTCGTCAAAACGTACACTTTGAAATTTTAAATGAAGACGACTATACATTAGTGACAATCACGCCTCCAGCAGCAGAAAATGTACAAGAAGAGGAAACAGTAGATGGCACACCTGAAGTAATAGAAGCGACAGGGCAAAATACAGCTGAACCGAGAGAATAAAGAGTTTTCAAACAACTAATTTAGTCATGAAAAAGCTTGTGAAGTATTACATTTCACAAGCTTTTTGAATTTATATAATTTTTAAACGACAGCGCTCTTAACACCAGTCCATTTTGTAAATAATTTCTCATTGTAAGTTAATGCTAATTGTACAATTGGGCCAAGGCCGAAAGCCATTAGCACTGTTCCTACTCCAATTGGACCACCAAGTAAAAAGCCAATAATAGCAACTGTTACTTCCATTAACGTACGAGCACGTGTAACACTCCAGCCTAGCTTATGAACCATCAAGAGCATTAATGTATCTCGTGGGCCAATGCCTAAATTCGCTACCATATACATGCCACAGCCCCAACCAAGTAAAAGCAATCCAGTTAAGTAGGCAAGTAGCTGCATCCAAAAGCCCTCAATATCTGGGAGCCAAAAGTTGAAAATATCAATAAAAATGCCAGCTAAAAACATATCTATAAATGTACCTGGTAAAGGAAATTTCTTTGTCACTAGCATATCAAATGCTAAAATGGCTAAACCAATTAGTATAGACCAAGTGCCAATTGTAAGACCAAATGTTTTGGCTAACCCTATATGTAAAACATCCCATGAACCAACGCCAAAAAATTGTCCTTTAATAGTTAAAGTTATGCCAAAGGATAAAACTAAGATGCCAGCAATGAAAAATAGACATCGTGTAAAAAAAGCTTGTTTCATATTTAAAACCTCATTCTGAAAAATTCATATTGTCCAACAAAGTATTATAGCAATAGTTTTAGAAAAACGCCGAAAATAGTCATTTCATATTTTTCAAAAAAAGGCGGTTTAGCTTTAAGAACGAGGGGTAAAATAATAATGAATATGAAAGGATGGGATGAAATGACTTCAGTACGTGATGAAATTTTAGAAGTATTAAATCGAGAAAAAATAGGAACGATGGCAACCGTTGAAAATGGCAAGCCATATTCACGTTATATGACATTTCAAAATGAAGACTTCGTATTATATACAGTGACAAATAAGCACTCTGAGAAAATCGATGAGCTATTGAAAAATCCTTATACACATATTTTATATGGCTACGATAATGGAGGCTTTGGTGATACGTTTGTAGAAATTGAAGGGAAGCTTACAGAAATTGAAGAGGAAGGCTTGAAAAATAAATTAGCAGAATTTTTCACAGGTATTTTCATTGGCAACAAAGATGAAATGGTGACACTTAAAATTGAGCCTATTCGTATGCGATTGATGAACAAAAAAGGTGAGCCACCTAAAGAGTTAGAATTTACAAACGACCATTTATAAATGGTCGTTTTTTTCATACTAGTAATAAGGTATATAAAAAAATGAAGACGAAACAATCAACATGACTTGAAACTCCTTCGTCATTCATGCATGATAGGTCATAAAAGAAAAGGGAGTGCTCAAAATGGTAGAAAAAGTACAGCAGCTAGCAGAAAATATACAGGCTTCACAGGGGAAAATGGAGGCAGATTTTATTTTGCGTAATGCACAAGTTGCAGATGTTTTTACTTTAACGTGGAAGAATGCAGATATTGTTGTGAAGAATGGGCAAATTGTAGCTCTCGATACACAAAATCGTTTTATTGCTCACAATGAGGAAGATGCTGAAGGGCATTATGTTATCCCAGGGTTAATGGATGGGCATATACATATTGAATCATCAATGCTTACGCCTTCTGAATTTAGTCGCGTGCTTGTTCCTCACGGCGTGACAACTGTCATCACAGATCCGCATGAAATAGCAAATGTTGCAGGTGCTGAAGGCATCCAGTTTATGCTAGATGATGCGAAAAAAGCGGAAATGGATATTTTTGTAATGCTGCCTTCCAGCGTGCCAGGCACTCGTTTTGAACATGCAGGGGCCACACTTACTGCTACAGACTTAGCCCCTTTTATGACCAATGATAATGTACGTGGATTAGCAGAGGTGATGGATTTTCCAGCTGTGCTGAATGGCGAAAAGAACATGCTTGAAAAAATTAGGTTAGCACAACAAGCTAACCTTGTTGTAGACGGACATTGTGCAGGATTGACTAGCGCACAAATTACAGGTTACCGAGCGGCAGGCATTCATACTGATCATGAGTGTGTGACAGCGGAAGAAGCGTTAGATCGTATAGAGCAAGGAATGTATGTATTAATACGTGAAGGCTCAGCAGCTAAAAATTTACGTGATTTATTACCGGCTGTAGATACAATTAATGCGCGTCGCTTTGGTTTTTGTACAGATGACAAGTATGTTGACGAATTAATGGAAGAGGGAAGCATCAACTTTGATATCAAGATGGCGATTGAAGAAGGAATGGAGCCATTGCAAGCTATTCAAATAGCTACAATTAACGTAGCTGAGTGCTATCGTTTATACGATCGAGGGGCAATAGCACCAGGCTATAAAGCCGACTTTGTCTTAGTGGAAGATGTTACGAAAATGCGAGCGCAAGCCGTCTGGAAAAATGGCGTCAAAGTTGCTGAAAAAGGTACAATGCTAACGGCGCGTGTAGAACCCGAAGTGCCTGCTCATATCCATCGCTCTGTGCATTTGCCACCTATTACTACGGACATGCTTGCCATTCCATTTACAAAAGGATCAAAAGCTAATGTAATGGAGATTGTTCCTAATCAGCTTATTACCAATCATTTAGTAGTAGATGTACCGGTTACGATGGATAAATTTATTCCATCTGTAGAGCAGGATTTACTAAAGTTGGCTGTAATCGAGCGCCACCATCATTTGCACACAACTGGTCTTGGTATTGTGAAAGGTTTTGGATTGCAAAAAGGTGCGGTTGCAACGACAGTAGCACACGACTCTCACAATGCACTAGTCGTTGGAACGAATGATGATGATATGGTCATGGCCCTTAATCGTATTCAAGAAATTCAAGGGGGATTTGTGATCGTAGCAGACGGCAAAATATTAGCAGAAATGCCATTAACAATTGGTGGGCTAATGACAGATGCAACAGCACATGATGCCAAAATGCAATTAGCGAGTCTACACACTGCACTAAATGAGCTAAATCCTAATTTAGATTTTCATTTTCTTTTAACGTTTTCATTTGTGGCATTGCCTGTTATCCCATCTTTAAAATTAACGGATTCAGGATTATTTGATGTCACAACATTCCAACATATTTCGGTAGAAGCATAATGATAAAAACGACCTGAAAGCAGCATGCAATCAGGTCGTTTTTTAGTTGTTATCCATGCCTTAAGCTGCTTTTCATGCGGCTAAACAATACGATAATAATCATTTTTTGCGTACTATTGAATAAAAATATTACTGCGCCTGATTCAAAATTATTGAAATCGAAGCGTTTTCATATTAGAATAACATTTATAGATTATCGATAATCTATAATGGATAACATTTTTACTAGCCACCATATACACGGAACTATTAAAATAAGAGGATATAAATTTATTGGAGTGGTTAGATGGGGTTTAATGAAAATTCAATTTCGAAGAAAACGATAGCAGAACAAATAGCTGAGCAATTATTATTTCGCATATTTTCAGGTCAATATGAACAAGGACAGCGTTTGATAGAGTCGGAAATTGCAAAAGAGTTACAAGTAAGTCATGCACCTGTCCGAGAGGCTCTGTATCTTTTACAAAAAGATGGTGTAGTTGAAAAAATACAACATAAAGGTGTAAGTGTAAAAATTATTTCGGATCAGGAATTGAAGGATTATTTAGAAACCCTTTATTACCTGTTGGATCTTGCACTTAAAAATTGTGAAACAAAATGGACTGCCGAATTTCAAAATGAACTTTTACTTCGTTTTGAAACGATGGAACAACGAAAGTCCGTAAAAAATATTTACGAATATGTTGTATCGTTTGCCCACCTGTTAGAATTGTTTTTCGATATTACTGGAAATATTGCGATGCTACGTTTCTTTAAAGAAACCATATTTGTTACAAATGTAGCTGCACAAACAAAATGGAAAATGAATCTCGTTGAATCCTATCATATGTCCATTCATACGTTTATCAAGTGTATAGAAATATCGGATTTTGAAAATGCCCGAAATGCTATTAAAGATGTTATTTTATGGCATCATTTTAATTAAATTTTAAAGGGGAAATTGATATGAAAGCAGCAGTTTGGCACGGCGTAAAAGATATTAGAGTAGAAGAGGTTGAATTACGAGCTTTAAGAGAAGATGAAGTGAAAGTAAAAGTAGCTTGGGCAGGTATTTGTGGAAGTGATTTACATGAATATCAAGAAGGTCCAGTATTCATACCGGTTGATGCAAAAGCTGATTTAACGAGTGAAATTGCTCCGCTAACAATGGGACATGAATTTGCTGGCGTAATCGAAGAAATTGGTTCTAAGGTTACAAATTTTAAAGTAGGAGACCGAGTAGTAATTAATCCTACTTTAACATATAGAAACAAACATGAAGATATCGATCGTTATGATGGATTTAATTTCATCGGATTACATGGAAACGGTGGGTTTGCAAAATATGCAAACGTGCCTGAAACAAATATACACCGTTTAGCTGATAATTTAACATTACAAGATGGTGCATTAGTAGAACCGATGGCGGTTGCTGTACAAGCTGTAAAAGATGCGGGCGTTACTTTAGGAGATTCAGTTGCAGTGTTTGGTGCTGGTCCAATTGGATTATTGACAGTCATTGCTGCTAAAGCATCTGGAGCAAGCAAAGTTATCGTATTAGATTTATCTGATAACCGATTAGAAAAAGCAAAAGAGTTAGGTGCAACACATATTATTAACTCAGGTAAAGAAGATCCTGTACAAGCTGTTCGAGCGATTGTAGCAGATGGGGTAGATGTTTCTTTTGAAGTTGCTGGAGTTGCTCCTACTTTTAAACAAGCTATTGATGTAACAAAAGCGCGTGGTAATATGATGATTGTTTCTATTTTTGCGAGACCAATCGAGTGGAATCCAATTCATCTTACAAACACTGGTGTAAATCTTCTTTCTTCAATTGTTTATACACCAACAATATTCCAAAGAACAATTGATGCAATGGGTGCTGGTCAGCTAAATCCACAAGGCATTATCACAAGCCAAATAAAATTAGATGATATCGTTGATAAAGGCTTTGAAGCGTTAACAAACGACAAAACTCAATCTAAAATATTAGTTGAGTTAAGTGGAGAAAAATAATACAACGCCAACTAGTGAATTTATACTAGTGTAAGCTCATTTATCTTTTAAGAGAGAACTAATTATAGTTCTCTCTTTCTTTTATTCCTTTAACATATTGATGTTCAACATGTCGCAAATGATGAATGAGCACAATGTTAAAATCTTTCAAAATAAACGTGTTAGTCTATGCTCTTTTGCGTTTGAGTGTAGCTAATAAGTTCATTTCACAGGCGTGACTTATTGACTTTATTGTTTTTTTAATGTGCCTGAAAAATTCGTACCTTCATTGCGCTCTGAACTGCAATCAACCTCGATTATTTTTAGCGCATTTTTAAGTTGCTCGAATTCCAGAACACAGCGGTTTCCATTTTCAGATCTGTTCATTACAGCCTTAGTGTTAGATGTAATGGTAGCTGTCCCATCTACACTACCTAACTGTTGACCATCACTTGCTGTTAAAGAAATGTTAAACGTTTTGCTTGTGACATTAGAAATAATGGCGTCGCGTCGATTAAACTCATTCGCCCCTTTGCCCCATTTATAGTAGTACGTATAAGTCCCTTCCCACGGACTATTTGAAGGAGGCACTTGCTGCATCGTTTTATCTAGCTGATGTTGTCCATTGATCGCTCGTGAATTTAAGGAAGCATTGCTCGGATTATCATAAATGTTTTGTGCATCTTCAGAAATAGTATAAAAATTTCTCGAATCCATGCGATGAAGTAATGTAACGACTTGTGCACGTGTCATATTGTTTGCAACGCCAAAAAACTTTTGTAAATCACGATTTTCATATTGCTCGTTCTGACCAGTGGAAATATAGGAATCGAGTAAAAATTGAATGGATTCATTGAGACCACGTTTACCCTCGGCTAGGTGAGTGATAGCCTGTGCAACAACCCCACGTTTTATAGCAGTTGCTCGGATATTGTTATGAAAGTAGCCATTAAGAGGTACACCATAACTTGCAAGGCGGTTATAATACTCATCTGACCAATTCGCTGCAGGGGTTTGCTTTTTCAACTCATCATATGGAGTTTCTAGTTCATAATAATTTGCAAGTAACTTTGCAAATTGTTGCTCGGTAATGGTCGCATTCGGCTTGAACGTGCCGTCAGCATAGCCATCAATAATGTCATAT
The DNA here is from genome assembly GCF_044762185.1 of Lysinibacillus sp. NPDC097162. Lineage (NCBI taxonomy): Bacteria > Bacillati > Bacillota > Bacilli > Caryophanales > Bacillaceae > Lysinibacillus > Lysinibacillus sp. NPDC097162. The sequence continues at coordinate 1,804,529 of NZ_JBIWDT010000001.1, read as the reverse complement.
TCCTCTGCCCACATGACGGCCTCATAAGCAAAATGGTCTTCGGTCACATCTGTAAAACCAGCTGCTTCTACCTTGAGGTTACCAGCAACGATAAGTAATGAAAGCAATACTATACTCAATAATTGTTTCATTAGCATTCTTCCTTTCTAGCAATTATACTATTTAGTTTGCAGGATATAGATGGAAACTGCAAATGTTTCCATTAGATATTTTCAAGTGCATGTCCTTTTTACTAGTCAAAAAGTAGTCAGACTTTATTGGCAATATCGAAGAATCTATCAGCGATATAGGACAGTTAAACGGCGAAAACGAACATCAATTTTTCATCTTTTTTATAACCAAGATAGGCATCGCTAATTTTTGTAGAACATGTACAAAAATTGGCGGTGTTTTTTTGTAGGCTAAATACAAAAGATGTGCAAGAAAAAAATTTTTTTAAAAATTTTTGTTAAAACAGTTGAAATTTATTCACTTTAAGCATATATTTTTCCTAAGGGAAACAAAATATCGTAAACGAAAGAAGAGTGAGTCAATGAAAAAGTTAGATGAATTAAAACTAACGATTCTTCCACTAGGAATACTAGTGTTTCTGACGATGTTGTGGAAAATGACCCAATCTGTAGGTGTAGCGATTTCAATTGTTGTATTTTGGATGGGCTGGAAACAGCTTATGAAGAAATTTATGATAAATAATTAATTTGAGAGACAAAGTTGCATCAACAGTAATGCGGAAATAAGAGAAATGTTTACGCAAGTTGCAGCGAAGCATTTCTCGTAAATTATAAAATTTAAGGAGGGAAGCCGTTTAGTCAAAACAAGCAACACTATAAAACAAAAAAAGTAATACGTTTACTTCAACATCGCTTAACGAATACCCGTATCATCATCTTCATTAAGTAGCGACTAACAATAAAGATAAACTTTCTAGCACCGATTTGGAGAAGTAATCCTACTGAGAAAGATAAATAATAACATCTTTCTCAAGTTCATTTGGGCAACAAAAGCTGTACGAGTTTCTAGCGTATATTTGATTGAAACAGTTAAATGTTATCCTTCTTCTGAAATCTATAGTTGAAATCGCTTTATGTAGAAGTTTTCACTATTTGAAAGAATCTCTAAAGGTGATGGGTGTAGCATAGTAAGATGAAAATCCTGCGCCCATCTATGTAGTTTCTATTAGTCGTCAAAATGCAGAAGATACGGCTAATATGTATTCGTTGTATGCACTATCAGCTTGTGGTGCTGCTAAGACAAACGAAAGTAGCTTCGGTAAAAATGAGTACGATGAAGCAAGAAGTAAACGTAAACTTATAACGTTTTAGAAGGTTTTGACAACGGTAATGGTAAATGAAACGTTTATTAGGTGTATTTGTTTTAATGATGTTACTTTTTGGTTGTAGCGCAGAAAAAAATGAAACTGGAAAAAGGGAAGGGGTCGTTGTTGCAACGACAGGGCATATTGGCGATGTTATTAAAGAAATTGGCGGTGACCATTTAACTGTTTCAGCTTTAATGGGACCTGGTGTTGATCCACATTTGTACAAGGCAACACAAAGTGATTTATCAAAATTAGAAAACGCTGAAGTAATTTTTTATAACGGTTTACAATTGGAAGGCCAAATGCTCGATATTTTCGATCAAATGTCAAAAGATAAAACGGTATTAGCTGTTGGTGATAAGTTAGATAAAGATAAGCTACTTGATAGTGAAGATGAAGGGCTACTACACGATCCGCATATATGGTTTAACATTGACCTTTGGAAACAAGTTGTAGAAGCGGTAACGGAAACACTTGTGAAAGAATATCCAGAGTATAAGGATGATTTTAAAGCAAATGAAACAGCTTTTTTGAAAAAATTAGATGAATTGCAAACTTACGCGAAAGAGCGTATTAATGAAATTCCAGAAAAACAACGTATATTAGTAACGGCCCACGATGCGTTTAACTATTTTGGTGAGAGCCAAGGTTTTGAAGTTCGTGGCTTACAAGGGCTTAGTACAGAAGCAGAATATGGTGTGAAAGACGTACAGGAAATGGTAGATTTCTTAGTTGATAACAAAATCAAAGCTATTTTTGTAGAGTCAAGCGTTTCAGATAAAGCGATGAAAGCTGTAATAGAAGGAGCAAAACAGAAAGGGCATGACATTGTTATTGGTGGAGAGTTATTTTCAGATGCTATGGGTGCTGAAGGAACAAAAGAAGGCACATACATTGGGATGTATCAACATAACATCGACACAATTGTCGATGCACTGAAGTAGGTGGAAAAATGAATGCATTAACAGTTGAAAATTTATCGGTTGCTTATGATAAGAAAACAGTGTTGGAAAATGCCAACGTTACAGTGCCTACAGGCAGACTCTCGGCAATAATTGGTCCGAATGGAGCAGGCAAATCAACATTTTTAAAGGCAATTTTAAATCAATTACCAAATAAGGTTGGGAAAGTAGAAATACTAGGAAAGAACTTTGATCCAAAAAGTCTAATTGTTGGCTATGTACCACAACGCAATGCAGTCGATTGGGATTTCCCAACAAATGCCCTCGATATTGTATTAATGGGGCGATACGGACATACAGGTTTATTTAAAAGGCCATCCAAACAGGATAAGCTGCTTGCTAATCAAGCTTTGGAAAGTGTAGGAATGCAAGATTTTGCAGAGCGTTCCATTGGTCAATTATCCGGTGGTCAACAACAGCGTGTGTTTTTAGCAAGGGCTCTAGCGCAAAATGCAGATATCTATTTTTTAGATGAACCATTTGCTGGTGTAGATGCCGCAACAGAAAAAACGATTATCGATATTTTAAAAAGCTTAAAGGCACAGGGGAAAAGTATTTTTGTTGTGCATCATGATTTACAAACAGTAAAAGAATATTTTGATTACACAATTTTATTAAATAAGACGATTTTAGCATCAGGTGCAACTGAAGATGTTTTTACTGCTGAACAATTACAAAAAACATACGGTGGTAAATTATTTATGATGCAAGACACGTTAGGAGCGAACAGCGTATGTTAAGCGGTAACTTACTTTGGGTGTTGCTCGGTACGATGCTACTTGGCATTGCGGCTGGAATAACGGGGACCTTTTCCTTTCTTCAAAAACAGAGTTTAGTTGGGGATGCTGCAGCACATGCAGCGTTGCCTGGTATTGCTATAGCATTTTTATTAACGGGCCAAAAAGATTTACCAATCTTAATTTTAGGGGCTGCAATTACGTCAGCATTATCCGTATATTGTATTCAATGGATTGTTTCATTTTCTAAAATGAAAGCAGATGCTGCTATTGGTTTAGTATTGACCGTATTTTTTGGGGTAGGGGTCGTATTTTTGACAGTTGTGAATCATAGTCCGCTAGGAAATCAAAGCGGACTCAATGATTTTATTTTCGGCAAAGCTGCAACAATGACAAAAGTTGATTTAACATGGTTATTTATCAGTGCAACAATCATCATTTTAGTGAGTCTATTATTTTATAAGGAATGGAAGCTTTTAATTTTTGATCCTGTTTATGCAAAGGGCATTGGCTTGCCGGTTGAAGCGTTAAAAGCTGTATTGACGATATTGATCGTTTTGACAATTGTAACAGGTATCCAATCCGTTGGTGTTATTTTAATGTCGGCACTGTTAATCATTCCTGCTGTAAGTGCAAGGCTATGGACGACAAAATTAAGTTCCATGATTGTACTGAGTGCTACTATTGGTGGCATATCAGGTTTAGTCGGAACCTTTATTAGTTCACTGCGAACGGGATTATCAACAGGACCTATTATCGTATTAGTAGCAGCTAGCATTTTCTTTATCTCTTATTTAATAAGTCCAGCAGGGCAAATTAATAAGTTTCTCAGAAAAAAACAGTTTCGAAAGCAAGGTGAGGTAGGGTGATTGAGTTTTGGGTCATTTTTACAGGTCTTCTAGTAGGGATAACATGTGGTATGGCAGGAGTTTTTCTAATATTACGTAAAATGTCGATGATAGCAGATGCCATTAGCCATACTGTGCTGTTCGGAATTGTTATGGCTTTTATTGTTACGCAAACATTAAATGGCTTTTGGATGCTAATAGGAGCGGCATTTGCAGGGATATTAACTGCTTATTTAGTACAGTTACTGCATTCATCAGGTATACAGGAAGATGCTGCCATTGGTGTTGTCTTTACGTCTTTATTTGCTGCAGGCGTCTTGCTTATTACATTGTTTGCTAGCAATGTTCATTTAGACGTTGAGCATGTATTAATGGGTGAAATTGCCTTTGTCCCTTGGGATAAATGGACATTATTGTCGATTACAATGCCAAAAGCAGTCTGGATGTTGTTGCTCGTTTTATTAATAAACATTGGGTTCCTTGTTTTATTCTTTAAGGAAATGAAGCTAGCAACCTTTGATGCAGTGTATGCGGCGTCTATAGGCGTTCCGATTATTTTTCTGCATTATGGCTTTATGACTTCAATTTCCTTCACAACTGTAGCAGCATTTGATAGTGTAGGGGCAATTTTAGTAGTTGCCATGTTAATTGGTCCTGCCGCAACAGCCAATTTAATTAGTAAATCGATTAAACAAATGTTTCTATACAGTATGTTATTTGGCGGGGCAGCAGCGATTATTGGCTATTATTTGGCGAAATTTTGGGACACGTCCATTGCAGGTATGATGGCCACAGCAGTCGGCATATTATTTGTCGTCACGTTATTAGCTCAAAAAATCGTCGATAGGAAAAGAAAATCCCTTGTAGGTAAATTAGAGGGTTTATAATTGATAACAATGAAGAGGTGAGGCTTATAATAGGCAGCATCTCTTCATTTTTTATTTTTGGAACATCGAGAACGAATAATGAGAAAGGTAAAAATAAGGTGAACATTTCATCCTTTAGCATGATTTTCACTTTCTATATTAATAGTATACTTTTGTCAGTGATGAAAAGGAGCGATAGCATGATAAAAGGATTATATGAAGCACATTTACCAGTAAGTAATTTACAAAAGTCAATCACTTTTTATAAGAAATTAGGTCTTGAGTTAGCTTATGTGAAAAATCAATTAGCTTTTTTCTGGATTGTCAAAGGGGAAAGTTGGATTGGGCTTTGGGAAAGTAAGGAAGCAAAATTAGATTATCATCCTTCTATTCGGCATATTGCTTTCAGAATTGATAAAGAAGATTTAGCACGAGTGAAAGAGTGGCTGCAATCCATTGACATTGAAATAAAAACAGCATTTGGTTTTACGCCAGCACAACAACCGCTTGTTTTACCAAATAATCCACATGCACATGCCGCAATCTATTTTGCTGATCCAGACGGGAATTCCATTGAGCTAATTACACCATTGAGACTGGATGTTGAGGAAGATTTTCCAATGATGTCGTTAAATGATTGGTGCAATAATGAGGGGATATAGATTGGTAAAAAGAATACATAATTACAAGCTAAGGTAGAGATAAAATAGTAGAATTGTAATTTTATATGTACGAATATTTATAATTTTGTTACGATGGGTGTTATTAAAATTTAATAGAGGACAACGAGGGGATGCAGCATGTGGAAAAATCACAACGTATGGATAATTTTATTAGGTGAGTTTGTAGTAGGTCTTGGCCTATGGGCTGGGATTATTGGAAATCTAGCATTTATGCAAGAGGTAGTTCCGTCAGATTTTCATAAATCATTAATTATTTCAATTGGAATTTTAGCTGGTCTTGTTGTAGCGCCGCTTGCAGGACGACTAATTGACCAATCAAGGAAAAAAACGGTCATTCAGTTTGCTAGTGTGGGTCGCATTATTAGCGTATTTTTTATGTTTATCGCACTTTATACAAATTCGGTCATTTGGATGATTCTCTTTTTAATTACATTGCAAATTGCGGCAGCATTTTATATGCCTGCTTTACAATCAATTATTCCAATGGTTGTTAAGGATAAAGATTTAATCTCATTGAATGCATGGCAAATGAATGCTCGAACGATTTCACGAATTGTCGGAACAGCGGCAGCGGGTTTAATGTTAAGTTATTTTGAGTTGAAATGGCTATACATTATTTCGCTTATTGTATACATACTAATGTATTTTATAACAAACGGATTAAAGCTAGATGAAACAATTAATCTGTCCGTTCAAGATAAAGAAAAAGGTGGATTTAAGGAAGTTTTACCTATGCTAAAAGAGCATCCAGTCGTTTTAATGACACTTGTTCTAATGTTAATCCCTACATTATTTTTAGGCTCTTTTAATTTAGTCATTATGAAAATATCAGAAATTCACCAGTCCACAACTATTTCTGGTTTATTGTATACGGTTGAAGGTATCGGCTTTATGTTAGGTGCAGCAGGGCTCAAATATATTGTTGAGCGAGTGAATATAGGTACATTATTATTTGGACTTGCGTTTATCATTGGTTTAATGGAGCTTATGTTACTGCTTGCAGATAATACTTTCTTCGCGTTACTGACATTTGGACTATTTGGTTTTTCTGTAGGTTGTTTTTTCCCAACGACAATGGTAATCTTTCAAAAGCAAGTGCCGAAAGAGTATTATGGCCGTTTCTTTTCCTTCCGCAATATGATTGACTCTGTCGTCTTCCAAATCGTTCTACTATCAACGGGAATGATGCTTGATTTAATCGGCTTAAATGGAATGGGTCTAGTATTTGGTATCATTAGCCTAAGCTTAACCGTGTCTTTTCTATTTTTTTCAAAGAAAAAGAATGTAATTATGCATGCACAATAACGAAGCTTAATCATACTGAACACGGCAATAGACATTTCCAAAAATTTATTGCCTTCTCTTTATTAATTTAAATGACAAGCTATTTCCACTAAATGTGGAGGTAGCTTTTTTTATTGCAGTGTATTCCATAGTTCGATGGGCGTTGAATTATTCTATGTTTATAATGGCTATAAAATGGTTATTACCAAAAGTTAGGGGAATTTGTATGAATAATATTAAATTTATCGCTTTATTACTACTTACAACGTTTTTAATGGGCTCTTCGTTTGCCATTGTAAAATTGGGTTTACCTTACTCATCTCCATTATTATTAGCGGCATTACGTTTTATCGTAGCTGGTGTATTAATGGCTGTAATTGTTCTTCTTTTAAAAAGACCTCACCCAACGACAAAAGCCAATTGGTTGAAAATTCTTTTGATTGGTACGTTTCAAACTGCTGGCGTGATGGGGTGTATATTTTTAAGCTTGCGAACGATTACAGCTAGTGAATCTTCTATTCTAACATTTACGAACCCACTGTTAGTCGTTGTATTGGCAACTATTTTTACAAAAGCACATTACCGTTTGTATCAGTGGGGCGGTGTTATTCTCGGTTTAATCGGTGTCATGATTACAATGGGTGCACAAATCGAGTGGAAAATTGGTCTAGTTTTCGGGTTTCTTTCTGCTGTTTTTTGGGCCATTGCCACGTTATTAGCAAAAAAATGGGGTGTACTGTTTGATACATGGGTTCTATCAGCATACCAGATGCTCTTTGGGGGATTACTGCTCTTACTAGGTAGTATTGTACTGGAACAGCCACATTTTATCGTTAATGGCCATTCATTGGTTATTTTACTATGGTTAAGCATTTTTTCTTCAATCATTCAATTTGCTGGCTGGTACTATCTTTTACAAAATAGTGATCCAGGGAAAACGAGTGCTTACTTATTCTTAGCCCCTTTCTTTGGAGTATTAACAGGCTGGATATTATTAGATGAACCATTGCACTCGTCGCTTTTGATAGGGGGGCTATTTATTTTAAGTGGTATTTATTTAGTCAATCGAAATTTTACTTCTGCAAGAACAGGCAACTATTAAAACCGATGCTACCCTATAAGTCCTTCTACTTCTATAGCGTAAAAATCCACTGTCCTTTCCGCGGGCACGATGTAAGTCGCAACTGTTGCTATCGCACCGTCTGTTGCATCTTACATTACGTGGGTTCCCCCAGGAGTCTCAGAGGATTTTTACTGAAATACTAAAAGCATAGTAAATTGTTTGAGAATTGTTTGAGTGACTGGCACTATTTCACATCCATATGAAAAACTTGTTTAAAGCCTTTTCGTCCTTTTTCGGTAACTTTAATTGCACGAATTGTTGGTACACGTGTAATCCATTCTAAGTCTAAAAAATGTGTCAGCAGTCCGTGGCCAAGTGCTCCAGCTAAATGATGACGACGTTCACTCCAGTCCAAACATGCGTGACAAAAAGAGCGACGCTTCCTTTTTAATTTTTCTAAATCTATACCGAACTGTGTAAAAAAAACTACGCCATCTGGTGTAACAACATATTCATTTTGTTCTTTTTGCAAATAACCCGAGTTGACCATTGAATCAGTTAAGTGAACACCTAATTTACCGGCTAAATGGTCATAGCAAGTTCGAGCATCTTGCAGTAATTGTATTTGGCTTGATTGCTTTAATGAACGCACTTCAGGTGGGGGTGAAATCGCTAGAAAAGTTTCTAAAAACTGTGCAATATCTTCATTTGCTAGCTGAAAATAGCGATGACGTCCCTGCTTTTCGACTTTTATTAGGTTACCTTCTACTAGCTTAGCTAGGTGAAAGCTAGCTGTTTGAGGTTTAATATTAGCCATATATGCCAATTCACTAGCTGTATGATATCGTCCGTCCATTAAACTAGCTAGCATTGTTGCTCTTGATGTCTCTCCAAGCAAAGAAGCGACTTCAGCCATATTTGGGTTAATACTCATTATTCCAGCTCCTTTGCATTCCATAGTTCGATTATATTGAAAGTATTTATCGTTTACAATAGAGAAGAAAGAAGAAGGGGGACTAAAAATGGAAAGTTATTATGCAGTAATTTTCACATCACAGCGGACGAATGATGACAACGGTGGATATGCAAAAATGGCAGATACGATTGAGGATTTAGCAAAACAACAGCCTGGTTTTCTTCGTGTTGAGAGTACAAGAAATCATGAAGGGCATGGAATTACGGTATCGTACTGGGAATCGCTAGAAGCAATCCGAAATTGGAAAGTCAATGCTAAGCATGCTGTAGCGCAACAATTAGGAAAAGAAAAATGGTACAGTCATTATCATGTAGAAATATGCCAAGTTATGCGTACCTACTCTTTTCAAGGGGAATGAGAAATTCGAAAGGACAACAAGAAAATCCGCTGTACCTATAAAAAGGTTACGCGGATTTTTTCATAGTCTACCTTCAAATCAAAGGACATCAAACTAGCATCTAGTAATCGTAATGTTATTTTCTCCAATCTCTTTATATGCGCGGTGATCAATTGCACCAGCAACAGTTTCAAACGGAATCGCACGTCGTATTCCCGCTGTAACGAATTTTTTAGCTTGAATTACTGCATCCTCAACGCTAAGACCTTGTGCTAATCCTGCAGTAATCGCCGCAGAGTATGAACAACCTGCACCATTTGTATGAATTGTATCAATACGAGGAGCTTCTAATGTTAGCATGTGTACGCCATCAAATAATACATCCGTTGCGGGACCATCGAGGCGTCCGCCTTTCACAAGTACGTATTGCGTACCAAGCTTATGTAAATCACGGGCTGCGTCCTGTAAATCACTTATAGTAGTAAGGCTTCTCCCCCCGAGTAAATACTCAGCCTCAGGCATATTTGGTGTCATAATGGTAGCGTGAGGTAATAGCTTGTCTTTTAAAGAGGTCATGGCACCTTCCTCCATTAAAGCTGTCCCTACTTTACCAAACATTACAGGATCAATAACTACTTGTTTGACTTGAGCGGAAGGGAGCCAGTCCGCCACAAGCTCAATAATGTCTTTGGTGAATAACATGCCTGTTTTTAAAGCATCTATGCCAATTTGTGACGAAATTGTATGAAGCTGTGCCTCAATAACTTCTAGTGATTGTGTATAAACACCTTGCTTTGTATCAGGGTGTGTTGCCACGAAGGCAGTAATGGCAGAAGTGCCGTACACACCTAGTTCTTGAAAAGTTTTTAAATCTGCTTGAATACCAGCCCCACCACGCGCGGCAGAACCAGCAATTGTACATGCTTTTTTCATAATAGTGTACTCCTCTTCTTGTTGCGTTTAACTGGCAGTTTGTCGATAATATAAAAAGTATTTGAATATTATTTTATTTTAATAATAATTGTCATTGTTTTGAAATAGCCAGAAAGTAAAGTTTTTATAATGTCAGTTTATTCATCTAGTATTTATTAAAGGAATGCGTACAAAAATAAATCGGATGAAAAGCTTGTATGTGCTAAGTAATTTACTCAGCACATACAAGTTTTAACGTGTCTATGCAAACAAATTAGCTTTGCTTATGTTAGTTTTTGTTTATAGCGATTCACAGGAATGTTGCCAAGTTTACGCCAAATTGTTTCAACAGGTCCTTGTTTATATTTTTGTAACCATAATGTTGAAAATCCAATCATAAATAATGAAATGCCTAACCAAGATGCATATATTAAAAGCGGGTTATAGTGTTTGGAAAGACCGAGCCCCCAATTATAGAACAAAAAGGATGATACGATGTTTTGGGTGATATAGCATGTAAGCGCCATTTTTCCAACGTTACTAATATATTGTTGTGTTTTGACAAACTTATGGTGGCGAGCGATTAAGAAAACAAGGCCTAAATAGCCTAGTGATAAGATAGGGGCAAAAACGTAGCGGTCAAATGCGACAAAATGTACATTGAAGAGCGATAGTGCATTGATTGGAATGCCAATACCAAAACCAATCCATAGCAGGCGCTTTTGCAGTCGAATTCCGCGTTCATCCATTTTCAATAAACCTTTTCGTACGAGGAAGACGCCAAGTAAAAATAAAAAAACATTCATAGGTAAAATCATAATGGCTTCTGATCGTAATACCCAAAAATGCTCCATCCTGTAAACGACTTGCTCCCACCAAGTAAACCCAGATATTTCAAGCAATTGATTATCATATCGTATTAATGCTTGTTCAGCTAAATCACGTTCAGTACTAATATTGGCATAAGGATTATTTGGAAATAACATCCTTACTAGCTTAGAAGACATAATCACACTAATGAACCCTTGCCAAACTTGGTAAAGAACATGAATAGCACCAGCACAAAACATACATATTTTCATTATTCTCTCGGATCGTTGAATGATAAAAGCAACGAGGATACCTGTTAGCGAATAACTCATTAGTACATCAAATTCAAAAACAAATATAAAATGGAGAAGCCCATCAATAAAGAGTAAAATCATTGACCATAAATATAGGCGAAACCAAGGGAGTTCACGATTTTGAAAGCTAGTATATTTCAATTGCATGCCAATACCGAACATAATCGTTAACAGACCTAGAAACTTACCATTCGTCAAAAAATCTGTGAAATGCGATATGTATGAACCAATATTCGAAATTTCAACTTCATCCACTTCCACAGTATGATGAGACGATCCAAAAACCCAAATATTCGTTCCAAGTGTGCCAATAATAGCGAGTCCTCTAGCGACATCTAGTAATTTTATTCTCTCCATAAAAAACACCTCTTATCAGTTTATATAGAATTAATAGATTGTCATGTAGCTTTCATAATTAATAAACGCCAAGTGAAAAGGAAAGTTTCGATAAAATGAGCATTTTGTTGTATTGAAATAGAATAAATGTGTTTTATTTAGTGAGGAACTGACTGGCAACAAAAAAACACCTTAGAAAACCAAGGTGCTTAAAACATTTGTGGTAATAAGTCATTTATAAAGTGTTGATTTTTACGCAACCAAATTTTTAAAATAATCCGATGGGTTAATAACTGATGCCTTTTATTTGGTCTATTTTTTGCTTCGAGTAAACTTTCTAATAATATACAAGTCTCGGTAGCATAAGCTTGAGGTTCCACTAGAACAGTAAGTTTATAATCAATTAAATGAGCTGCTTGTACTTTTGCGAGCAGTTGCGCAAAGTGAGAAGTCATTTCTTGATAGGCTTCGTCCAGTTCTAAGTCAATTAATGTATATAAAGTATGTTTTATTTCAGCCTCCAACGCTTGGAGCTGTTCAATTGTAGCTTGTGTCAAAAAATCACCTCTTGAATGTTAAGGATATTATGCCAAAATGTAAAGACCAAGTGCAGCAAAAAGTAATCCTAATAATACTGTACTACAAATATAGGCTAAAGCTAATCCCCATTTTTTCTTTTCTACTAGTTGTAGCATTTCAAAGCCGAACGTCGAAAAAGTTGTGTAAGCACCTAAAAAACCGATACCTAAAAAATGCCATAATGCTTCACTTGGATGGCTGCCAAATAAAAGACCAAGGATAAAAGAACCTGTAATGTTGATAATGAAGGTTGCCCAAGGATAAGTACTGACAATCCATTTTCCTAAGTAAAATCTTGTTAATGCACCTAAAATTCCACCTATGCCTACAAGGATCATTGCATTCGCCCCCTTGCAAGTAAAGCACCAAGCCAAGCGCAAGCTAAACCGCCCAATACGCTAATTAAACAATAAGAAAGGGCTTGTACCCATTGGTTATTTTCAATGAGTAAAAGTGTTTCTACAGAAAAGGTAGAAAAAGTTGTGAAGGCTCCTAAAAAGCCTGTACCAACGCCAAGTACGAGTGGTGTCCGGTTAGTAAAAGTCGTAAAAAGAAAGGCTAAACAAAAGCATCCAACTAAATTAATAAAAAGTGTTGTACTTGGAAAGTTAGCGGTATTGGGAAGTAACACGCTGAGGTAATAGCGGGACATCGCGCCGAAAAATCCACCTATACCTATTGCCAAAAACGTTTTCAATATCAAAGACTCCTTTAACTTTTAAGGTCATTATTGTTTGTAAAGTACATCATTTACATTCACTATTACTTTGTATTGTATCAAGGACGTAGGTCGGATGGTAGCTATTCGAAAGTAAGTTTTAACGTGGCGTTCCCCTTTTTACCAATTCAAGCAATTCACTACTTTAAAGCGTTAATTATTTCCTGTAAAATATAAAAAATAACAGTTAGAATGTTGACAATTATTTCAATAATATGATAATCTTCAATAACACTATAACAAAAAAGGAGGGCATGACAATGATGGTTTTAACAGTACAAAACAAAAGCACAGCTTCATACATTGTCCATGTCTAACGTTGTTATTTATTATGCAATAGAAGGTATGGGCGCACCTTACCTTTTATAAGAGACACATGCTCTTTTGAGGGGATGTGTCTTTTTTTATTGCAAAAAAGTTGTAGTGAACTAAAAAAGGAGTGTATGTCGTATGCGTAACATCACAAGGAAATTAATTTTCAATAAGGAATTGCTAGATAGTGGGTAGCGAAGATTTAACGCAATTTGAGAAAGAAGGTTATGAAAAATGTTTGATGTATTAAGCAAATTAAGCTGGTTTTTTAAGCAATATTGGAAGCAATACACAGTAGCGATTGTGCTATTAATGATTGCTAGTGCTTTAGAAGTTATTCCTCCTTATTTACTTGGGAACATAATTGATATTTTAACAGCAGGCACAATGACAACTGCAATTTTATCGAAGTATATTTTGATTTTCAGCGGTATTATTGTTGGTGGCTATGTATTAAATTTTGTATGGCAATTTCGACTATTTGAAGGTGCCATTAACTTAGAGAAAATTTTACGACGCAATTTAATGCAACATTTTTTACGGATGACGCCTACTTTTTATGAAAAGAATCGCACGGGTGATTTAATGGCGCGTGCTACGAATGATTTAAATGCTGTATCCCTAACTGCGGGCTTTGGGATTATGACACTTATTGATTCAACCATTTATATGGGATGTATTATTTTTGCAATGGGCTTTATGATTTCATGGAAATTAACCATTTTTGCCATGTTACCAGTGCCTATTATGGCTATTCTTATACAATATTTAGGGAAAATTGTGCATGAGCGTTATATGAAGGCACAGGATGCCTTTGGCGAATTAAATGATAGTGTTCTCGAGTCTGTAGCAGGCGTTCGGGTTGTACGGGCATATGTCCAAGAAAAAAAGGACGAAGCAACATTTGCGGAGATGAGTGAAACCGTTTATGAAAAAAATATGCATACTACGAAAATAAATGCCTTATTCGGACCAATTACGAAAGTCGGTACGGGTATTAGTTATGTTGTGGCACTCGGTTACGGTGCACACTTAGTATCTACTGAGGCGATGTCGTTAGGGCAACTTGTAACGTTTACTGTCTATTTAGGATTAGCAGTTTGGCCAATTTTTGCAATCGGAGAACTTATTAATGTAATGCAGCAAGGGAATGCCTCATTGGACCGTGTACAGGAGACATTGCGCTATGAAGCAGATGTGCAAAATATTGCTATACCTCAAACGGTAGCAGCCCCGCATGCCATTGGATTCGATAATTTATCCTTCCAGTATCCAATGAGTCAGGTAAAGAATCTTCAACAAATTTCGTTGTCACTAAAAAAGGGGCAAACACTTGGTATTGTTGGAAAGACAGGTGCCGGAAAGACGACTTTCCTGCGACAATTACTTCGTGAATATCCAATTGAAGCGGGCCAGTTATCGATTGATGGGATTGATATAACATCACAAACAAAGGAGCAATTACTCGATTGGATTGGGTATGTCCCGCAGGATCATGTGTTATTCTCTCGAACAATTAGAGAAAATATTTTATTTGGGAAAGAAGATGCAACGGAAGAAGAGCTGAAACAAGCGATTTATGCTGCATATTTTGAAAAAGATTTAGCCCATCTCCCAATGGGGCTTGAAACACTTGTTGGCGAAAAGGGCGTATCACTTTCAGGTGGTCAAAAGCAGCGTGTATCTATTGCTCGTGCACTAATAAAAGACCCTGAAATTTTAATACTCGATGATTCGCTTTCTGCTGTAGACGCTAAAACAGAGGCGAAGATTATAGAAAATATTCAACGAGAACGACAGGATCGAACGACGATTATTACAACCCATCGTTTGTCGGGAATTCAACATGCAAATATGATTATTGTGCTTGATGAAGGGCAAATCGTAGAGCAAGGAACACATGAACAGCTCCTTTCACAACAAGGCTGGTATAAAGAGCAATTTGACCGTCAACAGCTAGAAGGAGGTGCCTCATGAGTACGAGTCAACGATTAACTCGCTATGCGATGTATTTTAAAAAACCAATATTACTAGGTTTATTTTTCTTAACAATTGCAGTATTTACCGAGCTTGTAGGGCCTTTTATTGCGAAGCATATAATCGATAATTATATGACGATTGGTAAATTAGAAATAAAGCCGATTACATGGCTGTTAATACTTTATTTAATATTGGCGATTGCAACAGCAATATTACGTTATTTTATGTATATTTATTTACAAATGGGAGCAAACCGCGTTGTTCAAAAATTACGTAAGGACGTTTTTGAGCATATTCAAACATTGCCAATTCAATATTTTGATAACTTACCGGCAGGGAAAATCGTGGCACGCGTGACGAATGATACAGAGGCAGTACGTAATTTATATGTACAGGTGCTATCGAATTTCGTAACAAGTTTAATCTCAATTTTAGGTGTCTATGTAGCGCTGTTCATTTTAAATTGGCAAATGGCTTGTTTAGCATTAGTAATGGTGCCAATCATTTACGTATGGATGATTTTATATCGTAAATTTGCTTCGAAGTATAACGATGTTATTCGAACTAAAATTGCCGATATCAATGCGATGATTAACGAATCAATACAAGGTATGACCATTATTCAAGCATTCCGCCGTGAGCAACAAATGACGAAGGAATTTGATGATATGAATAATGAGCATTATGCCTATGAGCGTAAATTATTAGTGCTAGATTCGGCGACTTCATTCAATTTAGTGAATACGTTAAGACTTTTAATGTTTACCATTTTTATTTTCTACTTTGGGACGCAGTCGATGACGACAACACAAATAATTTCTGCAGGGACATTATATGCATTTGTCGATTATTTGACGAAATTATTTAATCCTATTACAAACATTGTCAATCAATTTTCTCAGCTTGAACGCTCGCTCGTTGCAGGGAAGCGTGTGTTTGAAGTGTTAGATATAGACGGTGAACCGGTATCAGAAGTAAGTCTTCCGAGATATAAAGGGAATGTCGTTTTTGAGGATGTTTCCTTTGCCTATAAAAACGATGATTATGTTTTGAAAAACTTATCTTTTGAAGCTCATCAAGGGGAAACCATTGCGCTTGTAGGTCATACAGGGTCAGGAAAAAGTTCCATTATGAACTTATTATTCCGCTTCTATGATCCTTCAAAAGGAAAGATTTCAATCGATGGTATTGATATTACAGCGGTCGCGCGTCAATCAATGCGTGAGCATATGGGTATTGTATTACAGGACCCATATTTATTTACAGGAACGATTGCTTCAAATGTGAGCTTAAATAATCCGAAAATTTCACGTGAAAAAGTGGAGGAATCTTTAAGAGCAGTTGGTGGTGATCGCGTCTTAGTAAACTTGCCTAATGGTTACGATGAACCAGTAATTGAAAAAGGCAGTACATTATCTTCAGGTCAGCGACAACTAATTTCCTTTGCACGTGCACTAGCCTTTGATCCGGCAATATTAATATTAGATGAAGCAACATCTAATATCGATACAGAGACAGAAGAAATTATCCAACATGCAATGGATGTTTTGAAAAAAGGTCGAACAACGTTTATCATTGCCCACCGTCTTTCAACGATAAAAAATGCGGATCGTATTCTTGTATTAGACCGTGGGGAGATTGTTGAGCGCGGTACGCACGAGGAGCTATTAGAGCTTGGCGGAATTTATGAAAAAATGTATCAAATGCAAGCTAACTCATTGCAGTAATAGAAGGGCAATACTACTAGAAGATACATCAACATGGAAGTGATGTAGTTGCCTGAATACTATGTAGCATCTAAATAAACATAAGCCCCACTTTACTAAGTGGGGCTTTAATTGCCGTCAAATTAATTTTTAAGCAAAAAATTAGAAAGTATGACGCTCTTTATTTTAAAAGAATTTTTTCATCTAAAATACCTCAACAACAACTGATATGAAAGATTATTTATTTCTTGTTATTTATATAATCGAAAAAACCCGGACAATTAATATTGTTCAATAGGTCTATTTTTTCTAAGATTTTCATTTTAATTTCTTGTTCTAAATCCTCGCGCTCTTGTATGGACGTATTTTTTGAAATATTTTTAATTTTCTGATTAAAATTTCCAATAATTTCCTCGAAGTTTATTTCTTGTTTACTTTGCAATCTTCCCACATCCATTATTAAATAATTTAGCCCTTAACTTTTTTATAGCAGTCCTTAAATTATAGGAAATTGTTTGCGGAGACTCATTTAATATATGTGCTATCTCTTTATTACTTAAATTTTGGCTATATTTTAAATCTAATATTAATAATTGTTTACTAGATAATGCTTTTATAGCATGTAACAGCTCTTCACTTGAAATTGATTGTAAAAGTCCCTGGTTATTTAAAACTGTATCGTATAAGTCTTTTTGCATCTCTAATTGTTTAGAAGGGAATTCCTGAGCATTGTTTTCATCCTTTACAAAAGAAGATAAAAATATATTTCGCCTATAATAACGATTAACTTTTTTATCAAAATCTATTGAAAAGTAATGAATTAATTTGTTAATATAGCTGATTACCTTTGCTTTTTTGTAATGAACTTTAAAAGCGTTGTCCAATCGGACTTTATTTTCAAGGCATGGCTCCGCTAAAAAGGATGATAGTAAATCACGATTTTTTTGATCTTGTAAAAAGAGATGAATGACAGGATCCATTTTTTTTCGCTCGAAATTAATTAAAAAGATTTTTATATCCACCTTTACTCCTCCCTTATAATAAGTATAGTTACTTCTCTCTAGTAACCAATTTCTCTCATAAATCTCTCCATTAATAATTTATAGCTTATATAAAATAAAGAGATTTCTTTCTTTTAAAAAACAAAAAAACAGAACATTCATTCTGTTTTTGGTAATAAAATTATTATATACAATTAATTTTGCTTTTTCAGATTTATTATCTCTTTAACTAATGAACAATTCATGAATTGGAGGATTAATAAATGACTATAAAATTAAAATGAATGAAGAGAAGTATTGTTTCATGCAAAGGATTTACTATCAGGCAAATTATATAAAAAGAACTAAGGAGGAGAGAAGTAATTGAACATAGATTGTTTAATCAAATGCTTTTGCCAATCTCGAAAAACTAAATATTTCTTTTTAAAAACCTTTGAAACAGAACAGCTTAATACAGAAGAAAAAAAGTTGCTTTCTGAAATAATAATGGATGCACAAAATATCTCAAATAAAATTCAAAATTTTTGTAAGTTGTACGATTAACTTATTTAGTTAGGAGTGATTTTTTTGAATAAAATTGCATTAAAACCGTACAAAATCCGATCTTTAAAAAAACAGCATCAAAATCGTACTTCTAGTATAGAAATTATTAAAGCTAGAGATGTTTGGGGACAAACCAATAAAGGACAAGGGGTCGTCGTTGCAATAATTGATACAGGTGTTGATACGACACATCCCGATCTGGCTGGCAAAATAATAGGTGGCTATAATTTTACTTCTGAAGATGGGGGGAACAAAGATATTTACACTGATTACAACGGCCATGGTACACACGTAGCAGGTATTATCGCAGCTGAAAATAATGAAATGGGTGTATTAGGCGTTGCTCCTAATTGTAAGTTACTCATCTTAAAGATTTTAAATCGCTTTGGTGAAGGATCATATAATGGATTAATTAGTGCACTTCAATATATCAAAAGATGGCAGGGGCAAAACGGGGAAAAGGTTCAAGTTATTAATTTGTCTTTAGGTGGTCCGACTCATAAAGATGAGTTATATACAGTTATTAAAGAATTGCATACATTAGGTATAGTAATTGTCTCAGCAGCGGGGAATGAGGGGGATGGCTTATCTACAACCGACGAAATATCATTTCCTGGTTTTTATAAGGAAACGTTATCTATTGGTTCAATTAATCAACAACTTGCCCCTTCAATATTTTCAGATTCCCATCTTAATATAGATTTTGTGGCTCCAGGAGAAGGTATTTTATCAACGCATTTAAATGGCGAGTATGTAGAATTGAACGGTACTTCCATGGCAACACCCCATGTTTCAGGAGCTACTGCACTGGCACTACGGTTAATTAAATCGTGTACACCACCACTTATACCTGCACAAATAAAGTATTACTTTACAAAGCATGCATTAAAATTGGATTTTCCAATTAGTCTGGTAGGAAATGGCTTAATTCAGTTGAAATAACGCGTGTTATTGATGTATTATTCAACAAAGAGAGTTATTTGATTTCTAACTTTAGCTTTCTTATCGTGAAAATGGCCTACTTAAATTAGATTATAGATTGTTAAGAAATGTTGTAGAAACTCATAACGATAAACAATGGCGTGTTTATAGCAAACTAATGTTAAAATAATAATAGACAAAGTCGAAAAACCCGACTTTGTCTATAAATGTGTAACTTCTTTATAAAAAGTATAATATTTCGATGCATTAATAAATAATCTAAGGTTCACCTATCATGGCAATTAGTATAATTGACAAGAATATACCAAGAAAATAAATCCACAATACTATAAAAGGGGAATACTTCCAAAATCCTTTTTCCCTTTTTATAAAGCTTAGAACACTAAAGATTATTCCTATGGCAATTAAAATTTCTCCAACAAAAATTACGATTACCCATGCAGTAGCAGTAATTTGAAAATAATAAAAGCAAGCAATTAAAATAAGTCCTGCTACAGAAAATAATGCTGATAACTTCCCTTTTTTACCCAGCATAATTTCCCTCCTTATTAATTTTTCTTACTTTCTCAAGTCATATCGTGTATAAACTGATTATATTAAAAAATAATAGACATAGCAATTTACCATATCACCTTTACGTGGTTTGATGAATAACCATATAAATTAAAGACGCAACCTTAGACCGAATTCTAAAGTTGCGTCCAACGCTTGTATGGGTAAATCATAATAAGGTGGCACTTGGAATTTAACCGTGTAAAGGTGTTGTAGACCCGGGTTTTAACCATTTGATAATGCCAACATAAGAACACTAAAGTCATTATCTATAATGACTTTAGACTTTAGTGGATATTAGTAAGAAAATTAGCAGCCCATTGCAACCATTTTTGCAGAAAACGCCCCAACGATACGTGATGAACCCGCTTCATCTGTCTGATTAGCACATTCAATTATAATACGGTCACAACCACAACGTTCAGGATATTTCGTATTCGCATCATAACAATGGTCGTGATATTTACAGCAATTGTCTAATGCATTAACAGTAGGACCTGCTCCGCAGTTAGCCCCGCACCAGTTATATCTAACAAGTGGATTAAATGGATTTCCTTTATAACGGAAAGAACAACAACCGTTTTGAAGACATGGTAATCCCCAACCCAATGCATTAACCACATCATCATTTTGTCCTATTTCATCTGATGTTAAATGCTCGTAATCTTCGGGTATCGTTACCTTACTTTCAGTGGACAACTGCTCCCATTCATTTAATAGTTCATTATCTAAATACGTAATAGTCTTCTTTATACCTTGTTCTATATCTAATGATACAACTTTCACTAAGTAAGATGTTCTGTTTGTCTCAGTGTTTATTGTTTTAAAAATATTACCAATAAGGAAGTTGTTGAATTGTAGGAAGCTAATTTTTTGTTCCACTTTAGGTGTCACTTTTGTTTTGATTTGTTCATTAAATTCATTGAATGCATATGCGGAATAAGTAGTTTCGTAGTGTTTTTGTTCCATTTTGGGCGCATTGAATAATTCCTCTTTATTCAATCTCCCTAGAGCTTTTTTTAATAGTGCTTGGCCATGCTGATCTAATGCACTTACTACATTTGATGGTACTTTTCTTACTCGAATATCATTAATATTCATTTTCATACCTCCTTTGGTGGTTTATACTTTATAAAAGAGGTATGTTCAAAAGAAAAAACAAAAATTATAAATTTAATGATAGAACTATTATGACTAAATTAATTTGATGTAATATTAAAAGAGGGGATTGAAAGTATATAAGAGCTATTGAATTGGGGAGAAAGTCACATGTTCTAAATGGCTATTTTTTCTAGCTAGCTCTCATTTTAATCACTTAAAGCCTTGATGTAACAGCTCTTATACAATTTTTGACACAGTCTAAGCCCCACTTTACTAAGTGGGGCTTAAGTGCCGACGAAAGGCGTCAATAAGTTCATAGAGTGTTTCGGCCAACGGAGTGCTACGCAGAAAGCGCACGCCCGTAGCGGAAATAAACCGTTGTAGTCCTCTGTTTTTATTTAGGATGTACTTTTCACATTTTGAAAGACGTTGATGAAAAATAAAACGACAGAAAGTGCAACCGCGATACCGCCACCAGATACAAACAGCTCAAATAACCAACGTGGAACATCTAAATAAACCATCATCATACCAACTAATAGGAACGGTAAACCGATATTATAAAGCCAAAACTGAGCCTTCGCGAGCCCTGTTTCTGCAGCTTCTTTAAAATTAGAATAAACTAAACCTATGAATCCCGTAGTCAGCCAACCTACTACACCAATATGAGCATGTGTCGCCTTCCATTGAAGTTGAATTGTATAATGCATGAACAGTCCAAACGCGAAAACAAGTAATAAATAGAAGATAGAAATTTTTATCCATTTTGCCCCCATCGAAAAACAACTCCTTTCCTGAAAGTGTTTTTAGCTAGCTAATACAGTCTATTCTTGTCGAAAGAAAAAGATGACTGTCCTCTTTGAAGAATTCGGAATTAATGCGGAATTGAAAAAATAAATAATTTTACTTAAAATAAAGGGTAAATACGTGAATATTTTTCTAACAGGAGGGTCTATGAAAAAGAAAATTATTATTTATACGATGTTATTCATGTTGTTCAGTAGTTTTCCATTAATAAATGTCGAACAAGCTTGGGCATCTGAGCAAACAATGACGACTAAAATCAATACAATCATCATGAAAAACTGGAAAAATAATGAGTATAGTATTACTGTACGAGAAATGGAAAGAGGGGACGTCATTTACAGTAATAATGGTGATAAAATGATCCGTCCTGCTTCAACACATAAATTACTTGTTAGTGCTGCAGCATTAGATTTACTTGGTCCTGATTATCGCTTTACAACGAAGGCGTATATCGATGGACCCGTTGAAAATGGTGTATTACAAGGAAATATTTATTTACAAGGTGGTGGAGATCCTACACTGCTACCTGTCCATTTAGAATCATTCGCTAATGGAATAAAAAAATTAGGCATCACAAAAATTACAGGAAAATTAATTGCGGATGATACGTGGTTTGATGATGACCGTTTAGCAAAAGGTATTGTTCCTGAGGAGGAGGCATTATCTTATGCATCTCGTATTTCGGCTCTGACTCTTTCTCCAAATGATCAGTACGATGTCGGTAATGTCCAAGTTAAAGTGACTGGCACCAAAATCGGCCAATCTGCAAGTGTTCAACTTTTCCCACATGCAAGCACAATACCAATTGTTAACAAAACTAAGATAATAAAAAAAGGTGGGAAATCGACGATCAATATTACGAGAGAATATGGAACAGATCGTATTGTTGTAACAGGCAATTTACCTGCTGGTACAGAGAAAAATACATATGTGACCGTTTATAATCCAACATTGTATACGCTGGATGTATTACGAGAAAAATTAATAGCAAAAGGTATTCAGCAAATGCCTCTTGACATAGGAAAAGTTCCAAATAATGCTCAACGAATAGGAATATCCAATTCAATACAATTAAAAGATATCAATTTTCGATTTTTAAAGCTAAGCATTAACGGTATGGGAGAAATGTTGACGAAGCAAATAGGGAAAGAACTTCTTGGAGAAGGAAGTTGGTCGGCAGGTATACAGGCAATTCGTACATATGGAATAGATACTGGACTGGATATGGATCAATGGTACTTTGAAGATGGCTCTGGCTTAAATCATCAGAACCGTGTAAGTAGTATGCAGGAAAGTTTATTATTATATAAAGTTCGTAATAAGTCCTGGTACTTCTCCTATTTAGACGCCTTACCACATGCAGGCCGAAAAGGAAAGTTGGTTGGTGCTACATTAGAAAATCGCTTGAAAGGTTATAGTGTTTCAGCTAAAACAGGCTATATAACGGGAACCTATGCGTTAAGTGGCTATGTTCAAGGAAAAAGTGGTAAATGGTATATTTTTAGTATTTTAACACAAGCCAATAAAGGTGCAGTTATAACCACTATTGATGAAATAGTAAAACAAATTGCAAATGAAATGTAAAGGGTTTCAAAAAGTTGAGCAAACTAGTTTAATTAAAAATAATTTAGTGATAAACTATTGAATGGATTTAAGAAAAGGAGATGTTTATCCATGGGTAAATTACAAGACAAAGTCGTAATTATTACTGGCGGTGCAGGTGGTATCGGTAGTGGTATGGCAAAAGCAATGGTAAAAGAAGGAGCTATCGTAGCAATTGTTGATTTAAATGAAGAAACAGGAAAAGCAATGGAAAAAGAATTGCAACAAATTTCTCCAAAATCAATGTTTTTACAAGCAAATTTAATGGATCGTGCTAATTTGCATAAAATTATCGATACAGTTGTTGAAAAATACGGTAAACTAGATGTATTAGTTAATAATGCACATGCTTCTAAACAAGCAACTATTGAAGACACAACACAAGCTGATTTAGATTTATCATTTGATACTGGTTTCTACCCAACATTTTATTTAATGCAAGCAGCATTACCGCATTTAAAAGAGTCAAAAGGGAATGTTATTAATTTTGCTTCTGGCGCGGGTCTTGCTGGACATGAAACACAAGGTGCCTATGCGGCTGCAAAAGAAGCAATCCGCGGTATTTCTCGTGTAGCGGCAAATGAATGGGGACGTTTCGGTATTAATGTAAACTTAATTAGCCCTATTGCGAATTCACCAGGTGTACAAGCATGGGCAAAAGCACAACCAGAATATTACGAAGCTGTTAAAAGTAAAATTCCTATGGGACGCTTTGGTGATGTTGAAGAAGACATCGGCCGCGTAGCAGTATTTTTAGCATCAGAGGACTCACAATATATCACAGGCCAAACGCTTATGGTTGACGGTGGCTCTATTATGCTTCACTAATATTCTCGGATGTTCGAGGAGGATTTTTTTTGGCACAGACAAGTATTTTTAAACTCATTCATATGATTGATCAGATGAATAATGCGAATATTATACGCTTTACGAAAGCGTTTCCGTATCCGTTAGGTATTTCACCAATTTTAGTTTTAAGTGAACTGAAAATAAAAGGTCCTCAAAGACAAGCAGAATTAGCGGAAACGATTGGGTATACGAAAGGTGCTATGACAAGTATTGCTGAAAAATTAGTGAAACTGGGCTTAGCAGAAAGACTTTACGATGATGCCGATAGACGTACAATTCGTTTGCAGATTACCGAAGAAGGTGTAGGTGCTTTAATCAAAGCGCAAGAGGTAGGGAAGGAAGTATTTATTCAACTTTTTGAAGTATTGAATGACGAAGAAATTGCACAATATTTGTCTATTCAAGAAAAGTTAGTGCAAGGAATTCACGACAGAGCTGAATAGCACTTCTTTAAGAAGTGGCTCAAACTGTAGACAAAATATCTTAAGGATTAACTTCCCAAGATATTTTGTCTTTTTCTGTAGAATCGGCATATCGCCCATGCTTCTTTCAAACAGTAGTGCTAATTTTAGGTACTAATGAATATAAAGATGTATATTTAGTAAATACTAGTGTACGTCTTTTTTTTGTGCAATATGCATATAAGTAGACTATATAAACTTTTTTCCAACCTAATACGTCAAATAGATGGGCAAATTTTTTATAAAGCTAGAGAGGACATAAGTATGGAAAAAAACATGAAACGCTCTAAAGAAAAAAAGAGCAAAAAGAAGATTTGGCTGTGGATAATAGGGAGCCTATTAGCAATTTTTCTAATTTTTATAGGTACTGCTTATTATACTATCCAAAAGACGATGAATAAAATAAATACACCACTTGTAGAAACTACAGATACTTCCGACAAAACGCAAAAAACAATTACGAAAAAAGAGCCTTTTTCTGTGCTGATGCTAGGTGTTGATGAACGAAAGGACGATAGTGGTCGTTCAGACACAATGATTGTTATTACAGTAAATCCTGAAAAGCAAACGATGAAAATGTTAAGTATTCCAAGAGATACACGGACAGACATCATTGGGCATGACACAGTGGATAAGATTAACCATGCTTATGCATTTGGAGGCGTACCAATGGCAATGGATACGGTTGAAAATTTATTAGATATCCCGCTCGATTATTACGTATTTATAAATATGGAGGGATTCCTACAAATAATTGATACACTTGGCGGTGTAACGATTCAAAATGATATGGATTTAACCTATGATTCGTATCATTATCCTGAGGGTGAAATTTCATTAAATGGTGATGAAGCTCTTATTTTTTCACGTATACGCTATGAAGATCCACGGGGGGATTTTGGCCGTCAAATTCGTCAAAGACAAATTATTGAAGCGGTTATGAAAAAAGCTTCAACACCTTCAATGTTGTTGAAGGCAACTGATATGCTTGATGTTGTCGGAGACAATGTCCGTATGAATTTTACGGTGAAAGATTTAATCCAGCTACAAAGTATTTATAAAAAAATGGATAATAATATTGATCAGTTATCATTTGAGGCAGGAGAGGGTCAAATGATTAATCATATTTGGTACTATATTCCGGATGAAACAGAGCTACAACAAATAAAAACAGAGTTAAAAACGCACTTGGAATAAGGGCTTGTAAAGTAACAAATTGGCTACAATAGTTGTAAATTATATGTCTACGAAGGGAGAGAGATGAATGAATGGGAGGACCCAGGTGCTTAGGTATACAGCATTAAATAATTGCATGCAAAGCTATGTACCTAAACGTAAAGTACGAAAAAGTCCAGTCAAATTCATGGTGAAACAGTTACAACTATTTTGTTTTAAAATCTTTATGTAATGCTAAAAAAATCATTCAGGTAGGATGCATGCCTAGTTGAATGATTTTTTTAGTTATGAATGCAATTCAATTTTTTATTTCGTTTGAAATATCAGAAAATTAAGTGTATAATAGATTTAAGAAATGGTTGAGGGAGTGATTGTGATGATGATTGGAACAATTTTATTAGCCATCGCGTTGCCGGTAGGTATTGTTTTAGCAGTAGATTTATTTAACGAGCAACATCACTCTGCTTCATAAAGAGACCATTCTAAAAGTGAAAAACAAAAGCAATTTCCTAGACAGAAGCTATTGAGCCTATGTCTTTTTTTCATGTCTTGGAAACAATTTGTGTTATTATTCGTCAATATACAATAGAAAATGCTATACTATAAAAAAAAGTATCGGGGTATGAGTATGCAAGCAGAAAAAACGAATATGAAAAAAGAAATTCTATCCTACATTAAAATTATTGTTATTACAGCAATTGTCGTCTTAGGCTGTAAACAATTTTTATTTGCACCGATAAAAGTACAAGGTGCTTCTATGTATCCGACATATGAGGATAAGGACATAATTATTGTAAGTAAAACGAGTAAAATTGAACGCTTTGACCAAATTGTCTTTCAATCACCTACTGAGGATGAATTATATATTAAACGTGTTATAGGACTTCCAGGGGACATAGTAGAAATGATAGATGATGTATTGTATGTAAATGGTAAGGCGTATAAAGAAGATTATGTAAATCGTCAAACAGATGATCCGAGTCAATTACGTATTACAGAGAATTTCACACTAGAAGGTTTAACAAATGAGAAAAAAGTGCCAGAAGGTAAGTATTTCGTAATGGGAGATAACCGTCTAAAAAGCTATGATAGTCGCCATTACGGATTAATCGGTAAAGATGCTATTTATGGTGAAGCTAAAATAACTGTTTATCCATTTAAGCACTTTCACGTTGGCCGCGAATAGATAAATAACAATGAAAATAGAAAGAGGCAGCTCCAATTTTTACGAGCATGCCTCTTTATTTTTTAATTATTTTCTGTCAAATCTTTACAAATTTTATAAGTGGGATAATAGACGCAAACTGTTGAATTTTCAACAGTTTCTTTTATTGGGTTTTGCTTTATGTCCAATCTAGGAGATGGTTGATCGATTGTGAGCTCTTCTACTACTAATTCTGCGCCATAAAATAGCATTAAAAAATAGCATACTAAACCAAATATACGCAAACAATCACCCCATAACTATATGTGTACTATTATTATTTATGGTCGACAGACAAAAAATATAAGCAAAAATTCAAAAAAATATACAATAACTAAAATCAAAACTCATTCAATGCAATAAATGTGTGTTGGGCAATCTGAAAAGAAGAAAAATGTTGTAACGTAAAAATCAATATGCTACTATAGCTAAAGTAAAATAATGATCTGTATAACCTCAATAATATGGATTGAGGGTCTCTACCAGGAACCATAAAATCCTGACTACAAAAATTTCTTTCATTTTGTAGTCAGGATTTTTTTATTGTTGCCCACTATAAGATGGAAGTACAACAGAAGGGTGATTAAATGAATTGGAGAGTTTTTATACTGGCAGCTACGACTTTTGCAGTTGGATTGGTAGAGCTAATTGTTGGAGGGATATTGCCATACATTGCTAAAGATTTGAACGTATCTGTAGCAACGGCTGGACAATTAATTACGATATTTGCTCTAGTATATGCAATTTCTGCCCCTGTCCTTTTATCGTTAACAGCTAAAGTGGAGCGGAAGAAACTATACCTTATTTCATTACTTTTATTTACATTAGGTAATGTCATGACCTATTTTAGTCCTACCTTTGTCATTGTCATGATTGCAAGAATCATAACAGCAATGAGTACGGCTCTAGTTATTGTTTTGTCTCTGACAATTACAACAAAGATAGTAGAACCAAGACATCGTGCTAAAGCATTAGGGCTTATTTTTGTAGGTGTAAGTTCAGCACTAGTAATTGGTGTACCGATGGGTATTTTTATTACTGAGGCTTTTGGTTGGCGTGCTGTTTTTTTAGGGATTGCATTACTCTCTAGCATATCTATGATTCTAATTTTTATGCTCCTGGAAAAAATGCCAGTTGTTGAGGTTGTCCCATTAAAAACACAAATTAAGTCATTAGCTAATTTAAAAATTGCAAGTGCGCATTTAACAACATTATTTATGCTTGCTGGTCATTATATGCTTTATGCTTACTTCACGCCGTTTTTAGTAGAGGCATTTAACTTAAACTCTTCCTGGGTGAGTATTTGTTACTTAGTATTCGGTCTTGCTTCTGTAAGCGGTAATGCGTTTGGTGGTTGGTTAAGTGATAAAATTGGTACTGGCAAATCAATCGTACTAATCATTGCAACTTTTGCTATCGTATTATTTGTAATACCGTATACAATCGTAGCCTTCCCGTTATTTTTAATCGTAACTGTTTTATGGGGAGCGCTTAGCTGGTCACTTACGCCACCATTACAAAACTATTTGATTCAAACAGATCCCGAAACATCTGATATTCAACAAAGCTTAAATACTGCTGCCTTACAAATTGGTATTTCAATAGGATCAGCAGTGGGGGGAGCGTTGTTTACTCTTACAGGCTCTGTAATGCATCTATCAAGTTTCGGTGCAATTTTAGTTTTATGTGCGTTAGGTTGTGCAATTTTTTCTATTAAGAGAGCGCCACTTTCAGACAGTAATCAATTAGATGGAAGTATCCAAAGGGTTCATCAATGATAAGCTTAAATTACTAAAAAAAGAAGGACTATGATTGTTGAAGCGAGAATGTAAGAGTAGAGAGGGAGGCTGGTAAATAAATGCAGGTAGATTTAACGGAATTTGAAGGATTGAATGTGAAAGTTGTCGCAACGGTTGATCATACGCTTTATCGAAACGTTGGTGCAATCATTTTATACGAAGAAGATTCACACATTTTATCTGTACGAAAACTGAAACGAAAAATCGCTGATCAATATATACCAACAGACGAACTCGAAAACTTTATGTTTGACACACAGGCAGATGCAATTAAATTTACACATAAGCTAACTAGAATGAGTGCACTCGATTATTTATTAGTTACAAACAGGGAAAAAGAACTAAGTGAATAAAAAGATAGCCTTTTAGGTCGTCTCGTACTGAAGCGAGACGACTAGAAGCTATGGGCTTTATATTGAGGAAGGAGAAAGTAGCCAACCTTTCTTATTACTAAGCTCAATTAACTTGGTACCTAGAATGGCATATTTCATATGAAAAACACTATATTTTGTCGTAAGACTACTTTCGAAAGACATGTCCATTGCTTGACTGACTGAAATTAAGGAAGATGCAATATTCATGGATAGGATAGCACTAATTTCAGAATCATTTATAGCTGCCTTTCCACGCATTTTAGCAATCTGTAAATTTCCTTGGTCAATTGATAATGGCGGCGCCAGAACACCATTTTCTTTTAATAACTTTTCAAGCTGTTTATTTTCCTCTTTTAAACATTGAATAAATTCCAAAATAATGACTTTTAAGTCTCTGTTAACTGCATAGTTGAAAAAGAAATGGTTCGTTGCAATATAGCCATTGTTTACGCCAAGTTGTTTCCAAATTGTAAAAACTTCCTTAAAGCGTAAAGAATCTATATTTCGTTTTGACATTTTCATTGTTGCACGTCCTAACTCATTTTATAGTTGTTGAATGTGAGATTAGGATGGGAAACAAAAGATTTTTTTATACATATTTTTGTAAATAATACAATTATAGATTCGACTTAGCAGTGGAGTTATGTATGTCTTGACATTGGGGAAGCTCCAGCAGTTCCTCTGTTTGACAGAAGTCTCAGGAGCTTACCTTATTGAGCACCCTTCTTTTTCTTATTTTTAAAGCTCTTAATAGTTGTCTTTAAAGAAGCATAATTTCCGATGGCTGCGTATCCATAAAAAAAGCCCATAAATACACCAGCTAAAAAATTATGTTTATGGCTAATAAAAATAGAAATAATTAAACCTAATACTAGCGCGATTGCTGGGACATATTTAGGCTGAATAGGAAAAAATATTTTCAATAATTGTGTAATAATCATAACAACTGGAACGGCAATTACAGCATCCCAAAAATTTGTATGAATAATTGGAAAGTCCATTTTTATACACCTCTTTTACGAATTAAAGTAATGCTGAATAATAGTTAGATTTCCCAGACTTAAAAATTTTATGCACTTGTAGTTGAGGTGTTTACAAAGTGAGCTTTATTCAATTTTAAAAAATCAATAAAGGAAACACGCAAAGGTGTTTCCTTATACAGCCTAACTTTATTAATAATAGGAACCATTTTGATACATGTATGGATAATGGTAAGGATTAAAGTTGTAATGTGGATGTGTTTGCATTGAAGTTGGTGAGGTAATGGAAGGTTGATTGCAATTATTTGCAGGTCCAATATAGGTTGAAGGAACAACAGGGGCGATTGTTTGCTTCCATAAGTTTTCATCTAAGCAATAAGTGTGTGCCATTATATTCGAAGGCGTAAATTTCAAAATATCCGAACCTAAAATAACTTCTGGTGTAGGTGCATCAAAAATTGCTAATATGTGCGTGTTATCTGCACTCGCGACGATATAATGCCACCATCCTTGTGGAATGTTTGCTACCTGTCCTGGTTTTATTGGGTAGTTTTGAATTTGTTTAGTGAAAGGATTTAAAATGGAAACGGTAGCAGCCCCAGAAATACAATAAACAAGCTCTGCTGCATTTTGATGATAATGTGGCTCTACAACGTTATTCGCACTTAAAAAAATATCAAGTAGAGAAACATTTTCTAGACTATTTAATTGAGCAATACCAAGAATGTTTATGTAGTTCTGATTATCCTTTCTAAAAAGTGGACTTGTATTTACATCAAACGTAAACTGTGTGGATGGAGATGTGTAATCATTGGGCAAATCAATACATCCTTCCTTCATATATTTCTCATGTTCATCAATATCACAGTTTATGACAAATGATATTTGTGCATTAAACGATTGCCTAATGGAGTTAGTTAAATAAACGAAAACCTCTCCCTTTTATTTGCGAGAGGTTTTACGCTATCTGTTAGCAGAGGTCAATCCAGCCTCCGTTTCTGTTAACTCGTTGTAACGAAACGAATAGTTCTATGATAGTGGTAGGGAGTATGATGAAACTAGCCTCTTGTTTTTAATAGTAAATAGATAAAGTAAGGTGCACCTAATATGGCTAACACGATGCCAACGGGTAATTCCGCAGGAGCAATAATGATTCGGCTAATAGTATCAGCCATTAACAAAAGCAAAGCACCAATTAATGCACTAAATGGAATCACCCGATAATGCAAACTGCCTACTAATTTTTTTGCAATATGAGGTGCAATTAACCCTAAAAATGTAAGTCCACCCCCAACAGCAACACAGGCGCCTGCTAGAAGCACGGCCAATACTAGAAGTCTTTTACGTTCTTTTGTTACGTTAATACTGACTCCAATAGCGGTCATCTCATTCAATGCTAAAATATCTAGTACGCGAGCTTTATAACAAGCAAAGGGTATTAACACCACTATCCAAGTAAGTAACGCGAGCACAAATGTCCAAGTACTGCCCCAAATAGATCCCGATAGCCAGACGAGAGTTTTAGTAAAATCGTTAGGTTCCATGCGAAGTTGGAAAATGGTGATGCCTGCACTAAACGCAGCATTAATGCCAACTCCAACTAAGAGCATGCGCGACGGAGAAACCTGTCCTCTTTTATAAGCTAAAAAATAAATGATGGATGCTGCAAAGAGTGCACCGATTAAGGCGATTATGGGCATAAAAAAGACAGACATCCATGAGTTAGAAAATAACAATCCTTGAATAAAGAATGTATACAACACAATAGCAAACCCTGCACCGGCGTTAATGCCTAGAATGCCTGGGTCTGCTAGCGGGTTTTTTGAAATACTTTGTAGGATGACACCTGACACAGCAACACCAAACCCAACAAGGATGGCCATGCAAATACGGGGGAAGCGGAAGCTAAAGATTGTTAAAGTATTATCTGGGGAACCGTTCCCTAGCAAAGTTTGAAGAAAACTTAATATTGAAATTTTCATATACCCTTATTCACACTAATGAATGCCACTACAAATAGCAGTAGCAAACAAATCACGATGTAAATAGAAAAACGATGTGTATGTTTACGTATTAAATTATGCATTATAAACCTCTTCCATCTTTACGAGCTAAATATAAGAAAAAGGGCACACCGATAATTGCAGTAACAGCACCTACTGGAGATTCAAAAGGACTCATGATAATGCGAGCTACAATATCCGCAATTAACAATAAGCAGCCACCTATAATGGCTGAAATAGGTAGTATCCAACGATAATCAACCCCCACGATTGCACGAACGATATGTGGCACAACTAAACCAACAAAACCGATAATACCTGCAATGGAAACGGCTGCACCTGTTAATAAAAGCACAGTAACTGTACAAAGCACACGTATAACTGTTGTTCGTTGACCAAGCCCTGTTGCTACTTCTTCACCTAAACTCATAACAGAAATTGATTTTGCTAATATCATTGCCAGCAGTAAGCCAATGATGACAAATGGAATAGCGACCTTTATATGTATTGGCTGAATAGAAGAAAGACTACCTGCATACCAATAGCTTAAATCTTTAGCAATATCGTACTTCAGGCCAATTGCTGTAGATAGTGCGCTTAGAAAAGCAGAAATGGCAGCGCCAGCTAATGCTAGTTTTACAGGTGTAATGCCACCTTTTGCAACCGCAGTTAACGTAAATACTAGTGCGGCACCAGCACCTGCACCAATAAATGAAAAAAGTATAAGCATAGGGAAACTAGGTGTTTGAAACAGCGTGTATGCAATAGATAACATAAAACCTGCACCTGAAGTAACCCCTAATATGGAAGGGGAGGCAAGGGCATTACGCGTAACACCTTGCATAATTGCTCCTGAAACAGCGAGGGCACTACCAACGAGAAGTCCAGCAACTGCACGTGGGATACGCAACTCATGTAAAATAACATGTTCATTATTAGTTTCATCGTAATGTAAAAGGCTATTCCATATTGTTTTATAAGTTAGTTCGTTGGCGCCAAATCGAATCGAAATGATAACTACTAAACAAATTAAACAACTGAATAGCAATAGAGTGAGAATATTATAAGTTACACGGTAATGATGTCTAACGAAAGCTAATGATTTTCTCTTCATCCATGTAAAAGCTCCTAGCATTGACATAATAAATTTTTTATTTTATTTTTTAAATGAGAATGATTTTCAATATCAATTAAATTATAACATAATCGTAGTTAGGAGGCATTAACATGATTTTAAAAACGAAGAAATGGGGATTAACATGTGCTAGTGTCTTAGCATTTATGCTAATGGGATGTGGAAATAACGAGACAAATACTGCTTCACAAGATGATACAAAATCGGAGCATAAAATAGACCATGTTATCGAAACTCGAACACTAACAGATGCGATAGGCAATAAAGTAGAAGTTCCGTTTCACCCTAAGCGGGTCATTGCTTCTTACTTAGAGGATCACCTTGTCGCACTTGGAATAACACCAGTTGCACAATGGAGTGTTCGAGATGGTGCAAGCGTTCAAGATTACTTACAAGATACTTTGAAAGATGTTCCAACAATACCATTTGATTTACCGTTTGAAGCAGTACAAAGCTTTTCACCAGATTTGATTATTATGGACTCTGCCGCTATGGTGGAAGGTGATAAATATGCGCAATATAGCAAAATTGCACCAACTTATGTCATTGGAGCAGAAGTTAACAATGACTGGCGTGATGAACTTCTACGTGTTGGTGAAGTGTTTGAACAAAAAGATAAAGCACAACAAGTGTTAGATGACTATAATGCCAAAGTGAAAGAAGTAAAACAACAAATTCAGCAAAAGGTTGGTAATATCTCAGCCGCAGCCATTTGGGTTGTTGGCGGGAAGTTTTTCATCGTTTCACAAAATCTTTCGAGCGGAGATGTGATGTACAATGATCTTGGCTTAGCTGTGCCATCTGTTGTACAAGAAATCTCAGCAAACGCGACAGCCAACTGGAACGAAATATCACTTGAAAAGCTTGTTACATTAGATGCAGATCATCTGTTTATTATCGATAGCGGTGATGATGCAAGTGTCAAAGCATTAAGTGAAAAATTATGGGGTACGATCCTAGCAGTCCAAGCTGGTAATGTACATAGTCTGCCAAAAGATTCTAGTTGGTTATATACAGGTGCAATTGCTAATACGAAAATCGTTGATGATATTGTCAATGCTTTAACAAAATAAATTTGAATGTGATTCCGCGAAAGGAGTGGGGATTCGCGAAGTGAGGAGGGAATCCCGCGGAAGGAGAGCACGATTCCGCGAAGTGAGGGGGAATCCCGCGGAAGGAGAGAACAATTCCGCGAAGTGAGAAGGGAATTCCGCGGAAGGAGAGTATAATTCCGCGAAGTGAGAACGGAATCCCGCGGAAGGAGAGTACGATTCCGCGAAGTGAGAACGGAATCCCGCGGAAGGAGAGTATAATTCCGCGAAGTGAGAACGGAATCCCGCAGAAGGAGAGAACAATTCCGCGAAGTGAGAACGGAATTCCGCGGAAGGAGAGCACGATTCCGCGAAATGAGAACAATCCAGCGAAACCAAACAAGACATAGAGATGTATAGATTATCACCTCGCTTTCATCTTCAGAATTTACTTGAGAGTTTAGAATTAACCATAAAACCAAGTTTATTGCAGTAACAATTATTACGATGACATATTTTATTGTGATATAAATTTAAATTAGTACTTTTTGGAAAAATATAATATAATTGACAAGATTGTTCATATCTAGAGCTGGTCTGTAAATATTTACACGTTCATTCCTCAAATAAAAATTTTTTGAACTCCGGTTGTATCCCACATAAGAATACAAGTATAGACATATAAATAAAGGTAGTGGAAAACTACGAGCTTATAAACATTGATAGAATCATATCTAGTAGTTTCTATTGACTCATAAAAAATAAAAAAACTTAAGAAATTCTTAAGTTTCAGCTAAGGTAAAAATTAAGATTTATTTTCTATAATATAAAAAAAAGGAAATAACGAAACCATTTGAAGAATTAAAACGTATTGGTATTAATAGAACATTATTGAAGTAGGTGAGGATATGGCACATACCATTTACATAGTATTAACTAAAACAGGTACTTTACTATCGAAGGCGATAGGTATGTACACTGGAAAAGAGATGAATCATGCATCGATCGCCTTTGATGATGGACTCTTTGATATGTATAGCTTTGGGCGAAGACAGCTAAATAATCCTTTAAGTGGTGGGTTTTTACGAGAAAATGCTGAATCTGGACTTTTTGAGTGTGCTGATTGTGTCATTTATCGCTGTCGAGTATCGTCCTATCAGTACTTAGAAATGATTAGAATTGTGCGTTATATGTATTGCAATCGAGATCGTTATAAATATAATTTTATCGGGCTATTTGGTGTGATGATGCAAAAAGAAGTGCGCAGAGAACGTGCGTATTTTTGCTCACAGTTTGTAGCTACTCTTTTAAAAATAGGTGGACTAAAGATTTATCAAAATCCAGCGTTGATGACACCAGATTGTATTGCACAGTTGCCATATTTAGAGGAAATCTTTGCTGGAAAACTAGCAGATTATTTACAAGATGTTCGTCAACCAGCAATGTTGTATGGATAAATTTTTCTCATCTGACGTGATTGACGTTTTTCTGATATAATAATTTATTAGACTACGAGATGAGGTGATAAAAGTGCAAATTGTTATAGTTGAGGGTGTACCATATGTTTGGCTACATCAGTTACAAGCAATTCATGCACATGTATTTGATGGTGCACACCTTAAGCTTGAAAAACTTGAAGACAAGAAAGAACTTCTTTGTTTATTTGCAGTTGAAAAAGAAGAATTGGTCGGATTTAAACTAGGTTATACACATCCTGATGGCGTTTTTTATAGCTGGCTAGGGGGCGTCGACGAAAAGATGCGAGGTCAAGGAATTGCAAGTCAGTTGATGAGATATCAACATGAAAAAGTGCAAGCGCTTGGCTTTAATAAAGTTCGTACATACGGTAGAAACGAGCGGAAAGCAATGCTCATCACAAATATAAAACATGGTTTTGACATTATTTCAACCTTTGTAGATGAAAAAGGACGACATAAAATAGTATTTGAAAAATTATTGAATTGAGGAGTTTATAATGAAGGCATATTTAGCAAACGGGTTATTTTCTTTAGGGGATCGTTTAGTCAATGAACGATTAGCATCGGCAATTCGACAAGCGATACCGGATATTGAATTATATGTACCACAGGAGAATGATGCAATAAACGATAAGACAGCGTATGCGGATAGTTTGGCAATTGCAGAGGCTGATTTAGCTATGTTACAAAAGAGCGATGTATTAGTCGCCGTATTAGATGGCGTCGAAATTGACTCTGGTGTTGCAGCTGAAATAGGGGCATTTGCTATGCTCAACCGTCCAATCGTTGGGGTATTTACAGATGTCCGTCAACAAGGGCGTGAAAATATGATGAAAATAGAAGCGCTTATTCGTGATGGGATTGAAAATCAATTCGTCTACCGTAATTTATTTGTCATCGGTTTAATAAAACGCAACGGTGTCATTACTTCCTCTATAAACGATGCTGTATTAGCGGTTCAGGAATTCCAACAATAAGGAGGATTGCAAATGCTTTTAACAACAACGGATGTTGTTGCTGGAAAAGTAATTGAAGAAACATTAGGTTTAGTCAAGGGCAATTCAGTTCAATCAAGAAATATTGGACGCGATATGATGGCGGGGCTTCGTAATATTGTTGGTGGCGAAATGAAAGAGTATGCAGAAATGCTCGTTCGCTCAAGGGAAATTGCTACAAATGCTATGGAAGAAGAAGCTAAACGCCTAGGTGCGGATGCGATAGTGGCAATTAGATATTCGACATCATCCGTAATGGATGGCACCTCCGAGGTTTTAGCCTATGGTACTGCAGTAAAATTAAAAAAATGACTTTAACAGAGGACTTCAGTCTAAGATTGAAGTCCTTTTAGTTTTAAATATTGATAATAATAACAAATACGTGGTCTGTCTGTCTGTGAAGTGTATGTAATAGTAAAATTATTAATGAACTAATTATCCCAAATATATAGAAAATTCGTAGTTAAAAGGACTAATAATGTCCATCTCGTTTTGTATAATAAGAGGGTAACTATGTAGAAAGAGTGGGATATATGGTGGATTCACAACAAAATAAAGGCTATCGTGTCATTTCGATGTTTGATAGATTGATGGATGGCCAAGGCATAAGCAAAAAGCAAGAAGCATTTACACATCAGGTTGGTGAAAAAACCATACAACGGGATTTAGATCAAATAAGAGTGTATATTGAAAAAGCTAAATTAGATTGTCATTTAAAATATGTGCGAACAGAAAAACTGTATAAGCTGACGAAAACAGGAGAAAATGTTTTATCGAAAGAACAAGTGCTGGCGATTGTTAAAATTCTAATCGAATCAAGAGCACTTTTAAAATCAGAAATGAGCGACATCATCGATAAGCTAATTTCAATTGTTGCAGCGGATAAACAAGAGTTTATTCATAATATCATATTAAATGAAAAGCATTTATACGTTGATTTAAATCATAAAAAATCTCTTTTACATTTAATTTGGGTAATTTCAGAGGCTATTCAGAAGAAAAAAATAATTAAAATTGATTATTTACGTGAAAGTGAATCAATCCCTTCACAAAAAATATTAAAACCTCTAGGTGTTATTTTCTCAGAATACTATTTTTATCTTATTGCTTATGATAGTAAACATGAGAAGGATTTACCGATTGTCTATCGCATCGACCGCATCCAACATTTTCTGGAGTTAGATAAGAAATTTCAAATCCCTTACTCAGAGCGCTTTCAGGAAGGTGAATTTCGCAAACGCATTCAATTTATGGATGCAGGTGAGCTAATGCATATTAAATTTATGTTTAAAGGGCGCTCACCGCAAGCAGTTTTAGATCGTTTGCCAACAGCCAAAATTTTGTCAAATAAAGCTGGGGAATGCTTATTTGAAGCGGAAGTTTTTGGGCGCGGTATTAAAATGTGGCTGCTTAGTCAAGGTGAAAATATTGAAGTGTTAGAGCCACTTGAGCTAAGAGAGGAAATGATTGAAACAATCCAATCTATGCAACAAAATTATCTTTACATGTAAGCATGAAAACATGATTAAAAAACGATTCCCTTGCCGACTATAGTAAAAAGGGGGATTTAAGATGTATTCACTTTCAAATTTTAAATTACTAGTAGAGAAACAGGAAGAAATCGATGCAATTTATCAAAATTGTGATGAATTAAAAATAACAACTGTTGAACCAAAAATCTCCTCTGAAGTTGAGCAATTTTTTGAATGTAGTAAAAAGCATTTAGAAAGCCAAGGATTTAAAGTGACAGTGACAACATCAAAGCTAAATGCACAATATAAGCAAGCGTTTATTACTATCGACAAGCATTCTAAAGACTTAGAGGAATGTATTTTTATTAATTTAAATAATTATGTAGAAGATCAGTTATCGATTATGTTGGACATTGAATCACAACAATCCCAACAAATCATTACATATAACAAAGATGGCTTTTCATCGGCTTTAGATCAAGTAACTGAAAAGTTAAATCGAGCGAAAAATCTCCAAAATGCTTGTCGAGCCACGAAGCTTATTTATAAAAACAATCAAAATAATATTTTCCATTCTGCTGATGAGGCAATAAACTATTATTTTAAATAATACGGGACGTAAAAATTAATAAGTGAATTTAGCATACTCGGAGTAGTTCTAGTATGCTATTTTTAATTTTTCACCAGTACATTCGTGTTACTATCAATACTATCATTTGTTTGCGCATCCTCATTTTTTTAAAAGAAAAGTTCTGGAAGAAGGAATTTTTACGAAATTTGAAGAAATAAGGTTAGGATAAAGGAGGAGTTACATGTTTCCGATTATAGAGACAGAAAGATTAATATTAAGAGAAATAACGTCTGAAGATGCTTCGGACCTTTTACGCTGTTTTTCAAATACTCATGTTACACAATATTATGGAATAGATACATTTAAGACAATAGAACAAGCTGAAAAACTAATTGAATCCTTTTCACAAAGCTACAAGGAAAAGAGAGGCATTCGATGGGGGATAGAAAGAAAAGAAGCGAAAGGTATGATTGGCACAATTGGCTTCAATGCTTGGTCACCTAATCATAAGCGGGCAGAAGTCGGCTATGAAATTCATCCTGATTACTGGAGAAAGGGCTATACGAAAGAAGCTATTACCGAAATTTTGTCTTATGGATTTGACAAGATGGAGCTAAATCGGATTGGGGCAATTGTTTTTATCGAAAATGTGGCATCGAATCAATTACTAACAACAATGGGTTTTCACAATGAAGGAATTTTAAAAGATTATATGTATCAGCAAGGAAAACCACATGATACATACGTATATGCGATTTTTAAAGATAATTAATAATTATCCAGATGAAAGAAACGAGCCCAAATTCACCTTTTCAAGGTGAGCTTGGACTCAAGTGAGTCTATTGTTCATTTAGTCTTTAGTCAAAGCTAATAGAAAGTTGTCTCTATGTGATTCTTCTTGCATTTTGTTATCGACTAACATGGCACCATATTTCACATTTGTCATGCTGGGATCTACTAAAAATTGAACATTTACTTTAGCATCTTTGTTGTTGATAGGACAATCCCCTTTGAATTCCACAACATCTTGTCCCTTTTGTGTTTCAAAATATAGCCAATATGGATTTTGACAAGAAGATGCAAAAGCTGTTTCTAATGATTTGTTACTATTTTCAATTGAATAGTTTTTGACATATGTAATATATTCATTATCTGTTATATCTTTTTGTGGACCGTAAAAATACCAAAACAGCCCTAAAATGCCGATTGGAATTATCCACAAAATATTACGCTTACTCAATTTCCCCATTTCCCATCCCCCTTATAACCATATTTTATCATCTCGGCACTCTTATTTGCTAGCTCAATATAATATTTTCTAGGTTAAACTTTTTTCTTGTTGACTGTAACTTGAAGTGGGGGAGAAGATGTTTTCCTCAAAAGTGAAATTAAACAGACAAATAGGTTTTTTCCGTTTTTTACTAGCTTCATCTTGTAAATAAAAAAACCATCTCAAATGAGATGGAACCCTTTTTCTTTAGCACCCTGTTAAAAAATAAAACTTAAGAATGCAAAGCACGATGAACAAAATATTTCGCACGCTCTGCATCTTTTTTCTTAACAGAAACAATATATTGTTTGTCATAATTACTGTTCATTCCAAAACTTCCATAGTTACCTCTCCTAGTACCATGTCCAATCCATTGTGTTGAGGGGTCAACTACTTTATAGGTATATTTTATGCCTTCACTGTTTAAGATGGCTCTTACCTTTGATAATTCTTCCATTGAATATCCAATATACACATCTTCTTTATTATTGAAAAACATAACTATCCCCCTTTTAATAATTCTACCATATGTTTCCACTATTTTTCCGCAATCATGTTTCGTTAGTTGGAGTAGCAAACGTTGCGTACCTCTTGATAATTAACAAATCAAAGCGATAGTTGGGAATCCTATTGATTTGCTAGTGAAAATTATATATTTGATGAAGGGTGTTCCGAGTACGAAGACATTAGATATTTTATATTGTTTAAAGTAAAATAGTGGTAGGGTATTCATTAACTCAACTAATCCGATTAGTTGAGTTTTCCGTTTTTATAAAAACGCTATTCAAATATTTAAAAGAAGATGTGATTATTTAATGGGTAAAATTGCTATTTTAGCTGAAAAGCCATCGCAGGCAAGAGCTTATGCTGATGCATTTAAAATTAAACATAAAGAGAAAACGTTTATAGAGTTAGAGCCATGTGCTACATTTCCAGATGGAGCAGTTATTAGTTGGGGGATTGGTCATCTCGTCGAATTAAAGGAACCTAAGGAATATAAAAAGGAATGGGAGAAGTGGTCATTAGATTCACTGCCGATTATCCTAGAAAAATATGAAGATAAAGTTGTTAGTAATATGTACACACAGTTTAATGCAATTAAAAAAATATTCCACGATCCACAAGTGACAATGATTTATAATGGGTGTGATTCGGAGCGTGAAGGATCCAATATTTTTTATTCCATTTATAAAATGACGAAAGTAAAAAAGCCTGTAAAACGTTTATGGATTAACTCTTTAGAGGTCGATGAGATTCGAAAAGGCTTCCAAAATATGCAAACAAACGAACGGGATATGCTAATGTATCAAGAAGCAAAAACACGTCAAATTAGTGACTGGCTTGTTGGTATGAACTGTAGTCGTTTATATACACTACTTCTTCAAAAGAAGGGCTTTAAAGGTAGCATATCAATTGGGCGTGTACAATCACCTACAGTTTATTTGATTTATAAAAGATTACAAGAAATTGAGAATTTTAAACCTGAGAACTTTTATGAAATTGAGGGTCTATTTAAAGCCCAAAATGGTATGTATAAAGGCAAAGCGAAAATTAAATCAAAAGTTAGAGAAGAAGTAGAGCAATTGTTGATGCAGAACGGTATTCAGCCAATTGATAGTGGTCAAATTGCAAATGTCTCGAATAAGACGAAGCGAATCCAGCCACCAAAATTGCATGCGTTATCAACGTTGCAAGCAACAGCAAATAAACGCTGGAAATATAGTCCAGCACATGTGTTGAAGCTTACGCAGTCATTGTATGAGAAAAAGCTAGTGTCTTATCCTCGTACAGATTCCCAGCTTATTACGCACAATGAATACGATTATTTAAAAGATTCGTTGCAAAAATACCAACAACTCATTCAACAGTCATTCGCACCTGTTGTAAGAGCCCAAAATAAACGTTATGTTGACAGTTCAAATGTAGGTGAACACTATGCCATTATTCCAACGAAAAAGGTACCAACAGAAAAAGCGTTGCAATCGATGGCTGTAGATGAAAGAAATATTTATTTTGAAATATTAAATACAACACTTGCAATGTTTCATCAAGATTATGAATATGATGAAAAAACAATTTTAACAACTGTGAAAAATTTAGAATTTAAATCGGTGGGGAAAACAGAGCTTGTGAGGGGTTGGAAAGCGCTTTTCACTGCTGATAAGGAGCCGCAAAATCGCGATGAGGTATTACCTGTTGTGACACAAGGCGAAATTGTACAAAGCAAGGTCGAAATTATAGAAGGCACGACAACTCCACCAAAGCCCTATACGGAAGGGCAGTTAATCACCATGATGAAAACATGTGGTAAATCGGTTGAAGATGAGACAGAAATTGAAATTTTAAATTCTGTTGAAGGTATTGGAACAGAGGCAACTCGAAGTGGCATTATTGAGACGATTAAAAAGCATGGATTTATTGAAGTAAGGAAAAATATTGTAAGCATCACACCTAAAGGAAAACTACTGTGCAGAGCGATTGAAGGAACATTGCTTTCTAGTCCTTCTATGACAGCTAAATGGGAGATTTATTTAAAAAAAATAGGGCGTGGGGAAGGATCAGCAAAACATTTTATCGATAATATTGGCAAATTTATTCAGCAGCTAATCGGTGAAGTGCCAAATAAAATTAACACGTTAACGATTGAAGCGGAGCAGTTTACAAACCCTGTTGCAAAAGATATCGTAACGTGTCCAACATGCAAAGTCGGTAAAATCAGCTTACGTAAGAAATTTTATGGCTGCTCAGAGTATAAAAGTGGCTGTAAACAAACTTTTCCAGAAAGATTATTAGGGAAAAAGCTTACGGAGAAAAATATTAGAGATTTATGTACTAGTGGTCAAACGACAGAGATTAAAGGATTTAAAGCTAAAAGTGGAAAACAGTTCAGTGCCGCACTTCGTTTCGTCGAAGGCAAAATTGAGTTTGAATTTAAGACAAATAAATAATGGCAATCTAGATGCCAAAATTATCAATTTGAGCAGATGATAGGACTGTATATTTGATAAAAAAAACTTTTTATGCTATAATTTACATCTGTAA
Source organism: Lysinibacillus sp. NPDC097162 (assembly GCF_044762185.1). Lineage (NCBI taxonomy): Bacteria > Bacillati > Bacillota > Bacilli > Caryophanales > Bacillaceae > Lysinibacillus > Lysinibacillus sp. NPDC097162. The sequence continues at coordinate 1,761,400 of NZ_JBIWDT010000001.1, read as the reverse complement.
TTTAAAGTGATAGAATGAGATTCTCCTGGCCAGGGGAATCTTTTTTTATTGGAGTGTTTACTGTGAAAAATAATGAATCAAGTCTAACTTCTCTTGTTTCTGCATTTAGCCGAGCGTATCACGTGAAAGAAGATCGTCCAATTATTTTCAATGATTATATCGCGCAAGATTTCCTATTACCAGAAGAATTTCAAGCAATATCAACAAATATGGCTAATGGCATTGCTTATTTTAGTTCAAATATGGCTGAAAAGCTAAAAAATCAACAAGACGCAATATTAAAGTGGGTTACACAAATTCAACTCTCACCAACGCCACTTGCGAGAGCCGCATACGCAGAAAATGTTGTATTGCATGAATGCCAACTTGGTGCGGAGCAATATGTCATTTTAGGTGCAGGTTTAGATACGTTTGCTTGGCGTCACGACTCATTGACCAACGTTACTATATTTGAAGTGGATCACCCATCTACTCAACGATTTAAAATAGAACGTTTACAGCAAGCAGGTCATACAATTCCGCCACATTTAAATTTTGTAGCAATGGATTTCATGAAGGAGCTTTCATTAGAAGAGTTAGTTGCAGCAGGATTTGATTCATCGAAGAAAACGGTATTTAGTTTGCTTGGTGTCACGTATTATTTAACAAAAGATGTGTTCCAGCAATTGTTAAGCTTGTTATTTAAAAACTTGCCTAAAGGTAGTTCGATTATATTTGATTTTGCCGATGAGCGATTGTTTACAGAGGCTGGCATTTTCAATCGTGTACAAAACATGATACAAATGGCTAAAGCATCTGGAGAACAAATGAAATACGCAACTTCCATAGTAGATTTAGAAATATTACTTTCGAAAGAATAATTGTTAGTTTATGAACACAAATCAGTATTTTGTTAATCGAGATGATCATTTACAAGCGTTTGAAACGATTCACTATATACATGCAGTAAAAAACTAATTCCCATGTAGTCGTTGAAATCCTTACCTATGTATATTTTTAGGTTAGGGAAGGATTATCAAAAGAAAGCGTTTCCTTCATTATATAGAAGAAAAGCAAGCTACATTTTGAGACAGTGGATATAAGTCAGAGCGAACCATTGAAAATGCCATCCTTTGAAGGGTGGCATTTTGCAATTTACCACCCAATTCTTTATCAAATAACACAAACATAATGATTTTTGCCGCATATCATAATGGGAATAAGTATTCTCTCCATTGTAAAGAAGTAATCAAGTACAGTTAGCTGTGCAAAGGGAGCAAGCTATAGAATTATATTTGAAGAAGGAGACGAGCTAGAGCTACCAGATGAACTAGCTGAATTAAGCTAGTTCAAGCGAAATTTTTTATGATTATGTAATATATACGAAAAAATTTAATAAAAACCTTAACTATTTCCTTCGAAATCCGTATAATAAATCAAACAGTGCGAAAATTGTCCATTTTTCTATTGATAAATTGCGTGAATTTTTTTAATTGTATTGACGTAGAGAACGATAATTTGTACACTGTGTACATTCAATTGTTTTTTGGAGGAATACATTATTTTAAAAGGTTAGGATTTGATAGATATGATCGTATGTAAATTTGGTGGAACATCTGTAGCAAGTGCAGAACAAATTCAAAAAGTAGCAAACATTGTAAAATCTAATCCGGCGCGCAAAATCGTAGCCGTTTCAGCACCGGGAAAACGTTCTGGTGATGATATAAAAGTAACTGATTTATTAATTGATTTAGCGAATGCGGCATTGAAAAATGAAAATACAGAAGAAAAATTACAGACAGTAGTGAACCGTTTCAAGTCAATAGCAGATGGTTTACAGCTGGATAATACTATTTGTGACGTAATTGCTGAAGACCTACGTGAACGTGTGCTTGGTGATGTTTCGAACGAAGAATTATTTATTGATAGCTTAAAAGCAGCTGGAGAAGATAACAACGCCAAGCTTATCGCTGCATATTTTAACTCTATCGGTATGCCTGCACGTTATGTAAGTCCAAAAGAAGGTTTGGTTGTCAATGATCTACCTGAGCGTACGTTCGCATTACCTGAAGCATATTCAAATTTAGCGCCTTTAAAAGATACAAAAGAAGTTATTGTTTTCCCGGGTTTCTTCGGTTACACTAAAGCGGGCATATTGCGTACGTTTGATCGCGGTGGCTCGGATATTACAGGCTCTATTTTAGCAGCAGCTATTGAAGCGGAGCTTTATGAAAACTTTACGGATGTGGATTGTGTATTTTCCGCGAATCCGAAAGTCGTGAATGATCCAGTTGAAATTAAAGAAATTACGTATCGCGAAATGCGCGAATTATCCTATGCAGGTTTTTCTGTTTTCCATGATGAAGCATTAATGCCTGTTTATAAGATTGGGGTGCCAGTTAACATAAAAAATACAAATAATCCATCAGCCCCAGGTACTCGAATTGTACCGAGTCGTCCAGCTACAGGTCGCCCGGTAACAGGTATCTCGGCAGACAGTGGCTTTTCAACGTTATATGTGTCAAAATATTTAATGAACCGTGAAGTAGGGTTCGGTCGTAAACTTCTACAAATTTTAGAAGATGAGAATATTTCTTATGAGCATACTCCATCTGGTTTAGATGATATTTCTGTTATTATGCGATCTAATCAACTAACACCAGAAAATGAAGCGCGTATATTGACGCGTGTAAAAAATGAATTGCAAGCAGATGATGTCCAAATGCGTCATGGTTTCTCAATGATTGTTATTGTTGGGGAAGGTATGCGTAATAACACAGGTCTTGCGGCACGTGCAGCAACAGCGATTTCAAAAACTGGAGCAAATATTGAAATGATTAACCAAGGTTCGTCTGAAGTAAGTCTTGTATTCGGTGTACTACAAGAATATGAAAACCGAATTTTACAAGCGTTATATGGAGAATTTTTTGCACAAGTGCAAGCATGAGTGGACAATATACGATAGTTTTATCAAAAACCATTTATAAAATTATCTAAACATAAAAAGGAGCTGTCCCACTAAGCTATGAATTCATAGCTTAGGAGGCAGCTCTTTCATTTTATCGTGTGACTTTCACAATGGATGATTTTAATGTTTTCTAACAATACTATAAGGAATAGAGTTTTCTTTTAAGCAGTAATGCTGTAAAATCGAGTGCGTACATAGATAGGAGGGCATAATTTTGAAAAGTTTTTCAATGGGGATGATTTTGTCTGTTATAGGGATTTTATTTGTCTGTTTAACAATTATGGACATATTACCAGCATCAACAAAATCAATGAAAGTTGTTTTTGTCGGTATTGGTTGGGTATTTATTATTGCCGGATCAATTATTCGATTTAAAAATTTAAAACAAAAGCAATAAGAAAAATATCAAGAAAATGAATGTTGCAAACTACAAAGTTATGATACAATTTCAAAGAAAATAAATAATTTCAGTACGATGAAGTTGTTATTCTATACTATACAAAAAATTCAGAAGGTTCAAATTTGCAGTGTATTCATAATTAAAGAATGAACAGTACAAATTCTTCTTAGTAAGAATTTGTTTTTTTATTTGCCTCTATTCGTAAAAAGGGTTTTCCCGTTTTATAGAAGCTTCGGGCTACTACGTATAGGCGGTGATGTGGATAATCAACCTATTCCATAAAATATTTTAGGAGGTGAGTAGATGACGATAGTACGTAAAGACAATATTAAAATAATGGATCAGTATGTTGCAATTCAAACAGCAACTCCGATGAAAGTCGTATCCTCTGCAATGCATAATCCAGGCTTTGGCTTTTATTCGCATCTGCTAAATCGCTCAGTGCCGATAACTTACGATGAACGAAAACCACATCAAGAGTTACAAAGCTTTTTGCAATTAGAGGGCTATCCTATTACCAATACCGTTGCGATGATGACAGCAGTTAATGCACGTTTTGCGACGATACGAGAATTTACATATGAGGGTATTCATCTTGTCGTGATGATTACAGCGGGACTAGGAAATGCAGTCGATATTACGCGTGCATTTCATCGACAAGAGCAGTATCACGCAGGAACCATTAATACTTGGGTACTGATTAATGGAAAACTATCAGATGAGGCATTGTTTCAAGCGATGATTTCAACAACAGAGGCAAAAGTTAAGGCACTTATAGATGAAAATATTACGGACCCTACAACGGGTACGCAAGCAACTGGTACGTCAACTGATAGCTTGCTAATTGCGTCTACAGAAGAGGGCGATTTCCATCAATATGCTGGCCCTATTACAATGTTAGGGAAAATTATTGGCCATGGTGTTTATGAAACGATGCGAGAGGCCATTCAAAAATATAAAAAAGAGAAGGAGGCGAATCCTCTATGATTTCACTAGTAATCGCCTGTATTATTGGCATACTATTTGATTTAGTTGTCGGGGACCCTCCAAAAATGCCACATCCTGTACGCTGGATAGGTAAGCTTATTCAAGCGCAAACCGCATTGTGGAATAAGGGCAATATGCGAAAGGTACGTGGCATGGTCATGGCGCTTGCTGTAGTAGGTACGACGATGTTTGTAGTCACAGTTATTTTAATACTCAGCTATCAAGTGAGCATAGTGTTTGGTATTCTAGTAGAGGGATTATTAATAGGTATTGGTTTGGCTCAACGCAGCTTAAAGGAAGCCGCATTAGCTGTTTATGAACCGCTCGTAAAGGGAGATTTTGCACAAGCACGTGTGAAGTTATCGTGGATTGTCGGACGAGATACCGAGCAACTTGATGAGGATGAAATTGTTCGTGGCGTTGTAGAAACCGTGTCTGAAAATACAAGTGATGGCGTAACTGCGCCGCTCTTTTATGCATTTTTATTTGGTGCCATTGGCTTATGGGGGTATAAGGCGGTAAATACACTGGACTCGATGATTGGCTATAAAAATGAAAACTACAAAGATTTTGGTATGTTTGCAGCAAAGCTTGATGATGTATTGAATTTTATTCCAAGTCGTTTAACAGGATTATTGATGGTACTTGGAACAAAAAATGAAACATCTGTAACGCTTGGCAAACGATTAAGACGTTGGGCACAGGATGCAAAAAAACATCCAAGTCCAAACAGTGGTTATTTGGAAGCAGCAACAGCGGTACAGCTAGGGGTTCAACTAGGTGGAAAAAATACATATCAAGGAGTTGCATCATACAGAGCGACAATGGGTGAAAAATTAGTACCGTTAACGAAGGAGCATATTGCAACTTCTATTATTCATATGCGTGTAGCTACATTGCTCTTTACGCTCGTTATGTTAGCAATGGAGGTGTTAATTTTTGCAATTACCTAATCATGGAGCAAATCCGCAAAATGTCTATCAACAGCTCGGGCTAACTATGCCTACAGAAGTTTATGATTTTAGTGAAAACGTAAATGCTGCAGGGCCGCCTACATTTGTTGAGGCACGTTGGCGCACATTTTATCCATTAATTCAGCGTTATCCAGATCCAGATGGAGAGCCTTTTTTAACAAAGGTGGCCCAATTTCATCATATTGAAAAAGATTCTATCGTTTTAGGTAATGGGGCATCAGAGTTATTTAGTGTTTTAGCAAGACGCTATGCAAATAAGCGTGTACTTGTCGTGCATCCGACATTTTCTGAATACGAAAGAACATTAAAAGCAGCAGGGGCGGCCGTCGTGTCGATTGTTGTCGAGGACTTTGTTCAATATACATTACCGATGGAGCTTCTTTATCAAGAAATGGTCACTGCAGATGCATTATATATTTGTACACCTAATAATCCAACAGGTGTATTACCAAAGAAAGAGGAACTGCTACGCTTAATAGCTTATGGAGCGGAAGTAGATTGTGAGCTCGTTTTTGATGAAGCATTTATCGACTGGGTCAGTGAAACACATTCGTTAATTGACTATGTTGCTAATAATGCGCATGTAATTGTCGTTCGATCTATGACGAAAATGTATGCAATACCTGGATTAAGACTAGGTTATTTAATAGCGAATAAAACTATTATTTGTGAGTTAAAAGCAATGCTATCTCATTGGAATCTCAATGCATTTGCGCTCGTTATTGGAGCAGGTTGTTTGGATGAATATGAATACTGTCAACAAGCAATTAATTATGCAACGAAGCAAAGGGAATGGTTACAGCAGTTTTTAATAGAAAATGGATGCTTGGTGACGAATAGTGTTACGAATTATGTTTGTTTTTCATTGCCGAAAAATATGCAAGCAGATACATTTTTTAGTTATTGTTTAGCTGAAGGAGTTGTGCTGCGTCATACAAAGAACTTTATCGGGTTAAATGGGGAATGGTTCCGCATCGGAATAAAGGATGTAACGGCGATGACCTATTTACAAAACTGTTTACAAGCGTGGTTTAATGCAAATAAGGGGTGAGAAAAGTGACGACTTTTTATCTAGTTCGACATGGGGAAACAGTATGGAATAAAGAGCATCGATTACAAGGGTGGTTAGACTCACCTTTGTCAGAAATGGGCATTTTGCATGCCCAAAAACTTGCAGAACAATTAAAAGATATTCAGTTTGCAGTTGCGTATAGTAGTACCAGTGACCGTGCGAAAGAAACAGCGCGCTATTTAACTGCTGGTCGGACGCTTGCGATTCACTACGAGGACGACTTACGTGAGATTTTTTTAGGAAATTGGCAAGGGCAAACTATTGAGGATATTATGGAAACAAATCGATTTGACTATGAGCTGTATAAGAATTATCCAGCACAATTCGTCGCGACGCATACTGAAAGTTTTGGTGCAGTGACAGAACGCGCCATGTATACGTTAAAAAATATTGCGAAAATCTATCCACATGAACATATTTTAATTGTGTCACATGCTGTTACGATTAAATGCATTATAAATGCAATATTAGGTCGTGGCATTGATCAGCTATGGTCTGCACCATACATCGAAGGAACTAGTGTAACGATCGTAGACCGATTAGAAGAAAGTTGGCATATCAAGGAAATTGGTAGCACACAACATTTACAATAGAGAGGTGAGAACAGTGCCGCTAATTTTTATTTCAGGTGGTGTCCGCAGTGGTAAGTCTCACTTTGCCGAAAAAGCAGCTGTTTTACACTACCAAAATAATTATTTATTGAATAAACGACTTATTTATATAGCTTCTGGTGTTGCAATGGACATTGAAATGGAAAAACGGATAGCTCGACACCAGTCTGATCGACTAAAACAAGCGATTGCGTGGCATACGATTGAAGCCCCATATGAAATACAGAATGTTTTCAATAATTTAGTTGATGGCGATGTCGTACTTTGGGACTGTGTAACGACTTGGCTGACAAATGCCTTTTATGAGGGGTTTGATCGTGGCACACCTTGTGTGGAAAAGCCAGGTTGTTTAGAAGAAAAGCTGAGAATTATGAAAAGTTCAGTGCAAACGTTACTTGACAAAAGGGTGACGCTTTTTGTCGTTTCCAATGAACTTTTTGATGAGCCTCCATATGTTAATGAAGAGGTCGAATTGTACCGACAAATGCTCGGTAGCTTACATCAATGGTTCGTTTCTGTCGCACATGAGGCATATGAGATAAATTATGGTATCGTAAAGAAATGGAAATAAGTGAGTTATTATATGGAAGTATAAAGCAGCAAATAACTTAGTTAAGAAATTTCTATATTAATTTGTTACAAGAAAATTGAAGATAACTTAAAAGAAAGAAGGCAAGGCAATGAAAACTATTTGGCATAGCATATTGCTCGCATTTCAATTTTTTACGGTTTTGCCTGTACATAAAGAGATTCCTCTATCTAAAAAAACAATTACTGGCATGTTCGCCTTTTTACCATGGATTGGTGCGCTTATGGGAGCTGTCGTTGCAGCGACAATCTTTAGTTTAACAGAATGGACATCTAGTAGTGATGTTCTATTAACATTTTTGATTGTCGGACTGTTTGCGTTTTTTACAGGGGGCTTGCATTTAGACGGCTTTATCGATATGGGTGATGCCTACTTTTCGTATCGAGATCGTGAAAAGCGTCTTGAAATTTTGGATGACCCACGGGTAGGAGCATTTGGTGTTTTGTCTGTCTTATTTCTAGTGTTAGGAAAATTCGTTGTCCTTCATGAGCTTTTTGTACAGAACAAACTATCATTGTGGATGCTCGTTTTTATGCCTTTATTGACACGTGTGGGGATGAGCTTCTATTTTCTATCTTTAAAGTGCTCAAAGGAAAAAGGTTTAGCCTATTTTTTTAAAACACAACTGAACCATCGTGTATTGGCCAGTTTAATGATAATGACGCTTATATTTTCAAGTTGTTGCGTATTTTTTGTAGTAGGCTTTTCAAGTTTACCATTCGTGCTCATTGCTGTTCTTGTCACTGCCTTTTTATTGTTTCGTCAATTTACAATGCGCAATTTTGGCGGTGTATCAGGTGACTTGCTTGGAGCATCAATTGAAGGAATGGAGGTTGTGCTATGGGTGACATTGTTACTGTTCGCTTAATGAGGCATGCACCAACTAAAGAAAACTTGGAAAAGCGTTATATTGGCTGGACAGATTCTCCATTAGCAAATGCTGCAGCGCTTCCTATACTTAATGAAGCTGTAAAAAAGGTATATGGCAGTGATTTGCGTCGATGTCAAGAAACGGCTTCTCGTTATTTTCCACATGCTAGCTATATTGCAGATGCAAGATTTCGGGAGTCTAATTTTGGTGATTTTGAATGTAAAACATATGATGAATTAAAGTCGGACATACGTTACTGTACGTGGCTAGATGACCCGACTAGTATATCACCACCAAACGGAGAACATTTTGAGTTGTTTTGTAATCGGGTGATTGCTGGATTTTTAGCATTGCCAAAAGATGAACGCGATTATTATCTCGTCGTGCACGGTGGGGTTGTACGAGCGTTACTTGTAGCATTTGCGCCACAGCAAAAGTCTTTTTGGTCGTATCAAGTACCGCATGATCGGGTATTTACGTTAACATTTTCCAAAGCGGCTTGGAAGGAGGGAGCAAGATGCATGTCTTTATCGGAGGGGCCTATAACGGGAAAACCGCCTATGTGACTCAATTGCTTGAGGAACAGAAAGTGGCGTTGATAAATGGGGTTATTCCACAGGTTGCACCTGCATGTGATGCGCTAATTATTAAAAATCTTGAACATTGGCTGATAAAGCAAAATCTTGAGGAAGATGAAGTGATTGTCAAAAATATAATGGCGAGTCTTAAAATTCTTGAAGAAAGCTGTCAGTTGTATATTATTGTAACCGATATGGGACGCGGTGTAGTGCCAATGGAAAAACAGACACGGCTATTACGTGACACTTGTGGTCGTTTGTATCAGGCGTTATTTGCAGAAGCAAAACAAGTTGACCGCATTTGGTATGGCATTGCAGAACGAATAAAATAATCAAAAGATTAGATACATTCCCGAGAGGGGCACTCACTATTTTTAGAAAAGGGGAAATGGAATGGATCGACAAAAATTAATGAATATAACACTAACTGCCATGGTGGCGGCGATTTGTGCTGTTGGTGCAGTCATTAAAATCCCGTCATTTGTATCAACGGCGGCATTAGACTCAGCACCAGCATTTTTGAGTATTGTGTTCTTATCACCTGTTTTAGCAGGAGTGGCAGGGTTAATCGGTCATGTTATTACAGCGATGACTTCTGGTTTTCCATATGGACCCTTGCATATTATTATTGCTATTGAAATGTTTATTGTCGTGTGGATATTTGGTGTAATGCATAAAAGAGGCATGCATTTTTGGAAATGGCCAGTAGCACTTTTACTAAATGGTGTCATTGCACCAATCCCTTTTTATTTCATTATAAGCCCAGCGTTTTTCTGGGGTTCATTAGCCAGTATTTTTATGGCAACAGTCATCAATCTTATTATTGTCGCTGTTGTCATGCCGATTCTCTCGAAAGTGTTTGTCCGTAAGGAGGGGCGCGTGAATTGAGAAATGCAGTAAAAGTAGGGGAACTTATTGCCACAACCGACAATGCAGCAGCGATTGGTGAAAAACCACAAGATGTCGTATTTGCCCCCGATAACTTAACAGCATATTTAACAGCGCGTGTTACTTTTTTAGAGCAACTTGCAGCAGGAGCGATACCTATGCACATAATTCTCGCTAACTTTTCGGGTGATACATCATGGACTCGCTATGTCGCAGGCATTGGACAAGTTTTTGAAGAAGTAGGGCTACGCTGTCCTCCAATAGAGGGGAGTTCAGAATCCAATATGCCCACATTGCAATCTGGATTATCTATTACAATGCTAGGTGAAGTACAAAAAAGATTACCGTTTGATCGTGATCATCTGAGTTGGTACACATATGGACTACCACTCGTAGGCATAGAAATACTTGAACAACCCGAAGATGTTGCTCAGCTCCAGCCAATATTTCGTGCATGGCGTGAAGAAATTGTGCAACAAGTTTGGCCGGTAGGGTCGCAAGGACTACAAGCAGAATTTTCACGACTTTTTGGTCATCACCAAGTAAAAAGTTCGTTGGATATCGAAAAATCAGCAGGACCTTGTGCAGTTATATTATTAGGTATTAATCCCGAAAAAGAGCAATTGGCGCAAAAATTGTTTACACGAAATTTTGAGAAGTGCCAGTCACTCGAACAATTCTGAAAACTCGTAGTCGGTTAGTATTAATTTGTAAGTTAAAATCGATGAAGTCTACTGCGGGTAAGCACAAAATGTAATGCCGCAACCCGAACAGTAACGAGGGTTGCGGCAATGTACTTCGCGTAAAGTAAAGTGGGTTTTTACGCTACAGAAGCCTGTTTGAGTATACTTTTATACAAATATTTTTAAGTTCTGCGCATATAAGCGCGGACTGTGATTGGTGCGAAAATTGCTACAATAACTGCAGCACCGATAAGGGACGCACTTAAATCCCAACCGACTGTTCCATTATTAGTTAGTTCTCTAACTGCAGTGACTAGATGCGATATAGGATTGATCTTCACAAACCATTGCAAGAAGTTCGGTAATGTTTCAGCTGGTACAAAAGCGTTCGACAGAAACGTCAGCGGAAATAAAACGAGCATTGAAATCCCCTGTACACTGGAAGCAGTTCGTGCAATTACACCAAAGAAGGCAAAAATCCAACTCATAGCCCAAGCACATACAATGACAAGAAGACCTGCTAGCACAACAAAACCTAAACCACCTTCTGGACGATATCCCATGATATAGCCCATTGAAAAGGTTAAGACAGTTGCGATTGTATATCGAATCGTATCAGCTAATAACGCACCAGCCAATGGTGCAATACGTGCAATCGGTAAAGATTTAAACCTGTCAAAAACTCCTTTATCCATATCTTCTCGTAATTGAACACCAGTAACGATTGAGGTCGTAATAACTGTTTGAACTAGAATACCAGGAATAATAACTGGTAAATAACTTTGAACGTCACCAGAGATGGCACCACCAAAAATATACGTAAACATTAAAGTGAAAATAATAGGCTGTAGTGTTACATCAAACAATTGCTCAGGTGTGCGTCTGATTTTCAAAATGCCGCGATAAGCCATTGTTAATGAATTATTTATTGATTGACGTAAGCTCGTTCTGTTGGGCAGCTGGCGTCCGCTATGTTGTTTTATTATTGAATTTTTCATTGTTTTGCATCTCCTACCTCATTAGCCTCTGAAAAAGCATTGTCCTGAACACCATGGCCAGTAATCGTTAGAAATACCTCATCTAAAGTTGGCTTTTGCACACTCATTTCGTCTAATAAGATTCCTTTTTGTCTGAGCGCAATAAGTAAATCTGTAACGAGGTCCGCATTCGTCATTGGAGCGGTTATCTTTCCGATATTAGAAGTTATCGTTGAAGGAACTTTTAGTACATGTTCAATTATTTGACGAGCATCACTAATATCGTTTGGATTTTGAATGCTTAAATGCAGTGATGAAGTACCGACTGACGCTTTAAGTTCATCGACCGTTCCTTCAGCAACTACTCGACCATGATCAATAACAGCTATTCTGTCTGCAAGTTCGTCGGCTTCTTGAAGGTACTGGGTTGTTAAAAGTACGGTTGAGCCCATATCGACCAATCGACGAATGGTATCCCACATTTGATTACGTGTTCGTGGATCTAATCCAGTCGTCGGTTCATCTAAGAAAATTAATGGAGGCTGAGCAATGAGACTTGCTGCTAAATCTAATCTTCGACGCATACCTCCAGAGAAATTTTTTAGTGGACGTTTTGCAGCATCTGTTAAACCAAATTCTTCTAACAGTTCAGCAGCTTTTTTTCGTGCATCAGCTCGCCCTAGTCCAAGTAGTCGAGAGAAGATAATTAAATTTTCTGTAGCACTAAGCGACTCATCTACTGAAGCATATTGACCTGTCACCCCGATCAATTGACGAACAATATGTGGTTCCTTCACCACATCATAGCCGAAGATGCGTGTTGAACCAGCATCCGCGCGTAAAAGGGTTGCGAGCATTCTAATTGTTGTTGTTTTGCCTGCCCCATTTGGACCAAGCACACCGTATATACTGCCAGCGCGTACGTTTAAATCTACACTGTCAACAGCACGATGATCGCCAAAATTTTTAACTAAACCCTTTGCCTCAATGGCCCATTCTGGATTGCGCAATATTCCTTCTCGGTTGTTCATTTCTTTCAAAATTATTCCTCCTTACATACTCTTCATAAATGTTGCATTGTAATGAATTTTCATAGCAAATGACTTTCTTTTCTAGCTATCATTTTAGAAAAATGTTCATAAACGGATAATACAATAAATTTATGAACTGAATATTAACTGAGAAATAATATTGAGGAAGAATTAATTTTGTTGTTTCTATTTTTATAAAAAATATATTAGCAAAGCTATTAAATTCAAAATTGTTTGAGTGCCTGGCACTTAGGAATGATTTTCAGTTATAATGAATATCGAATGTGATTTACACGGAACGGAGACGAAAGAATGCAGGCAGTTAGACAGTTAGGGCACTTTTTAGGGCCCTATAAATTTTTTACATTGATTGCACCAATTTTAATGGTGCTTGAGGTAACGATGGATTTAATCCAACCAACTATTATGCAACATATGATTGATACGGGAATTGCGAATAATGACAATCCGTATGTATTTAAAATGTTTTTATTTATGCTTATGAGTGCCGTCCTTGGATTAGTAGGGGGGCTTGGATGCTCAATTTATAGCTCCAAAGCAGCCATTCACTTTGCCTCAGATGTACGTCAGTCATTATATGAGAAAATGATGACGTATTCGGCAAAGGAAAGGGATGCGTTTACTACTGGAAAGCTAATTACGATTTTAACAAGTGATGTGGAAAGCATCCAACGTGCGTTTATGATGACGCTACGTATTTTTGTACGTGGACCGTTATTATTTATTGGTGCGGTTGTCATCGTATTTGTGACGGCTCGCGAGTTATTTTCAATATTGCTCGTGATTGTGCCGATTTTAATCATCGCAATGTATTTTTTCACTAAATATTCAGGTGTTTTATATCGTAAAGTACAAGAGGCGATTGACGGCGTTAATACTAAGCTACAGGAGAATTTAGCAGGTATTCGTGTAGTAAAGGCTTTTCGTCGTGAAAAGCATCAAGTAGAGCAATTCGCGGGACTTAATGACACACTTACGAAACGTTTTATTACAGCAGAACAAATTGTCGTTGTACTCGTACCATTTACAATGTTTGTAGTGAACCTCGGAATTGTTGCTGCACTTTGGCTTGGTGCTATTAAAGTTGAAGCAGGCACGTTGCAAGTCGGTGTAATACTTGCTTTTATTAACTATTTAACGATTATTTTAAATGGGCTTATGTCTTCTAGTATGGTCTTAATGCAAATTGCTCGTGCACTTCCATCTGGAGAGCGTATTGTCGACGTTCTAAACAAGGAAGTAGCGGTGCAAGAAGCAGCGCAGCCGATTACTTCGTCAATTCAAGGAACAATCGACTTTCAAAATGTGAGCTACCGTTACTATGAAACGTCAGAAGATGTGCTGAAAAATATTACTTTTTCTGTAAAGGCGGGTCAAACCGTAGGGCTAATTGGTAAAACGGGTAGTGGGAAATCGACACTTGTAAAGCTATTACCACGTCTTTTTGACCCGACTAGTGGTGCTATTCTGCTGGATGGCAAGCCGCTCAATCAATATGCATTACACACGCTACGTGAACATATCGGCTTTACCTCTCAAAAAGCCTTACTTTTTTCTGGGCCAATTGAAAAAAATATACGCCTTGGTAAGGAAGAAGCGACAAATGATGAATTACAGCAGGCACTGGATGCAGCCTGTGCATCTGAATTTGTTGATAAGCTTGAACAAGGACTGGCGCATGAGCTATCACAGGGTGCAACAAATCTATCGGGTGGCCAAAAGCAACGATTAGCACTGACACGGGCATTTGTAAGAAAGCCAGCAATATTAGTTTTAGACGATACAACCTCCGCCCTTGATAGTGCATCAGAAAAGCATGTACAGCAAGCAATTAGCGAACATTTTCAAGAAACAACAACATTTATCGTCGCGTCGAAAATTACTTCCATCCAACAGGCAGATCTTATTTTAGTGTTAGAGGATGGCCAAATTGTTGGTCAGGGTACGCATCAGCAATTATTACAAAGTAACCAACCTTACCAAGCAATCTACGCTTCACAGCAAAAGGCTGGTGAACAACAATGAGTCAAAATCAACCAAAGCAAATGAATTTTGGACGTGGGCCACGTATGGGTGGACCTGCTGAAAAGGCAAAAAACCAAAAAAACACAATATTACGTGTATGGCAATATGTCAGCCAACAAAAAGTAGGGCTGTTCTTTTCGATATTTTTTGTCATCGCCTCTACATTTTTAAGCTTGGCAGGACCTTATTTGATCGGGCATATTGTTGATGATTATATTATGAAAAAACAAGTCGCTGGTACGATTCGACTTGGTATTGTGCTAGCCTGTATTTTTACGGTAGCATCGATTTTCACTTGGCTACAAACATATGTCATGATTCAAGTGGCGATGAAGACAATACGTACATTACGCCTTGAACTATTTAAAAAACTTCAAACATTAACACTGAAATTTTTCGATCAACGTGCACTTGGTGATTTAATGAGCCGTGTAACGAATGATATTGATAACTTAAATACAGCATTAGCACAAAGTGTGACGCAAATCGTATCTTCCATTTTAACAGTAATCGGTGTTAGCATTGCGATGTTCTCGCTTAGCTGGCAGTTAGCCATTGTGACACTAATTATTATTCCTTTAATTGTTTTCACAACAAAGCAAATTGTTAAACGTAGTAGTAAAAACTATGCGGCTCGTCAACGTGATTTAGGAAAACTGAATGGAACGATTGAAGAAATGATTACGGGAGCGGAAGTACTTACACTTTTCGGTAAAGAACAACAAACGATTGAATCTTTTCGTAAACAAAATAACAACCTACGCGACTCAGCACAACGCGCAGAAATTACTTCAGGCTTATTAGGACCAATCAATAACTTTATGAATAACTTAGGGCTAGCAGTCGTAATCGGTACGGGGGCATTTTTAGCGGTGAAAGGGGTAGTGACCGTCGGGATAATCGCGGCATTTGTCACATACACGCGTCAATTTTTCCGTCCGTTGAATCAGCTGTCGAATTTATTGAATACTTTCCAATCGGCGATTGCGGGGGCAGAACGAGTATTTGAAATTTTAGACGAACCATCGGAAGTAGCGGATAAAAAGGATGCAATTGATAGTCGAAGCTTAAAAGGGGAAGTCGCATTTCAAAACGTCTCCTTTAGCTATTTGCCAAATCAGCCAATACTAAAAAATATTAATTTTCATGCTAAGGCAGGAGACACCATTGCACTTGTTGGTCCAACTGGCTCAGGGAAAACGACGATTATTAACCTACTAACACGTTTTTATGATGTGGATGCAGGTGAGATTCTTATTGATGGTCATAATATCGAGGACTATAAAATGGCAACAATTCGTAAGCGCGTTGGTGTTGTGTTACAAGATACTTATTTATTCACTGGTACTATTCGCGAAAATATTCGCTTTGGTAAGCTAGATGCTTCTGATGCAGAGGTGGAGGAAGCCGCTAAAATTGCGAATGCGCATAATTTTATTAAATACTTACCAGCGCAATATGATACAGCTGTACAGGCGGGTGGAGCTAATTTAAGTCAAGGACAGCGACAGCTGATAGCTATTGCTCGTGCCATTTTAGAAAATGCTGATATTTTAATATTGGATGAAGCGACATCTAGCGTAGATACGCAAACAGAGGTCGATATTCAAAAAGGATTACAGCATTTAATGCGTGGTCGTACTAGCTTTGTGATTGCACACCGTCTGAAAACAATTGAAAACGCCGATCAAATTTTAGTTATTCAACAAGGCGAAATTGTTGAGCAAGGTAACCATCAGCAACTTATGCAAAAACAAGGAATATACAGAAACCTACAGCAAAAGCTACTTTTAGAAAAAGATGAGCTAAGCTTATAAAACATTTAAAGTTTCATGAGAAAATATTTATTTTTTCATGAAACTTTTTCCATTGTCTGATTGTCTAACTACAAATTGTGTTGCACGTTACATTTTGAAAAAAATAAAAATATTTTTCTGTTATAAGGTTTGCACAATTGCAATCACGAGGCTTCATGGATGGGGGGCGAGCAAAGTGATAAAAGCGCAGAAGGATGCTTGTTTATCAAAAGCGATGACACAGTATGGCGATTACTTAGTGCGCGTGTGCTATACATATGTACAAAACTGGGCAGTAGCCGAAGATTTAGTGCAAGATACATTTGTAAAATATTATGAAAAAATGGACCAGTTTCGAGAAGAAGCATCTGTAAAAACGTATTTATATCGTATTGCTATTAATCATTGTCATAATTATTTATCTAGTTGGCGTTATAAAAAAATACAAGTAATTGATTATTGGAATAAATTAACTGGAAATGAAATGAATCCAGTTATTCAAGTGCTTGCAAATGAGTCCGATAGTATGTTAATTGCTGCCATTGAAAAGCTACCTACAAAATACAAGGATGTCTTATTATTATTCCACTTTGCAGAATTATCGTTAAATGAAGTTGCTGAAGCGTTAAAGATGAAAGAAAATACAGTTAAGACAAGGTTAAGAAGGGCACGTCAATTAATTGGCCTGACACTACAAGAGGAGGGGTTTGAATATGGATCAGATTCGTAATGCTATTAATACTGTCTATAAAGAAGGTACGTTTTCAATGGACAATCAAACAAAAACCTTTCGAAAAATCCATCAGCAAAGAAAAAGCTCCCTAACCCCTGTTTTATTAACGGTATTCTTAACAGTAAGTCTGGTTATAGGACTAGATGTACTTTTATTTAAAATCGAACAAATATCACCCGATACGCCTGTAATCTCAGGCTCTGCATTGTACACTGAAAAATCTGGTAAGGAAAAAGACTATAAAGTTCTCCAGCAACCTTGGATGATGGCTGGGGTAGTAGCAATTGCTATTTCAGGTTGCTTTGCACTCTATGCGCTACGTAAAAAGTGGCTATGGTGGTTGTTGCTTTGTGCAATCATTATAATAACAATTGTTGGAAATATGTCTGAACGCATTGGCTATCGCTATTATGTAGCAAATGAAGCCGATATCGTAAATACTTTGCAATCAGGGGTATGGCCCATAGGAAATACCGAGGATTTACGTCTATTTGACACGATTACCATCAATCAATATCGTATGAGTTATTTTTCTACACCTAGTATGCAAGGCATTGCTTTTTTCAAGCATGATAGTAAAGGTTATAAATTGGATCACTTTTTTTTGAACTCGGACGACACAATGCAAGTTATGGCGGTACCGAACATTCAATATATTGTAATTCCGCTTGTGAAGCAAAATACCATTAAGAAGTTAATCATAAACATCAATGACGAACAGATTGAATTGGCTGTAAATGCTAATCGTGCACAACTAGTTGCAGTACCTTACCACTCGAATGTCGATTTATCAGCCGTCACAATACGAGCTGTTCACCAAAACGGTACTGTTGACGATTTATATGAACAAACAGACATTTATATTGCGCCAGACAGTGAATAGCTAAACATTTACTGAACCCTTCTTCTTGAACACTGCAAAAGTGACAAGATGAAGGGTTCAACTTTTGCAAGTAGCAGCATATAGATGGATGGGAATGTAAAAGCAGATAGCTACGTCTTAGGTCTTAGTCGAAGTTAAAGCTAAAGGTCGTTTTTATATTTCCTAATTCAGATAAAATGGATTTAATGGAAGAATATATAGTGGGAGGAAATAAAAGTGAAAAAATTTTTATACTTTGCTTTAATGGTTAGCGCTTCGTTAATAGTTTTAACTGGTTGTTCTTCTTTTGTTCCCGAGAAAGAAAAAGAAGATACTTTTTCGGTTAAAAAGGATGATGCGAAGAAATTAGATGTAGAAATTAATCTTGGTGTCGGTGAAATGACGGTTGCAAAAGGTGCAACGGAATGGATGGAAGGAAGCGCTCAATATAACATAAAAAAATTAGCGCCAAAAGTACACTACAAACAACGCGGGAAAACCGGTGATTTAGTCATTGAGCATAAAGGATCTACTAAAGTTAGAATTGGCAATATAAAAAACGTTTGGGATATCGAACTGAATGAAGATATACCGATGGATCTTTCTGTGGAGACAGGTGCATCAAAAGCAAGGCTGGATTTAAGAGGTCTACAGCTTGAAAACTTAGATATTGAAACGGGTGTAGGAGATCTATACGTTGATCTAGGTGGTGAATGGAAAGAAAGCTTTGAAACGAATATTGAAACGGGTGTTGGTCAAACTACGGTTATTTTACCTTCAAAAGTCGGCGTAAAAATTACAACTGAAAAAGGAATTGGCTCCATCAATCTTGAGGGCTTTATTGCTAAAGGGAAAGGGGTTTATGTCAATGAAGTGTATGAACAAGCAGACGTTATACTAGACATAAACTCTGAAATTGGCGTAGGCGATATTACATTTAAATTGGATAAATAAGTACATTCTATATTTCTTTAAAATTGTGCGTCAAATACATCAGGTAAATTGTATTTGACGCTTATTTTGTGTTAGCTTAAAAGAAGCAACAGAGATTGAAGGAGCGAACGTATTGAGAACTTTTACATATAAGCAACCCGCATCGATTGAATCGACAGAGTTAGTTCAAATAATGAATGAGGAAGGGAACATATCTTCAAATGTACAACGGATTTACTCTAATGGGCTGAAAAAGGCTTTTGACCGTATGATGGATTATCGGTATTTTGTACAATTCGATGTAAGCGCGGTGGATGGGCAACGTCTTTTCACATGTAAAAAAATATCCCGACGGGGGCGTGTTCATTTTAA
The DNA here is from genome assembly GCF_044762185.1 of Lysinibacillus sp. NPDC097162. Lineage (NCBI taxonomy): Bacteria > Bacillati > Bacillota > Bacilli > Caryophanales > Bacillaceae > Lysinibacillus > Lysinibacillus sp. NPDC097162. The sequence goes on along the minus strand of NZ_JBIWDT010000001.1, from coordinate 1,742,050 downwards.
AGGGAAGGATATTGTAACAGGCAAAGATTATATGATTGCCTATGATGGCTGGCAAATTATGATTCCTGATTTAATCATAACAGATGGTCAATATAAAATAATGCTGAATAAGGAAATGGAGGACTGGTCACTGTTTACATTGAATGAACAGCCGATTGCACGATGGCAAGCAGTTTATCAAGAAACACATTTTGACATTACGCTTCAAATTGAAGAAACTAGCCCGATTCAGCACGAAGCTTTTTTTATTGCAATAGGACAGGCTGTGTTATTTGTCGGTGCATAGTATGTTAAATGATAAAACTGCCGTTGATTTTCGCTACTAGCGCATGCTTTCCAACTTATCACACAATCTGTAAAGTATGACGAAACCCGCTCCAGTCAGTATAATTGTTTGAGTGCCTGGCACTTACTCGCGGCACCTACTGCATCAAAGGTGAACTTGATGCCTTTTATCTATATTGTGAACAGCTCTCATTATGGGAGCTGTTTTTTTATTGAATGTGTGGGTTAATCATAGGAAATTCACTGTTATAATGTTAAATATAGTATAAACTGTATTCGCTAGTTTCGAGGTTCTAAATTGAAACGTTGAATACAAACATAGGTGTGAAAGAACAAGAGTTTTAGGTAAATTTTCTTGAGGAGAGAGTGGAATGAAGAAAAAGCCGATTTACGTTGAGATTGATATGCAAGCATCAATTGAAGATGCATGGAAATATACTCAAAATCCGAAGCTCCATGAGCAGTGGGATTTGCGTTTTACTAAAATTACATATGAAGATAAAAAGTTTCCAAATGAACCACAACGCTTTACCTATGAAACGAAGGTTATGCCTGGTTTAACAGTAAGTGGTTGGGGAGAAAGCAAAGGGGAGCATATGAAAAAAGATGGTACGAAAATTTCCTCTTTGCATTTTGGGACTCCCCAGAAAATATCGCCAATTGCAGAGGGAAAAGGATACTGGAGGTATATCCCTAAAGAGCAAGGCGTAACATTTTTAACGCAATATGATTATGAGGTGCGTTATGGGAAACTTGGTAAACTATTAGATTTAACGTTTCGTCCACTAATGGGGTGGGCAACAGCACTCAGCTTTGACGTATTAAAAAGATGGTTAGAGAAGGGAGAAAAACCAAGTACCCAATATGTTCGCTTCTTTTTAACAATGCTTATTAGTATATCCTTTTGCATTGTTTGGTTGTACCATGGCCTTGTACCAAAAGTGATGATTCAGCATCCTGAAGAAGTAATGATGGTAAAGGAATCACTTTCCATTTTGAATGGTGCCACAATAACGAGAAGTGACGCCAATCTAAATAATGAGACTTTTCTAGTTTTTTGTATTGGTATTGCAGAAATGATTTTTGCGCTTTGCTGGTTATTACCGAGAGGGAAGCGGATGCTCTTTCGGTTACAAATTATTTTGTTTCCATTATTAACGCTCGGCGCAGTACTTGTAAATACAAATATTGCGATGGCGCCATTTAATCCCGTGACCTTTAATGGCGCATTATGGGTACTCTCCATTGTTGGGTTTATTCTTAGTAAAGATTTACCTAGTGCGAAAAGTTGTAAACGAAAGCGAGGGGAAAATGGATGACTATTTACCAAACATTATTAGGTGAGGATTTTAAAAAACTTCATCCGAAACTGCAACAACGCTATGCATTACCATTAAATCAAACTTTTTATGCAAAAGGTGTTATGCATAGCATAGAATCAGGTGCAAAATGGATGCGTCCTTTTTATATGGTTGCTGCAAGGTTTAAGTTTTTATTTCCCGAATCCGGAAAGCATATCCCATTTACAATAAGTAATACTTGTCGCCAATTGCCCAATGGAGAACTAGAAGTAAAATGGGAACGAACTTTTTTGATGACTAAAAAAACAAGGCACTTTGATGCAAGGATGACGGTAGATCCGGTCAAAAAAGTTGTAAAGGATTATTTGGGCTCACCAGCTCTTTTCTATTCTGACTTATTATTTTCTGTAACACGAGAGGGAAAATTAGTAATACGGTCTGGCGCACAGCGTTTTGTTATGTCTAAACTAGAATGTAAAATTCCTAAAATGTTAGAAGGGCATGTAATCGTCGAGGAAGGCTATGATGATAACAGAAATGTTTTTACAATTCATGTATATATTCATAATCCACTTTTAGGGAGGTTAATGATGTATGCTGGCGAATTTACGCAAAAATCTCTTTAGTCCTGTGTTATTAATTGGTTGGGTACTCATAATCATCTGCTACCTGTATAGTAAGCAACCTGATTATTTGATTTTGCTTACATTTGCTCAACTTGTATTAGTCCCTGCTATGCTAAAAATGGTTGTAGCTTTCGATAAAAAAGGTCATGTAATTATAATTGCGATGATGCTTGCAGTAACACTATTACATTGGTTAGCAGATAGTAAGTTAGCAATTTACTTAGCTGTTGTGTACGTTCTTTATACAGCGTTTATTGCACTACAGGGTTTGACACGATTTTTACAGCGTGGTTTTACGAATACCGCTGAAATCGCCATAGATATTGGGCTCATATATATATTTATTGGAGGACTATGGTTTTTTGCTTATATTGCGGAGATTGATACAGGATTTTCGCCGTTAATTACGTGGTTAACTGCAATCCACTTTCATTATTCTGCATGTTTATTAGCTATTTCTATTGGTTTGTTTGGAAGGATACATAAAAGTAAAGGATACAATATCGTCGTTTTGATTTTATTGACAGGACCACTGCTTGTTGCACTCGGAATTACGTTTTCAACAATCATTGAAATTGTGTCAGTTGCGCTTTACATAGGTGCTATCTATTGGCTGTTTACACTTTCGTTGAAGACAAGTTTGCCTAGAAGACAGGGACTCTTGTTGCGGATTTCATATGGTTCATTATGTTTGACAATATTATGGTCCTTACTTTACGCATTTGGTAATTTAACTGGCATAATTCTTGTCAGTATACCTGATATGCTAACATTTCATGGCTTAGTGAATTGCTTGCTGTTTGGATTAGTCGGCGTAATCGCATGGGGCTTGGAAGTCCCGAAATCTACCCATCAACCATTTACTTTTCCAGTAAGTCGTATACGGGGAAAATTACATACAACAGGAGATGCCCATGCAGGTTTAGTTGATGCACTTCAAGATTTTGTAGATACGCGTAAGCTTCCTCAAGTCATTCCTCATTTTTATGAACAAACGAACTGTTATCGACTAAATGCTTCCGTACAATGGAGGGCATGGTTTAAACCACTAGCGTTTATCTATCAAGGCATAAGCCGTTGGATGCAGCAGCTTAATTTACCTTTGACAAGCAAACAAGTAGAGATGAATGGCATTATTGTCAAAGTAGATGAACGACAAGATGGTCGACATGCCCCACGTGCATGGATTCGAAAAATCGATGAGCAAACAACTTTTGTGGCCATATATTCACAACATACGACAGCTCAAACAACGTATATGAATATTGCATTACCTCTTCCTTTTTCAACAATGATAGGTATTTTATATGTATATGAAAAAGATGGGGAATTACATATAACAAGCTCCCGAGGAGGGGATGCAGGCATCTATTTAGCAATGAAACACTATGTATTTAAACTGCCTTTAAATGAGCATTTTACTATTAGTGCTAAAAATGAGACAACATTATCTGCTGTTCATACGATGCGCATTTTTGGACTGCCTTTTTTACGTATAGATTATCAGATCGAACAAAAATAAGACGACCCATAAATCTCCCATTTCATTTTGAAAACGAAATGGGAGATTTTATTTTGTAGCTATAATACCATCGAAAACGGGTGAAAAGTCTTAGTATTATCCCTCATTTATAATCCAATAGGGAAAATAATTTGTAAAAAGGATGCTGAAAAACACAAAGAAACTACTAATTTATTCAATTTTATATAAGAAAAATTCTAAAATCATCCTAAAACAAATGAAAAATGGTAGATTACTAATATTGTGCAATAGAGTTAAAATTTCTTGATTGTAAGCAAAGATTTTTTTCGGTTTAAAAAAGTTTTATATTATATTTCATTAGCAAAGTGAAGGGGATTAAAATATGACTTTAAAAAAGGGGAGATTGAATAATGCACTTTAAATCTATTGGCAAAAGAATCGTTTTTGCATTTAGTATTGTAGTAGCAGTAATTGTTTTTTATATTAGTTTTAATTTTTACGAAATATCGCAAAGTAATAATGCAACTGAACAAATTGTAAATGAGGAATTACAATTATTAATTACAGATTATGAGTTAGCATCAACTATTGGATTACGGATTGCGGCAGCACGTGGATATGTGTTGTCTGGTAATGAAAAATATAAAAATATTTATAGTGAAAACGTAGAGAGAGCACTTAAAAATGAAAAAATACGATTATCTATTTCGGAATCGTCGGAATTTAACAAGTATTCGGAAATGGCGAAAGAATGGAGTAGCTATGTCCAAAAAGAAGTATTTGATGTATATGATCAAGGAAATGTGGAATTAGCTGTACATAATTTAGCGGCAATGGATACGAAAGCTACGGAAATTCGTGAAGGATATGAAGGCTTAGCAGAACAACGTAAACAATCCATTAATGCAGTTGGAGATTCACTAATTACTTCGGGGGAACGGAAGCAAACTGCAAGTATTATCGTTGGAATACTTATAGTCGTCATTGCAATTATTACAGCGCTCATTAGTGCTCGTCTTATTTCTAAACCAATTATTTTGATTACTAAACGCATGCAGCGCATTACAGAAGGTGTTTTAAGTGAGCCTGCTCTAATTGTAAAAACAAAGGATGAAATAGGGCAATTAACAGAAGCAACAAACACTATGTCTCAAATCTTAAATGATTTGTTAAAACATATTCAATCGGTATCAAATGAAGTTGCTACACATAGTGAAGAACTAATGCAATCAGCTACAGAGGTCAAAGATGGTACAGAGCAAATCGTTGATACGGTTGCAGAAATAGCGAGTGGAACAGAAGTGCAAGCGAGTAATGCTTCTGATGTTGCGACAAGTATGACGGACTTTTCAACGAAAGTTTCAGATGTCAATCAAAGTAGTAAAGATGTCTATCAGTTCTCTGAATCCGTGATGAGGTTAACAGAAGAGGGTAAAGAGCTTATGGAAGCTTCTACACAGCAAATGATGACCATTGACTTTATTGTGAAGGATTCGGTTGAAAAGGTAGATGAGTTAAATAAACAAACGCAGGAAATCTCTAAAATTATAGCAGTTATTCAAGAAATAGCTGCGCAAACTAATTTATTGGCACTAAACGCTGCAATTGAAGCGGCACGTGCTGGGGAGCATGGTAAGGGCTTTGCCGTCGTAGCGGATGAAGTTCGAAAACTTGCTGAACAAGTATCTGCATCAATTAATGAAATCACTAATATTATAAAAATAATTCAAGATGATTCAATGACTGTAACAACATCATTAGAAAAAGGTTATGGAGAGGTTGCAAAAGGTACTACACAAATCGTTTCCACAAATGAGACATTTAGTGATATTGCAAATGCTGTTTACTCCATGTCATCTAGCATCGTTCAAATGTCTTCTAAGCTAGAAGAGGTTGTACAAAGTACGATGGATATTAATAAATCAGTTGATGAAATTGCTGCTGTTTCAGAGCAATCAGCAGCAGGTATTCAAGAAACTTCTGCGACGATAGAACAAGCCGCAAGCTCTATGGACGAAATTAAAAATAGTTCAAGTAATTTAGCGGTAATGGCAGAAAATTTAAATGACCTAGTTGGTAAATTTAAATTATAAAAATTATTAAACCTATCTGATTTCATACTTTCATCACAATTAGACGATATACTATTGTAATGGAAGGTGGAGTAAAATTGAGAAAATATATACTATTATTATTAATGAGTGCACTTCTTATGGCGCCTGCAGTAGCCTCTGCGCATACGATGGATAAAAGTATGCTTTATACAGATGTTTCTGCAACTTCAGCGAATATAGAAGAAATCATGGTCCTTCAAAGTATGGGGCTTATTGGTTATAACGGTGTCGACATGGCATTGAACCCATCTGAAAACTTATCCCGTAAAGATTTTGCAGCCTGGATAGGAGCATTTTTCGGTCTTGAAGGTTCAACGGTGGAAGAACTTGCCCAAGCAGCGAAAAATGAAGAATATGTATCTTCGTTAGAAGGAGACATTACATATAAAGAAATTAATACAGCATTATTGCATAATAAATATGAATTTGAAAAACCAGATGCAACGTTGACAAAAGAGGAGTATATTACCTTTTTATCTGAAAACTTAGATATGGATATGGGTGGCCATACTTTACTTCAAATGGGTGGTTTTTCTTATGGCCCAACTGGAACAATTGAAGATGTCGTAACAGGAGATAACATGGGCGTTATCATTGAAGGCAAAACGTATATGCTATCAGGTCATCCTCGTATTTTTGCTGATTCAACAGACCCTCAAAGCTGGATTGGTCAGAACTTAGAAAAATCTATTTTGACGACGAGCGGTGGTCACCATCATGGACATGAAGAAGAACAGTCATCAAATACACCGACATTACAATATATTCAAATTGCTTCGACTACACAACAAACAACCCAAGATACAACAGATAAGTATGAAGGAACTGCAACACCACGTGAAGAACTGAAAAAGAACGAAGGAAATGACACAACTTCAACAAGCTCAAGCACGATATGGATTGTTGCAATCATTGCATTAGTTGCAGTAATCATAGCAATTTTCTTCATTAAACGAAAAAAATAATTGAGTGAAAAACCAGTAATAAGCGAATTAATCGCATTATTGCTGGTTTTTAATTTTTAAAATTTACTTTTGAAGCATTAGAAATATCGGTTAATTCAGTAACTACTTCTTATGAAATTAATAGGATCCATTAGGCACTACTAAGTGAATTGTAAATTATTTGTACAAAATTGTATAACAGGAAGTTCAATGGGTATATAAATAGGATGTAAAGGATTGATTAAAGGTAGTGAGCTAAGGAAAATCGTAAAAGATAGGTGGTAAGTGGATGGCAACGCTTGTTGTAAAAAAAAGTTTAATGCACCGTTATCAAAGTATTAACCAGGCGCTAGAGGATGCTAAAGTAGGTGACTTTATAGAAATAAGAGATGGCATTTACGAAGAAAGTATTGAGGTTTCAAAAAGGTTAACACTTTATGGTAAGGGCGATGTCACGATTAAAGGCGGCGTATTTATTCGCTATCAAACACATGTAGAAATGCGGAATCTTCGTTTTAGTCAGGGACAGGGGATTTATATTAAAGGTGATTTACAGCTTGAAAACTGCGTAATTGAGCAACAAATGGTAAGTACGCAAGTAACAGTTAACTTTGGAAGTCTAATGATGAAAAATGTCGATATTATAGCAAGCCCTTCCAATCAATTTGGACTGCGAATTGATAATGGGTCTAGCGTAATGCTTTCGGAGTCTTCGATACAACAACATGCCAAGGCACAAATCATCGTGCAAAATAGTGAAATTTCAATGACAAAATGTTTGTTGTTAGAGGGTGCGACGAATGGAATCTTTGCCATACGGAATGTCAAAATGTCGATAGAGGATTGTGAAATTCACGGGCACGAAAAAACACAAATTGTTGCAGCTTCATGCACAATTAATATGATAAATACAGTAATTCATGGAGGAAAAGATCTAGGAATTCAAGTATTTAGTGGTTCTAAATTAACAATGGATCATTGTGAGATAAAACATCATATAGGAACAAATGTAGTTGTCCATGAAAGTGAAATTGTTGCGACAGATAGTATCATTGCAAATGGTCAAAGTAACGGATTTTATATAGGTGAAAAATCAAAAGCTATCATCTATGATTGTCTGTTATTTGAACATGTAAAGCCACAGTTGTTTATTGAAAATAGTAAAGCTGAGGTTCGAAAATGTCATGTGAGAAAAGGTAGTACAACAGGTGTCACTATTTTTAACGAAGCTGATGTCATAATGACGGAATGTGATATACATCACCATACACAATTTCATGTGATTGTAGACGCAAGTGGACTTGTAGCCGATCAATGCATTATACATTCTGGACAGACGGGCGGAATTTATGGCAATGACCATGCGAAGATTACACTGAAAAATTCACACATACAGAATTTTGAAAGCCATCATATTTATATAAATAATGCACGTCTTTTTGCGAATAATTGTACTTTTAAACACATTATAGGTAATGGTATTACATGTATTGATGCAATTGTTGAAGTGGTAGACAGTCAATTTTTGCACTGTCAGCAAAGCCCTTATTCAATTTTTTGGTCTGATAAGTCAATGGGACGCATCCAAAATTGCGCAATCGATGAAACCGAACGAACATTTTTAGCAATGACCAATCAATCCCTTCTTGAAATCGTCAACATAAGTTTACCTCATGTCAAAACAGCAGCAATTGTTCAGGAACAAAGCCAGCTATATATACGTGGGCAATTTAACGACGGCAAATGTCAAAAAGATAGCTCCTCAAAAATCACACGTCCAAATTTACAGCCCGTAACGACTGAAAACATACAGCGGCTCGTTGAGAAGTACAGTACATCCAACATTAGCAAGGGGGAACAATGAAAAAAGTGTAACACAAGTAGTTTCGAAATTTTGAAATTACTTTTTTTATGTGAATCCCACTAAGTTTAGCTATAAAAATAGTCCTTCATATAGAGCAATATAGATTATTATAGCTTTTAAAAATACAAAAGAAGAAAACACTTTTATTATTTCGACGGTACGAGTGTAAATACTTGAAGATTACTTTTAATTCATGCAAAATATTGACAAAGATTACTGGATTTCGACATAAAAAAATTTCTTTTTAAAGTGTGAAAAATGTTCCATTGTTATTGCTCAATGGAGTATTATGTTAGAAAACCTTGTTAATTTATTGGAATTGAAGAATAAAGTATTTGTAATATTATATACAATATAATAATGAGTGCAATAATAGAAGAATGTGTTATTAGAAAATTTAGTTTTTAGATTGATTAATTCGTGTGTTATATCCTATAATTAGTAAAAATGGTTCATTAATAATAATGCTTGTCTTCTGTACTAGAACTTTGGATAATGTTTTTGGAATAGTGAATTATTTTTGGAATATGAAATGGGGTGAGAAAAGATGTTTGGGCTTTCGAAAGAAGAAATTATGTTGATGCTTAAGAAGGTTGAATTGGCAGATAACCAAAAAAGTGCAATAGCTGATATATTTCATCAAAATAATCTGTTAATTGAGCAACAGCTAGCATTTATTATCCATCTAGTAATAGATGAGCGCGAACGAAATACTTCAAACAATACATATTTAAATTAATGCAGTGTGATTTTGTCGAAGGAATGCAAAAAATGTCCTGACAAATCCCTAGAACAATTTGTCAATATTAAGTGAACTCATATATATATTAAGTAAAAAAAATCACAGTGGTATAAAACTGTGATTTTTTCTTTTTTTAGAAATGGAAAATATTGAAACTTTAATGATGGATAAACGTAAAAGATATTAAGGAAAACATATATGGGATGGAGATGATAATGAAAACCGCCTTGCTCTTGCTCGGTATGCAAAACGATTATTTTCAATAACAATCGTAAATGTCTGTGTCAAAGAATCAAATTGGACTATTGTTAGATAGAATTAATTTCCTTATTTAACGTAGAGACACCTATCATTTATATTAAAAATGAATCATTTCTTAGACAATTTCTTTTTAATTTACACGCAAATTCACAAATAAATGATACTAGTCAAGTCGTTGGAAAACTTTCGTAGTAAAGGAGCTTACTTAGATTGACTATTTTACAAAGACTTATTGAACAGGCGAAGCGTCCAAGAGGGTTAATAGGCTCAGTAATGCTACATATTATGAATGTAGCTCATAGTGGAATAAATAATTGGTTAATCCAGAGTGGTGCAATTCAAAATGGAGATGTTGTTTTAGATATTGGATGTGGTGGTGGAAGAACGATCCAAGCATTATCCAAAATCAATCGCAAAGGAAAGATTTATGGAATCGACTTTTCTGAACAAGCGATAAGAAATACTATGAAAGTAAATCAGTTAGATGTAGCTAGTGGTAAAGTAACTGTAAAACAGGCAAGTGTTTCTAATATCCCATATCCAGAAGCTTTTTTTGATAAAATAACAGCATGCCAAACACATTATTTTTGGGGAGATTTAGCAAACGATGTTAAAGAAGTATTTAGGGTTTTAAAACAAGGTGGTCAGTTTATTATCATTTCAGAAATATACAAAATCAATTATCATAGGAAGGACTATAAAACCAATATAGAGCTAAGGCAGCTATTCGACAGTGTAGGTTTTCAATCGGTGAACATACAAGAACATACAAAAAATGGCTGGCTCTATATAGTAGGCACCAAGTAACCGAAAAAATTAATATGGAGGTTGAATAGATGAAAAGATGTGAATGGGTGAAGTTAGACGAGCCTTTATATGTAGATTATCATGACAAGGAATGGGGGGTACCAGTTTATGACGATCAACACTTATTTGAGATGCTTTGTCTAGAAGGAGCACAGGCTGGACTTAGCTGGTGGACGATTTTACAAAAAAGAGAGGGCTACCGTGAGGCTTTTGACAAATTTGATGCCTCCATAATCGTCACATATACAGAAGATAAGTTAGCTGAGCTTAAAGAAGATCAGCGTATCGTTCGCAATAAACTTAAAATAGCCAGTGTCGTAACGAACGCGCAAGCTTTTTTGAAAATACAACAACAACATAAATCATTTTCTGATTACATATGGTCCTTTGTCGATCATCAGCCTATTGTCAACAATTGGGCAACTATAGCTGAAGTACCCGCGACAACAGAGCTAAGTGAACGAATGAGCAAACAGTTAAAAAAAGATGGTTTTAAATTCGTTGGAAGTACAATTTGTTATTCATTTATGCAAGCAGTAGGTATGGTCAATGATCATATTGTTGATTGCGGTTGTCGTCAAACAATTGCAGAGTGTTAGTAAAAGAAAAAAGCGTGTATCATCGTCCTAGAAGAAAGCGCCTTCAAAAACAACTATAAAGCTGAAGTATGGCACTTGAAAAGTGACTTAAATGAAGGTGTATTGCTCGTCTGCTTTAAAAAAATAACGAAATACAGCTAGACAATTGGTATGTTTTCGTATATAATAAAATTAATAAAAAGATTTCTTGATTTAAAATATTGAATTCACCTATTACAAAAAGTAATCGTGTTTTTCGGTACTTTTTATAATAGGTGAATTTTTTTTTGAAGAAATTGTTTATTAATTTATTTTTTTGGAGGTTTCGTATATGAAACAAGGTACAGTTAAATGGTTTAACGCAGAAAAAGGTTTTGGATTTATCGAAGTTGAAGGTGAAGCAGACGTATTCGCTCACTTCTCAGCGATTCAAGGTGAAGGTTTCAAATCACTTGACGAAGGTCAAAAAGTTGAATTTGAAGTGGAAGACGGTAACCGCGGACCACAAGCTAAAAACATCGTTAAACTTTAATTAATAATTGCAATTGCAAAAGAGGCATCCTTCGGGAGTGCCTCTTTTTTTTGTGCTGTAGAAACATCCGCTATACAGAGAAATGTTCATGTAAGATGGTTAATGTTATTTTCATGCCATGTTAAAAGCATCAGCCTGTAAATAATGAAGACGCCAATGTAAGCACCCGATACTAAAAATAATGGATTTAAAAAAATGGCATGGATTGTTGTCATAAATACTGCATTATCCACAATGATTTGGTAGATGGAGGTAGATGCAATGCCTCCAAATACGAGCATAGCAAAAACTGCTAGAACGTTAAACAAAAGGCGTACGATTTTGCTTTTCTTTTGTAGTAATAGCATCACGAAAGGAACAATTATGCTTGATACTACCAATAACATTTTCAATCAATCACTTCCTTTACCTAATTATGACCACAGACATTTAGACATAAACATTCGCTGTATTAAACATACCCATTCTATTACATGCAAAACAGCATTTAAGTAATAAGAAGTGTTAAATAATTGATAATGGGGTAATAAAGATTAAGTGAGAGGCGTATAAGGGGTATCACCCGTATAAGTAAAATTAGAAATTTATATGCGAATATAGGATGGCTATGCCTTACAAAACATAGAATGATTTATGTACCAACATGGTAAACATGAGCAATCAACCTGATGATATGAGAAAGTAAATGAAAATTAAGGGGAGAAATGAAAATAAAAGTTAATCGTTTTTTACACACGAAGAGGAAGGTGTATAAAATGGAGAATAAATCAGTTGTAAAAAGTGGAATAGGGTTTGGCTCAGTTCTAGCCATTACAATTTCATGGAGTATCAATCATTCAATAATTTGGGCTATTATACACGGTTGTTTTAGTTGGTTATATGTAATTTATTATGCATTAACAAGATAAGGTACGTTTAAACAAATATAAATGACAGACTATGCATATTGTAGCTAATCATATACTTTGCCGTTTTGGCATACATAACTAAGTGTTGCTTTGAACCTAGTGAAACTTCAAGCATCAGTATTAGAAAAAGGGATGATACTATCCATATACGCAACATGAAAATAAATTGGATTATTGTAGAAAGGTTGATAGGATGACACATCAAGTTACTGCTACGAGCAATATTGATTTTTGTGCAACTGGTGTTGATGAAGTATTGCAAAATGTAGCGTATATTTTATCTACATTTGTCATGTCTTACCCAGAAAAAAGGGTGAGAGATAAGAAAAAGGAGATGGAAGTACCCTTTCAAATAGCAAAGAGACGGAATACCGCACGTATTATTGACAGTATCCAACGTTTTGAACCGCGTGCAGTTGTAATTGATGTAGACTATTTAGGAGATGTATTTATAGGAAAGCTAGAACCAATTGTAAAAGTAATAGTAAATGGATAACGGAGCTTTGCAACTGTAATGAAATTAAATGGTCAATGGTTTATATAGAAAGCATCTGCTTGACAATAATGGATAAATTAATGATTGGTTAACGCAGCAGACATTGTCTGAGCAGACTGAAAAGTATTTTAGATTGCAAGCAGATGCTTATTAAGAGTTAGTTGATCGCTAGTTTATGATTACACAGTTGCAATACGTCTAATTGCGTCAATTTTCTCGCAATCGATAATAATTGGTTCGAATGCTGCTCCATTTTCAACAAAATATGCACAGCAATTTCTGTTATCTAATTTTAAAAATACAACTCCAAGGAAGCTACCCCCACCAGATAAATAAACATCAACTGGAGTTCCTAACTCAAAGCATTTTAATAAATGACAAATACAGCCTTTACAGTGATGGTGATCATCTTTGCATTCATCTTTTTCTTCTTTCCAACAATGTTTCTCTTCTTTACAATCACAACGATGCTGCTTATGTTTCCATTCATCATATTTATGACAGCATGCTTTCTCCTTATGTTCTTGGTCATGTTTACCACAGCAACATTTCTTTTCAAATGTGCTATAATCCCAATTCATATGTTTGAAATATCTATTATCTTCCATTCTATTATCTCCCTTTTGTTAGTTTGTTGTGTAATGCAGCGCCAGCGTTACATTTATATACTATGAATTGAAATGCAATTGACTTGGTAAAATGTCCATCAAATAGATTTAAAATTAAATGTTATTTCAAAAAAATAAATTGGTATGTATACCTAAAAGAAATAGATGGTATAAAAAAATAGGTTAGATAACATAGTCCAAAAATAAATGGGTGATAAGTATGCTCCATTAACACAAACCAAAACGAGAACGAAGTATGAAGTTATACCTCAGTAATTAACTTCATATAACTACTACGACCGCTAATTCCTCATATATCAAATTTCTTCTTTAAAAGCGATTTCTTTAAGGTTTCGTATTTTATTGATAAAGGAGAGCTAGAGAGGGTGCATAAAAGACTAAAAAGAGGCCTTTTTTTTATAATGATTGTTTTGATCGTCTTATTAGCAATTTATATAAAAAATCAAATGCCTTCAACTGTCCAAATTACTCAATATAATTCTTCACAAACAAATGCTGAGGACATAGCACAAAAATTACAAAGTACTCAATTAACAAAAAAAATAATTATGGCGTTACGCGCTGAAGGCTATCAACCTGATAGTACGATTGAATATTTAATTGACTCTTCGGACAATCAAATCATTACTATACATTTACATGATTTAGAGAAATTAGATAGTAGCACAGAAAGTAAAATTCAAAAAATAGTAACTGGTATTGCCGAAAAAAATAACTTTAATTTGTTTATTGTAGATGTTCAACTTACAAATATAGATTGAATTTTTTTGTATATGCAAGACGGTCTAATCCTAAAAGACAAAATAGATAGTTGTAACTATCTTAATTTGAAAAATATTGTAAAATTATTATAGTTTATACTTCCCTTTATTGGTATATTAAGTATGTTAAAAGAAATATTGGGAGGATTTAGTGATGAAGAAGTTTGTATTAATGGCTGTACTATCTTTAGTAGCAATTATGGCAGCAGCATGTGGAAATGAAGTAAGTAAGAGCGGTAACACCTCTTTACCATCGAGTGAAACAAAGAAGGAAGAATCATCACCTGAAAAAGAATCTGAAATCAAAGACGAAGCTAAAAAGGATGAAATAGAACAAGAAGCAGCTGCTCCGGTTGTAACGGTTAATTATGCTAGAAACTATTTAGAAGATATTCCTAGTCTTACAGAAGAACAATTAACATTGGATAAGCAATCATATAATTTTATTTCAACAAATGCAGATTTGTTCCCTGCATTATCAAAAGATGCAATTCAAAAGACGAAAAAGCTTGCAGATGATAAAATCACTTCCAAGCATTTAAATAAAAATGTAAAGCCGTATTTAGAGCAAATGGTAACTTTTGCAGGCGATATCATTCAGATTCAAGAGGAGACATTAGATGATGGAACACCTGTATCAATCATTCTAATTGAAGATATGGATTTTAATGCTATATTTGCAATTGGTTATCATTCAACAGAATTCCTTGAGGGAGATTTTGTTGAAATTTGGGGGTTACCATTAGGTCCATATAATTATGAAAATATTGATGGTGGCACTACGTTAGCTCAAGCGATCGCAACATCCTATATCGAATAGTAAACAACTGGGCACACTCTTAGAGATGTGCCCATTGTTATGCGAAAATAAATCAAAACGATCTATGCTATAATCGCTAGGAAAGAGGTGATTATATTGAATATATTAGTTTTTGGGGCTACCGGTCGTGTAGGTAGTCACATTGTTTCATTGGCATTAAAAGAAGGCCATCACGTAATAGCATTAGTTCGTACGCCAAGTAAAATGAACATAACCGATGAAAATTTACATGTTAAGCAAGGGAATGTCTTAAACATTGAAGATATTGCATCTGTTATGGCTAATGCAGATGTTGTCATTAGTGCACTAAATACTGATGGTACAAAAACATTGACAGAAAGTTTACCTCTAATTATACAAGAGATGAAAAAGAGAAATTTATATCGAATCATTACTGTTGGAACAGCAGGAATATTACAAAGCCGTCTAACGCCTAGTTTACTACGATATCAATCCAGTGAATCGAAAAGAAAGACAACAAGAGCAGCCCAAGAACACCACAATGTATTGAAGATATTAGAACAATCTGATATGGAATGGACGATTGTTTGCCCTACATATTTACCCGATGGACATTATACTGGTAATTATCGCGTAGAACGAGATTTCTTACCTGAGGGTGGAACTGAAATCTCAGTAGCTGATACTGCGGAATTTACCTACCAACAAATTCAATGTACAAAATTTGTGAAATCTCGGGTAGGCATAGCTTACTAAAAGAAAAATATGATGTTTTTTAAGCGGCTGTATAAATTTAAAACACACTAGTTTTAACAATAATTTGTTAAAGCTAGTGTGTTTTTTTACAAAATTAGTTGACTAACATTTAAAAAGTTAAATAAAAAAGGCTACCTTCGATAGAAAGTAGCCCCAAAACAGGAGAGTTTTTTGTAAAAGCTGATTATGCTTGACATTACTATTCATATGCTATGCAAGCTATTTTTGACTAGCCGTCCGCCTGAAAACTATAAAAATACAAATATTTTATCCCTTATTATATTTTTACTCTAGCAACAGATAAATTAAAGAGTTTTTCCCTGTTGAAAAGGCTTAAATTTGTGGAGGAAGTATATCGTTGACAATATGTATACAAATGTATACAATGAAGTTGTTATTAAATGTATACGTTTGTATACACAAGGAGGATATAAAATGAGAAGAGAAGAATTTAAAGAGTATAAAAGAGAAGGACATCATCGTGGTGAGCGATACAGAGGAAAGGATAGTTCTTCGCATCATCGAGGACCGAAAACATTCCGTCGAGGCAGAGCTATAGCCTTTTTAGAGACAATGAATGTAAAGCGTGCAACGATTAAACAGCAATTAGAACAACCTGAGTATCAATCAATTCAACAAATTTTAGTTGGAGAATTAAAAGCAATGGATATGGTCATTAATGAATTTATCCAATTATTTGAAATTCAAGAAAATGAAACAATGGATATGATTAGTGAAGAGGAAAATATTGAAAATAAAGAATCTATGCCGAATGAGGTGGAAGGTAAAGAGATAAATGAAACAAATTAATCACTACATCGATTCAACTTTTTATCATCAAGATCCGCTATTGGAGGATGTTCTTTCATCTATTGAAGAAAATGGCATGCCGTC
Source organism: Lysinibacillus sp. NPDC097162 (assembly GCF_044762185.1). NCBI lineage: Bacteria > Bacillati > Bacillota > Bacilli > Caryophanales > Bacillaceae > Lysinibacillus > Lysinibacillus sp. NPDC097162. The sequence goes on along the minus strand of NZ_JBIWDT010000001.1, from coordinate 1,725,288 downwards.
AATCTCAGTTTCACCCTCTTCCGGTAAATTTTTATCAATGCTTGTATCCATCTCCGGTGCAAAAAAAATATTAGAAATAGGTGCACTTGGAGGGTATAGTGGAATATGTCTAGCTAGGGGCTTTGGTAGTGCAGGGAATTTAACTTCCCTTGAATTAGAAGAAAAATATGCAACGTTAGCAGCGAGTAACTTATCTAAAGCAGGATTTAGTCAGCAAGTGAGCTATATGACTGGACCAGCTTTACAAAGTCTCGCAACATTAGCAGAAGATAAAAAACGATTTGACTTTTTCTTTATTGATGCAGATAAAGATAATTATGAAAACTACTTGAACTATTGTCTTTCTCTTGCAGAAGAGGGGGCATTAATCGTTACAGATAACGTACTTGCTGGTGGCAGTGTAGCAGATCCGAATGCAAAAAATAAACGTTATACAGAAATTATGAAGAAATTTAATGAAACAGTGGCTAATCACCCACAATTAGAATCGATCCTTATTCCAATTGGTGATGGCATCACAATTTCAAAAGTGAAAATAAAAGAATGAGTATAAAAGGGAAAAAATGCCTCGAGAGTTAAGCTCTCGAGGTATTTTGTCATTTTAGAAATTAATCGTTGCATCTTTATCTAGATCATGCGCTTTTCAAACAGAAAAAGGCTGTAGCAAAAAGTACAATGCTACAGCTTAAAAGAAAAATGTTGTTTAGGGAGATTCATGGCTTTAATTTTATTATTGCACAGTTGTCGTAATTTTATACTTCATATGACAGCTAATAATTCTAATTAAAAAGCATTTTTTAAAGAAATCAACAAATAATAAAGTACTAAATATTTTTCTCTGGGAAGTGAAGATTTTTGAAGAAGTTTATGCTGTTAATCATGCCTATTTGCATTTTGGTGGTATCTGTTTTTTTTGTGAGCAAAAGTTTCTCTGCAGATAAAGGAAGGAAGTATTATGAAGAAGCAGGGCAAATATTATGGGAAATTAAAACGAATGAAAAAATTATAGCGTTGACCTTTGATGATGGTCCTCATAAAAAATACACGCCAGAGATATTAGATATATTAGCTAAATATCAGGCAAAATCAACATTTTTTATCGTAGGAGAAAATGCAGAAAAGAACTCAGAAGTTGTTCAACGAATGTATGAAGATGGGCATGAATTAGCCATTCACACTTATACTCATCCGTTAAGAACGACTGTTCCGAATTTACTTAAGGAAATTAAACAAACACACGATACGATATACGGTATTACTGGATATACGCCGACTTTATTCCGTCCTGTAGAAGGACAATATACAGATGGAATGATCGAAGCTGTTACAAAAGAAGGATATAAAGTTGTAATGTGGTCTTGGCATCAAGATACAATGGATTGGAAAAGTCCTGGCGTTAATAAAATTGTAAATACTGTATTAAAAGGAGCTAAAGAAGGAAACATCGTTCTTTTTCATGATGGCGGAGGAGATCGGGGACAAACCGTTAAAGCTTTAGAAAAAATACTACCTGAACTTGAAAAGCAAGGATACAAATTTGTCACGGTATCTGAATTACTTGAAGTGCAAAAGGCAAATAGAAAATTGGAAGAAAATAAATAAAAGATATAGTTCCGAAATTGTAAGAACTAAAACGAACACCTCGATTAGTGTCACTATACAAGTGACTACTTTTCGAGGTTTTACTGTTCAAGCGTGATTATTATATATTATAGTAATTAATGGAATAAATAAAAATTTTTTATAGGGAAGAGGGAAAATAAATGAAGCAAGCTTTAGTAGTTATCGATGCTCAACAAGAATTAATTGATGGTAATAACGAAGAACAAGAAGTGTTTAAGAAAGATAGATTAATTGAAAATATTAATTTCGTTATTCAAGAAGCATTAACAGAGAATGCTTTTATTATCTTTGTTAGAGATAAAGATGTTGCAAATGGACAGGGGGCTGGGTTTCAAGTTCATAATGAAATTAAGATTCCAACAAATAGAGCAATATTTATAGATAAAAAAGCGACGAATGCTTTTTATCAAACTGACTTGCTTCAATATTTAAAAGATAAGAAAGTGGATCATTTAGTCATAATGGGCTGTAAAACAGAACATTGTATCGATACAGCAGTGAGGGCAGCTACAGTGCTAACGTTCGATGTCACTCTAGTTGCAGATGGTCATTCAACAACTGATTCAAAGTCACTTTCCGCAGAGCAAATTATTGCGCATCACAATGAAACGCTGCACGGTCATTATAATGTTGATAATTTTGCTGTTGTTAGAAACGCCCAAGATTATGTATTCAAACCTAACCACAATCAATATCGGGCAGAGAATTAGGCATTCGAATGTCTAAAAATAAAGAAGAGCACAAAAATGTGCTCTCCAATTACTAACGACGATGTTCTACAAGGTCTATTGCTCCTAACACGATATGTGCTAAACCAAATCCAAAGACTGTGTTTGCAATCATTTTGTTAGAGCCACTTTTTTGCTTTAAGGCATAGCCGGCAGCCGTAACAGCAGAACCTAAAATAGTTGGGATTAAACCTTCTCGAATGTTATTCATCAACAATCCCTCCATCGTAGTTAATTGGCGTAATGACACACCATTATTACTATTTACGAATATGCATGATGCTATACTTGTCCAATGTTGTTTTAGTGAAAAGCGCATTCGCAAATGAGTAAAGAAATTTTGATAAGCAACCAATGCAATTATAAAGCTACGCATTCATTTCCTTTATCATCTAAAAAAGAACAAATAAAAAGGGTCACTTGGGGGAAGTGACCCTTGGAGTTAATAGGAGTTTAAAACGGTAACACACATTCCATTACTTTACTTTGAATGTCAGTAATTTATGAACGCAGTACCGACAATAATTAAAAGAATAAAGAGAACAACAATTAACGCGAAAGCTGATCCGTTGCCGTTGCCGCCGCCGTAGTAATTGTCACCGGAGTTACAACCACCGCCATAGTTACAGCCACCACCGTAACTACCGCCCATGCTATATCCACCATAAAAATTATTGTTCCAATTACCTGCATTTCCGTAGTATCCCATGAAACATTCCTCCTTCCTTCAATTTATAATATGTTCATTGTAGAAATGCGGAGGGGTATTTATCCCAATTTTCATAGTCTGTTTTAGAAATGTTTTTAGTAATACAATAAAATTTGGTATTGAATAGGTAAAAAAAGATTTGCCTAATAAAAAAAGCTGTAGCTCAGAAAGAAGCTACAGCTCAATATTGGTTACCATTTTGGTTTGTCAGTACAAGTATTATAACACACATTTTTATTATGGCATAGAATTGCTATGCAGAGTGGACAACTGTATAGAGTACTCGCCTTCAGTTGTATTGCATATTGTTTTATTCGCAAATAAATGATGTTCATGTATAGCTTGCGTCTACAATGAAATTACAGCGTTACAATATAAATCGTTGATGGTAAACTGTAAGATCCTAAGCTACGCTAATTCCAAACGCATTGTATGGTTCATATCTTGAAATCCTTGTTTTTCGTATAAAGTAATTGCACCTATATTTTCCGTTAAAACGTTCAACTCCAAGTAATCTAACTGCCGATTTTTTGCCCATTTTTTCGCTTCAGATAGCAAAGTAGAACCGATACCTTGATTTTGATAGTGGCTTCCAACAATAATATCTACGATAAATGCGTATTTATGTTCAACTATACATGAATATGGAGGAGTCGTAGTTTCTTGTATTAGCAAGAAGCCAACTGTTCGGTTATCTATATCCGCTATTAAAATATCTGAATCTTTATTATTAATCGTATTCTGTACAAATGTCACATCTTGTTTTGCAGGTTTTATATACTTCGGTTGTAAGTTGGACATTTCAGTAAATAGCTCTTGATATAAGCATTCAATTTCATCAATTTCATTTAATGTAGCGATTTTTATTTGCACTGTAATGCCTCCATTACGTTTATTTTAAGTTATTCTAATATTTTACAACATTAGAAAGTTTTAATATATAGTTTGTGTTTTCTCGTGTAGTAAGTGCTTTAAATATAAAATGAGGGAGGAGAAATCGCTAGTGGATAGAAGCGGAGAGATTTTTACAAGATAGATTACTAATCATAAAATATTTTTTTATGTTCGTTTTTTCTGTATTTTTGTTAACGTTCATCGATTACGCAATTGAATATGCTAGAAATGGAGGCTGTTATTGACGAAATCAAACGATGTACTTTATGAAAAATAAAGTATGTTTTGTGCCTTCAGCTATCACCTGTGTGGGTTTTAAATAATGGGGAAGTAGGTGATATTCTGGAAACAAATACGCTTTGGTCATCGTTGGTAGGTGGTATGACTGCATTAATTGCATATCTAATTGGCGGTGTAGATGAATTGGTAACATCTTTAACAATCTTAATGGCTATCGATTTGACATTAGGAGTAATGGTTGGTTGGATAATAAAAGATATTGATTCTCGTAAAACGTTTAAAGGGCTTTTGAAAAAAACAGCCATGATTTTAATGGTCATAGCAGCTGTGCAATTGGACAATGCTACAGAAAGCGGAGATTTTATGCGAAATGCTATGATTTTATTTTTAATAGGAATGGAAGGCATTAGCATCATCGAAAACTTAGGTAAGTTAGGAATTCGTGTTCCGAAGTTTTTAGCTAATGCTTTTGCACAGTTAAAAAAGGATAACGATGATAAAAAGGATGATGAATAGTAACTGTAAAATAAAGTTGCGAATCCACAATAATATTAATAAAAAAAGATAACCCACACAGGAAATGATAACAAATTACCAAACAAGACCAGAGCAAAAGAAATAATAGTCAACACCTCTCCGCCTTTGGAGAGAATTAATTTGACTCAAGCTTAACATGTGGTGAAAATAATTCCTCAAATCAGTGACATTGAGGTTATCTTGACACCATTATGGCAATTTACTTTTAAATAATAGATTAGTGAAAAATGCATGATGGACAAGTAAATATTGATAAAAATAAAAAAAGAGTCACATCTAACTAGGTGTGGCTTTTTGTAATGCATTTAATGATTATAGAAGAAGGAAAGTTGATGATGTAGAAAATCCGAAAAGGTTATTTATTTAAATCGGGGGACATTGATGACGAAAGAGGAGTTGCCAAAAAACTGCTTTATGATGATGCCCTAATTTTTTACATCAACAAGCCTACTCAAGCTTATAAGGAAGAGGTGGTACTATGCAATTGACTGACGGTTCCTGGATATTTGAAACTGAAGAGATAGATGCAGCTGTTATGAACTTAGAACGAGAAGGTTACGAGAGAGAGATGCTAAATGCATTTGCTCGTTATGCATACTTACGCTATAAGCGAATAAGAGACTATGTGAATCCACGTAAGTGTAAATACATGCTAATTGATAAAGTGCGAGAACAATTAAAGTCACCTGCCAAACTACGAAGAGTTTGTAGCTTAGTAGAAATGACGGAAGAGGAAGTGCAATACATTATTGCATTTGTCAAAAAGCATTTGAAATATGTAAAATAGACAAATTCATTAAATATGCTACAGAATAACAGCTGTGTCCTGTTTAGTTGACGCTTACAGTTCCTGAAAGAATGGGATTACTAGATTCTAAGTACAAGCGATCGGAGTAAAAGGTAAAAAGAAAGTGAGTAACTACTTTGCATAAGTTGAAAATTTAAATAACCTTTCTACCTATCCAGTGAGCTGTTAAAACTATAGGGAAAAATAAAAGCCCAAAAGGTAAACTAATCAAAATCATTTTCCAAGTAATGATTCCTTGAAAAAACAACGATCTATATAAAAGAACGCTGTATGGAATAATAATAATTACCGATGTAACAGTACCAGGGGTAATAGAGCGAAAAAGGATTGTTTGCCCAATGTGTGTAAATGCATGGATAAAAAATACTGATGAAACTACGATGAAAAAATAAAGGTTCATCGTTAAGCCATTGTATAAATATAGATTAGCAGCAATTGTGGCTCCACTTACAAATAAAAAAACAATGATGACTGCTACAGCAAATTGAGCTGTAGTCATTGAAAATTGTTTTACTATTCGATCAGCTAATTTTGATGGCAATCGTTTATATAACTTGTTTTTATTGTTATGTAACCATTTTTCAACCGTTATAATCTCTTCAAAATCGTGAACAATGAAAAAAATAGGAAATAACCATATTAGTGTTTGAATGTTTAACCAAAATTCCATATTGTAACTCCACTACTTTCTTGTAAATTTGTTTTAATAAATTAAATAGGGTCACTGGACCAGAGTGACCCTAACCAACAAATCAGGAGGTGCAAAGCTAAATTAGCTTTACACTACTATTACTATGTCGAAATAGTTATGATAGCTAGCTATTAGCCTGTAAACTAGATAAAAAATAAAAGTTTTTGTTAAAAATATCCTCTTAGCTTCTTCCTAATAAATTCATTCTTTCTAATTAAAATAATTAAAGGATGTTTCCGCTTGTTTTATATAATTAAAAGCCTTCAACAAACTCCATTAATTAAAACTCGAAGCGATATAGTATATGAGTCACTTAAATGAATAAATACATTTGATAGGAAAATAGTATAATGTAGGTGTTGTATAATAAGCCTATGTTCTTGCAATATTGTCGAACTTAATAATCAAATTTACCATTCATGATTGTCAGAAAATATCAATATAGCATATAATAAATAAAAAATATAAAATAAGAGGTGAACTTATGGGGAAACCAGTAGATTACAATCTATTTCCGGCCTATCAAAACACACTTGATGACAGACTTAATGAGCGTAAAGAAGAATATAAAGAAGAGTTAGAAAAAGCGAAAATCGGTGGATATCTTCTAGACTTTGAAAAAATATCTGAAGTAGTACCGCAATAAATAGAAAGCATCTCACTTTGAGTGAGGTGCTTTATTTATTTGAACAAACGTGGGAAATCACTGTTTCGTATTCAACAAAATTTTCTACATCAATAGCATAACTATTTTTAATTTTATAGTAGAAATTGCATTTTTATATGCATGCTATTCCTTTCATTTATTTGTTTCCAATATTAAAAATTTCATATAAATCATCTAGAAATTTCTCCAGATGAAAACTACGAGAGTTACCTTCTATTACTATGGGTATAATAACGAATAATCCTAAAATAAATATATAAGCTAAAATTACTTTAAATAATTTTGCATTATGTTCATTATAAACTGGTGCTTCTTCAACATCAGATGCTCTTTCTGTCACAAAAGTTGAATTTTGATAAACAATCTCTTCATTTACCTCTTCGTTAATTGTATTGCAATACTCACATTTATATAGAATTAAACCATCTTCAATTATTTTTTTAAAAGAGTTATTTGCCAAGCAATTTGGGCAATTGCGCAATCTTAATACACACCTTCCTATTAACATCTATTTACTATTTTAGGTAAGATAACATTAAATGTACATATTAATATGACATTACCATATTTGAGTGACGAAATTTTTGTAAATTAACGATTTAGAAGGAAGACTTGGCTGTTGTTATTTAAAGAAGTTAATACTTAGTGAATTTCGATTATGCACTACAAAATAAAATAATTAATGTAAATATAAAGCTATTGTTATAGAATGGTAAAAATACTATTTTCGAAAGTAGCGTGAAGAAATGTTTCCAATATTAAATACTGATCGTTTAGTGTTAAGAGAATTGACAGATAAAGATGCGCAAGCGATATTAAACTGCTTCTCTAATCCAGACGTTTTACGCCATTATGGACAAAAGCCATTAACAAGCATAGAACAAGTGAATCAGATCATCCAAAATTTTGCTAATAATTTCAAGGAAAAACGAGGCATTAAATGGGGTATTGAAGTGCAAGGGCAAGAGGGGATTATCGGAACTATTGGCTTTCAAGAGTGGTCGACAGAGCATAAAAAAGCGGATATTAGTTACGCACTATTTCCCGAAAGTTGGGGGAAGGGCTATGCCAAGGAAGCTGTAGATAAAGTTATTTCATATGGTTTTCAAGAGATGGATTTAATGCGTATCGGAGCCATAGTGTTTACTGAAAATGATGCATCCAACAAGCTATTAGAAAAATTAGGGTTTGAAAAAGAAGGGGTTTTAAGAAACTTTATGCATCAAAATGATATGCCATATGATACGAATATTTATTCTTTAATTAAGTAAATACTATTATAAAATTCAATGTAACGACCAGCGAAGTGAATATAGCGAGCTGGTCTTTTATTATTTTGTTATTTTTTTTATTAAGGAACTATCAAAAATCTGAAAATTTAGTTAACTGTATTGATTTTTTTATTTTGATAGTATATAATGTTCGCAAAAAAATAAAGAAAGGAGACGTAGTTTATGTGTAAGAAAAAGGTAAAAAATTGTCCGCAGGGTTAGTTCTGGTCAGTGCTTTAACGTTTTCAGCAGTAGTTCCTGTTTCCGCTGCTACATTAGAAGCTACGTATAGCGGAAACTTTGTAACAGCTTGGGAACGGTATGCTACAGGATCGGATGGGTTATCTACCATAACATATGGTTATAACACACGGTTTATTAATGAAGATTATGCTTGGGCAAACCATGCGTCAAATGAGCATTATGCGTCTTTATTTAATGGTGAATGGCATACAGGTTCAAGTCAACTTGCTTCAAGACTATCAAAAGTAGAAGTACGTCATAGAGATAGTGATACTTATATATATCGTTGTAATTGGTAATCTAGTTTGACTACTAAAGCGGGTTAACACTAGGTTAACTCGCTTTTGCACTATAAGTAATCTATTCCATAACAGGGTGATTGCGGTGAAAAAAGCAAAGTATATTTTTAGTTTAATACTATTTAGTATAGGATTCACTTTTATCGGGGAGACATACGTATGGCATTTAGTTAGCTTTGAAACGAAATATGATTACGTTACGATGTATAAAAATGGAGTAATGTCTATCCATATTCCTCAAGAAGTGATGTTAAAGGATATTACAACAGCAGCTAAGGAAGAAAATTTAGAGGTTTTTGTGGTGGATAGAAAAATTTCCACTGTTTATTCTGAAAATATAAATATATATGCGACAGAAGGAACCGCAAATTATTTAAAGGAAAGTTCTTCAGTACAACCTGGTCATTATCAAAGTATCTTTCTAGGGGATATCCAATTTGAGGTATTACCAATCACCACTATTCCAGATGTCAATAAGTTTGAAAAATATTATTTGATTGGGGATAAAGAAAACCAGATTCGTTTTAAGCAAAAACTGATTGATAAGTATGCAGGAAAGTTTCCACAGGAGGGATATAGTGCCTTTAATAGTGCCTTCAATATTAGCATTACTTGGGTTATTATATTAGGTCTTTTACTTTTAATAACTTTCTACGAAGTGGCTCAAATGAGAAAAGAAGTAGCGTTAAGAGTTATTTCTGGAGAAAGATTGCAACATATTATTTTTCGAAATGTTATCGCAGATACACTGTTTTTTATTTGTACATATTCAGTGCTAATACTATTATTTTTACAGTTTACAAATGCAAATTATCATTTTAGTATTTCCCTTTTAATGTTTGCGGTTTTTGTTGTATTCAACGTATGTACCTTTTTCACACTTTTTTTAGGTGATTATAAAAAAGATATAAAATCAAAAGATAGTGTCAAAAAAGTTTTGCAGTTAAGTTATGTGTACAAAATTATTACTATTTGTATAACGGTGATACTGGCTGCGGGATGTCTAACGCTAATTGATGAAGGGCTAAAATTTTATAAACAAAAACCTTTTTTTGAAAATGCTAAAGATTATTCTTATGTAAATATAAATGTTGAAGACGGTGAAGTGACACAACAATTAAGGTTTGATTTTTATAAAGAGAATCTTGCAATGAATAACACCCTTTCTTTAGTAGATTTACAAACTAGAGACTTAGGTTCTCCATATGTTTTTGCTGATAGCGGTACCCTTGAATATTTACATAATAAAATAAGCGAATTAAATACTGCTTCGCTCGAACAAAAAGTGTATTTTTTAGTTCCAGAAAAATATAATTCTAAAAGTGTTCAAACGGAAATAATAAAAATATGGGAAACGTACTATCCACACCCTTATGAATTTAATATTATTGCCTATAAAAAACAACTAGATATTATAGCAATAGATAAAGGTTTTAATATTAGTAGTAAGATAGTAAAGAATCCAATCATTTTATTCAATAATATGGACACAAATGCGCTTAACCCTTACTGGAATGTTTTTATATTTGGAACATCCATGTATAAAATTCAAGACTATGAGTGGGAACAATTTATTGAAAACAACCATTTAAGTCTTTCTAAGGCAAATAATTTCAAGACAAATGTTTATGAGCATTATATTCATCAATGGAATATTTATAAAAAAGGGATAGTTATAGGTTGCGTTTTACTCATTATTTTATTAATTTTAGAAGCCATCATTATTAAAACCATTTTAAACTACGAATATAGTATCAATGCAGTTGAAATTGCATTGAAAAAAATAATGGGTTATGGCTTATTTGAAAGATATAAAAAATTATTTTTAACAACCATTATTTTTGGAGGTATTGCAGGAAAGGCTGCTTTTATAATTGGGCATTTCCTTGAGTGGAGTTCGGAACTATACTTAATCACTGGTGGGTTTTCAGTTGTGTTATTAGAACTTTGCTTTGTTTTCTATTACATAAGAATAACAGAAAATAGAAGCATACAATCAATTCTTAAAGGTGGATCCGTTAAATGATCGAAATCAAGAATTTAAGTAAATCTTTTGGAAATCGAGAATTATTTAAAGATTTTAGTTTAACTATTCAAGATGGAGAGTTTATTGTATTTTCAGGGCCAAGTGGATGTGGTAAAACAACACTTTTAAATATGATTGGTGCGATTGAACAGATAGATAGTGGCAAAATTTTAGTTGATAAGATGGATATTAGTCAAAAAAAAAATCAATTAAATTATTTTGGCAATAAGGTGGGATTTCTTTTTCAGAACTTCGCTTTAATCGAAGATAAAACCGTAAGCTATAATTTGAAAATGATTAAACAAAAAAACCGTTCAAGTATTAGTCTTGAAGAAGCGTTAAACTCTGTAGGGTTATTAAATAAACTAAATGATAAGATTTATACGCTATCTGGTGGGGAGCAGCAAAGAATTGCACTAGCACGGTTAATGATAAAAAAATGCGATATTATTTTGGCAGATGAACCGACAGGCTCATTAGATAAAGCAAATGCGGATGTAGTGATCAATATATTAAAAAATATGAATAAAGATGGAAAGACGATTATTTTAGTTACGCACGATGAAGACATTAAAAAAAGAGGAGAGCGGATTGTTGAAATATGAGAAAAAAGAAAAAAATAATCATTGTTTTAGCAACTATACTTTCTATGTTTATTGTCTACAATCTATTGTGGTATGCCTGGATGAATGTTAAGTATTCTAAATATACAGGAGACTTAGACGAATTTATACCCAATCGTAGTTATATATTATCGCAAAATGCTTATCTTTATAATGTGAAATTGCCAGATTATTTATCGTTAGTGGGTAATTTAGCTGTTTCAACAGATGATAATAAATATGCATTAATCATATGGCCATCATTCATAGGAGACAATAAATATGGTATTCAAATTACAGATGAAAATAAGCAAACTTACTCTATTATGATTAATAGGGATCTGAGCGTTATCGATGATGTTCATGAAGAAATAATTGACAATAACAAAGAACAGGTTGAAACATTATTTAAGAAAGCGCAAGATATGTGGGGGGAAATATAATTTATATAAGATTAGGGGATGGCTTTGCTAGTAGCAGAACAAGGTTACATCAACTTACAGAGACTGAGCGCTTCAAAATAATAGTAAAACTCGCATTTTGATTATATGATGGCAAAATGGGAGTTTTTCTTTGTAGGATCATAAAGCCATTTTTTAGCAACATTGTAGTAGGAAAAGTTTAGCTTATGCATTATTTATTTTTTTAAGGAAAATTATACATGTATATCTAGTAGGGATTTTTAATTTACTATATAATTTCCTTAAATCTCATTTTAAAATGACAGAAGGGGAAGTATGATGCAAATAGAAGAGCTCAAAGTGAGAATAAAAAGTGAACCATCTACATTTATTTCTTATTTGGAAAAACTAATTAAAACAAACAAATTTGATGATGGTGAAGTGTTGGAAATTGCAATACTAATGATTAAATACGGATCTGATAAATTGTCAGATGAACAATGGGCTATCTTTCTAGTAAATGGTATATTATGTGATAAATATATTGATCAATGTGATAGCTGTTCTGAACAAATGCCATGGTCAAATATGTATAGTGCTATTTTTATTAATCAAGATTATCTTTGTGCTAACTGTCGATACATGGAAAATAAAATTAAAGTCTGATATATAAACCTGTAATAGGGTTAGTTGTACCCATCGACGAGAATCCAAGCAGTAATTGAACTCGGAAGAAGGGCATGATGTTTGTTGTTTTCATATTACCTATTCAAATCCTACTTGGATTAATTAATCAAGGTTTTAGCAATTTTATACGACTTTTATGCCTAACAATGAAGCAAACCCAACTGCTTGTTCTGAGGATACTTCACAACCTTTCAAACTTTCCAATGTAACATTTAACCTTTCAAATCTACATGTGCTAATATCAATTCCTTTTAATGATGTTTGAGAAAAATCAACATCATTAAGATCACATTGATTAAACAAGACCTTATTAAATTTGCATTCGAAATAATTGGCACCTTGTAGAGTTGAATTATTAAAAGTAACCTGTTTTAAACGAGTATCTGAAAAGTCACATAAATTTGCTATGCAATTTTCAAAAGATACATTTCCTACATTAGCTTCTGCTAAATTCAAACCTAATAATTTACAGTTTTCAAATTTGACTCTGTGAATTAGTCCTTCACTAAAGCTCGCATTCGATAAATCACAGCTTTCAAAAATGACATCGGTCAAATCAATTTTTCTAAAAGTTACATCTATGAATCTTACATTTTTAAAGAGAACTTTTGAAAGTATAAGTCTTTCAATACACTCATTATCAATGACGGTGTTAGAGATTACACAATTTGATAAGAACGGATCTTCTTCATAAAAAATATCTTGAAAATTTGCTTTTTCTAAAGTTAAAGGTAATTTTGGTGATTCCATTTTAAATGTTTTTGCCACAATAGCACACCTTTCAAATGTAATTATTTATATAGAATAATAAAAAATACATTATTATATAAGACTTTATTTTTTAGTGATTGTGTGGACAAGAAAATCTGTCATCCTAGATTTGTTCAAGAGATACAATGAAGGGGGTTATATTGAATGATTCCGTTTGGAATATAGAGCATTGTTGCGAAGAATTAAAAAAGTAGTGAAAGCAACTGGTTTCGTAGATGTTGATTGGCATTTCCCCGTGAATATAGGTTATTACCAACCTAAATTGACTGCTCGTAAAATTTAATAAATGAATGTTAAGGTGGTGTTCGATTTTTGGCTGAATATATAAAAGAAATAAGAAAATTGATAGGTACAAAACCATTGATATTAGTTGGTTCCACTGTCATTGTTCTAAACACCTATAACGAGGTATTACTACAACTTCGTTCAGATACAAAAGAATGGGGATTGCCTGGTGGTGCAATGGAACTCGGGGAAAGCCTAGAAGAAACTGCTGCACGAGAATTATTTGAGGAAACGGGTTTAACTGCGAAAAACTTCAAATTTCTTGATTTGCTATCAGGACAAGAGCTTTACTTTAAGTATCCGAATGGTGACGAAGTTTATAACATCATTAGTGTTTATCTTGCAGAAGATCCCTATGGAGAATTAGCAATGTCAGATAGGGAAAGTTTAGATTTAAAATACTTCTCATCAAAAGAATTACCAGCAAACATTGATGAAAGAGCTCAATTGATTATGAACAAACATTTTTTATAGTGGGGAATTTAAAAAGATAATTTGAAAATTTTTTACCAGAGTTGTTGATGAAATTTTTAATACATCAATCAAATCGTATGACTTTGACCATGTGAAATTTTAAAAATGATTAAAGGTTGTTTGAAAAATGTTGAGAAAAAAATGTAATAATAAATCAGTATTTTTATTTATGTCTTATCTATGATAACGTAAATGAGAGGAGGCGGACAGATGAAAATTTTTGATGCACATTTTCATATTATAGATTTTAATTACCCTATTACTGAAAACCAAGGATATGTTCCACCAAGTTATGTTGTAGAAGATTATCAAAATGAAACAACAACCTATAATATTATAGGTGGGGCGATAGTATCCGGCTCTTTCCAAGGTTTTGATCAAAATTACTTAATTGATGCTTTAGAGAAAATGACCCCTACTTTTTGTGGCGTAACACAATTACCATTTTCAGTGACTGATGATGAAATTATTGATTTGCAGAAAAAGGGTGTGCGCGCATTACGATTTAATGTGCAACGTGGCGGCTCCGAAGATTTAACTAAGCTTGATTACTTTGCAAGACGTGTTTATGATTTAGCTGGTTGGCATAGTGAATTATATATAGATGCCAAAGAATTGCCAGAAATTGCACCAACAATTGAAGCATTACCGGCTATAACGATTGATCATTTAGGTTTATCCGAGGAAGGGTTACCTCATTTGTTACAGCTTGTTGATAAGGGTGTACGGGTAAAGGCGACAGGTTTTGGTCGCGTAAGTCTTGATGTTGAGAATGCTTTGAAATCCATTTATGCTGTTAATCCAGATGCTTTAATGTTCGGTACAGATTTGCCCTCAACTCGAGCAAAAAGACCCTTTGCGTATTCTGATATAGAATTGATCCAGCAATTATTTGATCCAGCAGCTGCGGAACAAATATTATATAAAAATGCGTTAGAGTGGTATTTTAAATAATATAATTTAAATAACATATATGAAACACCTATTTTGCAATCTGTTGCTGGCAATAATTTGAGCAAAGAAATGGAAATGCGAAGGGTGTTTTCTTGTTCCTTACAAGCTGTTGGACTGTTTTGTTGAAATAGCTGATATTATAAATATTCTAAATTTAATTTTGCGATAATCGGAAGAGTGCGCTTTAATTTACAATAAAAGGGTGATGATTATGAATTCCAATTTTAACTTTACTAACTTTCCAATGTTTGAAACAGAACGGTTTATTTTACGCCAAGCGCTAGAAAATGATTGTCATGATCTTTTTGATTTGTATTCAGATGAGCAAGTGACTAGATATACTCCGCTAACACCATTTAAGTCTATTGATGATGCGAAGGATGAGTTGAATTGGTACGATACGATTTTAAGAGAACAGACTGGTTTTAGATGGGTAATTGAAGATGTGGAAACTAAAAAAGTAATTGGTACTTGTGGGTTTTTGAATTATGAAAAAGAACATAATCGTATTGAAATCGGCTATGATTTACATCCTAGCTATTGGGGGAAGGGCGTAATGAAAGAGGCGTTAAGTTGTATTATTTCTTTTGCCTTTTTGACGATGAAAATTAATAAAATTGAAGCGAAAGTTGAACCAGAAAATCAATCATCAATTAGATTGTTAGAAAAATTAAATTTTTCTAAAGAAGGTGTTCTAAGACAACATGAATTTGAGAATGGAAAATATGTTGACCTTGCGATTTTTTCTATATTAAGAAGGGAATATCAATAATTTTTTTATAAAGTTATGTGTAATCCAAAGTATATCTTTACAGTGAAATACTTTTTAAGCATGGATATGTTTGTGCTATCATTTTAATTAATTTATATTAATATCGAAACTTACAATGAGTAGCCGTTTATCTGGGAGATTTTCAGATAAACGGCTATTTTGCATAAATCACTTGAACTTTTTTCAATAAAAATATGTAATCGTATAATTTCTTACTGATAAATTTCGAACTATACCATTAGCGACTTACAAACTACTGGTATTGCTGATTTGATAAAAGGTGTAAAAATTTTTTGAAGGTATAAAAGAGGTGTTTTCTTCTACCTTAGGTTTATTTTTGCTCGAAAAAACGTTGACAAATAATATTCCGATAATTTAGAATTCAATTATTGATAAATGATAATCAATTCTCATTTTTAAAGAGGTGTAATTATGAGTGCAGAAAAAACATTAGAAATTATTGATTTATTTAATTACGAAACAAGAGAATTATCAGTGCAGCAAATAGCAATATTATTAAACAGCCCACAAAGTTCTGTTTATAGGCATTTGAAAATTCTAAAAGAAAAAGGATTTGTTGTAGAAACAAGTCTAGGAAATTATAAGTTAGGCTATCGTTTTCTACAGCTAGCCAAATATGTGAAGAGCGATATTAATTTATCCTCCATTGCATTTCCTATTATGAAAAATCTATCTACCAAATTAGGTGAAACGATTATTTTAACGATTCCTACCGAATACTCGGCAGTCTGTTTAGAGGTTGTTACGCCAGATAAAGCAATAAAAGTAGCATCTGAACAGGGGAAGATACTGCCTCTACATGCAGGTGCTTCTACAAAAACATTACTGGCTTATATGCCGGAAGATACATTAGAGCAATTAAACAAGCGAGGATTGCTACATAAATATACAGAAACAACTATAACCTCTGTCAAAGAAATTCAGGAAGATATTCAGATTACTAGAGAGAAAGGGTATTCGTATTCTGATTCTGAAGTAGATGAAGGGGTAATCGCATATGGGGTACCAATTCATGATATGGATAACAATTTAATCGCAGCTTTAAGTATAGCTGGACCTTCAGAACGAATGAAGGAAGCTGATGAGCAAAAAATAATTGAACAACTATTGAATGCAAAAGAAGAAATTCAACATTATTTTTAGTACACAAAGGGGATGGGAAAATGAATCAATTTGAAGTAGTTATTCAAGGTCAATTAGTTTTACCTGAGCAGGTAGTAGAAGGAGAAATCGGCGTTCAAAATGGGAAAATCGTAGTAATCTCGGAGGGTATCGGAAACCTTCAAGCAACTACTATAGTAAATGCGCAAGGAAAATATGTTTTTCCAGGTTTAATTGATGCTCATGTACATTGCTTTAGTAACCCGGATGAAGGTTTTGAAGTAACAAGCGCAGCGGCAGCGGCAGGAGGGGTTACCACATTCCTTGATATGCCATATGATTTACCAAATCCTATTAACAATGTAGACATATTTAAGGAAAAAGTTGAGCGCTTAAATGAGCAATCAATCGTAGATATTTGTTTATGGGGTACAATTTCGAAATATGACGGTATAGAACAAATTAAGCCATTAGCAGAAGCTGGGGCAGTAGCATTTAAAATGTCTACATTTGAGACAGATGCCTATCGCTTTCCACGTATACCAGACTACGAAATTATGAAAGCGATGGAACAACTTCGGGAATATGATTTAGTCGCGGCGTTCCATGCAGAAAACGATGAAATCATTGCTGATCTGATTGAAGACTATCAAAAGGCTGGGAAGGTATACCCAAAAGCACATATGGAGACTCGTCCACCTTATACAGAAACGTCTGCTGTATTAAAACTTATGGAGTTCGCCCATTGGACAGATTCAAAGCTTCATATTGTTCATGTAAGTCACCCACGTACGTTGGAATTAATCAAACTGTTTAAAGAGCAAGGTACGAAAGTAACATCAGAAACTTGTTACACTTACTTACTATTAAACTGTGATGATTTAGATAAATATGGTCCGAAAGCAAAAAATAATCCACCATTACGCTATCAAGAAGATGTGGATGGCTTATGGGAGAAACTAAAAACAAATGATCTTGATTTTGTTACATCGGATCACGCACCTTGGTCATGGGCACATAAAGAAAAAGGAAAAGATAATATTTTCCTAGCTGCATCCGGTATGCCTGGTTTAGATATTATGGGTTCATTAATGTTTGAAAGTATGGTAGTAGACAAAGGATTTTCACCTGTGCATTTTGCAAAAGCAATGGCTCAAAATCCTGCAGATATTTATGGCATACCAAATAAAGGGCGTATTGCAGAAGGATTTGATGCAGATTTTGCAATTATTGATCCGGAAGTTGTTTGGACAATAGACGAAAATCAATTCCATTCTTATTCGAAAATTTCACCATTCCATGGACAAAAGGTAAACGGAAAAGTTGTGCATACGATTGTTCGTGGCGAAACCGTTTATGATGGCGAGAAAGTGACAAAAGAGCCAGGATTCGGCGCATTTGTTCCAGGTAAGGCATTTAAACAATAATTGAGGTGTAGGGATGTCAATTCAACATTTTGAAGATGCATTAAAGCGTTTATTACAAGTTGATTGGGACATGTTACCTGCAAAAACTAAAGAGCGTGTTGAATGGATCTATTTAGACACTTTTATGGTAGCGGCTTATGGCATGCAAGCTGCTACAGAAGTGTCACAGCTGATAATAGAGCAGCCCGAAGGAAATATTCCTTTAGTTGGGCAGGCACTAGCCAGACAGCCACATGATTTTTTAGTTCTAACAGGAACAGCTATTGTTAGCTTTGAACTAGATGAGGGAAACCAATTTGCAAAAGGTCATCCTGCAGCCCATATATTTGGCCCACTATATGTCGCTGCTTATGAAGAAAATAATTTAGGTAAAGATGTGTTACGTGCTTTTATGATAGGTTATGAAATAAGTGCGCGCTTAGGAAACGCGAGTAAGCTAGATGACAACGCACATCCACATGGCACATGGGGTATTGTTGGAGGTGCTGTTGCTGCAGCTATATTAAAAGGATTTACAGATGATGAAATTATAGAAGTGGCCAAGTTAGCAGCAACGTTTCCATTAGTTACTTCATGGCAGGCCGCAATACAAGGTCGAACAGCTCGAAATTTATATGTTGGTTTAGCCAATCAAATTTCATATCAAATGCTAGGCTTTATGAAAGCTGGTTTTTCAAGCCATTTAAGTGTAGTGGATCATGTTTGGGGACATTTATTACCAGTATCAATAGACTATTCGTTATTTAATCAAAAAGAAGATGAACCATATCTTATTGATCAAAACTATTTTAAATTATATCCAACTTGTCGATTTACACATTCAGCAATTGATGCGGCAAGGGGTTGTTTGGAGCAACTGAGTTCTAGCACAGCAGCAATTACAAAAGTAGAAGTATCAACATACTCACTAGCTGCACGTTTAACAAATAAAGATCCCGAAACAGTATTAGCATCCAAATTTTCTATACCTTATGCGGTTGCGGCGGTGCTTCTGAATAAAAGCTTATATACGCATTATCAAGTAAATGTAGATGATGAAGTCCGTGCTTTAATAGAAAAAATAGAAGTCACTGAAGATGTAGAACTTACAGGGATGTTACCAACGAGTCGCCCTTCAAAGATAAAAATTACGCTTGCGGATAATCATGTAATCGAGGAAACAGCTTTAGATGGTAAGGGGAATTTTAAAGAACAACTTCCGAAGTTAGAATTGCAACTTAAATATACTGAATTATTTGAAAATAATAGTCTGTCGAATGTACAAAAATTTGTGGATACAGTACAACAACTTGAAAAATTCAGATTTAGAGACTATATCGCACAAGTAAGTGAGGTGAGGGAATGTATCAAATTAATTTAAAGCGCTTACAAGAAAACTTTGAAGAACTGGCAACTCACTTCAATACGGGAGAGGCGGGGTTTAATCGACTTGCTTTTTCACTTGAGGAAAAAGGTGCTTTAGAGTGGCTAAAGCGGAAGCTAAATGCAATTCAAGTAAGCGTAAAAGAAGATGCTGTTGGTAATGTTTTTGGGAAGTTAGGAGCTAACAACCTGCCTTCCATTAGTTTTGGGTCCCATTTAGATACTGTAAGAAATGGTGGCTTATACGATGGGGCATTAGGCGTATTAGCGGGGCTAGAATGTTTGCAGACATTCGTTGAAAACGGTTATAAACCAACTAAACCATTAGAACTAATTGCTTTTGTAGCGGAAGAGGCCAACCCATTAGGCGGCACATTTGGCAGTCGCGCTTTAGCGGGCATGTTAGATGAGAGTTATACAGATGAAAAATTGAAAATAGTAAATTTGACACGTGCACAATGTGAGAAGGCAGTTCGTTCTCAAAGTGAGTTTGAAGCATTTCTTGAACTTCATATCGAGCAAGGTTTTGTTCTTGAAGAAAAAGGGACAAAAATTGGTGTAGCCACGGCGATTGCTGGCATATTGAGAATTTTTGTTCATATTAAGGGAGATGCCCGTCACGCAGGGACAACACCTATGCATCGTCGAAATGATGCATTACTTCAGGCAGCATCTTTAGTTCAATTTGTAAATAATGTGGCCAAAACGCAAGAAAGTAATTTAGTCGCAACAGTTGGTGAATTCAATGTTTTCCCAAATTTAGCTAGTGTCGTCCCAGGTACTGTTGAATGTATGATTGAAATTCGTGGGGATCTTTGGGAAGAGATAGAGTCGGTAGAAAATATGATTTTAAACTGGTGTAAACAGCATATTGACGCATCATTACGAAGAGATGTAGTCAAATATCCAAATGCTTTGGATGCAAGTATTCAACAAGCGATTACGAATGTATGTGAAGAAAATGAAGTAAGTTATACGCAAATGTTAAGTGGTGCAAATCATGATACGAAATCGATGGCTACATTATCGAAAGCTGGCCTATTTTTTATCCCGAGTAAGGACGGTATAAGCCATCACCCTGATGAGTATTCATCATGGGAGGATATAGAAATCGGAACAAATATTTTACTTAAAACGCTAGTATTTTTATCAAAATAAAACAATAGGGGTTGGATTTATGAAAAAATGGTTTTTAGTAATTTTGGCAGTCGCTACATTTGTGTTAGGGGCATGTGGGGACAAACAGGAAGCTTCAACACAAACGGCTTTAGAGCGTGTAGAGAAAGCTGGCAAATTAGTTGTTGGAACAACAGGGAATTACCGACCATTTTCATACATGGATAAAAGCAATAAACTAACAGGTTATGATATTGAATGGGCGACAATTATTGCAGATGAATTGGGACTAGAGCTAGAATTTGTAACCGGACAATTTTCTGGATTAATACCGGGTTTAGTAGCAGGTAAATTCGATGTTGTATTATCAGGCGCGAATGCAACTGAAGAACGAAAAAAATCAGTTGATTTCTCTGAATTTTATGCAAAGGATGGAGCAGTAGCGGTAGTGAAAAAAGGAACTACGGGAGTCAGTGGCATTGAGGATATGAAAGGCAAAATTGTTGGGGTAAATGCAGGTTCTGCTTTTGAGGAAGTTGTTAAAAAAATTGGTGGTTATAAAGATTTAAAAACATATCCAGGTGCTGCAGAGAGCTTTGCTGATTTAATCGCAGGCCGTGTTGACTTTGTAGCAATTGGTCTACCAGCAGCAGCAGAGTATATAAATAATTCTACGACAGGTAGTGAAATTGAAATAATCGGTCAACCTTTTGATGAAAAAGACATTGCAGTAGCGATTGCTAAAGATTCGGAAGATTTATTGGAAGCTATTAATAAGGTGATTCAAAAGAAAAAAGAGGATGGTACATTTGATGATCTAGCTATGAAATATTTTAGTCAAACCTTTCAGTAATTAACAAGATTACGAGATGAATTTAATAAAGAGGGATGTGATATAGATGAATTTTGATGTAATTTCAAATGCCATGCCGTACTTTTTAGAAGGTGCATGGGTTACATTGAAGGTCTCTATTCTAGCAATTATTCTAGGAACAGTTTTAGGCTTTATTTTGTGCCTATGTAAGATGTCAAATATCCGTATATTAAAGTATATTGCATCTGTATATATTTGGCTATTTAGGGGTTTGCCACTATTAATAATTTTATTCTTATTCTACTATGCAACTCCGTTTGATATAAAGTTAAGTGCATTTTCCGCAGCATTGTTAGCAATGTCATTAAACTCTGCCGCATATAAGGCAGAAATTATTCGTTCAGGTATGATGGCTATTAACAAAGGTCAGGTTGAAGCGGCCGAAGCAATTGGGATGACGCCTGTTCAAATTATGTTTCGAATTAAAATACCTCAAATGGTGCGTCTAATTATTCCACCATATATCAATAACTCTGTTGTTTTATTAAAGGAATCAGCGCAAATTTCGGTGATTACAGTTACCAGATTTAATGTTAAATGCTCAAACACAGTATAGTAGTACATACCTTCCATATGAAACATTAGGTGTGGCAGCAATATTATACTTAGTTATGACAAGCTCATTAATGCTACTACAATCATGGACAGAGAAAAAATTAAAAGTAGCAAATAACAATAAGTAAGGAGGTAGCCCATGGAAATATTAGAATTAAATAATATTAATAAATATTTTGGAGATAAGCATGCTCTCAAAAATATTAATTTATCGATTAATCAAGGTGAAGTTATTTCTTTAATTGGTCCAAGTGGTTCGGGGAAGTCCACTCTACTACGTTGTGTAAATTTTCTAGAAGTACCTTCTGAAGGTGTTGTTAAATTTGAGAATCAGCCAATTAAGTATAAAGTGAATCGTTCAAGTCAACTAACATTAGGGTCTAAAATAAAAATGAGTAAAGTACGTGAAAACATAGGTATGGTTTTCCAACACTTTAATTTGTGGAAGCATAAAACAGTGCTTGAAAATATAATTGAAGGTCCAATACAAGTAAAGAAAATAAAACGTGAAGAAGCTATTAAAATTGCTGAAAAGCTTTTAGAGCGAGTTGGACTAGCAGATAAACGTGACGATCACCCTAGTGATTTATCGGGTGGCCAACAACAACGCATTGCAATTGCACGAGCGTTAGCAATGGATCCACATGTAATGTTATTTGATGAAGCTACATCTGCACTTGACCCAGAAATGGTGAATGAGGTTTTGCAAATTATGAAAAGCCTTGCAGAGAGTGGGATGACGATGATTATTGTAACCCATGAAATGGAATTTGCACGCAAAGTATCAGATCGTGTTGTATTTATGGAACAAGGTGCAATTGTAGAAGTCGGGACGCCAGACCAAATTTTTGGAGAGAAAGCAAACCCCCGTATTACACAGTTTTTAAACAGCATGCATCCAACTATATAATTTCTTAAGGAGGAGTAGACATTTTATTCCTCCCTATTTCCTGTTTATCACCAAAAGTAAGAGTTGAAATTTCGTTAGGGCATATCTAAATTAAAAGGATGATGCAGTACAGGATGGATGTTCTATAGGAAGCATATATCCCGATACAGAAATTAATCTCAAGGTTTGATTGGTGAATCTGTAATGTAGAAGAGAGGAAAAGAAATGGATATTCAAACAAAATTATTACAAGACTATACAAATAATCAATATCCTCTAAATATGAGAAGAATAGCAGAGCGTTTACATATGCTAGGCCAAATTGGTATGACTAAAAACGGAGGGTCAAACCGAGTTGCACATTCCCTAGAAGATGAAAAAGGACGCTTTCTTATAAAAGAATGGATGGAGCAAATTGATTTAGAGTTTTTCACAGATGAGCAAGGGAATCAATTTGGTATATGGCATGGGGAAAATCCTGAACTACCAGTCTTTATGATGGGATCGCATACAGATACTGTACCGAACGGAGGGCATTTTGATGGTGCACTTGGTGTCATTATAGGATTAGAGGTGATTCATTTTTTACAGCAACATCATATCCAACCAAGAAGATCTTTAGTAATTAGTAACTTTAGCGATGAGGAAGGTGTTGTATCTGGAGAAGGTTTAACTGGGAGCAACTATTTTTTAGCAGCTGCTGAACAAGGTAAACATATGATAGCTTTGCCTAAAGATTTTTTTGAAGTACATATCGAGCAAGGGAAGGTTCTGGAACATCATAATCTAGCAGTTGGCATTGTGGAATCTATTGTCGCACTAACGAATTTGCAAGTTACATTTAAAGGAAAAGCAGATCATGCAGGAACAACACCTATGTTTCTGCGTAAAGACCCAATATTAGCTGCGAGTGAATGGATTTTAAAAGTAAATCATTTAACACGCTCATTTGATCAACATGCTGTTGCAACAGCAGGAAGAACATTAATAGTACCAAATGCAACAAATGTGATTCCTGAGGAAGTACAAGTATTTATTGATATACGTCTTGCGCAAACTGAAAGGCTTAAACAATTAGTTGTGATATTGCAAAAAACAGCACAAGAGATCGCCAAAACGCACCAAATAGAGATTGAAATGAATAACCCTGTTATAACTAACGGTGCGCAGATGAATGCTAATTTATGTAACCAACTACATGCGATTTGTGAGGATTTAAACATACCTGTAATGAATTTATTGAGTGGTGCAGCACATGATGCACTTGTACTTGCTCAAAAAGTTCAAGCCACGATGCTATTTATTAGGAGTCAAGATGGTATAAGTCACCATCCTGATGAATGGTCAAACTTAGATGATATAGAATATGCTTTTACTATAGCTTTGCATTTTGTAAGAAAACAAATTGTATAATGACACAACAGTACGAGATGGTTATAACGAAGTGCAAGTTGTAAGGATTGCCGATGAGGTAATATTTTGTTCTCTACAACATTTTTCCTTTTATAGATTATTTGCATTTTACGTTCCAATATTATATTCTATCGTAATACATAAATTTGGAAATGATGTGATTGACGTGAATAGTATAGAAAGAGCAAATAAAAGAAAAGTAAAGGCTATACGAATTTTGGATGAATTACAATTAATTCAAAAATGGAGTACTGTGGGGAACTGTTTTTTGGTGGGGGCAACAGCTTACGATTTAATAGTGTCACATGATATTGATATAGAAACATTTAGTGAAGAAATTAATCCAGACAAAATTATGAAAGAATTAGTTTCACTGATTAATAATAAAAACGTTTTGGAACTAAAATATAAAAATTATATTGAATCAGACTTTAAAGGCTTTTACTTTAAAATCATTTATCTTGATAATGAAGAAGAGTGGTATATAGATATGTGGCTTTTTTCAAATGACCGTCAAGGCGCTCTCTCTAGAGATTTAGTGCCTTTAATGAAAAAAGCCTTATCCGAATCAACTAGAAAAGCGATTCTAGAAATTAAAGAAGCTTTACTAGAAGATAATTTAAATTATTCATCAATTTTTATTTATCAAGCTGTATTAGATTATGGAGTGAGCAATGTCACTGATTTTTTAGCATGGTCGAAAAATCATAATATGAATCAGCTTATTCAATGGAAACCTCAATGAAGTCCGATGATGTAGCAATGGGATAAGTAGCTATCCATTTATAAAGAGCGACTCCAACCAGCACCTTAAGTCGGTAATATCATAGAGTGGGTAATTTAATTATCCAATTATTCTGCGACTTTATATGGACATATTTGGGTAGTTTTACTTCGTATTTAGAACAAATCTTTATAGTAACATTAGGTATATAAAGATATAGGAGGTTTTATATGCCTGATTTAATGCTTGTCCTTTTTTTATTTAACCTTTCTTTATTTTTTTTGCATGAAATGGATGCGATAAGGCGCTCTGAATGGCGATTGTTTATTGTACTAAAAGATATGGAAGATGCTAAGGCTTATAAAGTATTTACATTGATTCACCTATTTCTTTACGTAATTATCCTTTCCTTACTTTTCAGTGAGTATCAAACAATTACTTTTTGGGTCCTTGATGCATTCTTTATCATTCATGGAATTTTGCACTTATTTTTTGAACGGCACCCTCGAAACGACTTTAAAAATTCGTTTTCAAGATCGATTATTTATTTTATGGGGATTCTTTCTGTAATTCATTTATTATTTTTAATTTAGATTTAAGTCATATCTAATAAGATGTGGCTTTTTTATCTGGTCGTGCATCTCCAATTTATGTATATTTATGTAAAGGAGGAATGAAAATTGAAGAAAAAATTAATAGTACCATTTTTATTATTGCTAGGTATGCTTCTAACAGCATGTAGTCAAGATAAGGAAAAAGAGGGTGGAGCTGAAAAAGAAGTTGCTGCTGTAAACTCAACTGAAAATACAGCGGATGGAGAGCCACTAAAAGTTGATAAAGGGGTTTTAAATGTTGAAGTAACAATACCAGGCACTTTTTTTGAAGGTCAAGATATTGAAAAAGTTATAGCTGAAGCGAAAAATGATGGAATCAAGGAAGTTATAAAAAATGAAGATGGTTCTATTACTTATAAAATGTCTAAAGCAGAGCATAAAAAAATGATGAAGGAATTAGAAGAAGGGATTATTAAATCAGTAGAGGAAATTAAAACGAGTGAAGATTTTACCTCTATTAAAGATGTAAGTTATAATAAAACATTTTCAGAATTTACATTGTCAGTCAACAAAGAAGAATTTGAAAATAGCCTTGATACAATTGCTTCTTTCGGACTCGCAATTACAGGTATGTATTATCAGTTATTTAATGGAGTAGATCCAGAAAAATATAAGGTGACAGTCATTTTCAAAGATGAATCGAATGGTGAAGTGATTAATACAATTGTTTATCCAGATGATTTAAACGAGAAAAATTAATATATTGGTAAAGAACAACACTCCAAATATAAACCAGAATAAATGCTACGTTTGTAGAATTATTCTGGTTTTATTTTGTTAAACTAAATGCTTTTCTAATTACTGTAGAAAAGGACAGTTTAGTTTGAATTACAAATGGTTCCTGTTTTTATGCCAGTAGGTCCATTAAATCCTGGTATTGTATCAACTACCGTATTTGTTGCAATATCTATTACTGACACGGTATTGTCAGCCTGATTTGTAACATAAGCAAATTTTCCATCTGGCAAGATTGTGACTTGGTCTGGAGATAAACCAACAGGGATTGTTGCAATGACTAGATTTGTAGCGGTACTTATGACTGATACAGTATTAATACCTTTATTTACAATGTAAATAAGTGTGCCATCAGGAGTTATTGCTGTTCCAACAGGCCCTGTTCCAACAGGGATTGTATCAACTACAGTATTAGTCACGGCATTAATTACTGAAACAGTGCTACTATTTTCATTTGTGACATAAGCAAATTGACCATTAGGTGTGAAAACGATTGATCTAGGGCGAATTCCAACAGGTATTGTAGCAACTACAGTATTTGTAGTGGTATTAATAACTGAAACTGCATTCGAATTTTCATCTGCTACGTAGGCAAAAGCCCCATTTGGCGTGAACGCAATACCTTGAGGTTGAAGCCCTACTGGAATCGTCGCTGTTACAGTATTAGTCGCTGTATTTATGACAGATACAGTGTTTGATCCGTGATTGGATACATATGCAAGTGCTCCATTTGGTGAAATCGCCACACCAAGCGGATTAACTCCAACCGGAATAGTAGCAACTACCATATTTGTTGCAGTATCAAAAACTGTTACATTATTTGAGAAGAGTGCAGGAACATAACCAAATTCGCCATTTGGTGAAATCGCGACTTCGAGAGGAGCACTTCCTACTGGAATGGAAGCGACAATAGTATTAGTTGCTGTATCGATGACTGACACTCTATTATCGGGAGTTTCTAATTGACCAGCGTCTGTAACATATACGAGATAGTTACAGCTTGGTTGTACAGGTAAATATGGTGGTTTACAACTACAATTACAACAAAAACCGCAGCAGTGACAATGACAACTAGGATTTGTTTTAAACTTGAACTTTTTAAAATTATTAGGTTCTTTTTCCACACTGAACCTCCTTCTAATCGTATATGGTTAGAATATGTACACTAAACTATATCCTTTGTATGTTGTCCTATACAAAATATTTCTTATATGTGGAAAGTCTTTATTTACTTATGTTTCTAAAATTGATTTATTTTTAAATCGTTAGGCGTTCAAGAGTAGGTGGAGGGGATTTAAACTGAATAGGAAGATGCTTAGAAAAATTAGATTTTTTTGATGGTCATTTCCATTAAATAATTATTTTCATTATTAATTTTTTTCACCTTTGAAAATCCACATTTTTCATAACATCGAATTGCTCTTTCATTCGATATTTCAGGGTCTAAAATTATAATTTCGACGTCAGTCGTTTTCAAAATAAAATCAATAAAATTACTAACCATTATTGTCCCATAGCCTTTATTAAACAGATTAGGAATACCGATAAATTGGTCTATTCCATAAATCACTTGATTTTCGAGATAACCGAAATCTTTTTGCTCATGTATTTGTATTGGATAATGTTGCATGTATCCTATAGGTAGATTGTCTAACTCAACAATAAAAGGAGAAACAGTGCTTTCACCACGTACTCTTGGTTCATACTTTTTCCTCACTTCTTCAATTGTATAGGGTGAATTAATATCTCCATAAAATTCTAATACTTCTTTTGTACTTAACCAATGAGTCATTAAACGATAATCATTAGCTGTCATTTTCCTAATGTTTATTTTGTTTGTAATCAAGATTTGTTTCCTCCTTTAAATTTTTTATTAAAATTAAACCACTACATAATAATTCTGTGATTACACCATTTTGGATCAGTATACCATGGGAATTTACGAGCTGAGCGATACGCTAGGGAAAAATTAGGTTCTTTTAAATAAAATTATAAAACCTCACCTAAACGTGAGGTTTTAATATATTTTGACTTGTTCAGCAAAAAGTAATGAGAGATTTTATAAGAATAGAAGAAATTAGTTTTAATTATTATACTGCGCAAATATAACAACGTGGTAATGCTTGTAAGTCAAGGAACAAGTGAAAAGTTGATTTAAATTATAGGTTGAATTTTCCAAAATAGACAGTCAAAATGAAGATTAATACATGATTGATTTTCTTGTTATTTTGAATACCTAATAATTATTATAGGACTGTAATTCATACAATAATTACTTTTATAAAGTTTTTAGCTTGGAGAAATAAGGGGGATGAAGATGGAAAATGTGAATATTTATGAAATCATTGGCGTTTCGATTGACCCTATTTATGAGGCGCTAAATCAGCTTAGTGAAAATGAAGAAATCCTTATCGGAAAATATACCATTCGAAAAACAGCTAAATTTTTCGAAATTGAAAATAAAAACTTGCATGAATGCTTCAAAGAAAAAGAAAATTGCTATCAATTTTTAAGCAATTTGCTCATGGCAAAATAAAAAAGCTACGGTTATGAGTATAGTAGCTTTAAGGTAATAATATGATTGTATTCTAATTTACTAAAATAACCAAATATTGTATAATTTTATTAATGATTTCATATAGTTAGGGGGATTATTATTGGATATCGAGTTTATTAACAGCAAGATTTCAGAACACTTATTAAGTGGTACATCTGAAGTAAGTTTGTTTTTAATTGAAAAGATTAAAACTCATGATGCTTTAGATTATTTTTCATTTAAACCATCTTTAAGTCGGTCTTTGCAATTAGATATTGTAAAGGTTATCCAACCAACTATTGATAAATTAGTGGGAAAAGAGCAAGTTGAATTTAATGAAAATGGTCGACCAAATGGTGTCGTTGAATACTGTGAGCCTTCATATATAGGGATTACATATGATAATTTATTTAAAAGCTTACAAAAACCAGGTGAATTGCTGAATGAAGGTACCCAAAAAGATTTATACTGTATAAAAATTGAAATAGAAATGGGGAAATTTGCTTATATTTTAAATCGTATTCCTCAACTTAAGAAGTTTACGAAAGGTCTATGGGGAACATTGGCGGACTCTACATTTAGAAAAGTCTCAGATTCATTTATAGGAATTGAACCTGGATTTGATTTACTTATTTTTGAAGACGAAGTGCTTGTAATTAATAATATAGCGATGCAAAGAATTTTCGATTTAAAAACAAAGTATGTTCAGAATACTAATTCTGTATTAACAGTCTTTGAAGAAACGAATAAGTTAGAAGGATTTGAACAGTTTAAAAATGATAGTATTGAGGATGGTAATATTGTAAAGAGAGTTTCAAGATTGATGACAAGGCCTGAAAGAATGACGAGGTTTGTTGACAATTTTGATAAAGTAGAAGAAATCATTATGGAATTTGACTTAAATATCGAATTAAACGAAGAAAAAACGAAAATAAAATATACTGATAAAAAACAATTAAACGATATAGTCAAGTTACTTAACGACGCTTATTATAAAACTGTATTAACAGGAGAAAGAGGAAGCGATGACCTAAGGTAATTTAAGAAAGGGTGGGGGAAAATTGACAAATCTTTTTAAATTGTTTTTATTCATATCGTCCTACTCTCCATTGTATCTAATTGTAGCTCTTTCAATATACCCCTATGATCGTTTTAGCATCAATTCAATTATCCAAGATAAAGTAATGCTTACAGTGTATATTATTTTAATTGTATTATTTATCCTTTCATTTTTACCTATTTTGTATATAAAGAAATGTGAATTAAACAGCACAATTGTAGGTGAGCGTGTATCGAAGAAAAATGAAGAAATTTTAAGTTACTTAGTGACATATATAGTACCTTTATTGGCAATCGACATCACAGAAAAAAGTACATTGGTTACGAACGGAATATTGTTTATGTTAATTGGCTATTTATATGTTAAGTCTAATTTAATACATGTTAATATAACGTTTTTACTGTTTGGATGGAATACCTATGAGGATGAGCTTGGCCGAGTCTTAATTTCGAAGGAGAATCCAGACTATTTTAATAGAATGAAAATTAGTGGACACAATTTACATGTTAGAAAATTGGCAAACAATATTTATTTGCATAGAGCCTAATTTCTGAAACAAACCTTTATAAAACGCCTATTGCTGCACTGCAAAAGGCGTTTTTTATTATTCAACGAGGTAAAGAACAGAAAGCTGCCACTGGAGAGCAAATAAAATAGAAACTCAGAAAAAGCCACCCCATTTAAATGAAGTGGCTGATTTTGTACAGTTTTTTGGATTTATTTGTTAATTATTGTTGTGATTGAATTATTTGATCATTTATAAATGCTTTTAAGAAAAAAGTTCATTTTCATTGGGCTCTCTATTATTTTCATCCATAAAGTATTTTCTAGGGAAGTGAAATTAGGACAGTACATACAGAAAAAGAGGGAATAGGATTAAAAAATTTTTACATAGATTTCTCTAAATCGGACGGTATAGGAAATTATTTTATTGAAAAAAAGAGATGAAAGTATAGATTTCTTAAAAAAGGAAAGTGTATTAACTGGAGGTGATGATGATGACGAAAGATAAGAGAAATAAAAAGGATGTAGAAAGAGAAGAATTTGGAAATGATTTAAGTCCAGATGATTTAGATGTTCGTGAAGATAATGATCTTACAAAAGAACAATTTAAGAATGCGAATGAGAAGAATGAAAAACAAGAAGAAAATCAGTAAATACTAAATGAATAAAACCCCAGGTAGTGAGGTGACCCCTAAAAGTTAGACACGGTTATTTCAGTTAGGCAGCTTGGGTAAACTGAGTTCGGTATTGTACTGGACTAAAAACTGCACCTCCAATTGTTAGATGTGTCTAACAATGGGGGTGCAGTTCAGTGTACTGGGGTTTTATTGTCGCTTATAAATTATTTTTTGATTTAAGTATAGATTCTATTTACTGTTCTATATATTGAATTGTAAAATGAGCATCAAATCGGATGCTCTAATATCAATGTTCTTAGCCATTATTTATTAATTAACGGGAAATTGCTCAGAGTTAATTCGTGTGTTCAGATAACTTTATAAATTCTTCTGGGGTAATGTGTTTTACCTTATAAGATATTACTGCTTTATCTGAAATCACTTTATGTTTTGTTGCAGCTTCACCAGGGGGGATTCGAAAAGTAATGTTAATTAGTTTATACGGAGGATTATGTGCATTTTCAAAAGTAATAACTCTTAAAGTAACGTCATAAAAGTCATTTTGTCTATTTCTTTCAATTTTTTCGATTCTTCCAGCAGTAAATAATTCATTATCACCGTATGAAGTCATTGTTTCAAGTATTGATTGGCCTAATTCGCGCAAAAAGGCTAATTCTATTACACTCGGGGGTTTATCTTGAGGGAAATATTCTATATCGGATTCAGCAAAAGCATAATTAGTGACTAAGAAACACATTAATACTAACGAAATGATTATTCTTTTTCTCATATTCAATTCCTTTCTGCATTTGCCCTTGTTATTTGCAGAATAAAGAAGTTTTATGTATAGGAATTTTAAGCAAATAAAACAACGTGTTAATGATGGAGCATAGTTGACCAATTCGGATATCTTTTTATATTTGCTGTTTGCTATAGCTGTTCGAAAATCAATACCTTTGACAATTTTTGATGAGGTCTAACTCATTAGCATGAGGGCAAATAATATTAATTCAGTTGATAATTACCCCTATTTATTGTTTATTTTGATATAATTACCATTATGTACAATGAATCCTTATAGAAAAGCAAAATGAAAATATAAAAATTTACACGAATGTGTTTGTCGAGAAGAATCAAAAAGGAAGCGTCTAAAATGTTTATTCGGTGCGATCTAACTAATATGTCTGAAACAAAAGAATGCCTATATCTTAATGATTGATATAGGCGAAGTTTAAAATTATTCTGTTTTTAGAAGTGAATAAATATTTATATCTATAAAACTTTCATTAGAATTTTCGTATTGTCTAACTTGGTCTTCGAACGTGAAATTAAGTTTTTGTAACACCCTAATAGAATTTACATTTGCAGGCTCCACTTTTGCTTCAATTTTATTTAATTTTAAACTTTCGAAAGCGTAATTCAGTAGTGCCTTTATACCTTCTGGCGCAAATCCCATGCCCCAATAGGCTTTCGCAATATCATAACCGATTTCTGCCTTGTTAGTATCAAAGTCTATAAAATTGAATCCACACGTTCCTATTATTTCGTTGGATTTTTTTTCAATCATGCTGAACCGAATTGCTTCATTTGCCTGAGCCAATTCCTCAAGAAGTTCTATCATTTCTTTTGCTTGCGCTTCATGTGTAAAGCTAGCAATGTTCATATATTTCGTGACATCTGGATCAGACCAAATTTTAAATAAGCTATATGAGTCTGAAATTTCCATTCTTCTTAAATGTAGTCTTTGGGTGTTTAGTTCTTTTATCAATTTTTGTACCTCCAATATTTTTAATCAGTTAGATAAAAAATATTGCCATCTGCGCATAGTTCAGTCCCTTCAAAGTTGTATAGTCTAATGATACCAAGAGGAGCAAAATAAAGGAATCTTAAAACTTTTAACACTTTTTGATTAATGAAAAAGAGAGTGTAGTAAATTAAGTTAATTAATTTATATTAAATATTTTAGGAGGAGTAAAATTGAAGAGAATTTTTCCATTAATAATTCTTTTACTATTAGTTTTATCTGTATATCATTTTAAAGATAAGTTAATTGTTTCAGGTGATGTTTCACAACAATATATAGAGCAATTTTTTAATAATGAAGAAATTTATGATACAGCGCATAAAAAATATGGGGTGTATAGCATGGGTGTAGATCAGAATGATAAATTATTACTTGTAAGTATGAGTGTATCTAATAAAGAATACAAGCAAGATGTAGAAAAATATTTTGAACAACAACTAAATATCCATCGTTTAATTGATTACAATATCGAAGTGTATTTATATGAAAATGGGTATAAATAATTTATTTAAATAATGGGTTTAATTACAAAAAAATTAAAAGGTTGATAAAAGAACAGTATGTAGCAAAAAAGTAAAATTAAAACTATTTCTAAATTTGAAATCAATATTAGCAAAAATTTTCTATTTATGTGTTGAATATGCTGAGAGGCGAGCTTATCGTAAATAAAAGATTTATCTTCTTTTATGCGTAATTACATAGCAAGTTGATATTACTGTAAGAATCTTAAAAGCATTTATTTAATTTATGACAATGAACTAGAACTATAAAGGGGAATACGTATGATAAAATATCCATTTTTAGAAGTGGGGGCAACAATTGGCGTTACAGCACCTTCATCGGGGGTACCCAGTGAGCTGCATGATTTATTGAAAACAGCATGCATTCGTATGGAAAAGGAAGGATATAAAGTCCTTTGTGGAAAAACTGCTTGGACACAAGAGAAAGCAAAATCTGCTTCAGCTAAAAAGCGTGCCGAAGAGTTTAATAACATGATCATTAATGATGAAATCCATATTATTATTCCTCCTTGGGGAGGAGAGCTACTTATTGAGACACTTGAATATATTAACTTTGAAAATATTCCAACTAAATGGGTATTAGGTTACTCAGATATCAGTCTTTTATTATTGGTTATTACATTAGAAACAGGTATAGCTACCGCACATGGAACGAATCTAATAGATTTAAGAGGAGAGTATTCTGATGACACGACAGCAATGTGGCAGTCGGTTTTAGCTCTAAAAAAAGGTGAATCAATCGTACAACATTCTTCAGACCAATATCAAAAGGATTGGCATTTTGATAAGCCTACACCATATGTTTTTAATTTTACTGAGAAAACAAACTGGAAAACTACTGCAGATAAACCTGTTAAAATACATGGGCGTTTACTAGGGGGTTGTATTGATTCGATTAGACATTTAATTGGAACAAGATTTGGTGAAATACAGAAATTTACAGAAACTTTTATTAAAGGGGAATCTGTTATATGGTTTTTTGAAAACTGTGAGTTATCTACTACCGATTTGCGTAGGACATTTGTACAAATGAGATTAGCTGGATGGTTTAATAATTGTTCAGGGATAATGTTTGGTAGAAGTAATGCTGAAACCTCTGTTGAAAATTATACAGTCGAAGATGTGTATGAGGAGCTTGCTAAGGAGCTTGAAATTCCGATTATATACGACATCGATTGTGGTCATTTACCGCCACAAATAACATTAATCAACGGAGCATTTGCAGAAGTGCAAACGTATAACGGTAAAGGAACTATTTTGCAACACTTTATTTAAATATAAAATGTAAAGCGACATCTAAAAACGTATATAATATGGGGTTAAGGATACTATTATCAATTAAATATACCTTACTGACTTTAGGAATGTAATCTATACAAGGGTCACCCTGGGATAGGAGCGACCCTTTAGAAACAAATCAGGAGGAAGTTTGCTTAACACTATTATTTATATGCAATGTTAACTTGGATTTTATAGTTAATTGCCTTTCGAAAAATAAAAAATATTAAAGAGCTTTAAAGATTTTGGGAAATCTTTCTTTCAATAGTATTACCCAAACAAAGTACCTACTACTACAAGGTACATTTTCGCTAACAAAAACCAGCAAGGTAAAAAGTACCGAGCTGGTTTTAAGTGTGAAAATATAACTTTTAATCTTTTAGACTGAATGATGACTAACTTTTAGTAATTCCCACTCGCTACGTAAAATGCCCATTTTAATTGCATCATAGTATTTTCCGTCAACCATTCGTGCGTCTCTAATTTTTGCCTCTAATTGCATCCCCAATTTATCTGCTACTCGCATCATTCTTTCATTGCCGGACCAAGTAGACATACCTAAGCGATGAAGAGTAGTGTTTTCAAAAAGATAGTCAATCCATAAGCTATAAGCCTCAGAACCGTAACCACCATTCCAGTAATCTGAATTATATGTAACAATCCCTGTTTCAAGCCAATTCGTATTTTTGTCAACCCAATAAGCTCCGACAACACCTATAAATTGGTCATTTACTGCCATGACTAATGTATTTGGGACACCTTCAAATAACTCTTCATCATTGGCCCATTCCTTTAAAAATTCTGTTTTAGTTATTTGTTTTTCTGGAATATACGGCCCATTCCATTTCTTAGCTGCTTGTGTTTTATCAACATATTTCCAATAATAAATTTCTTCTAAATCTGCAATTGTAGCTGTACGTAACGTAACTCTTAATCCTCTTTTGTGAATCATGATCATTCTCCCTTTATCACCTATAAAAACACTAATTTTATAATAACATACATATATGTATAAATTGTCAAAAGCAAACTGGACTTTACTTCAAAAAATGAAGCTTAGTGTTATACTTGTCTGATTTTAGAGGAGATCCATTCTTTATGTCGAATTAGTACATAAATGGAGGGATACTATTGTTAACCAAAATTAGAAAAGTTAAGTTTGAAAAAGAAAGAAAAAATCCTATGTATAATGTTGTTATGGAATGTCCAGATGGGAAGGAACTTTTTGTTAAGTTTGATTATACTTATGCTACAAAAAATTTTTGGCCATTGGAAGTAAATTATAATAAAAAAAATTATGGCGCAAAGCTCGCATGGTATACAAGAGAAGTTGAAAATATGACGGTTGAATTGTTCCTAGAAACTATTGCAAACAAAATAAATAAAAAATATAACTTCGTACTACAGAATTAATAATAGGAAATTTTATTTTAGGTCCTTCAAAAATTGTTGTGAAAGGTCTTTGTGCACTTTAGGAACAATTGTGTTAGCTTTGAGAGGAAAAGTTTGATAAAAATATTCCAATTTTATAGATTTTTTTTTATGATTAAGTTGGAGGGGATATTAGATGTTTAGTAATACAGCGAATATGTTTAAGCAAACTACAAATCTTATAAATGCATTGAATAAGCTAAAACAAAACCTATCTTTTGTAAAATCAAATGTAAATAATGATAAAACGCTAGTTATCTATTTTTTAAGTAATGCGTATAGTGACTTTAATTTATTTAAAACGATCTATTTATCTGTAACGCCTGGCGATCAAAAAATCGAAACATTTTTACAAGAATTTGAAAAGTTTTTTGTAGATGCAAATAAATATTTAGTATTTATTACTGAAGATAGTATCGAAGATAAACTTCATAAAGAAGTGGTATTATCAATAAATGAATTAGAAAGATATTTGTTAAATCAGTTAGATATGTATAGATAATTTCATACGCACTTTTGACATTCCTTATAGTAGGAGTGTCTTTTTATTTAAAAAGCAAACTTTTCCCTCTCATTACAAGTGTAGCAGGGGGAGGGCATAAGAAAGAGCTTAGTGGAAAGAAGGAACTGGTAGAGAAGGTGATTTAAAATTAAAATGAGCTGCCCTAAAAAAGAACAGCTACTTAAAAATTTATTTGACAGCCTTTAATAAAGCCTTCCCTTTGTTGTAGATAAATCTTTCCCACTTAGCTAATAGCCCATTTCCATTCTCACCATTGTCTAATGCTAAAGCGTGATTTTTATGGAATTCTTTTACCCGTTTATTATGTTCTTTTTGCCATTGATGTAAAGGATTATGTTTCATTTTTTAGCCTCCTTTTAGTTATTTAATTATATGGTTAGTATGGATAAATTAAAAGCAATAAATATTTAATCAATAGAAAATATAATTGGTAGTTTTGCGTAATGAATATATGAAAGAAATTGTGCAATAACAAAAAAAGCATTGCAATGTGCAACGCTAAGATCGATGGATTTCAGACA
Organism: Lysinibacillus sp. NPDC097162; assembly: GCF_044762185.1. Lineage (NCBI taxonomy): Bacteria > Bacillati > Bacillota > Bacilli > Caryophanales > Bacillaceae > Lysinibacillus > Lysinibacillus sp. NPDC097162. The sequence continues at coordinate 1,687,980 of NZ_JBIWDT010000001.1, read as the reverse complement.
ACTTTGCTATGCTAAAAACAAAAGATATCAAACCGCTAATCAAAAAAATATACGCTACTAATATTGACATAGCTTCTAAGTTGTTTGTAAAGATTCTATATGCCCCTAAAGCAAATAATGCCAAACTACTTACTGAGCTAAGTAATATTCTACTCTTATCAGTCAATAAAACACCTCCTAATATTGGGATTGTTAATTTGTTAACAATACAGTGAAGTAGAGAAGTTTACACAATATGATTTTTCTTTTTATCTTTTGTTTTACGAAATAACAATGATGCCATGAATAAAAAAATTGTTAGCCATAAGGAAAAGAGAAAGTATTCCAGCGAACTCGTTATTATTTTTGAAATAATCCCAAACGGATAAAAATCAGAAAATTGTCCCGAAGTAAGCAATATAAATGTATTTTTCGAATTTTGTAAAATAAAGTCCCTCTAAATGTAATTTGTGTAAAAAAAACATAAAAAACCTTAAAATAAAATAGTAACGTAATGATAATATATTTTCGCTTTATTAATAATCCTTTTGTTAATACTACTAGCATTTGTATACGGTATATTGGATAATTACAGGAACATAGGAGGTATGAAATTTGAATATTAAACGAATAGATCATATAGGTGTAATCGTAAACGATCTCTCTGCCGCTAAAAAGTTTTTTATCGATTTTGGGCTTGAGGTGAAAGCAGAATGGGATATGGAAGGAGAGTTAATGGGATATGCAGTTGGGCTTAATGACGCTAAAGTAGCGTGTGTTGGTTTGGGAACATCAGACGGTCCAACATGGATAGAGCTAATCAAATTTTATTCGCCATCAGATGATACAGATATTCAGCAACCCTTTGCAAATACACTAGGTATCCGCCATATAGCATTTACTGTTGAAGATATTGAAGCAGTTGTTGCCAAATTGAAAAAGAATGGGTCCGAAATCTTTAGTGAGATACAGCAGTATGAAGAAAGTTATAAATTATGCTATGTTCGTGGTCCAGAGGGAATTATTTTGGAGTTGGCTGAGGAAATCAAGTAAGCATGTTAATTAAAATGAAGATGTAACTCTTTGTTACTTAGTGGTGGATATTTGTACTGTTAAGATGTTAAACCTGAAGTGGTGCAACACTTCAGAGCAAGAAATTAGACATTGGTAAGTGAACTATAATAAAAGGCAAGTAGATACTTAGTGTAATTATTATCATCAGTAATCATATATAATAGTGACAAAAGCCTATGACTAAAGTTATAATTCTTTTGGGGAAATAAGTAGAAATATTACTGACGGATCGCCGTATGTGATGAAAATCACCTGTACGGTGAAGGCTCGTTATAAAACCTAGAAAAAGAAATGGTATAAGACGAGAATAGCTTGTTAGCAGCACCAACTTTAATAACGGATTCTACAAATAACTACCTAGACAATGTATTGGAAATTAGCTTCTCTTCTAATAGTGCTTGGGAATCTAAATTAAGTTCCATATCAATAAGTACGGACGGCGGAGTAAATTTTATTCCTTTAAATTTTATTTCTTCATGGGTTAGTCCAGGAAAAATCACCATTCCTAAAGGTATGCCTTCGGGCTTGTTGATTTTCAAGTTTCATGCTACCGGCTATGAAGATGCTGTTGTTAGTCAAACTGTACTTAAACCATTAGCCGAAGTTAGAATAAAAACAAAAGACGCTAGTATTGTACAAGTGGACAACTCAATTGGATTTATAACAGTTAAATCGACAGCAACAGTTGCTGAAATTAAAGCAGCAATTGAATCTTACAATGGCTCCGCACAAAGTTATATGTTTAGAAAAAATATCGGTGATGATAATTTCGACTATACAGAATCAAATACGATATCAGAGATCTATGTATCATGGCTGGACATTATATCTGAAGATGGTTCGTCAAAAGGGCAATATTTAATAAATGTTATTAAATGAACAAAATGAGAACGTCCATTATGGCGTTCTTTTCTTTTTGCACATTTGTTTCAGTTTGTTTAGTGAAGAGCTTGATACATGAAATAAGGAAAGAAAGTCGTTACAAACTAATTATTTAAACGATAGAACTATTTTAGAGGGGAGTATATATTAGATGTGAGAATGATTGAGCCAAAAATGACCTATAATCTTGGACAAGTTATTTTGCTAACACTGTACCTGCCTGAAATCACATAGGGAACATGGCATGACGAGCGATGAGGTTGACGTAACGCATGGGATGCCTATGCGTATTTTGACATATAGTAATAATCAAGTGAAAGCGATGGGTGTAAAATGGAAGGTGCAATAGGCGGCTGAATACAGTCAGAATAACGTGTAGTATGTAAAGTATGGTTATAGGGTTACGGGAGAGTGGGATAAGAGAGAAAATTGGTTCTAATATAGAAACATTTAGATATTGAGATTGCATTCAATCTAACAGGTTATTCAAGTATTTACTTTTTAGGATTCACTTCAGAGGCCGCTGGTGGAGTGTTATATACTACTTTCCCTAGTTACATTATAGTACGAAGTTAGTAAAGATAAATACCAATCGTGAGTATTAGATTTTCGAATGAACTCGATAAATAATAACAATTATATTTCTAGTAAAAGAAAGGTTAGTGTTGAAAGCTAAAGGTGTTTTAAAAAGAATTACTATAGGTATTGTTAGCTCACTTTTTATCTCTAGTGTAGCTAATAGATTAGCAGGAAGTCATATAAGCTATAGCTACTGAGGAGATAGTCGTATTTATATATTTTATCCATGGCCATCAAAGACGTTGACAGCTTATATATTTCTTTCAGAGATCCTATTCTACTATGAAATCTGCTATTTTCCCATCTAGATTTTTAATCATCAACATCGAATTTTCCTGAATGATTCCTGTATCTACGAAACCAAATGAAACGTATAATGATCTAGCTATGATATTACTTGTTCGATAAAAGAGGGCTACATATTCTGCTTCCCCATATGGCATGGTTTCAATATCCATCAACATTTTTTCAAATGCAATTTTGCCATATCCTTTTCCCTGATAACTCTTTTCAATCATAATATGCCAAATAAAATAGCACTTCTTCCCGTAAAAACCTTCATTTTCAAATGATTCATGATCCAGCGTATCGTAAATATACATCAAAAATCCGACCGCAATTCCATCAGCATAAATGGCAATGGGAGTCGCAGGTATCCCATCTGCGTTCAACATATGAGCGTCTGCAAAGCTTCTGAGGTTAGTAGTTTCTATAAAGTCTTTCTGGTTTTCTCCAACTTCAAGCGCAATTACTTCATCTATGTTATCCCCGGATATTTTTCGAAATTCAATCATTTTTTATCTCCTCTCCTAAGACAAGCTACTCCTATACATACCTAAAATATTTCAAATAACCTTTCCATAATTCTTAAAATAGAGTACACAAAATATTCAATAATGCTAACTTTTTCCACTACGATTTCTCATCCTTTTTCCTGTCAAAATTCATCGTGTTAAGGCAATTGTATCATATATATATTTACAAATTATAGTGTTTTATTACAAATTATAGGTTTTCGTTACAATTGATCATTCTCGCTTGGCGTAAAAGAAGGAAAGGGTTTAATTTATTTCCAATCGAACAATGAATATGAAGATGAGTCCGGTTATTACCATTTTCTTCAGGAAGCGGAGAAAAGTGACGCGCTATTTCAAAGATGTCCTGGGTATTAAATGAGTGAAACGTTCTTCAAATACACAATGAACCTCTTGATTTACAGAAATTCCGGGTATTTGTGCAAGTGTTTTTCGATTATTGTACAAGGTGATTATCGTGATATGGAAGCGATGAAACAATTGTTTACAAACAAACGACGCGAATATGTAAACCTATAAACAAAAACGAAAAAGTCAGCGAAGCGTTAAAGCTGATGATGGATGCACAATAAGCAGTAAATTGCAGAAGGTGAGTGAGGCTATCGATGTAACTGATTAAATGTAATTGATCAGATTGAAGAGGAATTAGTCGATGAACAATAATCTTGCTTATAAGTAAAACTTGTCGTTTCTTGCGCTTACCCGGGAAATTATTTTGCGTATGTGGGCTAGGTGAGTAATTGAAGGAGGGGGGATTGTGTTAAAAGCAACCTCACCTAAATGGTGAGGTTATAATTTATGGCATAATGCAATAAAGATTTGATTATTGCTTCACCCATCGATTTGCAAAAGGAGAGTGGGGTATCCATTTTGCACTTGTAGCCATAATGTTATTTCCTGCTTGGTCAGTAATGGTATTTTTTAATATAACGGCATCATGAATGTGAACTGTACTCATATTCACAAGTATTTGGTGGCTATTAGTATTGTAAATAGCTGAATATAAAAAGTTTATACCCGTAACTGTAATCTGAGCGGCAACATCGGCTCCGTTTTGAACTGGAACACCACCAATATAAGCTTGTTCGCCAATATCAAATGTAAATTGAAGATCATGAATATGGGTAACAGCTACTATAGGCGCTATTGTATCGCTATTCTCGTCTTATCCTTCTCAGTTTTATAACGAGCTTTCACCGTACAGGCGACTTTCATCGCATACGGCGATCCGTCAGCGATAGATGCTAAAACTTATTTCCCCGCGGTTAATAATAAATCAATTTACGTAAGGGCAGTACTGACGAATGTTAATGGTGTTGTTAATACAATAAAAATAACAGTAAGCCTTTGCTTGCGTTTAGTGTGTTACTGAACAATAGGAGGATTAAAAGAAAATAGAGAGATTAAAACATCTCTCTATAATTCAACTATATATTAATATTACTTATTTCTTTCAAGTACTTCGATACGTTTTTCTAATTTTTTAATCTTCATGTCATTAAGTACGGCAATGACTGTCGCTGCTATGGCGAAGGTGAAGACTACATAGGTAACACCAAGCATTAGCATACCTCCTAATTTTTGTGAATTTAATTGTAACACAAAAAAGCCGCAGCGGTTGAAGACGCTACAGCTTGAATTGGAAACACGATATATCTGATTTAAGGTAGACTTAATAAGAAAGCCTTTAACGAAGCGTGCAAACAAGTAAAGTCTTCATGCGTAACTGTGCCATTCTTGAACTACGAGGATTGGAGAAAACAATTTACTGTTGATAGGTGAATAATTAAGGTTTTCAAAAAAAGTATAATAAATCACATCAATAGTATTTCTTTAAAGGTAATTCTAGTATTGGATATTTATGTTAAAATCGGATTGGGTAAATAAATAATTCGAGGTGTGCCAATTTGACAACATATAAAAAATATCTAATTCCCATATGGGCTGTTTTATTTGTTGTGTATTTATTTAAATTGTTTATTTATCAAATTTCTCTATATGAAAAGCCTACTATTATATTTACAGTCATTTATATTTGTACTTCAACTATGATCAGTTTATTTGTAATAGGTGTAAAATCGAATAATAAAAAGTTAACAAATTTTATATCTATTCTAGCTATTATGCTTCTCTTCTTTTGTTCGATAGGTGTGGCTGGCTATTTTAATCATCATAAACATGATGATTTCCAGAAGAAAGAGATTTTATTAACGGGTGCATCGAAGGCATTCCAATCACTTAATATAAAAAGTGAAAATATAGTATCTGTTGAGGTTGGAGAATATACAAAAAAGGATGGTTTTCCTTTTAGATATAAAGTGAAAGTCGTAAGTTCTGACTCTGAAAAACCCTATTATTTTGAATGCTCAGATGATAAATGTGAAACGATGAGAAGGTATACATATCGAGTAGAAGATTAAAGGGAAGTTGGATTGTTTTTAAGGTATTTGTGTTCCTAATATACAAATTCCTTTTATTTTGTTTAAAAACTATTGAAGGTTATGCGACTAAGTAAAAAGATTAACTGTTTATAAAAAAAGTTACATCGTTTATCCATTTGGATGGTATAATTTTACGTATATTTAATTTAGAAGGAAGTGAATTCATGAGAGATTTAGAAAAAATCAAACTCGTGAAGCCACCATTTCCCAAGCTACGATGTTTTTCTTTCAAACCTATAATTATCTAGGAGAGGATTATTTTGAAGAAAAACATCGGAAACAAAACACCAAGCTTATTATTATTGATTGTTTTAGTAGGCTTCCCACAAATTAGTGAAACAATTTTTAGCCCATCATTACCTTCTATTGCAGAAGTGTTTGAAACTTCTATGAGTGATGCACAGCTTACGATGAGTGTATACTTTATCGCATTTGCCTTCGGAGTATTTTTCTTTGGCCGTCTATCCGACAAAATTGGTCGTCGGAAGGCAATGCTTTATGGGCTGTTTTTATATTTTGTTGGTAACGTACTTTGTTTAGTAGCAAATGAAATGGCAGTTTTATTAGTCGCACGCTTTATTCAAGCGTTTGGTGCGAGTGTCGGCTCTGTCGTAACACAAACGATTTTACGCGAAAGTTTTTCTGGTGTTGAGCGGCATAAACTGTTTGCTCAAATTTCAGCTGCCCTTGCCTTCACACCTGCCATTGGCCCATTAATCGGTGGTTTAACCGATTATTATTTTGGCTTTAAATTCGTATTTTTCGTGTTAGTTGCTATGAGCATTATTGTATTTTGCTATGCGTATATACGCTTACCTGAAACAGCGCTAACAACAATCAAAATGAAGCCTATACTACCAATAGTGAAGCGCATGATTACAAATGCGCGTCTATGGCGCTACGGCGTATTAATTGGCGGTATTAACGGTGTATTATTTAGCTATTATACCGAAGCACCATTTATTTTTACGCAATACTTTACACTAACAAGTGCGGTATATGGTTTTTTAGGTATTATCGTTGCGCTCGCTTCTATTGCAGGTGCGATGCTTTCTAAACGACTTGTTAGCCACACAAAACCTGAGAAGATTATCGTACAAGGGTTAGTCATGATGCTCATCGGTACATTGCTCGCTACATCGGTGCATTTTTTACCGATTGTATTACAAATGCCAACTATGATTGTTAGTGTGTTCATTATTTTATTTGGTACAGGTACCGCCTTACCAAACTGTTTAAGCTTAGCACTCGTTGACTTTCAAGATGTCATTGGTTCTGCGGGTGCGATATTTAGCTTAGGTTATTATTTACTGGTCAGCGCTATAATCTATGGTATGAGTGTTTTCCATAATGGCACAGTTTTAGCGATGCCACTATATTTTTTAATAATAGGATTTGTTATGCTTTTAATAAGCGTACCCTTACTTAATAAAAAGCTGTGAATTCTCACGTTACGTTATAGGGGCCACGATTGAACTTTATTTTAAAGCTACTCTAATCGTTCCATTATATTAAAAGATTATCAATTATATTTTTGAACTGCCCCGTAAAAGTTAGACATCAATCTAACTTTTACGGGGGTTTTTTATGGTAAAAGTAAGAGCTGCATTTTCACTCCAAATGGTGTAGTATAGCAAACTAGAACAAGAAATTGATAGTCAAACTCAAGCAACAGTTATGAATTTCAGTCAAAGGAATGAAGTGAATTAATAATGTTGTAAATATAATAGATATTGTTACGTTGTTTTCTATCCTAAATAATTAAAAAGATAGTTCATGGAGAGGATGATTAGATGAGTAAAGACTTTATTATTTTTGGAGCAAGTCAAGGGCTTGGCGACGCCTTTGTAAAAGGTCTACCCACAGAGGGAGATACAGTATGGATGGTGTCAAGAACACGGCCAGAAAGTTTGGATATTAATGATGGCGTAAATCGCAAATGGCTCTCAATAGATTTATCAAGTCAACAACAAATCTATGCTTTAAAGGAAACATTAAAAGACATTGCTATAGATGTATTAATTTATAATGTTGGAGTATGGGAAAAGCATGGTTTCGAGGATGACTATACATTTGATAAGGATGAAATAGAAGATATTTCTAACTTAATCAATATAAATCTAACTTCTACCATTACGTATATTCAGGCGCTTCTACCAAACTTAAGACAAGCTAAAAATGGAAAAGTCATTTTAATTGGTTCAACGGCAGGCCTAGATCATACAAACAGTTCACAAGTTTCATTTGTTGCATCTAAATTCGGCTTACGAGGTATTACAAATGCTCTACGTGAACATTTGAGAAAAGATAAAATCCCTGTCACTTGTATTAATCCAGGGGAGCTGGCTGCAGAAGTACCTTATGAAGAAGGTGCAGAAAAGGCAATTGATTTATATGAAGGTACACGTATACCTGTACAAGATATTGTTTCTATTGTGCAATGTGTGATTAATTTATCACCAGTTTCATGTGTTAAGGAAATTATTATCCCTTCAATAACAGACTTAAATGCTTAATCGTTTCAAAATAAGTAAATTTAATTACAAATATAAAGATTTTAAGCCTTTTACAATCGTCTATGGAGGACTTTTATTAGGCAAAAAGGGATCTGTTCAATGAAAACTGATACACTTGTATGAGGCTCCATGCAAGTGCGCTTGTTTCGTTGGAAATCAAAAGCTCTAAGGTTTTGGGGAATTGATTCAAAGGAATTCACTGCAGTTGACATACGATTTACATGGTGAATGGAAAGTTCATTAGAGTATCCATGAGGTAGCCCCGTAACGGTGTATACATGAACTACGAGGATTAGAGAAAATGATTTAGAGAAAATAAAGTTTAAATTAATAGCGTTAGTTTTCTTAGATCTAATCATCTTTATTGTGTATATAAGTCGGTATTTTTTGTGTAATACTTTAAAATGAGGTAAAATAAACCATATTAACATGTTAAAAGACACGAAAAATTATTTAATAGGAGGTAGAGTATATGAATGATAATAAGAAGAGTGGGAAATTACAAATCTTAGCAATAGTTTTAATAATATCACTATTAGTTGTGGCATTTGTTACTTTTTTCTTAGGTCATTACATGGTCGGTTCAATTTTATTTGTAATCTTTATTATTATTTTGAATGCTATGAGTAGTTGGTCGAGAATGAAAAATACAGAGTACATTCATTTTAAGAATCATAAAAATAATGACAGATGGTAATTAAACCTAGTTTAGCCTATTGTACTTTTTCCTGTTACATATTAATTTACTCATATTTTATTACAAATCTACAGAAGCCATTCATTTTGAATGGCTTCTTATTATGTCTTTTCTCTTCGCTTATATAGTTGATTTAGGTCTAACTTATAAAAAGTCGTTTATCAAACTTTAAAAAGAAGTTAAGCAGTCTAGTATTTCGCTTCCGATGGGAATGTTATGTTTATATGATGGGAAATTTTACTTAAACTAGCACTGTAGGTTAGTTATACAGAGTAGTTAACGTGTGTTTAACAAAACGGGTCAGATTGTTGAATAACAATATACTTCGTATTTTGGTATTGATGTTAAAATATAAAATTAATGAGATAATGAACTAAAACTTAAATCTGTCTTCAATTGAGGGGGGAACTAAGTTGAAAATTATTAAAGTGATGCTTGCTTTAATTATAGTAGTGATTTCAATGTACGGATTAATGACAAAGAATTTTTCTTATGGTCCACTATCATCTTTATTGCTTGGAGTTCTCTTTGCAATTATGGGAATTGAAGAATATAAATTGAAAGGGAAAAATGGTTGGGGACTGCTTCTTATAATAGGATCTTTGTTAATTATTGTTATGGCTCTTTTTAGTTTTTAATTATGTTTGAGTGGCATTAACATTGTAAGTTATTATTCTACAATCGGGCGCGATTCTGTAATAAGAATCAGCGCTCGTTTACATTAAAAGGCCATATTGTTGAAGGCTGCATTGAGATAATGAACTGGAGGGAGGGGTTAGTGAAAAATACATTTAGGAAATATTTTACAAATGTTATATGTTCAATGTTAAAATAAAAGTGAATAGTCTGTATGGAGGGAGAAAGCCATGTTTTGGGTTGCAATCACCATCTATATACTTTTAATAATTAGTTCTTTTATTCTCGAAAAATTAGTGAAACGGAAATTTAATCTTGCAAAGGATATTAAATATAATAAAAGGTTCTCTAAAAATCAAACTTTAATAGAAAATTTAATGTTGATTATATTTTTTATTGGTTTATTTATGTCTAATATTACTGTTCTTGAAAAAAATATCTATCGTCCATTAAATCCAATCCCTACTTATTTGTGGTTATCGCTATATTTATTTGTATTATTTGTATTTAGAGGATATGTGGCAAAAAGAGTTGATACAGATTCGAGAGTATATTACATCCATTTCGTTTTCTCTGTGTGGTTTCCAATTATAATCATAATAGCCTATCACGCTACCAAAATTTTACCATAACCTATTTATTATTAATTAAACAGCAGGGACTTTTGTTAAAGTTATTGAAATAAACCAGCTATAGAAACTCCTTTAGTATTCAACGATCGGGCGCGATTCTGTAATAAGAATTAGCGCTCGTTTTCATGAACGGGCCCAAGTTATTAGATAACAACCTTATGTTAAATTTTACCTAATTTTGATTTAGTAGCCTATATAAAATCTCGTTGATAAGAAAAATAAAAAACAGATAGGACAGTATCAATAAATAATACTAGTTCTACCTGTTTCATTAATCAAACTTTTCTTACCTCGAACTATACTGAATATTAAGCTACTTTTTTTGCCTGTAATAAACTCAGATAATCCATATAAAAATAATTAACGAAAATGGCATAAGACGATTTGTTATAAATGAGAGCCCACAATTGATTTTGACAATCGTTAGCATTGGTTCAAAAAAACCTGTAGCCTCCATCGTATTCATATAATATTATGCTGTTTCGTTTTCATGTCAGTTGGGAAGTCACCATCGACAAACATAAAAATGCCTGATTCAATTATAATCAAACTAAGTACGACACGGATATCGTATATAGTCTGGGTCAGTTCGTTATAGAGTTTCCTTTTTTAAAAATTATTTTACGCCTGGCACCCATCCAACATTACGTTTCATCATGTTCATTAGCGGTTCTGGAATGTTATTATCACGACTCATATCCATTTCAGTAATAACTGGTTCACCAGCCGCTACTTTTTCTACCCAGTGTGGTTCAATTAATAGCTCGCGACCAAGTGCAAGTAAATCAGCACCTGTTTCCATCGCTTCTTTCGCATCTTCTGGTGAATAAATAGAACCAACGCCTATAAACGGTACACGACCGTCAATCACGCGTTTTAAAATTTTAATACGATTTTCTTTTTCACCGCTATATCGACGCGCTTCTGCACGGAAATCACCTAATGAAATGTGTAAGTAATTGAGCTTTTCATCTGCTAAACGATCTACAAGTTGAACGGTTTCATCTAGAGTGATACCGTCTTCTTCAGGCTCTTCTGGGCTAAAACGATAACCAACGATAAATTGGTCATCAGCATATTGCACTTTTGCACGGTTTATACTATCGATAATATTTAATAAGAATGTCATACGCTTTTCAACAGTTCCACCGTAACGGTCTGAACGTTTATTTGTAAGGCCTGAAAAGAATTGTTGTAATAAATACGTATTGGCACCGTGAATTTCCACACCGTCAAATCCTGCTTCAATTGCACGACGTGTCGCTTCACCAAATGCTAAGACTATTTCCTCGATTTCTTCTACCGTTAATGCACGAGCCACACCGCCATCTGCTGCAATGGTTTCACTTGCGCTTACGACATCACCGTTTGGCACAAGGTCACGTACTGCTTGGCGTCCACCATGATAAATTTGTAAAATTGCTTTTGCGCCACCATCATGTATCGCATCAGCAATACGTTTTAAGCTCGGAATATATTCATCGCTATGCGCAGAGATTTGACCTGGGAAGCCTTTCCCATTAGGAATTACGTAAGCACATGCTGTAATGACCATACCGACGCCAGATGAGCGCTCACGGTAATATGTAATTTCCGCTTCTGATACGGTATCATCAGCATTAGCTGAGTAAGTTGTCATTGGCGCCATCACGTAACGATTACGAATTGTGACGCCGTTATTAAAAGTAAATGGTGCTAAATAAGTTATCATGTTATTCACTCCTTCTAAAACAAGAGTAAATTTATCGGATTTAAAAGTCAAAGATTGCGCTTTACTACTATATTTTATTTGCTGGATTATTATAAAAAAAGCAATAGAACATAGGGGGACGGACCCAAATTAGAAGGCCGAAAAGACGTATGAGCATCGATAATCTAAGATATATTATCAAACGCATATCAAACGCATATCAAACCGAGCTGGAATCCCTATCAACTACTCCATAAGCTTTAGTTCAAGAAAGATCATCTTATAGATAAAACTTTTATATAAGCCCCCCTGTACGTATCTCCTTTTGATTTTTTGCCCAGTAATCGCACTTTTATTGGATATTTATGTTAACATTGATATATATCTGGTATTGAAATCTATATGAAATAATTCCTGACAAATTGACTGGAGGAATAAAAATGCAAGGCTTTAAACGTTACTGCTCATTTGAATGGTTATTTGAGATGACTAATATAAGTTTTAAAGGATAGTAAAAGGAACAAAGTTTTCTTATTCAAATACAAAGGAGAGTGATAAAGGGATATGAAATCATATTCACATAAACCCGAAGTTTACGAATGCCCATTTTGTCGGGTAGTATCAGGTAAAGAAAAATCAAATAAGGGAACGAAACAAAGAGACATTATTTATCATAATAAACATGTAACAGCATTTATCGCAAGCAAGTGGTGGCCTAATAACATGGGGCATGTTCTCGTTGTTCCTAACGAACATTTTGAGAATATATATGAGCTTCCAGCAGAAGTTGGAGCTGAAATTCATCGTGCTGCTCAATTGACAGCGTTTGCGATGAAGAATACATATGGTTGTGATGGAGTTTCTACTCGACAACATAATGAACCTGCTGGAAATCAAGATGTGTGGCATTATCATCTTCACGTGTATCCAAGATATGAAAACGATAACCTATACCTAACCAAAGGTTACTACACTGACCCAGATGAACGTCCTTTCTATGCAGATAAGTTGCGTTCGTGGATAAGTGAAAACTATTGTAGTACCAACAATAGGTGAAATTTTTTGTTATACCGTAATCGGGTGCGATTTTGTAATAAGAATCAGCGCTCGATTTCATTAAAGGGCAAGATTGTAGAATAACACCTTTCATGAAAGATTACTAAAGGACGCTTTGGGACTTTTATTATTTAACAAACTGAGTAATTATTTCAAAGGGAGGAAGAACTGTATAGTTAAAGTTAACGTTATAATATTAAGTTATATAAGAGGAGAAATTATGGGATTATGGTATTTCCTGATATTATTTGTAGGATTATTTTTAGTGATTAAGGGGCTACTTTGGAAAAAAAGATTAAGCTCGCTGCTTATTGGATTATTATGTATTTCGTTCTCAATATTTATGTTTTCTCCAGGAAGTGATGAAATCATTTCGAGATTACTCAATTTGAATTAGAGTGTAAGTAGAATATTTATAAGTATTTTCAATTTGGAAGATTTCATTTGAGTACTTGCTCCACAATCAAGCGATTGTAGAATAATATCGCTATTTTTCTAATCCAAAAACATTAACCTATGAGTTATATTACAACCATTTAATATACGAGGTGTATTTAATTGCTGCCAATTCAAACTGAAGAAATTCCAAGTGAAATAAAAGAATATCTTTTTAACATAGATTCTATTAAATTTCCACGACAAGGTTACGGTTCCGATGTTGGATTAATTGAAAATAATCAAGGATTTTATGCACTCAAAAGGACAAAGGGTCAGGTAAATTGTTCTTTGTTAAATCGAGAAGTAAAAGTTATAAACTGCTTAACTAATGAAACAAATTTACCTATCCCAAAGGTGAAGATATTCGTCGAACAAAAATTCAAGAATGAATCCTGGGCTCTTGTAGAGTTTATAGAAGGCGAAACTGTAAGAACAACTTTATATAACGAAAAAAATAATGAGAAACGACAAGAAATAATATTTAACTTTGGTAATCTATTGAGGCAAATCCATTCAACCCCTTGTCCAAATGAATTAATTGGTGTAAGACCTTGGCTAGATCAAATGTTATGTAATGCAGAACTTAATTTTAAAAAGAACAATGTGGATGGAACAAAAAAATTATTAGAAAAAATTAAATCAATTAAGCCGAATGAATATAAACAAACACTTATACATGGAGATTATACAATTGATAATATTTTAGTCAACAAAGGAGTCATTACAGGTGTAATCGATTGGGGTGGTGGAGCATACGGAGACCCGAGATATGATGTATCTTTAGCTATTAGGCCTAAACTCAATGCCTTTGAAAATGAAACAGATAAACAAACTTTTTTTGAGGGATATGGGGAAAAAATAATTGATGATACTTTGTATGATTATTTTGTAAAAGGATTATATGAATTTTTTTAAAAATACCAATACCGTTCTTCCACAATCGATCGCAATTCGAGAGTAGAGGTTGCACTTCTTCTTTAAGAATCTTGCCATTTAGTCAAATAAAATAAAAGAATTAAATTGGACGTGCTGTTTGGGAAGAAAAGAAAATAACCTTGGGGTGGTTTAATGAAAAAATTCGCATTCGTAATACTATTTGTGCTGTTACTAGTAAGTTGTTCTCAAAAGGAACTTGTTAAAGAGGACAAATTACAATTTGAAATCCAAAATGTTAATGAACAGGAACTAGAATTATTGGTTAATCGTGCAAGTAACTTTACTAAACAAGAAATTGAACTGTATTATGCAGTTATTGTTTTAGATTATCAAATACTAAATGGTAATAAGTTTCACAATTTAACTGTAAAGCATGACTTTGATTGGGATGCATTTATGAGTGAAATTGAATTAAATTATGGACCCAAGTATATGAATGGTGAGGGTAGATCAAGTAATTTTAAAAATGGCAGCTTTAAGCAGGATTCCGAGCGCTTTATTTTTTATGCCAAGGATTTTTCAAGCGAGCAGTTACAAAGCATTTTTGAAACATATAAGATAAACATTTCGTGGCAGCAGAATGCTAATGGTAAAATTGTTGAAGAGACGATTCGAATTGGTGATTTCTTACAAGATAAACGCTGAGTTATTCTATCGCTACAAGTACTGAATAAAGAACATTAGCCCTGTTTTATCCTGGATAGATATTCAACAATTATTCTAAAGCAAATAAAGTCCCCAAGCGCCGTTTGGTAGCAATCAATAATACTCCATAAAAATCTCAAAGCCTCTTTTTATTTGTTTTAATCTAAAACTTGATATTATTTAATTAAACTATTTAAATATCTAAACAAGCCACTCATTATGAAAACAATAACTAGTTTATTTTGAGCAGAAAGCGATAAGAGTTTCTACTGAGCAATAATCGTTATCAAAAAATGCTTTGGAAGGGTTTGTGCTAGACTACTAAACAAACTTGATAAAATAGATAATTGACACACAAATAAGGGTGAAAATATGAACACTATTTTAAAACAATTAACTGAAATTGAAGATGAATTAAGAAAGCCATTTCCTACTGAAGATATTAATAAAATAAGTGAAGATTTTCGAACAGAATTTTTGGATTTATCTGATGAGGATGAGGTGGATTTCTATGAGGATTTTCGATTCTACTGTTCAAACATAGCAGGAACATTAAGTTATGTTTTAGAAGGAAAGACAAATCAAATTCCAACAGGACAAATTGACATGCTGTATAAGTCTTTTTTTGAATACTATAATCAATATGAATTTCTTGAAGACCGGATAGCAAACTATAATCATTTCTTTCATGAATGTAAAATCCATGAGCAAGCAAGAAAATTGTTATTAAAGCTGTTATCAAATAACCATTATCCGTTAAAACAACAGAGTCTTTACACAAAAATAAATCTGAATCTGAATTTTGAGAAATGAACTTGAAATTTATACACCAAAATTTAATATAACGTTCCAAATCAAAGTTTGTACGTACACCAAAAAGTCACGAATGTTGTTAAATCAGCGTTTGTGACTTTTCTTATGAATATTATTTATTCTGCTTTTTATGCAAAGAGCATCTGGTTCTATGAAAAGTAGCAACTCTATTTTGACTGGCAAGGTATAAATTACTTTTCATGTTTTAAAATTTCCCAAATATCACGTAATCTCTTAACTGCCTCTTCTTTCATATAAGGAAGTTCTTTGTAAAATTTCTATAGTTCTGGATTGTTAGAAGTATAGAGATGAATTAAAGCAACATTTGTATGAATTGGCTCTTAAATCCTTGGCTAAAGTTAAATTTAAAGAACCAAAAAGTCTATTTATTGACTAGTATGTTAAATATTTTTTTATATTTAAAAATATTTTATAATTAAAATTGACAATTATATTTCCAGTAAAGGAGAGATTTGCGTTGAAAGCTAAAGGTATTTTAAAAGGAATTACTATAGGCATTGTTGGCTCCTTTATTATCCCTTACTTTTTTCATAGAATAGCTTACGGTTTAGCAGGAGGTTATGTAAGCTTAAGCTACTGGGGAGATAGTTGGTTATATATAGCTTTGTCTATTCCTTTGATTTTATCCATGGCCATAATGGGATATTATCTATCTAGTCAAAACAATGTCCAAAATAAAAAAATGTGGTGGATTAGCTTTTTTGTAACTTTTATTGTCAGCTTATTTACCGGCACGTTGGGTATTATAATTAGTGAGATAATATTACGTGGTAATTTAAATACTTTTAATCTTGAGGGATCGATGATATGGGGTGTCATTTATAGTATTGTACTCCTACCGATAACTGTTCCTTTAGGCAAGTTTATTTTAAGTTTATTGTATATATGGATTCAAAAAAATAAAGTAATTATTTAAGAATATATGCGAGTTACTACTTTCCATTTTTCAAATTTCTAGCCCTAGCTTCTTGTTTTCAAATTTCTTCTGGTTGACGAACCACTTAGAAGGAAGATGTAAAACTAAATTGCTAGGGCTCGTCCAAAGCATCGCTATACCTGTTCTCCTTGACCATTAATATTTCTAAGAAATTATTCCTTTGTAAAATATTTAGGATCAATTTTATCTATAACTGAAACAAAATTATAGAGATCCATTATTAATTTCTCATTTGTTGTTAGATCGGTTTGGTTATTGATAAGAGCTATCCACTCTTTTTCTAACACATCAATATGTTTACCGTAAACCTCATCTATCTTTTTAGCCAAATCCTTATCATTGTATATCTGTTCAAATTTTTCTATTCCATAAGTATCAATTAAATATGAAATAAAAGAAGAAGAATGAATATAGCTCATTTTCATAAGGGCGTTCTTCTCATATTCATTTGTAAATTTAGGACGAAAATAGGAATGGGCATAATTCGTATCTATTAACTTGCTAATAGGTATTAATTTATTTGAATCTATAAAATGCTTCATGATTTGATGAGAATGAATTGTAGTATTTCCGTATTTTTGTTCCATATAATCAGCAAAACCTTCTTGTGTAAAATAACCACTGCTCGTATCAAAATTATTTCCATAACCGAGTATAGAATGTGTCATTTCATGGACAAGTGGATATCGATCATCCTTAATGTCATATAGCAGGATTTCCTTTGCAAAGCCCCATGAATTTTGATTTCCTTCATTGAGAAATATCTGAATTTTGTCAGATGGAACATATGTAGTATGGATTGAATTTTTTATTACTTCATATGCAGCAAGTATTTCTTCTTTAATTGTTTCTACCTTTTCTTGGGGAATCTGAATATTATTAATAACCTCAAAGGTTATTTTACCATCCGGTGTAGTGACAATATTTTCTTCACTTTTTTCTTGTTCTTTAGGAACAACTGGAGCTTGAGTACAGGCTGTTAATAGGAATACTAATATAAGGATATAGCCTCTAAACTTAATCATATTTACCTCCATAAAAATAGTATTTTCTAGTTTATACGGAAATAAAATGTAAAAGTTTCATTTTTTAGAATATTTAAGGAATATATCAACACACAACCGAAAATCCACAATTATAGAGACGAGTAATTGGGGAATCTTTAACGGATCACCATATACTACTTACCAAGCAACAGGAGCAATCCATTCAGAGAAAAGAAATTGAGTGATGTTTAAATAAAAAAAGAGTATTAATCTTTTTTGTTCGTGCAATATATTATGGTTTGGATTGAGTATTCCACTCTTTAAAGTAATCTAAAAGTTCAGCATGAAACTCCATATCTGTATTTAAGATTTCACAGCCATTATCATCATAAAGATGGAAAATACATTTCGTATTAGTATTCACTAAAAAAACATCAGGAGCATAAATACTATGTTTTCTTTTTAGTCGAGGATTTTGAGATAAAAAGTCCTCATGAATACATGTTTTTAGCAGTAATTCTAATTTTAAATCCAAGACTTTACAATATAATTCCATTTGTTGAACTGAAATCTTATCTTCATCGAATAGCCAATTATATTCTTGGAGTAATAATGAATACTTTTTCTTTTGATTCTTTACATATCTTTTAAAAAAGTTTGGATTTACTGTATTTTTTGTTTCATCAGGGTATGAATTTACAACAACAATGACATCATCAGTTTTTTTAAACAACAAACCCACAATTTCAGATACTTGTTTATACTCTATATGAAATCTAGGTAAATAATTTTTATCATAATTTTGATGATTATCATTACCTAACTCAACATGAATACCTGTATCCCAATTATGATAAAAATCTGGCGATAATGCTAATCCATTATAATGTTCTTCCATAAATTTTTTTAATTGCATATAGAGTCACCTTATTTCCACATTATTTTATTATTCATCAATGACGTTACCATTCTTATCTAGTGAAGCTGTTCTTTCACTAGCACCTTTTTTCCATGCCTTTTTCTCACCATTATAGCCTATATGACCTGCTGTATCAGCTTTATTCTGTTGTGAACTATCGTTATATGAATAAGCCAGTGTTTATTAGCAGCGAACTAACTTTTGACGAGATTCTTGTTCAAATGGATGAAGGTCTCGGTACACGCTTTTATCAAATGTGTAAGCAGTTTTTTATTCATATCGATAAGGATTTAGGGTTGAACTACAGATTAAAGTGAGGGGCGCCAAGCTCCTTGATTGGAGGGAGAATGGATGAAGAATGATTATAAACAGATTTTAGCTAAGGTTCGTGAGGCGAGATGTGAGTGGGAACTAAACAAACTCATGAATGAGCTTGACGAATTCAACAAACAAAATTACAAAGCTACTGCTATCGATATCGCTTTGGAAACTGGTGACCGCAGGGCTTTTAATAAATTGGTGGTGTGTGAAACAAATGACTAAAAATTTCACATGGTATGCACCAAATGCAGAGCTGCTGAAATGCCCTGTGCCTGGCTGTCATCACATTGGGACCATCATTACGAAAAAGCATTGCTGGCTAGTGCATGGCATGACGAGAGATGAAGTTGGTAAAAAGTATGGAAAGCCTAAACGCATTTTGACATATAGCGAGAATCAAATTAAAGCGAGGGGTGCGGAATGGGTGAACAATACTTAATTGATCAGATGGTGTTACACACTAGCCTCTACAAAAAATATCAGTACAAAGAAAACGAGATAGGGTTTTATCAGAACCTTGAAGCTTTACGCGTGCTGAAGGGGCTTAACACACAGGACGAGGCTTTGAATTATATTGCATTTACTGGAGGATTGAAGGCTACATGAGACTGCGTAAGGGTATTCAAATTGACAATCTAAATACATTAAAAGTTAGTAGGGAAAGTCAGAAAAGTACTGCTTTAAGGTGTATTATCAGCATATTTGAAGAATAAATTTGAAGGAAACAGTATGAGACTGCGGAGAGTGCCATGGTAATAGAAAGATATTGTGCAGTAAGAGGGAGCATTGTTAACTTTGTTTTTTATATAACAATGCCCTATCAACAGTTAGAGAGCGAAATTTGTAATAATTTCTACAAATTATTTCGTTAATTTGTATTTAAAAATATCGACCTTTCTATGTTGTTCATCTAGAACTGTTTCAATGCGCTCCCAACCTCTATTTTCATAATAGGCTGAGGTGTTTTCAGTCTTTAAAAATACTTGAGTATATCCTAATTTCTTCAAATGTGTTAGCAAGTAGTCCATTAAATAATATCCTATTTTTTGACTCCGATATGATGTTTCAACATATAACGAAGCTAACCAAGGTTTATATTGAGGTCTTTCTTTCCAATCGTTTTCAAATACAGATACTGTTCCTACACATTGACCATCTATATTCGCTACGAAAGTAATTGGAAGTTCATTTGCATTTGTTTCTTTAAAAAAATCGACTACTTCGTCATATGATTTCTTGCTGCTAGTTGGTACAACAAATTCTGTATAGACCATTTTTGCAACATCCTCTAAATGTTCTGGTCGATTTACTAATAAATCAATATTCATAAATACCTCCTACTTTTTAAATCTATATAGAACTAGTGTAAATAAATTACCGAATATTCAATTTCAATTATAAACGATGTAGATAACATTTATATATAGTCAAAGATTTAGATTACTGAACAATAAGAGGAGATAATGAAAAAAGAGCGATTAAAACATCGCTCTAAAGAATTCGTAAAATCCGATATTCATCGGAACAGCCCAAATATAAAAACCTATAAGTGCAACAGGTCCTAAAAAGAAATTATATATTTTGCGAGGAAGAACCTTTTTGAATAAGACAACATAGATTCCCATACAGGCGCTCATAGCAACCACTAATAGAATCATCGGTGGTATGAAATTCCACAAGCTTGTACCAAGTGATAAATCAGAAGATATGTCCATAGCATTACCTCATTATGTATTTTGTGTAAATTGTACCATAAAAAAGCTGCAGCGTTTGAAGACGCTACAGCTTGTACGAAACTACTTGAACTTTTGAGGTTTAGTAACTTTAATTGAAGCTACTTCTCCGCAATTTTGACACACAGTAAAAATAAGTGGTGATCCTATAGAGAGACTATTGTTGACAGGTCTTAATTTAGCATAGCCATCAAGTTTACCTTCGCCGAATGAACTATAGCCGCAGGACTTGCAGGTTAATTTGATATTTTCCATAACTAACATCACCTCAATATGTAATTTATGTAAATTATAACATAGAAAAAGCCGCAGCGTCGTAACACGCTACAGCATAGAATTGGTTTATACCCATTAAGCCTTCTCATAAGCATTATACCACAGCTTAAGGGGGCTAACCTGATGGGCAAACAAGGGCAAATTAAAGTAACGAAAGAGAATTTACTGCAGTGGATTAAGAATTATCATTGGATGGTTGCGACTATTGAAGAAGCACGAAAGCCAGTAGCAAAGGTTGATAATAATAGTTACAATGGGGCAAAAATTGCAATGTACGGTATTGAGGCAACATTACCAAATGCTAGTGGAGGTACAAGTGATTCTGTATTTATTGAGGTGCAACGACGTTTGTATATAAATAACAAACGCATTCAGGAATACGAAAGTAAGGTTGCTGAAGTGCAAAAGCGTATTCCGTTAGTAAAAGGCGATAGAGAGCTGGAAATCCTTCATAGATTGCTAGATGGAGATAGTATGCGAGCTATTGGTAAACACATGAGTTTGTCTAGTACGACACTATTTAGAGTTAGAAATAATATTTTGAGTCAGATGATGAAGTAGCCGAAAGGTTGCTTCTTTTTAGTTATTTTTAAAAGTATTGTTTCTTCAACTGACGGAGCAGTTTAGTTGAACAAGGATAGATGGTAAATTATGATAATAATAGAAATAAAGTAGGGGGATTAATAATGTATACAGACAATAAAAAAGTTTTGAAATTAGTGGAATTTGATAAATATGATGTCATAGGCTTAGTAGAACTTTCGACATCAGTTGGCTGGGATTATGATGAACAAGAAATTAGAACTGTTATGTCATCTGGTAAAATATACGGACATAAAAATGCTGTGGGCAAAATTGTTTCGAGTGCCGCAATAATACCCTATGATACTGATTTAGCTTCAATAGGTATGGTAATTGTTAATGAAGAATATAGAGGATTAGGCTTAGGAAAGAAGGCTACTCAGAAGTGTATAGACAGTGTTTCTCAAAATACCTCAATAATGTTAATTTCAACTGAAGATGGAAAACCTTTATATGAAAACTTGGGTTTTATTACTGTCGATTCTGTACATAAGTATTTAAGTGATAATTATATTCCAACTAGATTGTTTAATAATCTTCAAGAAATTACTCTAGAGAGATACCAAGAGAAAGATATAAATGAAATTATTGAATTAGATTCAGCTGCATTTGGAAATAAGAGGAGAAAATTACTTCTTAACAGGATAAATCAATCAAAACAATGTTTAATTGTTAGAAATCTAAAAGGGAAGATTATTGGATTTGGATTATCCATTTTAGGTCCAGAAAATCTATTAATAGGACCTATTGTAGCACCAGAGGCACAAACAGCTGCTTTAATAATAGATGGTTTAGTTAATAATCATCAAGGAAAGTTAAGGATTGATGTGTCATCCAGTAATGACGAGTTAATGTTGTTCTTAGAAAAAAGTGGATTTATTAAAGTTAGTAATCCTCCAATAATGATAAAGAATTCTATTAAAATGCCAAATAGGAATAAAGAGTTGTTTGCTATTGCTGCACAAATCTTTGGTTAGGAATACCAATATCCGTATTCACCTAACAGTGGCTTTTAATAAAATTGTAAATGTAATGTTTGGAACAAATGTAATAAAAGGAACAAACGTAAAACATGAACGATAGTTTGTGATTAAAAATTTGTATTGTAAACTAGGAGGTAGGTTCGGTGCGGTAAAGGTTTCCTCCCTTCGGTATTAAAAACTAAATATTAGGAAAAGACAGACCGACGACCGACCTGCGCTTGTCATATTAGTTCGGAGCGCGACATACATGGCCGGCCCATATTTTTAAGAGATTAGGTATCTTAATTAATATAAAGGGCTTAAATTGTAATTAATTCCCTCTAATATTTATTTGTTGTATGAGAAATAAAATGAAATAGAGGAGTGGGAAGTTATGCTGACAATTTTTCAAATTGTTTTTACAGTCATAATATTGTCTCTCTCGACGTATGGAATTATTACACATGATTACCACTGGAATTTCTTATTGGTATTCTTCATAGGTTTAGTGATGTTAATTCTAGGGATTAAAAAATTTCAAAGCGAGACAAAGGTTTATGGTTGGTTCTATATGGGAGTGTTTTTGTTTTCAGTAATTGTTTCAATTCAAATCTTCTTTCGATAAAGGAGTGGTTATCATGTGAACTTCGTCTACTTCCATTTTGTACAGTCAAACTTACTAAACGTGCACGGAAATGCACTAAAAAACAAATTCGCTTTCAATATTAACATGGTGTAGCTCTGCCACGGTTGCTAGAAGTGAGCTAACTCGACAGTTTTTACCACAATAGAATAATAGAGGAAAAATCCTTACACCTAGCTTGGGAAGGATTTTTGCTGTAAAAATTTACTTATTTACCATCTTTTTTAGGGTTTGTGTATAATGAGAATGATCCTAAAATAAGAAGGAGCTGGATAGAAAAATGAAGGAAGATCTCTTTACGGCATTTATTTTTATATTTCCATTTTTAATAATAGCAATAACATTATGGATTAGAATCATAAAAGTAAATAGCAATATTCAAGTTGAACAAAATAAAGAAATTATCGAGCTTTTAAAAAAGAACAGCCAAGATAAAGATGAAATCAAAATAAACGAATAATACATAGATAGATTCATTTAATGTTAGTTTAACATCCTTCGGGGCGTTTTTATTTTGCCATGAAAAGTGAGTATTGAGCAGTCCTCCTCTTGCTGCTGAACTACCGGAACTTGTTTGTGAAAGCAAAAAGCTATTACATATATTTTATCTTATGGTTTATGATTGTGCTGGAGGTGGATTTGATGAAAAAATGGGAATATAAAATAATATACAGAGAAACAGCAATTGAAGATCAAAGGGAAGCTGATTATATCGGAGATATGTTGAGTGGATATGGTTGCGATGGATGGGAACTTGTTTCAATAACAGATCAGATAGATAGCACTAAGAATGCAGGTAAAAACGCAGTTATTTCTGTTAAAACTAGTTCTTTGATATTCATAATGAAAAGAGAATATCAAGAAAAGTAATTTAAAAAAGATGCTCATTCGAGTGTCTTTTTTTGTTTTGTTAGACGGAGGTGGTGGTCATGAGAGATGCCTAATTGGGATGAAATTAAACTAGAGTGGGAAACAACAAAAATTACACTGGCTGATCTTGCTGAAAAGCATGACATAAAGCTCGGTACATTAAAAAGCCGGAAGAGTCGTGAAAAATGGTAGAGGGATGCAACAGAAAAGGATGCAACCAATACACAAAAGGTTGCAACTATTTCTAGTGAGGATGCAACCGACAACGAGATAGAGACAGAAAGTAGAAACCGCGGTGCACCAATAGGAAACAACAATGCAAAAGGGAATAAAGGTAATACAAACGCTTCGCCTCCGAAACGAAACACAAATGCACTAAAGCATGGCTTCTTTCAAAAGTTCCTACCAGAAGAAACACTCGAAATCATGGAAGCAATGAACGAACGTTCTCCAGCCGATTTAATATGGGATCAAATACAAGTCCAGTATGCTGCTATTATTAGAGCTCAACGTATTATGCATGTTGAATCAAAAGACGAAATCATAAAAGAGCTCAAAAGAGAGAAGGTGCAAGGTGGTAAAAATCCTTTACACGAAACTGAATACAACTTCCAATTTGCATGGGAACGCTAGGCGCAACTACTCACTGCTCAATCGAGAGCAATCGGGGAGTTGCGTTCTTCAATTCGTCAATTTGTGGAAATGGCTGACGCTGAGGATGAGCGTCGATTGAAGCTAGAGCAGATGCAGTTAAATATTGATAAGTCGAAATTGGAGGTTGAAAAGCTTGGTTCTGATCAACAAAATGAACCTATAGAAATTCAAATTGTCAGCCAAAAAAAGCAACCTTAATTGGCTGCTTTTTTGTCGTTTTGTTCAATACCAAGAGCCTCTTTAAGGGAAGCTTGAAGTATCTGTGAAAAGTTTAAACCAGCATCTTCAGCTGCATCTCGTAACCAGCGTGGAAGTGTACAGTTTTTTGTTACGGCTTTATTTACAGCCTCATTACGAAATGGGGGCATGTAAACGTCAATAAAGATAATGCGATCTGATTCAGCATGCAAAACGATATCTGCAGGATTTGATGGATTGGGCAGAGATGTTTCATTTTCTTCTAATTCAAGGATACGAAAAGCTAACATATCTTTCGCTTCTTGGATACCTTCTTTAATATGGTCAGCTAAAATAGCTGTTCCAGCAAAGTCAGGGAAATACATTCCTAAACCACCATCGGCTGCAGTTTCAACAACGACTGGGTAAATAAAATGATTGGCGTAGCTCAATTTAATAACCTCCTTTCTTTTCATTATTATTATTATGTTACTTTTAAACATTTGAGGTAAGGCAATATAGAGAAAGGCAAGTTAAGGCTAGGCAATAGATGTAGCAGAGAGGGGTTAAAATTTAACCCCTGAAGTCTGCTCAATACTTTTAAGTGTGCCTACCGGAATCAATCGACCATCAGCTTTTACGCTTATATCAGCAAATCTTGTTGGGTCATCTTTATGTATGTATCTTTTATGACTGCCAGGACCCTTATGAGTAGGAGATTTGATGAATCCTTCTTTTTTAAGTTTTTTTAGTGCTTCTCTTATGGTCACTTGCTTTCCCATTACCTTACCTCCTTTCTAATATCATTATAACACGCATAAATAATGCGTGTCTATTGTGGAGCAAAAAATACGCGTGTCTTTTATGCGTGTAATATTAAGGGAGTTGAGTAAAATGACAAAGCCTACAAGTTGGAGAAAGTTATACTGAAATAGCGCGCAGGATCGAGAACGCTATGGGGTGGACAAAGAAGAAAGCCATCCTTGTGGCTCGAACTGAAGGTGGCAGAGTATGATCGCAAGCCGATTTAGCTGTAGAAGAATAGGCGAGTAAAACCGTTCGGCTAACGAAGGTTTGGATGTCTTCACTTGATACGAGAGTTCGCAAATCACATAGAAAGCTAGATGGGCAAACAGCGGATAAAGACGGCTATTATCACTACGGTAAGTGGAAATCAAAGCTCCAAGACTATGGAATGTTGTATCAATGGGTATTCAGTGTCGATGCAATACGATTTACTTGATAAACGGTAAAATACCTGAATACAGACGCGGCAAAGACTACATGGATGAACATGTACCAAAAGAAATTAGCAGCTCGTATGGATGCTTACATGGAGGATTTAGGGCTAACGTATAGACAGGCGTTTAACAAAGCTTACAAAGAAGTTAAGCCATCAAGTGTGACGATACCTTATGTAAGTTATAACGAGTGGAGAAAGAAGTTTAGCGCCGAAAGGTAGCATTTTATGAACATCTAGTGCTAAAAGCAGATGCAATTATAAAAAATTATTAAAGGAGCAGAAAAATGGAATATAAATCAATAAATGAAATGTCAGTAAAAGAAAAACTCCGCCAACAACTAGTATTGTTAGCGGAGCGATCTCAATCAGCGCTTGATGAGGAACTAGCGCGATTGACAAATTCAATGATAGAAATAGCAAATTACTTAGAATGAGGATTTTTTCCCTTTTTTAATTTAGTATACGAGATTTATGTAATACATTTGTTTGTATAAGCATCAGTAATTTAGTTCTTGAATTAAAGCATGATAAAAATCGCCTCGTTAGTTTTTCTTAGAGGTGATTTTGTTATTGGTTATATGTGTTAAAATTGAATTGGTTTGGAAGTTTTGATTAAATTTTATTCAACAATCGGGCCAGATTGTGGAGTAACAATCTATTAAGAAATGTTACTTAACGACGATTTCGGTGCATTTTAAAAAGTGGTAAAATTTTCTTGATAGAGTTAATTAATGGTTTAATAAAAAAGAAATAAAATCATTATTACTTAAATTCTTTTTGCGTATGCAAACTATCGAGGAAAGGTTGCTGAAAGAAAATGAAATCAATACTCAAAATACTTATGAATCCAATAGCTAATCTGAACGAAGAGTTGAAACAAATGATGCCTCTTTCGATTGCACTTGGACATGAAAACGATGTATTTGTCCTACTGAAGGAAGAGCGAATTCCACTAATCGATGGTTGTTTCCCTGCAACAGTTACGGAACAAAGCTATAGATATCAAGTCATTCATCTAAAAGATGGACAAAAGAAAGTACTAGATTTGCCGAAAGAGACATGGAATTATCATTACATACAGCCGATTGATGACGGACAATTTCTGCTTGTATGCGCACGGTCGTATTACCATGATGCGCAAAACATTGAAGAAAACGCACGTGTCTATGATGAGAATGGTCGTTTCATCCGATCATTTTGTTTAGGGGATGGTATTGGGCATGTGTACGTAACAAAGAATCAAGAGATTTGGACAGGGTACTTTGATGAAGGCGTTTTCGGCAATTACGGCTGGAAGGATCCGGTTGGCCGCAGCGGGATAGTTGGCTGGGACGCCTCGGGTGCTAAATTGGATTCGCTTGAAGAAGATAAGGAATATTTAATTTTTGAGTGTTTGGCGTTGAATGGTGTAGCAGATGGAGGAATTTGGTTTTTCTTTAGCCTAGATTCGAAGATTGGCGTACGGAAAGAAGGTCTCACATCGTATTATTCACCCGAAGATATTTATTTTCAGGCGTTTGCGGTGAACGGGGAGACGATCGTTGCATACCGAGGCAGAGGAGAACGTACACTCTTTGAGTTACATCGTGAAGGTAATGAATATAAGACTGACCGTGAAATCGAGCTGATGAGGCCGGATGGTAAGCCTTTCGAACCGCAATTAGTGAATAACCGTGAGAGTAAGTTGCTGTTTTTGGACGGGGATGAGCTGTATATGTATGAAGTGAAATCCGGTGTGTGACGGTAGGTGATAAGGAATACAGATTTAGTATCGCTCAGTAAAAGAGACGATTTATTGCTTAAAAACAGCAGTGCAACTATCTTGGCTCTTCGCATTTGTGAGCTACTATTGAATAAGCACTTCTGTCTAAGTTCATTAAAACGTTATAAAGTATACAAAATCATTCAAATTAACTTTCCCAAATAAAAGTTTTGGACACAGAAGACCAAACTATAACAATAGGGCGCGATTCTGTAATAAGGATCAGCGCTCGTTTTCATTAAAGGCCATTTAGTAATATTTTATAGGTGGGGACAAAATGAAGAAACCAATTGTGAACCTTAGTGATTATAATCTTAATTGGGAAGAAGAATTTGAATATGAGAAAAAAAGAATTATCGATGTTTTAGGTGATAAAGTTGTTGGGATTGAACATATTGGAAGCACTTCTATAAAGGGATTGAAAGCGAAACCAATAATAGATATTATTTTGGGCATACAAGATTTAGGTGAGGTATCTAACTTTGTTTTTCCTCTCAGTGAAATTGAATTTGAATATGTCCATAAACCTGAGTTTAAAGATAGAATGTTTTTTAGGAAGGGTTTATGGGGAAAGGGTACTTGTCATCTGCATATCTGTGAAATTAACAGCAGTGAGTGGATTGAAAAATTAATGTTTCGAGATTATCTTAGGTTACACCCCCATGTGGCCAAAGAGTATGCTTCATTAAAAAAAGAACTTGCTTCTAAATATAAGTTCGATAGACCAACATATACAAAGAAGAAAGAACCGTTTATTAAAAAGATTATCGAAATAGCTATGAAGGAAATGTACGGTAAATAAAAATCTCTTATTAAAGTAACCGGTGCTTAACTTCAATAAGAAGTAAAGATTTTTTATTACTAACGTAGCAGATTAATATAAGCACCAAACGACGCTTTGGGAATTTAATATTGACAAAATTTTCTAAATTTAATATGATTTAAATCAATATATAAGTCAATGATTGGAAGTATTAGGGAACAACTATTGTATAGAGAGCTGTTGGATGGTGCAAAACAGTCAATAAATTTCCGAACTCGTCCATGAGTATTTATACTGAACTAAAGTAAGTATAAACGGCAGCTACCGTTATAGCTTAAGTGGATTAATATGAATTAATCAATTAGAGTGGTACCGCGAATATAACTTCGTCTCTTTATTGAGGCGAGGTTTTTTTATTTTTAGGAGGGTAAGCCATGAAACTATTGTGAGAGAAGTTAAAAAAGTGAGCGAAGATTTTGAATGTAAAAGGTTATTACAATAATGTTTACAGCTATAAAAATTAACTTTAAATGTATTAATCGAAAGGAGAGAAATTTTATGAACGATTGTTTTATTTGTAATAAACACGCTGGAAATATTCAAACATCAGGAGTGATGATTTACGAAGACGAATATGTTTTTGTTGGACATATTGATAGAAAGGGTAATCCAAACTATCTTGGTCATATTATGATTGATTTAAAAAGACACGCTCCCACACTTGCTGATATGACGATGGATGAAGCAAAAGCGTTTGGCGTTATTATGGCTCGAATTAGTAAAGCTCTAACGGAGTCAGAAAATGCTGAACACATCTATTCATTTGTTTCAGGAAATTCAGTTCCACATCTTCATATGCATCTAGTAGCTCGCTATCCAAATACGCCAAAAGAATACTGGGGACCATCCGAAGTTTACGATTGGAAAGATGCTCCTATGGGCGATAATAATGCTGTTATTGAACTTTGTAATCGTCTTAAAACGTATCTAGAGGGTAATCCATATGAATAATATTACTAAAGATTTTAGTTGGGTTGGTAGCCAAGAAGATTTCGTTGATAAACCAAGTGTTCTTCAACTTAATCATATTTTAGTTGGACGTTATGGTGGTAATTCTAATGTAGGGCAATATAAGAATGAAGATGGTTGTTTAGTTTGGCATAACATCAAAGAAAATTGGGAGTTCGTGATTCTACTTGATGCACATAATACAGCAGAGAGTGCTAAAATTATTTTAGAGCAGTTCATTAAAGAAAAAAGTGCTATCAAAAATTTATTGTCCTTACCTGTAAATTCACAATTTTTCAATATGATAGAAGATAAGATTTTAAGTATGTTTCAATCGGCGGATTTCCTATCTATTTGTCGGAAAATTAAGGGAGAAACAGCTTGCTTAATTGTAGTCAGGAAAGATAAATATGTATGGTGGTTTTCGGTTGGAGATTGTATTCTTTGTTTGTTTCATCCACAATTAGCTGCACTAGGTCAATACCAATTAAATCAAAGACAATTTTATGAATGGATAGGACAGGTCAATACTTTTGAACAAGAAGTTCCTTGCTATACAGTCGGAAGAAGGGAATTAAGAAATGGAGAAAATCATTTATTCCTTACAAGCGATGGATTAACGGAGTGCCCGAATGAACCCTATGCAAACGCGATAGATATTTATAATGCAGTTAATAACCTAGATGATGAGCGTAGTATTTGGAAAATGTTAAGTGACATCCAAGATAATAATGTTAGAGACAGTACAACAATTATTTTATGGAAGATAAATATTTCAAAGACTGCCACAATCCCTAGTAATCAGTAGAATATATTAATTAGTATGCAAAATAAATCTAAATAACGTTCCCAAATCAAAGTTTGGACGTACGCCAAAAAGTCACGAATGTTGTTAAATCAACGTTTGTGACTTTTCTTATGCGCATTATTTATTCAGCTTTTTATGCAAAGAGCAGTTTGACTGGTTAATTATTATAATTACTTTTCATGTTTTAAGATTCCCCTAATATCAAGGAATCTTTTAACTTTTATTATTAATGGATAATTTACTTAAAATTGGAACTTATATAACTGCCAGACGTATAAAAGTTAATGGACTATGTCAGTTCAAATATATACATATAAAATTTAGTCATTAAAAGGAGAAAATAAAATGAGTATTTATTTAGTGATGTTACCAATGATTAGTATGTTGTTAGGTTTATATTTAGTGTGT
The DNA here is from genome assembly GCF_044762185.1 of Lysinibacillus sp. NPDC097162. Classification (NCBI taxonomy): domain Bacteria; kingdom Bacillati; phylum Bacillota; class Bacilli; order Caryophanales; family Bacillaceae; genus Lysinibacillus; species Lysinibacillus sp. NPDC097162. The sequence continues at coordinate 1,657,078 of NZ_JBIWDT010000001.1, read as the reverse complement.
TTGGGACTCTGGGAATTAAGACTTGGTATAGATAGAAAAAGATTTATAACCTTCTCGTTTACTGGGCTATTTTTGATCTTTATATTACCGAATATGTTTGGTTTTCTTCAATTTAATTTTTAATAACTTTCAATAAATATCTTTCTGCTAACTGAACTGAAGGGATTCTTAATAATGTGTATACATTTTTCTACTTCAACTTATGGAGCAAGTAAATGATGAACAGTACGCGGAAACAAACCATTATATGGCGCAATTTTAGAGTTGAGATTGCACTTCTTCTTTAAAAATACGGTCTATTTTTTAAATAGTGGACAGGGGGATATGATGCAATTTATTAAGAAATATGGCTTTTTAATATTTACTATGGTTATTACATTAGCAGGTTTTTTTGTATTAAAGTTTAGTGTTGATCTGGGAGCAGGTGCAGCTAGTGCTTATTTAGGTTCGATGGGTGGTATGGATACGGCTGAGTTTCATTCCATTCAGTCCAAATATATAATATCAAATATGATTGCAGGTGGAATTCTATTGTTTCTAGGATTAACATTTCTTTTTTTCTCCGTCTATAGACTTTTCGAAAACAATAGCTAGGACATTCAACATTCTGTCGCGGTTGGTGTTCAATAATCGGGCCATATGCTTGCATAATGCTCTTCAAAGCTAGAATTATATAATTATATTAAAATTTGGAGAAATGGAAATTAAGGGAGGGAACAAAACTGTCCATTTGGAAATCGTACATTATTATAATGTTTAAAACCTTAGTTTTTTTAGTTATTGGTTTTACGGTAACTGACAATGTATTAAGAACGATTTATGAGAACTTTGGTATTATTTATTCTGGAAATGTATGGGTTAATTGGTTCGGTGTCTCTTACTTACTGTTTTTTCTTTATACAATTATTCGTGTGATTTTTATTAATAAAAATCACAACTTGTTAAAGAAACGTATAGCATCTATTATCTTTTGGCTTCTTTTTATCGGCTCTGTTTATGCCGTATTTATTCCGTTTGTTAAAGGAGAAAACCCATTTTAATTCAATAATTGTGCGCGATTACAAGGATAAGCGCTCGTTTTCATTAAAGGGCCAAATTCTTGAATAACTTTCTTTTATGAAATGTCCCCAAACGACGCTTTGAGAACTATCTGTACATAAGCAGCAGGTTTATTAAAAAAGGGAATGTGCATTTTAAATAGAATAGAATAGGAAAGTAGTTTTTTCTATTAGCATTATAAATAAATTGTTCAAAGATGAATGGAGGAATAATAATGGGATCTAGTATAATTCAAAAAATTGGGCAAATAGCAGTCCCAATAAAAAATGTGGAAAGTGCAATTGAATTTTATAAAGAAGTACTTGGGTTAACACTTCTCTTCCAAACAGAGAATATGGCATTCTTTGATTGTAACGGGCAACGACTTCTTCTTTCAATACCTGAAAAAGATGAATTTGCAAATTCAAGTTCAGTTATTTATTTTCAGGTAGAAGATATAAAAAAGTCAGTCGAAAAATTGATTGAAAAGGGAGTTTCCTTTATCGACCAACCACATGTCGTTGCAAAAATGGAAAATACAGAAACGTGGATGACATTCTTTAAAGATACTGAAGGAAATACACATGCTTTAATGTGTGAAGTACAAATTTAATTCGTAATAAATTCAGAGCCTATACTATTTGAAGAACGTAAGAGCTTTAAGAGATGAAAATATATTAGATTTGAAATAATTTTGACCTTTCAAGCTCGGTACATAATTCACTTCATTTGTTGCGATATTTATTCAAGTCTAAACAAAATAACGTTCCCAACTTAAAGTTTGGACGTACACCAAAAAGTCACGAATGTTGTTAAATCAACGTTTGTGACTTTTCTTGTGCGCATTATTTATTCAGCTTTTAATGCAGAGAGCAATTTGACTGGCTAAGTATTATTAACTTTCATGTTTTAAAATTTCCCAAATATCACGTAATCTTTTAACTATTGAATAAGGAAGTTCTTTGTAAAACTTCTGTAGTTCTGGATTGTTAGCAAATGCTTGAAAGTCTGCATCTTCAGGTTCTTGATGAGTAAGATTTTGTTTTTCTGTACGTCAAAGAAGGTAATCAATTGAAACATCAAAAAAATCAGCAAATCTTTCTAAGGTTTCTAAATCAGGTTCACGTATATCATTTTCATAATGGGCATAACGAGCTCGTGATAGTCCTACCGCTTTTGCGATTTCTTCTTGAGTTCGTTTACCTCTTAAATTTTTTAAATTTTTACCTAACAAATGAAATCACTCCAATAAAACTAAAAATTTTTAAGAGGTTGTCTAATGAGTGAATTGAAAACATTTAATCATCCAATGTTTGGTGATTTACCAGTAATCATTGTTGATGAAAAAGAATACTTCGGTGCTACTGATGTAGCTAGAGCTTTGGAATACAAACAACCAGAACATGCGGAGAAAAATCATTGTGATAATGATGGGTGTACAAGTTATACAGTCATCTGTGTTTTTAACTGTCAATGTGACTGTACGTAATGATGGAACAGAAAAGATTAACACTGATTCGAGTTTTTTTAAATTAATTTCTAGTAATGGAGCTGAATATTCTCCTTCAACAATAATCGTAGCAGATGATAAATACTTTACATATGAAGGAATTAATCCTGGGCTTGCTTTAACTGGTAATGTAGTGTTTGAAGTTCCACCAGGATTAGTGGGCCTCAATTTACAAGTACAGACCGGATTCTGGGGTACTGAAACAGGAATAATAAATCTAAATTAAGCGTTTATAAAAGTCACTTATTGAGTAGCGGGTTCTGGTTTCGAGTACAAAACTTTAACAAACACTATAAAAGGTGTATCAAATCGAAATGATTTGGATGCCTCTTTTTTATTGATATAAATCGGTTTTTTAACAATTTTCATACGAATGGGTATATCCAATCGCATTAATAAAGCTACATTATAGAAAGTTCTATAACGATGCGAATACAAAATCTTTTTTTCGCTCGAATTAGTTAACGTCAGGATGTAAATGGCAAGGAACTATATTAAACTAACGGGGCAGTTTAGTTGAATAAGAATTTAAAGTAAAATATTATATAATAGAAGTTTGGAGGTATTATGGAATCACTCATTTATGCTTTGTTTGGATTTTTAGTTTGTATGTGTATTGGTTCGATACTTAATATACTGCTTAAGACGACTCAACAACGAGATTGACTTATCACATACTTGTAAAGTAATGAACAAACCAAATAAATTATAAATAGAAATATTTAAAAATTGATGTAGAAACATCCGATTGAAACAGCAATAAAAATTATGGCAAATAATAAACTATTCCACAGGCCTAGCATAATAAAAGGAGAAGTACTTTTATCTCCGTCTTTCTTGAGACCTGTGAATGTTCGCCAGGTTATTATTAGCTGCCAAATACCTATTAATAAAAAAATGATCCCAAATAAATATCTCATATAATCACCTCCTTTATATAAAAATACCACGCTCGGAAAGCGTTATCAACAAAATTGGAATATAATGAAAAAATGTTTTATATTGTAAATCGTGAATTAAGTTTAGGTTTAGCAATAATAGTAGTACCACTATTAAATTTATCCACTGCAACTTTTTTGGATGAAGACTAACAGATGTTTATTTAAGCTAAACGGGTGGCTTTAGTTAAATTTTGAGAACTTTATTGCACAGGCGGTGAAGGAGGGGATTATTAATGCTTCACACTTGAAGGATTTACAAAGTGGAACCATGACAACTGATCGTTTGATTGGTTTGTATATTACGATTCAGCAACGTAGAGCAACAAAATAAACGGAAAAAGTCCAGAATCATTTAATCTGAGTCTGGGCTTTTATATATTGGCTGTTTTCTGATTGTTGCTATTCGAATAACGGAGCAGGTAATGGAAGGTGGTAGCGGTGAAAAGCAACAATCCAGCATTTGTTATGATTGATGGACGAATTTAATCCCTTCAATAGAACATCCTATGATAAAAAGGTGGGATGATTAATGGCAATTAGGGTTTTATTATTAATACTATTTATTAGTTTTAATTTTTCAATAGGTGTTTCTGCTGACGGCCCACTTAAAGCTGCTTTCATACGAGACCACCAGCTTTGGATAAAAGAGGGTGATAAGGAACTACAGCTTACGACAGGTCAGTATGTATCCTCTCCAAAGTGGTCAAAAGACGGTCAATTTATTGCCTATTTAGCAGGTAAGGAAGAGGATGGAAAAACGAATTTATATATTTATGATGTGAAGAAAAAGGAAAGTTATAAGCCGTATCCTATAATTGAAGCAAATGAAATCAAATGGTCGCCAACATCCAATCAACTAGCTTACAATTCGGGAGGTATCCTAAACGTTACAAAAACCCAAAATGGGCGACCACAAGGTTTTGAAAATGTATCTCTAGGTGTTAGTGATTTTGAATGGTTCCCCGATGGAAAAGCGTTTATCGTTTCATCTCAATCTAATTTACTTCCTACTGGATGGGAACCTGTTCGTCTTTTTAAAGTGCCCTTAGATGCCAATCTCGATACGAATAAAATAAAGCCCTTTTACACCATTCAAACAAATACAACGGACTTATTCGCTATTGATGCTGACTATTTAACGTTTAGTCCTGAAGGGAGCTGGATTAGTTTTCTATTAACACCCACAGCGTCTTGGTCCAATGATAGCAATACATTATCAGTACTTTCATCAGTAGGTGATCAATTTCAAGTGATAGGGAAAATGCTTGGGTATGAAAATTGGATAAAGTGGGCTCCATCAAAAAATCAACTAGCCTACATATCGGGTGAAGGAAGATTTTTTGTTGAAAACAAAGATACAACCGTTACCGAGATCCCTACAGCGAATAAACAAAAGGACTATACACCTAAAGGATATGTAGACCTAGATTTGGAATGGCTTTCTCTAGATGAAATAATTGTTGCTCGGGCAAAAGAAAACAAAGCATGGAAATTGGGACCAGTTCCAACTATGTATACAGCGCTATATGTAATTAATCTTGAATCAGGAGAACAAAGGCAGATTACATTTCCAAAGAACAATAAAATAGATAATACTCCTCAAGTAGTTGGTTCAAGGATTACTTGGTATCGAACAGCTAAAAAAGAAAACCAAGGAGATGTATGGATTAAAGATAGAATAGATGGTCTAGAATATCGGTGGTTAATAAACGTAGACACTGCACCAACTTTTTTCTATAGTAAGTAACTGAAACATCCGCAGATTCTACACTTCTTTATTCTAGTAAAAGAGAGCATTAGTTGAATATTCGGTCCAAAAGGCAGATTTAATCTACAAAACGTGTAGAAAAAATTCTGTCTTTTTGTTCTGATATTTCATGAAATGAAAATTGAATTAATGTACTTCGTTAGCTTAATAAGAAACTTCCTTCTTTCAATTATTAAACAGAAACATCCCCCACTAAACAAGTAGATATAAGAAAGCGATGATTACATAAATAGACCAGAAAGAACCTTGTTGTAATTGAGTCACTAAATGCTCAAACTCGTTCATTTCTTTTTCTCTCCCGATGCTGTTTACAAAACTAATTATCGTAACGCTTACTGTAAGAGCAAAGGTAAAAACAAATTCAGCTGGAGGATGACTTTAATAAATTGCTAGAGGTAGTCTATAATGACGCGGTAGTATGTGAAATGACCAATCGAAATGTCCTTGGCATTGGCCTTATTAAGATATACGTCGTCAATAGCTTTGAACAATATGCATTTTACTTTGCTAGTGATCCACTGGAAGTCAACATGCTGCATCAAGCGTTATTTGGTGAAGTGGCAGGAGGCATTACGGAAGCCCATCGATTATTAACAAAGGTGATGTATTTTGCCGATTTCGATATACAAACGTCACTGCTAGAATACCGAAAAACGATTGTGCAATTTCCAGCCTATCTTGGTCATGCAGCGGCAGGACAATATCACTTGTATCGCTTTGATTTACATAAAGGAGGGAGAAGGATTGTCTAAGCAAGAACGTGAAGAGATTATTGCCATTATCATGCTACGCAAAAACTACGCTGAGGAAATGCTTCGCAATATGTCAGATGAAGAGCTAGTGAAGACGTTGGATGAGTTATAAAAGTGGCTTTAGCTTGAAGAAAAGAGAGGGATGAAAATGGATAATGTGAATATTTATGAGATCATTGGCGTTTCGATGGACCCTATTTATCAGGCACTGAATCAGCTTCATGATGATGAAGAAATCCTTATCGGGAAACATATCATTCGCAAAACAGCTAAATTTTACGAAATTGAAAATATTCGTTTACATGAATGTTTTAAAGAAAAAGAACGTTGCTATCAAGTGTTAAGCAATTTAGTCATGACTAATTAAAAAAGCTATGGCGGCACCATAGCTTTGATACAGCAAAGGCTTCTCCCTTGCTACCAGTAATATCATTATAGCATAAGGGGGAAGCTATTGTGAGATTAAAACCACTAGTCATTTCGAACGAAGGTATCCTACAAATCGACATCATGGAACTTCCCGAAAACTGTGTCATCGTCCTCTCCGATGGCATCGCAAAATACACGGAGCTCCCAGCGCATGCTAAGACAAAGATTGTGACGTATCAAGGGAAGGTGAGACGTGTTGAGTTTGATGAGGGGGAGGAGTTTTAAGGTGAAATAATAGTATTGATAGGAAAATTTATACTGTTATAATAGTATTATCTGAGACTGATGTAATAGTTCTTTTGATGGTGGGACCAAATTATGAGAGCTACCAACGCACGTGAAAACTTAGATAATTTTTATAAATGTCAGGTGATGCGATTGAAATGGACAAGGGAGAGGAATCTTGATTAAATTTTTAAAAGGGTTTTTTTACTTAATTTTTATATTTTTTATTTTAGTTATATCAACTATGGTTAATAAAGAAATTGCAAAAATCTTAATAAGTATTTTATCTTTTTCAATATCACTCTATTTAGGTCTAATTATATTAAATTTGATAAATAAATTTAATACCTGGTCTGATGAAAAGGACTTAAAAAAAGAACGAAAGAAAAAAAGCCTCTATCAATGGATGTCTTTAGAATTTGATGAAAAATACCTCTATGATTTATTAAAAAGAAAAAAGGCAAAAACTGATTTGGAAAATTTAATAGAAATACGGGATATCTTGGAACAGTCCATTGGTGATAATTTAGAAGATTATTATTTATATAAATCTTATCTTGAATGGAGTAGTCAACATAGCGTTTTTAATGGTCTGAAATTTTTAGGACCAACAATTATTACGAGCTTTTTAACAACAATTCTTACGCAAGGAATATTATTCAATAAGGTAAAAATTTTATTTAATAACGAAGTAACTTTTGCAGATAAAATTGTACAAATGCTTAATTTGTCTGCAATAGGAATAGCCCTATTGATAGTGGCAATTTTAATTTTTGTAGAATCTACAAAAAATAAAAAGAAACTTGAACTTACAAAGGTAATAGTTAATGAAATTATTAGAGAAAAAGAAAAACTTAGTAATTTAAGTTGAATTAACATATAACCCCAAGTTGATAATGAGACGATGGTGTAGAATTTTGAAAACTAATTTTAAAAAATATTCTAAGCAAACCTCTATATATATAATAGAGATATTATTTGTACTTTTTTTCTTAAACATAATTGTTTTTTATATAGAACATGGAAACTTAAGTATTAAAATTACTAGAAATACTTTTGGCTATGAATTAATTAGTAAAAATATTGCTTTTTATGCAATCTATCAATTAATGGTATTTGCAATTTTAACTTTAATAGATTCCTCTAAAAAAGATTCTGTTTTGATGCTTAAAGTTTTTTATGAAAAATTAGAATTATTACTGCAATATAATCAAGATACAAATGTTTTAATAGAAACATATCGTAATAATATAACCGATAGATTAATGCTTGATGAAAAATATAAAAAAGAATTTGACCAAATTTACATATTAAATACGAAGTTTATTAATAAAAAGCTTTTAAAAGAACAATATGAATTACAAGTAAAAGCCAAAAAAATTGATTATGCATTTTTATATGAATATTATTCATTATCATGGAGACTTTCATTTTTACTAAGAATATATTTTAAATAGAGTGTATAAAATTATTTATTAGAACTTCGTATTATTTCAAATTTTATATATAGTGGGTGTTTTTATTGGGGCTTTTTGAGTTTTTTATTGGTTTAATTTTAATTATTTGTATAAGTTTTTCTTTTAAAGCAAATTTACATCAATACTTCTCCATTACCGTAAGTAGTTTTATTGAACTGTTTTTATTGGCATTAATAATATTATTTTTAATAGCAATAATAAGTTTAATACAATCTAAAAGAGTCAACAAAACACAATACAATGAAGCGGAAAAATTATCTCAGGGTAAGGCTGGTGAATCTGTACCTATTTTTACCTGGATAGCAGATGAGCCATCAATTGAAAAATTATTTTTTGATATAATAGGGAAAGAAAAATCTGTTGGAAATTTTAAAGAAGACATTTTGAATTTGAAACAAAAGGTAATAGATTACATAGGTGAAAATATTTATGACTATTATATTTTAAAGAACGTATTACAACAGAGATTAGATGGTGGAATAGTAAACATATTTAGAGCTACTTCAAAAAGTGTAATAACATCTGTTGTAACAGCATGTATTACCACATTAGTTTTAAATAAACTAGAGTTAGATTATTATCTATCAATTGCAATTTTATTGGGATTAATAGGTTTATTACTTTATAGCATTTTTAGTGCAAGTTATGTTTTTGTTAGACAAAAGAATAGACTGGAAATTCTAATTCAAATTATTAATACTATAATTTACGAAAAAGAAAAAGAATCAGAAAAAAATATAAAAGAAGATTAGTATACATTATTTATGTATATCCCTATTTTAAAGGACAACAAGAGAGATAACAGCAAATGCTAATATCTTTTGTTGTTCTTTTTAATTTAAAACAACAAGTAAATTTTTTAAATACATCATGACTGTGCAATTCAAAGCTACGTCAGTTTGTTTTATTTTTATAATGGTTGCCAAAATTATAGAATTTGGGTAAAATTGTTGCAAAGAATATAAAAGGGGTTGTGTTCATGGAAATTAGTGCACCAGTTGATGTAGCGAAGTTTATAGATGTAGAGATTGCTAGGCCAGTAAGAAGTTTAATTGTTCCTTGTGTCCAACAGGCATATGAACTAGTAGATGCGAGTTTAAAAGATATATCTTTTTTAAATTGGGCTTTAGGGAAAAAGCATATGGGTTATCTTGACAACCTTGCAGTACAATTTACATTGTATGAAGCAGCTAAGAGCGGTGCACTAAATAACATTGAAGCTAGTATAGTGCCAAATAGAACTAAATCAGCTTATCATGTTGAATTAAAAACAAAGAATGTGATTATATGTATAAATAGAGCCAAAAATGAACATGTTACTGCAAGAAAAGCGATCTATAGATCGTTGTTACAATTGAACAATCAATACTATTGGAATTTTGGTGAGGATGAGATTTTGGAGGAACCAGGATACTTAGAACTGACCCATAATCATTCAAATCGAAATGTAAGTTTTGTTAATCTTGGTGTTCCAGATGGCAAAGGAAAGTGGTTTAATAGGATTGATTTGACAAAGGAGTTACATTTAGTGAACCAAACAAAAAAAGAAATGAACGATATTGTAAGGGTACAATTAGTTAAATTTAAAGAGTTCGCACAAGGAGTGCAAGGAGATGGAGGGAAAAACTAATCTTAATAGAATTTTTCGCAGTGAAAGATTAAGGGAAGCAAGAGAGGCTAGGGGGTTGACTATAAGGGAGTTAACTGACCAAGTAGGCTTAAATAATCATCAAACGCTTTCTAAATATGAAAATGGAAAAGCTATTCCACCTGCTGAAGTATTATTTAGTATAATGAAGGCTTTAAATGTTCCTCATAATTATTTTTTTGAAGATGCCTTTTACAACATTGGCGATGAAATTGTATTTTTTAGAGGAAAAGCAAATGCAACTGCTAAATTAAAGAAAATACATGAAATTAAAATTAGTTGGTTGATGAAAATATATTCATATCTTGAAGGTATTATTGATTTTCCTGAATCGAATTTGCCGATTTTTGAAAAAAAGAAACAAGATTTTTTTGTACCAACGGATTTTGAAAAAATTGAAGAAATAGCTGCGGGAATTAGAAATATGTGGGATCTTAATAATGGCCCTATTACAGATTTAACTCATTTATTTGAGAAACATGGAATAGTTGTTAGTATTATTGATTCTGAAGAATATGTTATTGACGCATGTTCAAAATGGATTGGTAACAAATTATTTATTCTTGTTGGGAATGATAAATCTGCACCTTCAAGAATCAAATTTACTTTAGCACATGAACTTGGTCATTATTTGTTACACTATAATGTTTCAAGGGAAGATTTTAATAAAAAAGAAATATATAAGCGTTTGGAAATAGAAGCAAACCACTTTGCCTCCGCATTTTTATTGCCTGCTAATATATTTTCAAATGAATTGATTTCACATTCGATGGACTATTATTTGTTACTAAAGAAAAGATGGCAAGTCTCAATTCAAGCAATGATTTATAGATCTAAAGAATTGAATTTAATAAATGAATATCAAACATCCTATCTGTGGAAACAAATTGCCAGTAAAGGCTGGAGGGTTAAAGAACCGTATGATGATTTATTATTAAAAGAGACTCCAATTTTATTGAAAGAGGCAATTGATTTAATAATAACTCACAAAGTTAAATCTAAATCAGAGTTGTGTGATGAAATAAAACTGAGTAGTATTGACATCGAAGCTTTGGCTAATTTACCATATGGTTATTTTAATCAAAGTAGTGATAAATCAAATATCATTTCTTTTAAAAAATAAAGTTCTACCAGCCTACTGGAGGACAACATTGGATAGCAGCAAACACGCTGCCTTCTTTTGTTGTCCTCTTTTTAGTTTAACTAAAGGAGTGAAGAATAGTGGATATCTTAAAAAACATCGATGGAAAAGCTACTCAAAAAGCCATTGAAAATATCTTACGACAATATCGCACTTATCAACTGACAACCCCTGAGGATTTGTTGCCGACGATTACAGCGAATTATACGTTAAACATGCCATCTTACAGTGGAGGATTTCATTCAAAAGTTGAAGAAGCAGCAATTCGAAATGTAGAGCACTACAAGCAAGCGAAAGCCTTTTTTGAAAGATTTAATTGTGCATTTTATAAACTGACGCAAAAAGAGCGACAGATTATTGTAATGGTTTGTTTAGAGGAGACGTCTTTGTATAATTATCAAATTTCAAAAAAGCTACATATAAGCGAGCGAACGTTTTATCGTATCAAGGCACAAGCACTGTATAAATTGGCTTTAGCATTGCGAGTAGAGGTATATGAGGGGGATGAGGTGAAGAGTCAATGAATTTTGTCCAGCCAATACGTGATTTAGACAAGATTCGTGATGTTCGTAAAACGTTGCAAGACAATCCACGTGATGAATTGCTTTTTGTTTCGGTATCTATACTGGGCTAAGAATTAGCGACATTTTGCGTTTAAAAGTAGGAGATGTTCGACATAAGCATGTGTTGTTTATTAAAGAGTCAAAGGTTCAGAAAAAGAAGCAGAATAAGACGAAACGTATTCCGATATTAAAAGAACTGCAAAAAGTGCTCATTCCGTACATTAAAGATAAGGAAGATCAGGAGTTTTTATTCAAATCCCGGCAAGGTAAAAATAAACCAATCACGAGAGTAAGGGCATATGCAATATTACGTACAGCTGCATTGGCTAATGGTTTGGACGAAATAGGGACACATACGTTACGCAAGACCTTTGGCTATCATGTGTATCAAGAAGAAAAAGATGTGGCATTGCTACAGGATATTTTTAATCATTCAGCGCCCTATATTACATTGAAATATATTGGGGTAAATCAAGATGCCATCGATCAAGCGTATCAAAAATTAATTAAGCGTTTGAAATTTTAAAATAGCACTGTCAGGTGGGTGCTATTTTTATTTTGCTTATTTTAGGAAATGGAGCAAGTTCTAAAAATTTTTTACACTTTCACACACTAAAGACATTTACAAAATAAGGACATGTAAAGCTCATAATCTGAATGGCGTGTAAAGTGTTGAGAAATCTAGCTTTTTAACACTTTCTGCACATTAACAGAATGTAAGATATGTTAATGTGAATGTGGTAAAATAAGGGTGTGGATTTTAGGAGGTAAATTATGAATAAGGGGATAAAAAATGATTTAGAAGCACATATTTTTGAAAAAGATGATAAGATTCTTTTAAATTTCTTAGAACAAAATTATAGTGTTAAATATGCTTCAGAGACTAGGCTGTTTGAAAACATAAATACATACAAAAGTATTAGTGCTTATAGGAAAAGAATTTTACTATCAAGATTAGCTTTTATGGAAGAACGTCATGACCTTACTACTATTTTTACAGGAATAATTGCTTTAATATTGAGCTTTTTAGGTATTTACAAATTATTTCTCGAAGAATTCATGCCTACAGGAATTTACTTATTTACAATGGTAATCATTTATGTAATGTGTATTTGGATATTTGCTAAGAATTTGGGAACTGAAAAAGGCAGAAGAGCAAAGGCAAAATATTTTCTATTGTTATTTAAAGATATTTAATAAATCCATGGCATAATGTTGGCAGAATAGTGGCAGAGAATTTGTTTTTGAATGTGTTATTATATTAGTGTGTAACAAATGTAAGTTAATGAGTGAACGATACTTCGATTTGATGTCGAGGTGTCGTTTTTTTATTTGGATATTTAAATCCAAAATCATTCCAAAAACTGTTAGGTTCTTCTACCCAAGAACGCCAGGCTGCGGGTCTCCGAGGCCCGGAAAAACGCTAGATATTATGTCGAAAAAGGCGTTCCTTCCATCCTGTAATTCAAGTGAGGTGAGTGCATGTGTGACTGCGAAAACGAAATTGGATGATCGAACGATTGTCAATACAAAAACGATTGCCAAAATGTTTAATATGACGGAAAGGAATGTTCGTTATTTAGTCGAAGAAGGTGTGATTGCGCGTGTTGCTCATGGCCGCTATGATTTGATCGATACCGTCAGTCGCTACATTACTTTTTTGAAAATGTCCTTTGATGGCATTGATGAGAACAAGGTGATGGAGTCTTTAGATTATGAGAAATGGCTGCATGAGAAGGCGAAACGGGAGAAGGCTGAAATTGAGTTGGCGCATCTAAAACGAGAAATGCATAAGGCGGATGAGGTGGAGAAAATTCAAAATCATATGGTCATGGCGTTTCGTTCAAAGATGATGTCGCTCCCCTCGAAGTCAGCGTTACTTTTAGCAAGTAAGGATGATCCGAAGATGATCGAAGCATTACTGGAAAGAGATATTCATGAGGCATTAGCACAGCTTGCTGAGTATGATGTGGCACAGTATTTTACAGAAGATAATGTTGAACTAGAATTGGATGGTGATGAAGATGGTTCAAAAACAGATAATGAGACTGTTTTAAGAAATTGCAAGCTTAGTATCATCCTCTCTATAGCTAACGGTATCTCAGTGGGCGGACAAGCACCTTGTGTTATCCAAGGAATAGGCAGCTGAGCACGGGCGATAGAATACGGAGAGTGCGCCATTTCAAAGAGAGACTATGGATGCAGTAGATAATCCACCAAAAATTTGTTAAGACCTCAGTACAGTGGTCTTATAGAATATTATTGAAGTAGCAAAGAAACTATTAATTTGTCACTTGAGGATTATGTGGATAAATATACTTATAAAACAGCTAGGGAGGGAAGAAAGTAAATCATTTATAGTACAAGTCAATTATTGTTGGCTTGTCCTTTTTCAATATTTGAAAGTAAAAATAGAAATTCCATATAGAGATAATGTGAAAATTCTTATACTAATAAAAGAGTTTTGAATTCCAGAAACCTCTTATGATTAGTTGTAACCAAACGACAACATAAGGGGGAATTATAAATGGCAATAAATAATGGGAATACAGATTTTGGTTTAAGGGTCACAAAAACAGGAATCAAAAGTTTAAGAATTTCTTGGAGTAAAAGGGGTGGTATAGGTTACAATGGATCAATTCAAGTACAGCGACCTGGAGACGGGGAAGTTATATTCACAAAAACTTATAATCAATCGACCACAAGAGACTCTTTTACAGTTGAAACTCCTTATTTCGGAGAGTACAAAGTTCATATAAAGGCAAATAACGGTTATACGTATGATATAGCTTATATTAATGTGCATTTATCAAGAACAGCATCTACAACATATACTTATACAGCACGGGATGTACTTAATTGGAAGGTAAATGCTACTATTTACAATAGGAACTTTTTTGGCATTGGGTTACGTAAGTTTTGTAGCTGTAAGTGTTACAGCAACGATACTTTCAGTCGGTTCTTCGATTGGGAGTGTATGGGTACATGATACTAAGTATGAGCCGTTTCCAATTCCGAAGGCAGGAGATAGGATTACTACTAAACTTGAACCAGTAGCTGATGGAGTAAAGACAACATGGTCGTACAAAGCAAAAAATGGTGCAGTATATCCTGACAAAGTACTAATAGCAAAATACTTGTCATATCCTCGATAAAAACCAAAAGCACATGATTATTCATGTGCTTTTGGTCTTTTTAAATATTTATAAAGCTGATAAAAAAACATTATATAACCTAAAAGCAAAATTAATATTATCATTAAACTTGAAACACTTATTTCAGTTAATAAAATATCTTTAATGTTGATTACAAGACTATTTATAAACAAAAGTAGAAGGAAATTTACAATTACTTCAATAAGTTGTTTTTTTTCTTTGAAAATGAGAGGTAGTATCCATTTTAGTGAAAGAATAATTCCTAGAACTAAAAAATAGATAGACATATATGTGTAGAATTCTACAAATATTTTAGTAATACCTGTATTAATTTCCATTTCATCACCTCGTGTTTTAAGTGTTTTATGACTCAATTCATGAAGGACTACCTTTAATAATTATAAAATGGTGTGTGAATTTCGTACAGTCAAAAAAGAAAATCGAATATGCTTTTCTATTCAGGAACACTGAAAAATACAACGATATTATTATTACTTATATAGAGTTTTTAACTGATGTATCACGTTTCTCCTCGTGAAAATTTGAAAAATAAAAGGGATATTGAATATAAAACAAAGGGGAAATTGGAATGAAGAAAAATAGACGCGAACTTGATAAACTAGTAGAAAAATATTTGAAAATGTATCCATATATAAATAAAGAAAAAGTAGGATCTTTAACCAAAGATCAACTGATTGTGATATGTATTGATGAAATATTAAAGATTATGCCTGAAAAGGAGGTTATTTTTGTTAAATATAGGTATTTTAAGGGGTGGTCAATAGTTAAGATTGCAAGTGAGATGAGTTATAGTCAGCGAATGATATACATCATTCGCAAAAAGGCATTGATAAAAATATATCACGGTATTAGTCACTTACTATACAGTTCAGATAAAGATTTGGACGTTGTAAGAAAACAATATAATTTATCTATTTGGAGGTAAAGAATGTTCAAAGGTTCGTTTTACTATTGAATATTGTAATGATTATAGTGATGATTTAGGTAAACAACAATGGAATATCGTAGAGCAATTCAATTTTGATAGCTTAGTATTCTAAAGTGTAATGGGCGTTGAACGTGGATATATAGCTCAGTAAAATTAAAAACACTATACCTTACAACCAACTGTGGAGGGCTTTTTTTATGAAAAAAAGGAAGGTGTCCAATGAAAACAGATACATTATATATATCACTCGTAGGCGGCTCCATGGCAGGGGTCGCTTATTTTGTTGGTGGCATTGACCATTTAATTAAGGCCTTCGTTATCTTTATTGCGATTGATTATATTTTAGGCATAATGGTTGCCTTTGTTGTGAAAAACGTGGATAGCAGAAATGCTTTAATCGGACTGTTTAAAAAACTGGCGATGATTTTGATGGTTATCGCTGCAGTGCAACTGGACTTAGCAACCGAGAGTGGAAACTTTATGCGCAATGCGATGATTCTTTTTCTAATCGGGATGGAAGGAATCAGTATGATTGAGAATCTTGGAAAGCTAGGGTTGAAAGTACCGAAGTTTTTAACGGACGCTTTTAAGCAGTTACAAATCGACAACGATGAAAAAAAGGATGATAAACAATGAGTATCACAACTACATGTCGAGATTTAGGTGAATTACTACCAGTGGCACAAACGGCTTGCAGATTGCTCTTTCAACAGTGCTATAAAGTAGGCATTCAAAATATCTTCGTCACAGAAACATACCGATCGCAAGCACGCCAAAATTACCTATATGCACAAGGTCGTACAAGACCAGGAAAAATTGTGACGTGGACACTGAAGAGTAACCATACTTCACGATTAGCTTGGGACATTGCCGTCGCTCCCCCTAAAACCCTCTATGATGTAGATACATTAACAAAAGTCGGATCAATAGCTCGTAAGTTAGGTATTACATGGGGCGGTGATTGGGTACGCAGCATTGACCGTCCACATTTTGAAGTGAAACAGAATTGGAAGATGCCAAGAGGGTACAAATTAGAAGGACAAGTAATCGTGCCAAGCAATAGTAAATTGAAAGTCCAATTAATTGTGAAAGACAAGAAGGAGGAAACCAATGTGGCAAACACAACATGGAATCCTGGTTCACCAACAATGAGAACAGAGACTGAAAACTTTATTGCACAGGCAGTGAAGGAGGGTATTATCAATGCTTCACATTTAAAGGATTTACAAAATAGTGTGATGACTACGGATCGTTTAATTGGTTTATGCGTTACAATACATCAACGACGAACAACTAAATAAACGGTAAAACCCAGCTTCATTTTTGAGGGCTCAAGTTTTTCTATTATAAAACTATGTTGGTATATTTAGGTATTTAAAGTATACTTTATAATGGGATTTCGTCAGAAATATGACTTGTGTAAAACAATCTTATGTAGAATAAGTTTAAGGGTAATTTTCAACAAAATTAAGATTATGGGTCTCGAATATGAAATGAGGATTAAACGTATTATGTTAATAATATTTGTAGTAATTATTTCGTTTTTTGTGTTGATTCTTTCTGTGAGTTTTATAAATCATAAAATACAGTTGTCCAAAGAAGAAGAACTATTTGTTCCGATTGGGCAACTTGTAGAAGTTAATGGTCATCAAATGCACGTTTATACAGAAGGAAAAGGAGAAGATACTCTTGTTTTTATGTCTGGTGGTGGCACGAGCACCCCTGCATTAGATTTTAAATCACTTTATTCATTGCTAAGTGATAAATATAAAATTGTTGTTGTTGAAAAGGCAGGATATGGATTTAGCGAAATCACAAATATTGATCGAGACATTGATACAATTCTAGCTGAAACAAAAGAATCTCTTATTAAATCTGGTATTGAAGGGCCATATATTTTATTTCCTCATTCTATGTCTGGCATTGAAGCCTTGAAATGGGCGCAAGACTACCCTGATGAAATAAAAGCTATTATTGGATTAGATATGGCTGTTCCAGCTATATATGAAGAATTAGATATCAATATGTTCTTTATTCGATTAGGTGCTTTTGCTGCAAAAACTGGTTTAACAAGATTTGTTCCAAAATTATCGCAAAGTGACGCAATAAAATATGGAAATTTAACAGATAAGGAGAAAAAGTTGTATAAAGCAATTTTTTATCGAAGAACGTTAACTAAAGATATGGTCAACGAAATAAATAATATAAAACCAAATGCGCAAAAAGTTAAAAAAGCTGGAATACCAATGATTCCTACACTTTTGTTTACATCGAATGGTGAGGGAACTGGTTTTGATAATAAAACATGGAATAGAGTTCAAACTGACTTCATTAGTATGACTAATAATGGAAAATTAATTCAGTTAGATTCATCTCACTATGTCCATAGTATTGACTATGAGCGAATAGCTAAGGAATCAAAAAAGTTTATAGAAAGTTTAAATCGTTAATAGCGAATAACTAACTATTATGTAGTACTTATGTTCAGGAATTAAGCACGTTAGTTCAACAAGGATTTATTAAATATAAAAAAATATATAACGTTAATTCAAACTTCAAATTTGAAAGATATACAAAATGGCGTGATGACAACGGATTGTTTGATTGGATTGTAAATTACAATATAACAAAGACGTAGTAAATAAAATAGAAAGACCGCTCTACCACTAGATCATTGTGGAGGGCGGTCTCTAGATTAATACTCTCTTACTTCAAATGAAGCAATCTTGTCGTGTACAATATATTCAGTTACTTTTTTATATGGTGAGATAGTTTTTATGAATTTGAAAGTTGAAGTACCTTGAGCACTTTCAAACCAATTCAAGTAATTATTTAAAACGGTATTAGTAACATCATATTCTTTTGTAATGCCGTTTACTAGTGTGATACTAAGGATAGCACTAGAAGTTTCATTAATTGGTTTTTTAACAATCACAGTGCTAGAAGCAGCAATTTCAGTGTTTTCTATTTTTGCAGTAATGATTGCAGTTCCTTCACGAATAGCTGTCACATTTCCATCCTGATCTACAGTTGCAATCGAATCATCACTACTTGTCCAAATCACTTTTGCTGTATCTGGAGAAACTGTGGCAGTTAATTTATCTTTGCTACCTTCTAGTAGCTCAAGTGCATTCCTATCTAATGTGATAGATTCAGTTTCTAGACTACCTTGCTTCTTAACAGTTACAATGCAGTTCGCAGTTAGATTTGTATTTGCAAGTTGTGCTGTGACAGTAATTATTCCTTCCTTAATAGCAGTTACATTGCCGTCTAAATCTACAGTTGCAATACTTTCATCACTACTTGTCCATATTACATTTGTGCCGTCTGGAATTACTGTTGCGGTTAGTTTTTCTGAATCACCCTCAAGCAATTCTAGATTATTTTTGTCTAATGTAATAGAATTTTCAATAAATCCTTCATCTACAAGACTGCCATCTGAATCGATATCAATAGCGTCTATTCTAAGATTGTAAGTGTTTACATTAGAGGGTGTATTTGTAATTAAAACTTCAACTTTATGAATACCAAAAGCTAATCCTTCTTTTTTAAAAGCTAATGTTTGAGCTTGTGCAGTACCGTTACTCATAAGATTACCTTGATCGATCCCATCAATTTTCACTAATGCGTTTTTCGTATATGTTGGTTCCCTATTTGTGATTATATTAATTTTGCTGCCTAAAAACCAAAATTCCAATTTAGCAGTTACATTTTTCTTAGCACCCATACTTCCTTTTTTATAATCAGCAGGAGCAGCGTTTGTTGTGTACCTTACCCATTTACCCTTTTCATAAATTAATTTTTTGTGATTATCGTCATATCTCTTCCAACCTATTTCAGGACTTTTTAAAACATCCCCTACAACAGCACTATTTTCAGGAGTATTATTTAAATTAGTAACACCCTCTTCATAATCCACAACTTCTGTTGCCAATGCACTTTCGACGTTAACACTAACTAATACTAATACCATTAATGTTAGATAAATAAAACCTTTTTTAAACAAATTAATCACTTATGTATCCTCCTTCAATATATCTAAGGGCATTAATCTAAACACCCAGCAATAACAACTTTAACCATTAATAATTTAATTTACCATAATAAAAATCGACACTTTTTGATAATAAAAATGTAATACTAAGAAAAAAATCCATTTTTTAGGTATGTAACAACCCACAACCAATGCTACTTCGTTACACAAAAAAAGTCACGAAAGTCACGAAAAAGTCACATTTCTCCCGAAAACATGTGAATTTGGGCGAAAACAAGTTTTTGTACATTCGTAAGAAACCTTGCTATAATGGGCTTTGTGATTACATATGAAAGAGGGTAAAAGCATGAATGCTTACGACGAATATATGAAACAGGTAGTGAAGCCGATGCGTGAAGAGTTGGTGGAGGCTGGATTTAGTGAATTGACAACGGCTGATGCTGTAAATGAATTTATGGCGGAGGCGAAGGGGACTTCTTTAGTTGTTATCAACTCGGTATGTGGATGTGCGGCTGGGTTAGCTCGTCCAGCAGCACGTGAAGCGGTAGGTACGGTAAAACCGGATAATCTTGTAACAGTATTTGCTGGGCAAGATCCTGAAGCTACTGCTGCTATGCGTGGTTTCTTTGAGGATGTGCCACCAAGCTCGCCATCAATGGCTATTTTAAAAGATGGGGAATTGGCTTATTTTATTCCACGTGAACAAATTGAAGGTTTTCCAGTGGAGCAAATTACAGCGCATTTAACAGGCGTTTTAGAGCAAACATGCGAGAAATAAAAACGATTGTGACTACAGCGGGCAGACCAGACGACTTGTCGATGGTGCTCGCTGATTTTGTGTGTGACACGTTACATGTACCGTTTGTTGCTCGTAATAAGCGTTCAATTCGCAAAATTTCCGAGGAAATGCAGGCAAATGTTATTGTTGCAGGAAAAAATCGCTATGAATATTATGCATTTGGGGCAGAAGAGCCTTTTTTCTTTCATCCCAATTCAGCAGCATTTCGTTTAAAGCGAGTGGCACGCGGAGAAATTGAGCCGTTTTTAGAGGCCGTACAGTTAGAAAAAAGTGACACGGTATTGGATTGCACGCTAGGATTAGGTGCAGATGCGATGTTAGCTGCCTTCATTGTTGGGGATTCTGGGCGAGTAGTTGGGCTAGAGGCAGATCCTAATGTGGCGTTTATTGTGGCACACGGGATGGACACATATGATACATCGGAGCTTCCTTTAACCGCATGTATGCGACAAATCGAAGTTGTACAGGCAGAAGCTATAGCATATTTAAAATTACAGCCAGACAATGCATTTGATGTCGTCTATATGGATCCGATGTTCGAAGAAATTATAGAGGAATCGAATAATTTTCAAGCACTTCGCACGGCTGGAGCACATATAACATTAACCGATGTATGGGTAACAGAAGCGAAACGAGTTGCAAAAAAACGAGTCGTTTTAAAGGCTCACTTTCGGTCGACATGGTTTGAAAAATATCATTTTTCAAGATTGACACGTTTAACTTCAAAATTTCATTATGGCGTTATTTTGAAGCAATAAGTCCATAATTCGCTTAAGTTATATTTTCAGGAACAGACTGATTTTAATGTCTGTTCCTTTTTTTTGTTAAAAATCACATCTTTACAAAAGAAAAACAATCACCTGAAAATATTATTATAATTTGAGTTAACTTTTAACTAAAAATAAGTTTACACAAATGAATTTTAGCGCTATTATAATTCACATACAAAGAAACCGGTTTTTTTGCATAAATTTTTTATAAGGTGAGGTTTTTTATATGACAACTAAAGAAATGGTATATGCGGCACTTTTTGCAGCATTAATAGCGGCACTAGGATTAATTCCTCCAATTTCAGTAGGTTTTATTCCAGTACCGATAACAGCACAAACTTTAGGTGTAATGTTAGCAGGAGGTTTTTTAGGAAAGAAAACAGGGGCAATTAGTCTCGTACTGTTTATTGTTTTAGTAGCTTTAGGTTTACCTTTGTTATCTGGTGGACGAGGGGGCTTTTCGGTATTAGTTGGTCCATCAGCAGGCTATATTTTTAGCTGGCCGATTGCAGCTTTTCTAATTGGCTATGCAACTGAAAAAATATGGTCTTCTATTAAAACTTGGAAATTATTAATTATTAATTTTGTATTTGGTGTATTACTAGTTAGTTTAATTGGAGCACCAGTTATGGCATTGATTACACAAACGTCTATTTGGGCTGGTTTAGTAGGAGCGTTAGTGTATTTACCAGGTGATTGTATAAAGGCAATTATCGCGGCAATTATTGTCTTGCAATTAAGGGCAGTTAGTCCAATAGAACAAAAGCTAAATAGTGAAGTAGAATAAGATATTTTTAAAGGTGTGTGAAGAAATGAACATCATCGAACCCATTATCGAACATGCAGTTCGTCAGCCAAAGGGAATTGCGCTAATTCATGAGGAACGGTCTTATACATACGAACAATTAGTAAGTGCCATGAAAAAAATTGCAAAAGGCATTCAATGTAATGGACTTGAGCACGAAAAAATTGCGATTTTATCTAGCAATCGAATTGAATTTGTGGAAGTTTTTTTAGGGATTATGTATGCGGGTTGTGTGCCGATTTTACTTGATCCAAAGTGGAGTTTACATGAAATTGGGTTGGTGCTGAAACAAGCACAGCCGAGGATGATTTTTCTTGAGTGTATGTATGAGGAAAATTTGCATGTTTTCGAACAAATAGACACGTATGTATTTTCGGACAAGCAAATAGCTTCTTATGATGAATGGTTTTCTACTTTAACAGAAGAAGCTACGGTTAATAAAGCGAAAGACCCGTTATTTATCGGCTTTACCTCTGGGACAACTGGCATGCCAAAGGGTTACGAACGAACACACAATTCTTGGCTGAAAAGTTTTATTGCGACAAAGGAAGCATTCCTGTTAAATACTTTAGAAAATTTTCTAGCACCAGGACCATTCGTGCAGTCACTGTCATTATTTGCGCTAATGCAAAGCTTATATTTTGGTGGAACGTTTTATATTATGACCGCTTTTGAGGAAAAAAAGGTAGTTAAGTATTGCAGGGAAGTGCCTAATATGATTTTATTTCTTGTGCCAACAATGATTGAAAAGCTACTTAGGTTAGACAGTTTGCAAGAAATGCATGCACAAGCAATCATTTCTTCCGGAGCTAAATGGTCAGAACAATCGAAAGCACGGGCGAAAAAGGTATTTGGCACAACAAAGTTATTTGAATTCTACGGCTCTTCTGAAGCGAGTTATATTAGTTATTTAGATGTCCATCAAACGATGCAAGAACATATAGTTGGAAAACCTTTTCGTGGTGTAGAGATTTCCATTCGAGATAAAGAACAACGTGAAGTAAAAAATGGTGAAGTTGGATTACTCTATGTTCGTAGTGAAATGATGTTCACTCGTTATTTTCTATTACCCGAAGAAACAAATGCAGTATTTCATGAAGGCTGGTTAAAAACAGGAGATTATATGAGGCAAGACGATTCCGGAGCATTGTATTTAATTGGTCGAGCCAAAAACATGCTGATTACTGGTGGCTTAAATGTGTATCCAGAGGAAGTGGAAACGGTGCTAAAACGACATTGTGCAATTGATGACATGATAATAGTTGGTGTGCCAGATGATTACTGGGGGGAACGGCTTGTTGCCTGTATTAAATGGCAAGATGATCGAACGCTTTCACTAGAAGAAATTCAGCAATTTGGCGCTCAGTTTTTAGCAAGTTATAAGCTACCGAAACAATTAGTAACAGTGCAGAAGTTCATCTTTACAAGCAGCGGAAAAATAGCTCGTAAAGCCATGAAAGATTGGTTAATGGAGGAATTGTCATGAGAGACGCAGTAATTGTGATGGCAAAACGAACACCAATTGGCAAAATGGGGGAGCAGCTAGCCACACTGGAACCAGAGCATCTAGTAGCCCCATTAATAAGAGAAATAATAAAAGAAACTGCATTACCAAGCGATTGTATTGATGATGTCATTTTAGGAAATGTTGTCGGGCCAGGAGGAAATTTGGCCAGACTTGCTGCTTTAGAAGCAGATTTACCTTTTTCTATTCCAGGGGTTACCATTGACCGTCAATGTGGCTCAGGGCTAGAAGCAATTAATATGGCTGCCAGATTTGTTCAAAGTGGAGCAGGAGACGTTTATTTAGCTGGTGGTGTAGAAAGTACAAGTCGTGCGCCTTGGAAAATGAAAAAGCCGAGTACATTAATGGCTATGCCGCAAGTTTATTCACGTGCCCCGTTTACCCCACAGCGTTATGGCGATCCTGACATGGGTATAGCAGCTGAAAATGTAGCAATGAAATTTTCGATTTCACGACAAGCACAAGACCATTACGCATACAAAAGCCATCAAAAAGCGATTCAAGCAAGGAATTTAAATCGTTTTGACGAAGAAATAGTGCCTCTACATGTAAATGATGGATGGGTAACTATAGATGAGTGTCCAAGAGAGAATACAAGTGTCGACAAGCTTCAATCATTAAGACCTGTATTTTTAGATAATGGTACTGTCACTGCAGGAAATGCATGCCCGCTAAATGATGGCGCGGCACTGGTTTTAGTCATGTCTTTAGAAAAATGCCGTCAATTACAATTACAGCCGATACTCCGCATTGTCGATACACAGGCTGCAGGTGTCGATCCAAATTATTTAGGGATAGGTCCAGTTCCAGCTGTACAAAAACTATTGAATAGGCAACAACTGAACGTAGAAGATATTGACATTGTTGAATTTAATGAAGCTTTTGCTTCACAGGTGCTCGCTTCAATCCAAACATTACAAATTCCTGAAGATAAGGTTAATCGAGCTGGTGGGGCAATTGCCATTGGTCATCCGTACGGCGCATCAGGTGCTATTTTAATCACGCGATTATTTTATGAAATGAAATATCAACCATATAAAAGAGGGCTTGCAACACTAGGAATTGGTGGTGGAATGGGGCTTGCAACGCTTGTGGAGGCAGTTCGATGAGATTAACAAAAAAAATAACCGTAACAGCTGAGTGGATACAGCGCTATGCTAAAAGTATAGAGGCCCCGTTACAATATCTTCATGGCAAACTCATTGCCCCTGCGACCATGCCCATTGTATTTTGGCAACAATTTGATCGAGCAATTTTTAATAATCAAAAGCCAGTTCTCCACGGGTCGCAGCAATTTTTTTATCATTTGCCAATTCAAGAAGGAATGGTATTACAATGTGAATTAGCGTTAAGTCATAAAGAGCATAAACAAGGAAAACAAGGACCAATGACTTTTTATACTTATACTTTAAACTGTTTCGAACAAGGAACAGAAATTGTGCAATTAAAAACAGTTTTGATCCACGTAGGTGCTGACATATGAAAAAAACAGTTACTGCAAAACAGGTCTACTATTATGCACAAGTATCGAAAGATGATGCCCCAATCCATGTTAATGCTGATGCAGCGAAGGAAGCGGGCTTCGAACGCCCGATTGTGCACGGTATGTATTTAATGGGGCTTGCTCAATCATTGTATATTAAAGAACATCCGTTAAAATGGGTCGTTCGCTATGATATGCGGTTCCAAAAACCACTTCTAATAGATGAAGAAGTGACGTTTCGATTTATTGAAAAGCACAATACGATAGAAGTATCCTTATTGACCAACAACAACGACTTAATTGCTATAGGATTTTTTGTTGTGAAGGAGTTGAGATAATGAAGAAGGTCGCACTTATTACAGGGGCAACAAGAGGGATTGGTAGCAGTACGGCTATTCATCTAGCTAATAATCAATACAGTGTCGTTGTAAATGGCACGAACCAGCAGTTAATTGATGAAGTCGTCCAACAAATCCGTGCTGAAGGAAATAGGGCAGTTGGGTATTGTGCGGATATTGCTGATGTTGAAGCGGTGTCTAAGATGATTGAAGCTGTGATGGTAGAGTTTGGACAAATAGATGTTTTCATTCATAATGCTGGCAATTTACGAGATGAAAAATGTATGCGAATGACAACTGAGCAATGGCAAGATGTCATCAATGTCCATTTACATGGCGCTTTTTACTGTATTTCACGCGTACTGCCTCATTTACTCGAAAGAGGAGGCGATATTTTATTAATGACGTCAACAGCTGGACTAATGGGCTCCAAAGGCCAACTTAATTATAGTGCGGCGAAAGCGGGCATTCTTGGAATGACGTGGACATTGGCGGAAGAGTTGAAGCCATTTAATATTCGTGTAAATGCCATTTCACCTGCTGCGTTAACGGATATGACGAAGCCTGTGATTGATTTTATATCAAAAAAATATGCCCAACGCAATGAACCGTTTCCTGATTATTGGAAGGTGGGGACTCCAGAGGATATTGCCTACTTTATCGGTACATTATTAACACAGCAAGATGCAAATCTAACGGGAGAAATATTTGGGGTAAATGGTACAACGGTTACGAAATGGACGAGACCACAGCAAAGCATTTCTGCCAGTAGTCCAGAGCGTTTTTTCGCCATGTACGATGAGCAAAAGGGAAGTGTTTAAATGCTAGTATTTGAGCATGTCAATTTTTATCACAAAAAGAGTGCACCGATTTTAAAAGATATTCATTTTACCATACAGGCTGGTGAATTTGTATCAATTGTCGGCAAAAATGGATGTGGCAAATCAACACTTGCAAAATTAATGAATGGCTTATACCTTCCGAAAAATGGTGCTGTACGATTTCATCATTTAGAGACAAGTAATGCTATAGATTTAAAAGAAATTCGACAGAAAATAGGTTTTATTTTTCAGAATCCTGAAGATCAATTTATTTCAACGAGCGTTCGAGATGAAATCATTTTTGGGCTTGAAAATATTCGTTTACCAAAGGAAGAAATGGCTCAGCGTGTTCAATGGGCTAGCAAAGCAGTTGACATGGAAACCTATTTAGATTGCATGCCACATGAATTATCCGGTGGGCAAAAGCAACGTGTTGCGATTGCGGCAATTTTAGCTATGCGTCCACAATGCATTATTTTTGATGAGGCCACGTCAATGTTAGATCCAATAGGAAGAGAACAAGTATTAACCCTCATGCACTCACTGCATCAAGCTGGATTAACGATTGTCCACATCACACACCATATGGATGAAGTAATGCAAACAAATCGTGTGCTTTTACTTGATAACGGTCAAATTTGCTTCGATGGACATCCGATAGCTCTATTTGAAACAATCAATGTAAGAGATTTTTCCTTAGTGGAGCCTATCGCTGTCAAAATTCATCAATTAGCAAATGAAGCATGGTCATTAACAGCGGACTGGGAAGGAGCAATTCGTTTACTATGGGATACGAGCTCAAAAATGTAACAGTTGAATATGATAATCAAAAAGCTTTAAAAAATATTTCGTGTTCCATAGCAGATGGTAAATGGGTTGCGATTATTGGAAAAACTGGAGCAGGTAAGTCAACCTTTGTTCAATTATTTAAGGGATTAGTAGATTCTATAGGGGAATATAGACTACATAATAACCTTATTACACTAAGTGGAAAAGGGCAAAAAAAAGATTTACAGGAAATTGGCTATGTCTTTCAATATCCAGAGCACCAGTTTTTTGAAACGACAGTTTATAAGGAACTAGCGTTTGGATTAAAACAAATAGGACAATCCGAAAAAGAAATACGAGCTAGTATTTATGCAATTCTTCCGAAAGTAGGTTTAGATGAAACCATTTTGACGCTTGCACCTTTTCAACTAAGTGGAGGACAAAAACGGCGTGTAGCGATAGCATCTATTATATTAATGCAGCCAAAGTTACTTATTTTGGATGAACCTACGGCTGGGCTTGACCCGATTAGTAAGTCAACGTTACTAGATTTTTTGAAGGAATGGCAATTAGAAACGAATCATACCGTTCTGTTTGTTACCCATCAAATGCAAGATGTCGCTGAGTACGCTGATGAAGTCATTGTTCTACATGAAGGAGAAATACAAGCACACTTAAATACCAATCAATTGTTTTTACAGCAGGCCCATATAGTAACAAGAGCAGGACTAACAATGCCGGAACAACTACAATTATTAAAAGTTGTGGAACAATTACTTGGGGAGAAAATAGCAGTAGCGAACTGTAAGGAGCAAACCATCTTCAATGCTGTTAAGCCATATTTACAGTTTAGGGGGAAGCTTGATGCGTAGTTCTATTATAATTGGACAGTATGTCGACAAGCAGTCCATTTTCCATCGATTAGACCCTCGCATTAAAATTATCAGTATTTTTATGTTGATGTTAAGCTTCTTATTATTAGATACAGCGACGAGCTATGTAATTGCCACTTTTTTTGTGTTTACACTATTAATTGTTTCTAAAGTTCCGTTTGTTGTGATTTTAAAAGGTGTGAAGCCATTACTCTTTATCTTATCCTTTACATTTGTTTATCATCTGCTCTTTACTAAAGGACATGTATTTTGGTCAATGGGAATCATCACATTTACGATTGAAGGAATTGAAGCGGGCATTCGGTTTGTCTGGCGCATTTTGCTCCTTGTTTTATTAGCTTCATTATTGACCCTTACAACAAAGCCACTTATTTTAGCTAAAGGTTTAGAAAAATTGTTAAAACCGTTATCGAAGCTCCGTGTACCGATTGAACAATTTTCACTAATGATTGTTATTGCCATTCGATTTATTCCAACTGTTTTAGAGGAGTTAAATCGAATTATACTAGCACAAAAATCAAGAGGGTTTGACATTAAATCATTACCGTTTATGAAGCGTATTTTTGCGTATATTCCAATTGTTATACCGTTGCTGTTTACAACTATACAACGGGCAGATCAATTAAGTGATGCCATAGATGCTAGAGGATATGGCGATGGTAAAAATCGCACGAGCTATATTGAACTCCACTATGAGAAAAAAGATATAATAGCAATGCTCGTAACAGTTTTGTTCGTATTTGTATTAATTTTTATTAAATGGAGTGGAATATAAAATGGAGATTTTCGGTCCAGTAATTGATGATGAAACGAGATGCATACATTATCATACAGAAAAAGATATTATCGCGATAAAGTTTGCATGTTGCGAGCGCTATTATCCGTGCTATAAGTGTCATGAGGAACATGCCCAGCATGCCATAAAACGCTGGCAGCAATCACAATTTCATACAAGGGCGATACTTTGTGGACATTGTAAACATGAAATGACGATTCATGATTATATGCAGTCATCATCTTGTCCGCAATGCAAGGCGACTTTTAATGCACGTTGCGCCAATCATTATCCTATTTATTTTGAAATGTAAGTTGAATAGACTAAGTGTGAGAAGCGATATAGATACAGTGTTTTACTTTTTAAATACTTTATGTTATAATAAGACTCGTGCTATTTTGGGTAGCAACATTCAGTAATCTGGCATTCTGCTTTTTGTTTTTTAGGATACTTATTCACACTGGCGCATGCTTTGGGGCTGCAAGGACGCAAAAGAAGGTTGGGTTTGCGTTGCTTAAGTTAGAGGGCACACAGTGGAATTTTACCGCGGTGATGAAACGAAAACGTTTCCAAATAATATTCCCCAGATGATTGGGTTGAGACTTTACAATTTACAGAAATGTTACCTATTAAATACTAAAGGGGTAGCTTCGCAAACGCGAAGCTACCCCTTGTCCAATTTTTTTGATAATATTAACAGTAATAATAAATTTCTGCCATTTAGCACCTACTTTTTTAGAAAAGTTAGGTGCATTTTTCGCTTTATTTTCCTAAATAACGACAAAAAACGACAAACTATCTCTGGATTATATTACCGTTTACTATTGTGGGAAAATAAGTAATAATGAAGTACAGAGTTTTTTAAAAAATCAAATATATGCTATTTTGATTGAAAAATTCTGAAAAATGATTGAAGTGAGGGTGGCATATGAAACAAGTAAATGAGGTATCAATACCTGTATTGGACCAATTAACAGATGTAGCTCAGCAACAACAGAAAAGCTTGGAGGTATTTGTAACACTCTATTCCCACGAAAGGTTATTAGTGCGCTTAGCGGCTTCTTCTTACGAGGATCAGTATTGGCTGTATGGAGATTGTTTAATCGGTGCATTAACAAATAATTATGATAAGTCTTCTACAGGAATTACATTGTGTGCCAAAAAAATGGCCAACAAAGATAGCATCATACAGCATGCTTTCAAAGAAATTTGCTCGGTGAATGTACCAGAGGATGGTATTGAATTTGTTAGCGATGAATTAGAAATTACAACTAGTGATGAAAATCAAATTCATATTAGAATGCCTGTACAATTAGGACACATAACAACATACATAGAAATAAAGATTAACCTTTTTGATAGAATAGCAATGGCTCCAAAAACGATAGCGCTTCAGACGATACTAGATAATTCGCCAATTGAGTTATTGGCTTATCCAACAGAGCTCATGATTGCACATAAATTTAACTTATTATATCAATATCCAGCATGCGAACAAGCAATGAAAGAATATTATGATGTATACTTATTAGCAAGTACACAGAATTTTGAAGGTCGAGTTTTACAAGAGGCTATATCAGATACATTTGACCGACATAAAACAACACTAGAAAAATATCCATCAATGTTCTCTAAACAACTTTATTTAGACGCTGCTAACAATAAGAGATGGCAACAATTAGTTAATCAACAGACGTTACCATTCGATAAAGTTCAAAAACTTGTTCATCAATTGTTAGTGCCAATTTATGAGGAAGTAATAGTAGAGAATGAATTTTTTGAAAATTGGGATTACAAACTAGGTGATTGGCAATAAGAAAATGAAAAATCCGCGAGCTCTAATAAAGTTCGCGGATTTTTGTGAAAAAAATATGAATTAGTCCGTGAAGCATAAAGAAGTTAAGTAACCTAACATTAATAAAAGACCAATACCCATTACAATTGACATACTTTGTACCTCCTTTTAAAAAACGACACATTTATACATAAATTATTGTACAATGAAATATAGAAATATGAAACCTTTTATTGGTTGGAACGTATTATATTATAAGTAGAATTACCAATTTGTACATAAAAAAGAAGGTGTTAATTAATGAAAAAGTGGGTTCAAAAAAGTATCGTAATTATGGTTGCGTTTTTAACATTTGGATTAATTACGCCAACACATGAAATTTGGGATGCATTCGATCATAATCCATCAAATCGTGCTTCCATTGGTCCATCACCTGGGACAAGCACTGCACTAGCAGCTGAACCAGAAGCAATAGCAGAAGAAGCGACCGAAATACAGCAAGATGCGATTGACTATGGTGCGTTACTTGTCGATGCAGCGAAAGAGCAGTCATATGTGAAGTTTGGGACAAAAATTGGTCCTAAAATTAGCAATGAATTTGACTCCATTATCTTCCCGAAAATGGAAGAAGCAATTGCGATGACCGTTGCAAATGTAGAAGACAGATCACTGGCAAATCTCACAATTACAGAAAAACCAAGTGGTAACTACGGAGAGAAAATCTTTAATATCGTTAATAACGAAACAGGAGAGGATTTAATCCGCTTCCACGTACGCACTGAAAAGCGTCCACAAGAAGGCTATTACTATAACTTCCACTACCACAGTGCTGAAGACAACTTTATGGCTCATAACAATCTTGGTGATATTTATTGGGAAAAAAACACACCACCGAAGTGGTTGTCTTAGCATGCTCGAAACACTCGTATTAAATACGAGTGTTTTTTTTGTGGAAACCATGATATATCAAGATTTATAGTAAATTCTTAAGGAAGAAAATATTAATGTTATTGCAGATAGGGAGTGTAGTAAAAAGCATGTACCTCAATTAATTAAATACATCATTTTCAATTTCCAATTAAAAGAGGACATTCTCCTGTTAAAAACAGACAGTCAAGGCAAGTAAGTTGGATTTTATTTGGTCAATCAAATACGAACAAAGCATACTGCACTGCTGTGGAAGATTATATTTTAACTACATATGTAGATGAAAAAAAGTTCCGTAAATATTTCAGTAGAGAATAAATTAGAGAGTTAACATTCATATTAACATTCGTCAGTATTGACCTTACTTAAATTCATGTACAATTAACGAGGGGAATAATTTTTTTAAAAATCTATTGCTGACAGATCGCCGTATGCGATGAAAGTCGCCTGTACGGTGAAGGCTCGCTATAAAATCTTGAGATAGAGAAAAGATATAAGACGAGAATAGCCAACCAAATGTAAGTATTTCGGCACCATATAATGATGGAGGAACTATACCTGGTAATTTCATTATGTCTACAAATGTGAACTTGACAGTTGCGATACCAGGGCAAAACGGTACAGTTGCTACTTATAGTAACCCTAGAAGTAATAACACAAGTATAGCAACTGCAACAATTATAGGACCAAATCCATCAGGACATGTATATTTAGATGTGAAAAAAGTTGGTTCAGGTCCAGTTAAGATTACTTTTGACTATACAGGTAGTAATGGAGCAACTGGGACAATGACCTGGACATTTAATTTTCAATAAAATTTACGTTAAAGTTCCAAGTTAAGAATATACAATTTTTCGAAAGTATTTATAGAAACGAGAGATTTTCTAAAGAAAATCACAATGCTAAATTAAGGGAGCTTATCAAATAAAGCTTATTGTAGATGTGATGAAATTGGTACTCAATCTAGCCCCACTGTTTCTGTATCAATTAATTTAATTGTACTGAAGAAACATGTAGACCTCACCATTTTGGTGAGGTCCTTTTTATACATTCGTCGCATATTGTTCAGTAACCCACCAAACAACAAGCAATGATTTAGATATTATTTTATTAAAATTAAGAGCAGATACCATAAAAGATTAAGATTTCTTTACCTAGTCTAATTGTAGTGATTTAATTTTACAAATAATTGTTGTGCTTACTTCTCTCTTTCCATTTATTAAAGAGCTCACTGTCTACGAGGATTAATTCCATATCTAATGCTTTTGCATATTTAGCCAAGGTTATAGAAGATGGAATTGAGTTAAAGGTTTCCATTTTCGAAACAACACTTTTGGATAAACCACTTTTTGCTATCACTTCATCTTGACTAATATTTTTTTCTATTCTCTTATTTAACAAATTAAATGCTAATTTAGTTAGCTGTTTTTCTTCTTCAGAAAGTAGTGTATGATCCATAATTTCATAATACCGCATAAAAATTTTAGGTATTATTCTTGGTGAATAATTTTCCACGTCACACCTCGTTCTTCTTTTCATATATAGTTTGCAGATTAAACTATATGATTATATTGTGGAATCTACACGAAAGCTAGATTTCACATCTTGAAAATAAATTTCAATAATTAAAGTCTATTTTAATTTTTCCTTTTTGTGTATTCAATTAAAAAGGAAACTTCTCCCTTTTTGCAGTAGAGAAAAGAATCCTTTACTAGAATAATATACAATAAAAAGGAAAACCATCCACCTAACGTATTAATCGAGAAGTTTTTAATAAGGACCTAAAAATCAAAATAATTACAAATATTAGTTTATTAGAAATATCGTAAATCGACTGAAATAGGGTGGTAATTGGGTAGGTAATATTGATTGCATGAATTTTAAAGTGAAAACTAATTAGGAATGCCAAAGTGTTACAAGTTAGAAGGACAAGTAACAGAAAAATGAGAATTCAATTAATTGTGGAAGTCATTAATTATCTAACCGGGATAGTGGTGAGTTTGAGTAAGTTGTTACTTAGTACCAAATGTAGATGCTGAAGAGTACCAATTGTATCCAAAATGTTTCTTTAAAAAAAGTGATGAAGAAAGCTTATTGAACTAACCGAGCAGAAGAATAGAGGTCTTGACAACCTTCATGTCGAAAAGAATGTATAACCGCGTAAAATAGAAGGAGAGATACTTTGAAAGAAATTAGGGAAGCAACAAAAGAGGAAATGATAGACATTTATAAGATGGGCTATGATGTTTGGGGAGATAATCTCCCATTTGAAGAATATATAACTATGTGCCAGTCTTCCAAGAAGTATAAAAAGGGAAAGTGGTACGTTCTTGAAGCCACAGAAACAAAACAACTATTAAGCTCTCTCATCGTTTACGAACTAAATCTTTCTGAAAACCAAATTGTAAAAGGGATTGGTTCAATCGCCACCCCTTTATATTTAAGAAAAAAAGGATATGCTTCTTTATTGGTCAAAGAAACAATAATTAAACTTGAACAGGAAGAAAACTGTAACAACTTTTTCCTATATAGTGATATTGGGATAGAATTTTATAAAGGATTAGGTTTTATTGTACTACCGAATGATAGTCAAAAATATAATGACAGCGTTTGTATGTATTACTCAAAAGATAATGATATCGACTCCATATCACTTGATATCCCCGATTACTTTTAAAGCACAACCTTATTGCCTTTTTTATGGCTTAAAAAGGCTTTGGCAGCGGGGTAGCCAAAGTGTTAGTTGAAAGAGCTTAACAAGGCTTTTAATCTTAATAAATTTGTAATCTAGACAGATTATCAAGGGAAATATTGAGAAAATATTCATTAGAAAAGTGAGGGAAAGCCATGAACATTTCGTATAAATTGATGTCTTCATTAAGCTTTGAAGAAGCGCATGTCCTATTTAATCGTGGATTTGAAGGCTATTTAGTGCCGATGAATTTATCTTTTGATACATTCTTAAGTCGATTTGCAAATGATGGATATTCTCCGGCATTATCTATCGTTGCATATGATGGAAAAGACCCAATCGGCTTTGTGCTCCAAGGAATTAGAGAAGTGAAAGGTCAAAAGATTTCTTGGAATGGTGGAACAGGTATTATTCCAGAATACAGGGGTAAGAAATTGGGCTATTCCTTGATGGAGGAAGCGGAAAAAATTTTAAAAGAACATAAAGTTTCAGTAGCAACTTTAGAGGCGCTGTCAGAAAATAAGCCAGCTATATCTTTATATGAAAAGTGTGGTTACAAAGTGGAGGACGATTTATTCTTTTTACGTGCAAATGAAATTTTAAATAGTAATGTACCAAATCTTGACGGCTATGAAATTATAAGAATGCCAGCTACCCAAACTATTGGATCAGATTTATTTTCAACAATCGTCCCTTGGCAAACGGATGCTAGTAACACGCCAAAACTAGGTGGAGAAGCTGTAATAATTTCGAAGAATGGAGAAGTGCAGGCAACTTGTCTTATTCGAAAAAAATGTGTGTTTGGCAATAAGACAGAAAACATTACTTTATTTCAGGTGAAAGAAAATGGAAATGAAGATGCGCTAAATAAACTCCTCGCATACGCATTAGAATATGACCAAGCTATCAATCGTACAACTTATAACTTCTTAAAAGGAAATGGCCGTGTAGTTTCTTCTTTACTGGAAAGTGGTTTTGAAAATACTTCTATATCACAAGTTTTTATGACAAAAATCCTCTGAAATATTCGATCGATTATAATCGTCAAAATTACCTATTCGAGCTTGGACGGACACAACCAATTTCAATTGTCACATGGCAGCAACCATATAAGTCGTTTAGCGTAGGACGTAGCAGTAAGTCCAACTGCTAATCTGTATGATGCTGCCACACATAAATAAGGCAGGAGCAATCGTTCGGAAAATCGGTATCCTTTAACTTTTAGTACACTAGATGAAGAGTTAATTTGAGAATCTGCAAAGGCACTTGAACTAAAAGCTAGAAACACTACTAAAATTAAACTTGAAATGAACGATAAAAGTAATTTCATATATAGTTCCTCCTTTAATAAAAACTAATTCTCTCCTTATCTTAATATTATTTATTATTAGACATTAAATTTTATTTTTCCTCTAATTCTATTGTATTATTTTTATCAGGGGAAAACATATTATTTAAGGGAGCTGTAGTCATGGAAAACAAAAAACGCAATGATGATAATAATTGGATTCCAGAAAGAAATATAGTGAAAGGATTTACTTTCAAAGGATTCCTAATTTTTATCATTATATTGATTATCGGATCGCTTGTTAATTATTTTTTAAAACAATAATTTTTTGATTATACATTTACATCTTTTTACTCTTATAAAGATTGTTTTTACCACTAATGCAACAGTACTATTAAATCCTTGTATGTAATGAATAGGCACTAAACTGTAAAATTGTTTAAATCCCTCGTATAAATTGGAAACTATCTATAAAATTTACAAAAAATATGATATACTGATTTTGTTTTACAAAAATCAAAGAGGAGGGGAAGTAACATCTACAAGGTGTGATATGTATGAGCAAATTGAAACAAAGTTTTGGAAAATTAAATAAAATTGATATGTTTTCTCCGTATTTCTTTTTGCCATTTATTTTACTGTTATATTTTTTTATCAGTTTATTTGATTGGCATAAATTTGAACAATTCGGTATACATGTATCTATATGGCCAGCTGTAATATTAGCTGTTATTTGTTATTACATAGGTGTATTGATAATTGATAAACTTGAGTGGACAATTCCATCGTTCGGACTGTCGTTCTTAGGGAAATATGTGATCCATTTTATAGTTGCCTTGACATTGCTTGGGCTAGGCTCCTATTTAATGATGATTTTTAGTGGCAACTTAGGGATTACGGACGAAGCAAATCGCCGTAATTTAGATCCAAAGTTAAACTTCTTTAGCCAATTATTATGGTTTGGTGTGTTATTGCTCTTGTCCTATAAAATGATTTTGGAAAAGACGATGACATGGAAAAAGGCAATCGTATATGGTTCAATTTTTGCAGTTGTCATGTTTTTATTTTTATTAATGGGCTACCGTACGCCACTTATCATTATGTTATTTACTGGCATTATTATTTTCCACTATGTTGTAAAAAGAGTGAAATTAACATGGTTTTTAACCGCGTTGGTCGTAATTGGTGTAGCATTCTCGTTGTTTGGATTTATACGTGTCCTTACAGAAGATACGTCACAGGAATTCAATAAGCGTGAGCAACCCGATGTAGAATTAACTGCTGAGGAAAGAGATAAACTATTAACGGCTGAACAAAAAGTAAACTTAGTACCGAAATGGGTTCGAGCATTAAATGTGAAGCTGTCACAAGTCACATCGTTTTAAGTACGATAATTGAATACACAAAAGAAGAAGATTACTTAAAAGGTGAAATTCATAAAGGAATATTTAGTACAATTTTACCTGGTGAACAAATTTCACCTCGCATGAGGGTTACAGAGGTCGTCAACTCGATTACGAGCGAACGTGGTGTAAATGTTACACGTGAACAGCGAACAACTACCCCAACATTTATAGGTCAATTGTTTTTAGATGGGGGTTATTTATTAGTTGCAATTGGCTTCCTATTATATGGTGTCTTAATTTCTTTAATTTATAATAAAGTAAAGCAAAATGGTATTCGCAGTTTCCACACTGTCGTTTACGCATTTACAATTACCGTGTTTACCGTTTCAATGCATACAGGTTTACTCGATTTAATCTTTGTTCTTATGCTTGGCTTCGTTATTATCGCATCTTCCATTATAACAACCGATAAGCGCATGCTTGATTTATAAAATATAGGCAAACTATCCTTTAAAGTTAATGGCAACTGCTTTTAAGGATGGTTTTTTTGTGGGGAAAGTTTGCCAGATTGTATTAACAACATACAAAATACAGCCTTCCCTATAGTAGGGAAGGCTGTTTATGATCAAGTAATACGCTCAAAAAACGTAATTGTTTTATTCATATCTGTTACATGTTGATTACACGTATCGCTGTCAGCACAAATGTAATTACTATGGTTCGTATAAGTGCCTACGACATTCCCTTTGATCGAAGTTGTAAATAGTCCAACATCAGCGTGACGATTACAAATTGCGCATATACCACGAACCGTATTATTTGCAAAAGTGCCTTTAATTGCTTTTAGCTTATCGTCTTGCTCAAGAATGACATATTTACGATGTGTACCAAGATCATCCCACGCGAAATAACAAATTTGTTGAAAATCTAATCGTTCTAGATTTGGCAACTTTAGCTTTTTTTCTTTTTTAAACAAGCTTTTTATAGTGCTTGCTGTAATTGGCTTAAATGGGATGACATATAACTTCAGGTCTTGTAAATACGATTCACCTGCTGCACGCTCTGTTACTGAATAAATGGGCTCAATCAGTTGGGCTTCTGAATTTGTCATGACAACATTTTCAGAAATCTCTTTTTGGACAAGGCCACGCACAGTTTGAATGACATTTGTGTCTTTTGAAGTAGCTATTGTTTGTAAAATTTTATTCATTTGTTGACCAAGTAAATTATAGTTTGCAACCGTTAAAAACGGCTGAATTGCTTGTTTTTCCATGTGAAATCACTCCTGTAAATTAGGCTTTTGTATTTGCGGCCTAAAGAGATCATCCATTTGTGGAGTTAACCTAGACCTCTTCGACCTGTAGATAGGCGGGTCTAGAGCAGGCATTACAATAGAATGCGACCATTTCGATTCCTCCTTGTAAAGAGAACTATTATTATTTTAACATTTTAAGGCAATGAAATAAAGAAAGAGGTGGCGTTTTTCTAAAATAAAAAAGGACTGTGCTAAGCAGCCCTATAACCGTGCATTATTGGATTTATGACACCATAGACATAATAAATTTCCCTGAAAGCATGAAAATTGCATAGACGAGTAATGCACCTATAACAGCAATGCTAGGCTTATACCAGTTTGTTAATAGGAAGGCGAGTACAGTGAAAAGTAACATGCCTACTGCTCCAAAAACTGTATTTTGTAAAACGCTATGAAAGGTGTCTGCTTTCATATTTTTCATTTGCATACCCATATTAATGAGCGTCAGAATTGGCAAGGCAGTAATAATGCCCGATAAAAATAAATATTTTGACTGACTTAAAAGCAAAGCAAGCACCATAATGGCTCCACCGACAAAAAAATACACCAAATATAACACGCGTAACCCTCAATTTCGTATTCTCTTCTAGATTTAGTAGTGTAATGATACTGCACATAGTACATGCTTACAAGAGCCTATCAATGTTAGTAGAAAAAAGTTATTAAATAAAGGAATCAATTTGAAATAACTAGCGATTTTCAGCGCTGAGGTGAAAAAGATTTTACGACTACTTACGTTTAAGGTTCTTAATGATTATTGTTGTTCGATTCCAATTTCGTTAAAAACAATAAATAACGACAATAGAACGATAGCTAAAATTTATCGTATATTCTTAGTATTCTCTTTTAATATATCGATAAGTACGATATAATCGTTGTTGACGATATATTAAAGGAGTATAAAATATATGATACAAGATATTAACCATTATTTCACAAATATTTTTTATCATCTCCATACAACACATGAAGATGTGATTTCCCATCAAAGTGTGCGTATTTTACAGATGATTCAAAAGGAAGATGAAGTGACAGTCCGCGATATTGCAACGTTGCTTAATATTTCACAAAATACAGCTTCAGAGCATATAAAAAAGCTTGAGCGTCTTAGCTGGGTTGAGAAGATTCGAGCAACCGAAGATCAACGCAAAGTTAAGCTCTATCTAACGGATGCAGGGCGAATTGTTTTAAAGAAAAATACGGAATTAGACGATAATAAGCTTAAGCAAGCACTGAACCTATTAACCGAAAAAGAACAACAAAGTGTTTTGGAAGCATTTCGGCTATTAAGTGAGGTGTCGAAATGATGTATACACTCGTAAAAATTATTAGTTCCGCAGCAATTATCGCTATAGTGACAGAAGTTGCAAGAAGATTTCCTACATACGGTGGTGTGATTGCCGCGCTACCACTTGTCAGTATTTTGAGTATTATTTGGCTAACAGTTCAAAGTGAACCAAATGAGCATATTCAGCGCTTTATGGTAGGGGTTATCGTTGGGCTTCCAGCAACGATGGTCATGCTTTTTGTGATGTATATGGCGATGAAATCATCTATCCATATTGTTTTTGCTATAGCGCTAGGAGTAGCCTCATGGACAATCTGTTTAGGTATTCAGAAAGCAATTGCTGGAGTATTTCATATTTCAATTTAAAGTAGGTGAAGTTAAATGTCAGTTATCAATATTTCACAAGTGAATAAAAAGGATGTCATCGAGTTTTTTCAAACGCATTGGGGAACTACAGAAATGGTTATTTCCAGTGGGATTTATGATTGTAGTAAGTTAGAAGGCTTTGCTTTTATTAACGAGAATAAAAAAATCGCAGGTCTAGTAACATACGTAATTCGTGAGGATGAATGTGAAATTATTTCTCTCGATAGTACGGAAGAGGGAAAAGGTATCGGGACATTACTTGTACAAGCAGTAGAAGAGTATGCATGGCAACACCGCTGTACAGTTGTTTTACTCATTACAACGAATGATAATTTACATGCATTAAAATTTTACCAAAAGCGTGGCTATTACCTCGTAGAAATTTTACAAAATGCAGTAGAACGTGCAAGAGCAGTGAAACCTGAGATTCCACTAATAGGCAATGACGGAATTCCTATTCGTGATGAAATACGTTTGCAAAAACTATCTGCCTCGTTTTGAGACAGATGGTTTTTTGCATTTGAATCGATAGCCACTATGGTGAAATATATTCCGCTGCCTATCATTTCTCGCTATAATTGTGTTGAAGATTGAAAGTGAGGAATCCAATGAAAAAAATATTATTTATCCTATTCTTTAGTGTGCTAGTAGTGGGAGCGGCATTTGTGATTTATTTGAAAAGTAATCCGCCACTTGTTATCAATGGGTATACAAGCGCTGATGGTAACCCTACTATCCGTTTAATCGAAATTGAAAATAAAGGTATAAGAGAGCTACAGTTACAAACGATTCTTGTCGATGAAAAATTACCGGAAAGTGCAAAGCTTATTGTCAGCAAATCAGAACCATTTGAAACAGATACAAAAATTGAAAACAACCCAAACATGTCATTTCATAAATTAACGCAAGTAAGTATTTTTCCAAGTCAATACATAGACAGACAGGCGATTGGTAAACAACCGCAACATTATGCAATACAAGTAAATGCTACAACGATTCAAAAAGTTACAATTCAATATAACTATTTGAAAATACCATTTACATTAACAGCGGTGCTTCAACCAAATAACGAGCAAAAAAATGATGCCAATTAAAATAGTTAAAAAACGAAACAGTCCTCATTTATGCAAAACTAAATTATTTGTCATATCGTTTATGCCGATGTCATTTCATAAGATTGTTTGATGAAAAAATCCCTTTTTTCCTAAATCATGGTAATCTAATGGTAATAGTTATCGCGATGATAGGAGGGGTCTAATGGAATTAGTAATAGTTGGTGTCGTGCTTGTACTTAGTATTTTAGGTACCATTTTAGTTGTTGTTAAGAAGCAGTCTAAAGGTGATGTAATGCTCCAGGTTGAAGCAATATGTGAAGGAAAGAATGAATTGGACCAGGCCGTTATGAAGATATACTTTACGTTTTCAATCGGAAAACTTGCCAGTCGTAGTAAAGAAATTATCGGTAGTATTGATTGGTCAGAAGGATGGATGCCAGTCAGCTACAATTTGAAAGAACATGGAAGCTATAGGGAAGACCGAATCCCTACATTGATAGAAGACAAATACACTACTTTTGATATAGATGCGACGAATGCAATTGATAGTCAAGGTAGTGGTGAGGGCTATATTGTTCTTGTATTAGAAAAACCGACGCATACAATGCTGTCTAGAGCAGGTGTAATGCTAGTCGTAACGGCTAACTTAGTGTCCTATCAATTGTCAGAATCTATTAGCTGGCATAATGAAGTAGTGGTCAACCATTATTAACTCATAAAGGATAGAACTAACGATAAATGCGCAATCCCATAACAAAAAAAATTTTCAGAAAAAATGTATGCGTTTTACACTTAGTGATATCAATAAAAAGGTCATGGTTGTTAATGAGAAAATTAATTTTTAAATATTGACAAGTTTTTAGATGTCCGATATAGTAAATACCAATTTCATGAAACAATGAAAATAGCTATGACAGGGACAAGAGAATTGATGAACGATTTACAGAGAGGGAAGCCTAGCTGAAAACTTCCTAATGCCGCATCATTTTTTACTACCTTTGAGCAGTGCTTGGAAACATGCACCGTAATTGCGACGTTACAGCAAAGTCAATGAGCTGCTAGTGCAACTAGTGGGAATTTGGGTGGAACCACGGGTAAATTACACATACTCGTCCCTATTTTGGGACGGGTATGTGTTTTTTTTATTTTCTAGTAAAGGAGAAAAGAACATGTCAAATCAAGTATTAAACATTCAGTTTCCGGATGGAAAACAACAAGTATTTACAAAAGGTGTTACACTAACCGACATTGCACAGGCGATTAGCCCCGCACTGCGCAAAAAAGCAATTGTAGGAAGTGTGAACGGAACCATCACTGATTTGACGCGCCCTATATTGGCAGATGCCCAAATCAATCTATTTGATGCTAGCTCACGCGAGGGAATCGAGGTTATTCGTCATTCAACTGCTCATTTATTAGCACAAGCTATTAAACGAATATTTCCAGATGCGCAGTTTGGTGTAGGGCCAGTCATCGAAAATGGGTTTTATTATGATATCGATTTAGCACAATCCCTTGTACCAACTGACTTACAAAAAATAGAAAAAATGATGAAACGAATTGTTCAAGAAAATATTGAAATACATCGAAAGATAGTATCGCGAGAAGAAGCTAAACAGTTGTTTCAGCATGATAAATTAAAGTTGGAATTACTA
This sequence comes from Lysinibacillus sp. NPDC097162, assembly GCF_044762185.1. Classification (NCBI taxonomy): domain Bacteria; kingdom Bacillati; phylum Bacillota; class Bacilli; order Caryophanales; family Bacillaceae; genus Lysinibacillus; species Lysinibacillus sp. NPDC097162. The sequence goes on along the minus strand of NZ_JBIWDT010000001.1, from coordinate 1,614,783 downwards.
GCTGATATTCCCGAAGAAGATATAATTACAGTTTATGAGCAAGGTGATTTTTATGAATTATGTCGCGGGCCGCATGTATCGTCAACAGGTAAATTGCAACACTTTCAATTAATGCAAGTTTCTGGAGCGTATTGGCGTGGCGATAGCCAAAATAAAATGCTTCAGCGCATTTATGGTGTTTCATTTGCTACAAAAGAAGAATTACAAGATTACTTTGTATTTTTAGAAGAAGCAGAAAAACGCAATCATCGTAAATTAGGAAAAGAACTTGAATTATTTATGTTTTCCGAAGAAGCACCAGGCATGCCGTTCTATTTAGCAAATGGTCAAATTATTCGAAATGAATTAGAATCCTTTTTACGAAATCTTCAAACGAAGTATGACTATCAAGAGGTTCGTACACCATTTATGATGAACCAACGTCTATGGGAACAATCGGGACATTGGGACCACTATAAAGACAATATGTATTTTACTCAAGTAGATGCTCAAAGCTTCGCATTAAAGCCGATGAATTGTCCTGGACATATGTTGATTTTCAAAAATGCAAGACATTCATACCGTGATTTGCCGATTCGTATGGCAGAATTTGGGCAAGTTCATCGACATGAATTTAGCGGTGCATTAAATGGTCTATTACGTGTACGAACATTTTGCCAAGACGATGCCCATATTTTTGTCACACCAGAACAAATAGAGGATGAAATTAATTTAGCGCTGAAGATCATTGATCACACTTATCAAGTATTTGGCTTCCAATATGAAATTGAATTATCGACACGTCCTGCTGATTTTATGGGGGATGTTCAGCTTTGGGATAAAGCAGAAAGAGCATTGGAAAATGTTTTAAATAATGCAGGATATGCTTATAGAATAAACGAAGGCGACGGCGCATTTTACGGACCTAAAATTGACATTCACATAAAAGATGCTATTAAACGCAGTCACCAATGTGCAACAATTCAACTAGATTTCCAACTGCCTGAGAAATTCGATTTAACATATTTAAACGAACAAAACGAAAAAGTAAGACCTGTCGTTATTCATCGTGCTGTTTTTGGCTCAATTGACCGCTTTTTAGGCATTTTAATTGAACATTTTGGCGGCGCATTTCCGACTTGGTTAGCACCACAACAAGTAATTGTGATAGGGGTTGCTACTATCCATCAAGAATATGTCCAACAGGTTGTACATGCACTTGAAAAAGAACAAATACGAGTGCGAGTAGATGACCGTCAGGAGAAGCTCGGGAAAAAAATAAGAGATGCTCAGATGAAGAAAACACCATATATTCTAGTATTGGGCGATAAAGAGCGCGATAATCAAAGTGTAACTGTACGCAAATTTGGTCATCAAGAGTTAAATGAAAAAACATTGCAGCAGTTTGTTGATGAAATCAAACAAGAAATTTTACAAAAAGCGTTACCTACTAGTTAATAATAGAGAAAAGCCTGGTTGGATATTTCAATCAGGCTTTTTCTCATTACAAATAAAAGTAAATTATTTATTATAAATTGCAAAGATTATGCTTCTAGTAATGGTTATTCAAGCATAGTATATAGTAAATGTACTTTATAGTATCAAAGCGGTTTATCAGCTTTTAGTATTGCTGAATACGTACTACTACCTAATAGTATATTATTCGTTTCTGCATCCACCACTATATATTTATGAAATTCTTCTTGTTCGTTTTGGCGATATGAGGCTAAAAAATATACTTGTCTGTTTGGATGAATCATAATGTGATCTGAGAGATCTAATTTTCTACTGTTGTCATTTGTTTGCATAGTAAACATTTTATGAGTGTCAGGCACTTCTTTAAATAGAATTTTTTGGCGAACGTTAAACGATGAATCTTTATACTCTTCATAGATGGATTTATCTAATTGCTTATAAAATTCGTCTTCAACAAGAAATGATTGAAAGTGATTACTAGGGTATTGAAGCGTAGTGTCAGATGTTGTGATAGGTTCACATATAGTAGTTGTCGACTCTTTTGGTAAAGTCTCTGTGTGTGAAAATAAATTAGAAATAACGACCAAGGTTAAAAACAGTACTTGCATAATTTGGCCTCCTATAATTAGTGTTATAGGTAGATTTCCCAATTTTTTGTTATGTATACGTTTTACTACAGTAACATATTGAAAACTAAGGAATATCGAAAGGACATTTTAACAAGTAATTAGACTGAGCGAAAAACCAGCCAAGTAAACAAAACATTATTTCTGACTGGTTTTATCGAAAATGGGATTATATTATAAAATTTATTTATAAATACTCCTCCTTTATATTAGGATGCTTGTTTTAAATATTTATTTAGTAAAACATCAAGTTCTTGGCTATAATCTACTACGGCGGGGTGTGTAAATCCTAAATCTTTTGCCTTTTTATACATAATTCTCCTTTTAATCTCAATTTCAAACTTCAAGAATTGTTTAAGCAATAAATGTACCAACTTATTCTCCTCCTAATTTTTTTCCGCATATTCTTGATTTTAAATTCCAATGACTTTGATTCAGCTTTTTCATTGTATATCACTTAAAACAAAAAAAATGTCACATTGTGTATCGAAATTGAAATTCGTAATTTAGTCACAAATTAGTCTAAGTAACTATAAAAATAATGTGAATTCTAGTGAAAATTTTTTACCCTTTTATTTGATTAATAAGTTATGTAATAGCGGATTGACAGTGTTTTTTCTTTAAAAAATGGTTAGAATAAAACTTTTTACGTTTGTGTCTTTTTTACTATAGAGAATAATCTATCTAACTAGAATCGTTAATGAGAAACGTTACAATATTTCATTTCTTGTCGCAATTTATCAAATCCTATTATTTGCTGTTTAATTATTAGGAATAATTCTTTTTCTTAAAATTGCTTGACATATATAGACTTTTTTTTCTAAATGATTAAAAAGTGAAGTCAATATACGGTACATTATAAATGAGTAACGCACACATTCATTATGTTGAATGTGTGCGCTTTTTTAACTAAGTGGGGGCCACTCTTCACGTAATAGGCCGAATAAGATAATATCGTGAAATTTACCGAAGCGGAAAATTTCATTACGAAGGGTGCCTTCTTTTGTAAATCCACATTTTTCATAGGAACGTATCGCGCCTACATTAAAGCTGAACACTTGTAGTTTAATTTTGTTTATTGCAATGTAGTCGAAGATGAACGTGATGAGCGTCTGCATAGCATCAGTTCCTAATCCTTTACCTTGCCATTTTTCACTCAAAGATATGCCTACTGAACATGTGCTATTAATCCAGTTAATAGAATATACACCACATGAACCAATAAGCTGTTGCGTCGTCTTTTCAAAAATACCAAAGAAGAATTCCTCCTTTTTTCCACTAATACTTTGAAAGAAAGAAGAATGGTCTTCTACTGTATGTGGGAATGGAATTTCATCATTAGCAAGTAATAAAGTATGTTGTTCACTCTCTACCTTTATAAACTCTTCTAAATCAGAAGATGTCATTTGCTTCAAAATAATCGATTGTCCATTAAGAAAATCTTTAAAATATTGTTCCATGTAAATTCTCCCTTGTTCAAGGGTTGCAGTGTAAGTTAACATCCCTTTGAAATTAGTTTGTTCCAAACATTTCTACTGCTTTTAGCGCAATCATAGTCGCATCTCCTTTAAATTGAATAGTATAATAATAGCATAGTTTGGAATTTAAAGTAAATAAATGAAAAATAACACGATAGTGTGTGATTAGTTAGTAAATTTTAAACTTTGATAATCTGCTATTAATTTCTAAAATATGTTAAAATTATTTGTGAGTAAATGGAAGAAGGGATAATATGCGACTAAAATTTTATGATACATCCGATCGTTCATTAATTGAGCAATATACGTTAACTAAAGAGCAGCTTCGCTATACGATGTCCCCTCAGGCAAGTATTGAATTAGTTAAAACTGATAAAAGTCGACATGCGGTGTTAGCGATAAAAGAAGGGAAGCTCGTTACTTTTTTTGTTCTTCATGAAAAGGAAGGAGTAAAACCTTACACTGGAAATAATCAAGCTTTATTAATTCGTGCATTTTCAACGGATGTCAATGAACAAGGTAAGGGGTATGCAACTGAAGCATTACAATTATTGCCCTCGTTTGTGCAACAACATTTTCCTACTATAAATGAACTAGTTTTAGGTGTGAATTTTCCTAATATCGCAGCACAGGCTCTTTATAAAAAATGTGGCTTTGTAGATGAAGGCGTCAATGCAGCAGGGATTAACGATGAGTTGAAAGTAATGAGTTATTATTTATAATCTATCAAATGAAATAAGGGTGAATGAAATGATGCCAGTAATAGAGGCAAGTATAGAGCATATTGATGACCTATGTACAATGGATAAAGAAGTCATAGGGGAATATTCAAGAAAGGATATGATAATAAAAGCAATTGAAGAAAAGCGATGCCTTATTCAAAGAACGCACAGCGGTATTGCAGGATTTTTAATTTTTACGACTAATTTTTTTGAATGTAGTTTTATTTCATTGGTCATTGTAAAACCTTCTGAACGAAGAAAAGGGGTGGCTTCATCACTACTAGCTAGTTTTGTCAGTATGGCACCAACACCCAAAATTTTCTCCTCTACAAATCAATCAAATTTGCAAATGCAAAAAGTATTTGAAGAGGCTGGATTTAATAGAAGTGGCTTTATTGAAAACTTGGATGATGGTGATCCCGAAATCATTTATTTTAAATCAAAAGTGATTGAAATTGGGAAGTAATTGTTTAAGTGCCTGTCACTTACCATATACACATTATAAGTAAAAATCCACATTGCTTTCCGCGGCACAGTGTAAGCCACAGAAGTCTACGTGGATTTTTACTTGGAGATTTCAGAATTGTTTGAGTGCCTGTCACGTTTTAATGCTTCTTTGCTTTTACTAATAAAAAGGAAGGTTTCCTTAATTCTTTTTTTAATTTTGGAAGAGCTTGTATTGCTTCGTTAGAAGGGATAGGTTCTTCAATTTTCTCGATAGTGAGTCCATGCGTAATTAGTGTATTGAGTATAGTTGATAGCGTTCGATGATACTTTATAACACCTTCAACTAACCAGGTTTGCTCCCTTAAGCCTTCCGCTTGATAATCATCAATTGCATAATGACATAAATCACCATCCTCATCGCAAATCCAATTATCCGTATCTTTGCGTGCTGTGACAATCGGGTGTTCTATTGAAAAAATGACTACACCATCATTACGAAGCAATGACGATACTTTAGCAATTACTGCATTAAAATCTTCTATATAATGTAGAGCGAGAGAGCTTGTAATACAATCAAAACTATTTGCAGGTGCATTAAATTCCTCAAATGATTGTAAACAATAAGAAATGTTTGGGCGCGCATGCAATGTTTTAGCAACAGCAAGCATATTTTTCGACACATCTATCGCTGTTACATGCCTCGCTTTGTTCTCAATACAATACGTTGCAAATTCCCCCATACCACAGCCGATATCAAGTAACTGTAAATCATATAGATCGGGCAGTAATGCTTTAAATGCTGGCTGCTCAAGTAATTGATTATAATTGAATGGTGATGTTCGTAATTGTCGGTATTGGCTAAAAAAATTTGGATTATCATAAATATTCTGTTGCATGTAAAACCTCCGAATTATTTTACATAACGTTATGTTTTATTTGCGCATGATTATTTTCTCATACAGCTAAAGAAAGAAATAGACTTATAATATAATTTTTGGTAATATGTAGATAGAGGCATGTCCGCTTTCATAAAACCCAACTTTTTGCTTAAGTGAAAAGTTGGTTTTTTTTTTTTTAATCCCATAATAAGGGGATGTTGTTTTGGCAAAATATTTAGTGTTGAAAACTACGTTATGCATATACCTCCTTACAACTATTGTTCATCTAATTTTACTGACGCTTTCAAATGGGCGAAGTTTGATAGGCTTCACAATGATTATCCCGCTCCTCTCAGTAATTCTTATTCAAAAAATAGGTGCTAGTCTACCTATTGTATATTCGTTATCCTGTTTGTATTCCTTTGCTTCTTCTTGTATCGTCACATCTTTGTAACATATACCGTTAATAGTAAAAATTTACAGAGGGAAGAAGGCACTTAATGTAACGGGTTACGTTCTTTTTATGGAGAGGCATTCACAGCTTCTACCAAAAAAGGATGTTGGAGGTCGTTATGTTGGGAACTGAAAAGATATTAAGTATGAGTGGGTATTCGTTATTTGCAGCTTTTATTTTACTGTTAATTGCCATTTTACCGTTTGGACTTGCAGTAAAATCATCAGGACATATGTTTAAGAGACTTGGCCTTATACTTACATATTCCGCCTTTGTCTTACAATTATGCTATTTTATTTTAAGATGGTTTGCAGTAAAACACGCACCTGTTAGTAATATGTACGAGTTTATGACGTTTTTTGGCATTATGCTAACGGCAAGCTTCCTCATTATTCATTATTTGTATAAGCAAATTGTTGTAGGGTTGTTTGTCATACCTGTAGTATTAATGATTCTCGGCTATGGAAGCGTTTTTACAAATGAAGTTACACCACTTGTACCTTCATTACAAAGTAATTGGTTAACAATTCATGTTATGACAGTTGCTTTTTCCAGTGCTATTTTATCTATCTCATTTGCAACGGGGATAATTTATTTACTAAAAACGTTGGATGTTCAAAAACGATCACTTAGTACGATTATGTTAGAATTTGTCATGTACTGTTTGCTTGTTGTCATTGGCTTTAGCGGCGTATCGACTGCTTTTACTATAATGAAGGATGACGTACATCTTCAATTTGAAAATACACAAGGCAAGGAAGAACAGGTTGTCTATACGATGACACCACTTATAGTCAATGCCGGAGCGTTAAAGGAAAATGGAGATTCTGCAGGAGTATTGAAAGTACCTCAAACTATAGACGCAAAAAAGTTAAATTCGATCGTTTGGGCATTTATTGTGGGAACCATTTTATATGGTATCATACGTATTCTCTTTAGAAAGTCGATTATTGTGTTATTAAAGCCGCTGACAAAACGTGTCCAGCCTGCATTAATGGACGAAATTTCTTATAGAGCCGTTGTGATAGGCTACCCATTGTTTGCTTTAGGTGGTTTATTGTTTGCAATGATTTGGGCACAAATTGCCTGGGGAAGATATTGGGGTTGGGATCCGAAAGAAGTTTGGGCACTTATTACATTTTTATTTTATGCTGCTTTCTTACATCTGCGTCTTTCCAAGGGATGGGAAGGGGAGAAGACTGCATGGTTATCTATAACTGGCTTTGGCATTATCGTTTTTAATCAAGTATTCGTTAACTTGGTGATTGCGGGTCTCCATTCTTACGCGTAGAGAAATAATGATAAATGAAAAGAGACATCCATAAAGGATGTCTCTTGGAGTTTGAACTGTTAATTCTTGAAAAAGAATTAAAGTTTTACAACGTTTGTAGCTTGAGGGCCACGGTTACCTTCTTCAACGCCGAATTCTACTTTTTGTCCTTCTTCAAGTGTTTTGAAACCTTCAGATTGGATTGCAGAGAAGTGTACGAATACATCGTTTCCACCTTCTACTTCGATGAAGCCAAAACCTTTTTCTGCGTTAAACCATTTTACTGTACCTTGAGTCATTTAAAAAACCTCCAAAAATAAATTCAACAATCATATTCCTTCATTCTGTATTAAATAAACACATAATCATAAGATCGCAAGAACACGTTACTATTGAATACGTGGTTTCATTGTTTACGATGAAGTAATTTAATTATTACTTTCATTATATAACAGATTCATACATTTATCCAGCAAATGCCGTTTTTTAGTAAGAAAAAATTACATAATATTGTTTCTAAGTATAATGATTGACCCATTTACTGAAAGAAAAGAGGTATAAACAACCTATTTTGTTAATAAAAAGCGATAAATTGAATTGATTTTATACCATTATCACATTTGATGAAACTATGTAAACTTATACAAAATTTTTAAGTAGCGCTTATGACTTTAGTCAATCCATGCTTTTTCTTTTGCAACAATTACTGCCTCAGCACGTGATTCCACTTGCAATCTTACAAAGAGTTTAGATAAATAATTTTCCACTGTACGTTGGGTAACCCCAATTGCAGAGGCGATGGCTTTATTTGTACAACCTTGTGCTACGAGCTGCAAAATTTCTTGTTCCTTATGACTTAGTAATACTTCTTGTTTTGCATTGGAACGATTCGAGTGCTGTTTAACAAAGTCCAAAAAATCAGCCGATAACAAAATTTCCCCGCGCAAAGTAGCTTGGATTGTTTGAATAACTTGTTCTTTCGTAGCAAGCTTTGATAAAAGTCCATCCACTTTTTTTTCAACGAGTAGCTCGTAATAATCGGACAACTCATAGCCTGTATAAAGTATTATCAATGCTTCAGGTTGTATTTTCTTAATCATTTCAGCAAGTTGAATGCCATTTATCGGTTTCATATTAATATCAATTAAAAAGAGCTGGAAAGTTTGAGTCTCCATTCTGGAAGCGACATTAGCACTTTCTTGCTCTGTTTCAATATGGACATTTTCTAAGTCTTGTAATAATGTTTTCGTTCCGTCTAAAACGACAGGATGATCATCTACAATCAATATATCAATCATTTGTATGGTTCCTCACATTCCTCTTGAATTTGAATAAAAACATGCATGCCATCATTTGGTTTGGAGGTAATGGTCATTTCTCCGTTAAACGCTCGAACACGTTCTCGAATTCCATTAATGCCCATAGAAGCGGATGATTGCATTAAATCTTCAATATTACAGCCGATACCATTATCGTCGTATTGGAGAACAAAACCATTGTTAATCGCAAGTAGTTTTAGTGAAACCTTCGATGCATCAGCGTGTTTAATTGCATTATTGAGCAGTTCTTGAACTAGGCGATAGACGACTAAATGTAAAGTTACATCTTGAAACTGAACTCGGTCAATTTGAGTATTCAATAGAAAGTTAGCTCGAATTTTTACTTTTTGTACAAGTTTTTTTAAAGCCATTTCTAAACCAAAAGTATCGAGTAATGGGGGACTTAGATTTTCACAATACTCCCTTAAATCTTTAGTGGCATTAATAAGCTGCTCCCGAATGTCTAACACTTTTTTTTCTTCAATAATAGGGGAGCTTGCAATAACATCTAATTCCCTCGCCAAATGGAGCTGCTCCTGTAAAATAGTGTCATGTAACTCCTGTGCAAGTATACTTTTTTCTTTCTCAATAATATTCCATAATAATTTATCGAGCCAGGGAAGTTGGGTGTTATTCGTGTCTTTCATGTGCTGAATATCGCGTACTAAATCTTCAATATGCTTTAAATTGTCAATAAACATAGAGACATATAAAGCAAGTAACTCCAACCAAAGTAACTCTTCTTTTTGTAATATGTGTCTTATCCGAATAAGAATCTTTTCATCCACTGTATCATGGATAAGTAGTTGTGTCATTTGGTTCTCAATTTGGATGCCGCCTTGGGGAAATTGAACATCCTCGGTTATTGTTTCAAGGGTAAATGCTGTAGTACCAAGTTTTTCGGTAATTTCATTTTTAAGTTTATTAAGTAATTCCTGTTGATTTTTTGCATTTCCAATGCGATTAACAGCCGCATATAAATTATGTACATAATCACCAGATGACGAAAATATAATTTTTCGATGTTTAAAATCAAGTTGCTCTTTTACATAGAAGCTTGTAATAAAGCCTAAGAAAAGAACGATAAAAACAACAATTAGCATTGCAATTGTAAGTTGTTCAAATAACAATATTGCTAAAAACGTCGTTATAATGAGTGAGATAAAAAAGGCAAGTGATGAATAATAGCGAAAACGAGATAACTGGTACTCAATATCAAACAATCGTTCATTTAACTGAATGAAAATAAAGGAAAAAGGAATAAATAAAATAAATAAAACACTTATTTCAGGCTGAATGATTGCTTTGTTAACTAAAATTTCAGGTACAACAAATAATAGTAAAAAAGGTAAAAAAGGTATAATACATGAAATGGCAATTAATCGTATTTTCGCTAACCGTGTTCGTAAATAGCTAGTGAGTAATATAAAAATAGCGTATAAAATGAGTAATGCAAATAAACCAAGCGTAACATTAGGCGTGATATCCTTAAATTGTGGCACAAATAATTCAATGACATAACAAGATGGAATGATGACTAAAGGAATAAAATAGAGCCACCTAGTATCTAAGTATGACCATTTTATGTGTAAATAATGGAAATACTGTTGTAAAAAGTGAATAATTAATACTAAGCATAAGACGATACAAATTCCATTGACAATCATGCCTACTACATTCCCTCGACTTGAAGCACCTGTGCTTGTGTAAGCTAACGAACATGTTAAAAGAAAAAGTATTAGTAATTTTGTTATGAAATTATCTTTATTATGTTTCCATAAGTAGAAAGCAACACAAAAACAAAGGATGAAATAAAACATCGGAAAAACAATATGTGTATAAAACTCTTCAGGAAGATCACGGTGTTTTACTTCAATTGTATGTACTGTACTGTCTGCTTTTAATATCGACAACTCATTTGCACTGGCGACGTAAGAATCTCGTTGGGACGATACATAACCTTTCGTAGAATGTTGATCGATGGTCAGAATGGTGTCTCCTTGTTCAATATTCTGTTGTTGTGCCCAACCTATATAATAAGGATCAATGACGACAGGGAGCTCACTAGACGTATCGACTAAAATGTTAATAAAAGGGGCACGAATTGCAATAACAAGTACATAAATGCCAATAAGTAAGTAGGTGATAAAAATACTAGAAGTCAATTTGTGCATAATATATCCTCTTTATTTTTCATAATCATTATGAAAATGCCTCGTTTCATCAATAAGTATCTACTATATTATCCATAATTTTAGGTTTTTTTGGAATACCGAAACAAGGTGTTTCGGAAAACCACTATCATTTTTTCGGAATAACGAAATAGTCTTTTCGGTAAAAGCTGTGATAATGTGAATCTAGCTTATGAGAAGGAAAGGGGAGCCTGCATGAAAAGAAGTGTGCTAACACTAATCCTATTTTTCCTAGTCGCCATCTCTATGTATCCGATGACAGCAATCGCTAAAACTATTGTTAAAAATCCTGTTGAAGTGGATATCTGCATCATAGGAAGTGACAATCATTTTGTTTATAAGATTCCTAAACAGTTACATAACAATATGCAATATAATGAGATGAAAAATGATATTGAAGCCTCCTTAGCTAGTCATTGGAAAGTGGAAAGTGCTCATTTTGAAACAAATCAATCTGATGTATTCTATACATTTTTTATCGGGGATTTATTTCAAGAGAAACAAGATGGTCAATTGAAATTATCAATCCCCTATCGCACATTAGTAGGGATGTTTAGTGAAGATGAGGCTATACAATTGCGTATTATGGCAAGTAAATTAGCAAATTGGCAAGTAAATGCTAAAGAATGGTCAACATTTGGATTTGACCAGCCACTAACATTTTTAAGTGAGCGAGAATACATCTATAATGGTGCAGTTAACGAACTGTTACAGCAGCGAGTTGCGCATTTCGATGGGTCAATTGCAAAACAACAAATGATCTTACGTAGTATTATGTATTTTAGCTTTATTATCGTTCAAATTTTTACATGCTTGATTTTATCTAAACGTTTAAAAAAGCGAATTATTCGGCATCCAGAAAATATGCATCAATTTAGAAAGCTAAACTATTTATATCAACTCATTCCGTTATTAATTGTCATTGCACAAATTGCTTTTTTAGTGATGTCTGGATTACTAACAGCATTTGGACTCTTTTTTAGCCCTGGCATTGATTTATTATTTATTGTTGGGCCTATTCTTGTATCAATTATACTGTTACCGATTTTTTTCGTTGCAACAGAAAATGAAATTTCTAAAGAATTACACGATAAAACGTTGGGTTCAAACATGTAATGGACCTTTAAAAAAGGACAAAACGAAATTACTGCAGATTCTAATGTAGATGTTGAATTGTAGTTTGTTTTTGTATTTGGGCGTCCACTTACCAACATTAGATGGTATAATGTTCAACAGCATATTTGAAGGAGCTGGTGACAAATTGACGCATCCAGAAACTGCGTATTTAAATTTACTACAACATATATTAGAAAATGGTGTGAAAAGGGACGACCGTACCGGAACAGGTACATATAGCGTCTTTGGCTATCAAATGCGCTTTGATTTAAGTAAGGGTTTTCCACTTTTAACGACAAAGCGAGTACCATTTAAACTTGTAGCAAGCGAGCTTCTTTGGTTTATTAAAGGCGATACTAATATTCGCTACTTATTACAAAATAATAATCATATATGGGACGAATGGGCTTTTAAAAAATGGGTAGAATCCGATGAATATGGTGGCCCTGATATGACGGATTTCGGTCGTCGTTGTCTAACGGACGAAGCGTTTAATGCGTTATATCAAGCTGAGCTGACATCGTTTTGTGACCGCATTGTTAATGATGATGATTTTGCGAAGAAATACGGTGATCTTGGCAATGTGTATGGCAAGCAATGGCGTAATTGGACAACATCGAATGGGGAAAGTCTTGATCAATTACAAGACGTTATCCACCAAATTAAACATAATCCAGATTCACGTCGCATTATTGTGAATGCTTGGAACCCAGAAGATGTCATTAATGCAGGTGCAAAGGGGAGTAAAGCTGCTTTGCCACCTTGTCATGTAATGTTCCAATTTTATGTAGCAGAAGGTAAGTTAAGCTGTCAATTAATGCAAAGAAGCCTTGATACGTTGCTCGGGTGTCCATTCAATATTGCATCCTATGCATTACTAACACATTTAATTGCCCATGAATGTGGACTTGAAGTTGGCGAATTTATTCACAGTATTGGCGATGCGCATATTTATGCAAATCACATAGAGCAAGTGAAAGAACAGCTCTCTCGTGAGCCACGGGAACTACCAACCTTGAAAATAAACTCAGATAAAACGTCAATTTTCGAAATAGAACTTGAGGATCTTTCCATCGAGGGCTACAATCCACATCCAGCAATTAAAGCACCAATTGCAGTATAAAAGAAGAGAGCAGCAACCAAAATGGTTGCTGCTCTTTTGATTAGAAATACTAAAATAAGCAATCTGTTTTTAAGAAATAGGAAAGAAGTCGGATGGTTAAGTAATGGCACGTCTATTATAGTGTTAATGGTATTAATAGGAATATTTTCTAATAAAATGTTTAGGGGTGGCTGTGTTGAAAGAAAGATTGTTGCTTCAAACACCAAGAAATGCGAAATTTCTTCGGTTGAGGGAAAATATACAAGGAGAAGCTTCGTTGCTTAGAAAGCAACAGGTTCAACACGATAGTCCACATATATCAACTACATTATCGCAAGAACAAATAGTGAAAATGATGCAAATTGTTGAGGAAATTCGGCTTCATGGTTATAAATAAACAGTTAAAATGTAAGCGTCTTCTATATGCGCTAGGTTATATACATAAAATTTCAAGTAGACAAGTATGAAAAAACTTGTTTTTCTAAAACTATTTAGTAATAGAAAGAAAGTGTATCAAATTAATAAGAAATGACTTCTCCGTTTTTATCATAAAAAGTAAAAATTGCAGGAAACGTATTTTCTGCATTAGGAGGTAGTTTAAATGTTTTCATAAATGGTGCGGATGTATCAACTTCAATTTCTTTTTCGAAATACTTCCAGTTTGTTGTTAATTTGATTTTGGCAACATTGCTGTCTAATTCGTGTACATATAGTGTGCCATAATTGCCTTTATTTGTTTTATATTGTCGATAGGTTTCTGAGGGATCTGTGGCTAAATAAATAAATTTAAGTTTACCATTCCAACCTTTATTAAAACGTGCATGACCATATTTACTATCGTTAATTTTCAATTGTACTAACCACATATTTGTTTCTTCTATTCGTTCAAAATGCATTATTTGTATGCTACTGTCGATAAATTCCTCTATAAAATCTTTCACTGTCGTTTCGGATGATTTTAGATGATAGTCTTTATAATAAGCATTTCCGTAAATGAACACTCCTAATAATAGGAATGGTGAAAATAAGCATATTATTAATGGTAATATTTTGATTTTCATACTAAATATCCTCCTTTTTTATAGAAAATACTTTTACTGATTTTTTTAAATTTATCATTAAATTAAGAAAAAAAACAAGGAGGAAACCATTATGATTTAATTAAAAATTTCACTTTTTTAGTATAGGGATTCAACTAAATAGTAATAAATAAATGCTATAAAAATAAGCACCTTCTAAGCTATAATGGCAAAGGAGGTGTTTTTATATGAATGTGTTTTTTATTGAAACGATTTCAGGGATGGAACTTTTACATATAGTGTCACATGATGTCGCTGGCATACTTGCAGCTGCACAAGGGGAGAGCGTAACGTTTCCTGTTGGCCATTTTAAATATGAGTTTCATAACTTAGATTTTTATGAAGAAAATGGGCAAATCCAACAAGAGCTCGTTATTTATGTGTCCAAAATATAAGATTAAAGTTGTGTGTTCACATAATGCATTTCTTAACATGTATTGTGTACATTAAATTTGAACAGGCTAAGGTAAGAGCAAAAAACTTGTGATTATCTCGACCTGTAACTATAATAGTTACAACAGGTGGTGATTCATATGGTGAACAGTCGATTTTCGGTCGCAATCCATATACTTTCGCTCATTGCAACAACATCTGATAAAAGTCAGCTAACATCGGATTATATTGCTGGTAGTGTGAATACAAATCCAGTAGTCGTGCGACGTATGATTGGCGTATTAAAAAGAGCTGGTTTGTTAACATCGCAGTCAGGAATTGCGGGTTATGGGCTCGTTATTGAACCAAAGGATTTGTCTTTATTGACCATATATCGTGCGATTGAAGGGCCTGAGCAACTTTTTGCAATTCATGATGAGCCAAATCCAGCATGTGCGGTTGGTCGAAAAATTCAGCACACGTTAGAAGCCGTTTATATAGATGTTTGGCATGCAATGGAAAAACAGTTACAAGCACAAACTTTACAAGATGTGCTAGATCAACTTCGTTAATGTAAAACGAGGTCGGTCTTACTGTGATTAACCTGTAACTAAAATGGTTACAATTATATTGAGGAGGATTTTAAAATGAAAATAGGCGTTATTGGAGCAACAGGGAAAGCGGGACAAAAAATAGTTGAGGAAGCATTGCAACGTGGCCATGAAGTTACTGCCATCGTTCGTTCAGCTTCTAAAGTAACAGAAGACATTAAAGTGATTGAGAAGGATGTATTGGAATTAACACAAGAGGACATGAAGGATTTTGATGTTGTTGTTAATGCATTTGGAGCGCCTTTCGGACAAGAGGAGTTACATGTGAGAGTAGGACGTCATTTGATTGCTATTTTCAAAGGCATTGCAACAAAATTATTTGTTGTCGGTGGCGCAGGAAGTTTATTTGTTGATCCAGAGAAAACAGTTCGTGTTATGGATACACCAGATTTTCCGGAAATGTTCTTTGCTACTGCAAAAAATCAAGGTGAAAACTTAACGGATTTACAAGCATCAAGTATTACGTGGACATTTTTAAGTCCTTCTGCAATGTTTGATCCAGAAGGTCCACGAACAGGGCACTATACTACAGGAAATGATCATCTACTCGTAAATGCGTCGGGTGAAAGTTACGTCAGCTACAGTGATTTTGCCATTGCCGTTTTAGATGAAATTGAAAATCCACAAAATATTAATAAACGTTTTACTGTTTCTTCAACGAAATAATAATGCTACCGAGCGTGCGAATTGCGCTCGGTTTTTGTTGATTATCGTCAAAATTGAAAAAAACTTTCGAATTATGTTGAACTGACTGTTTACAAGACGGCATTTATTAGCTACTATCAGTGTGAGTATTACTTCAAAGGAGACGACAATAATGTCCACACAACGTATAGAAAAAGATTTTTTAGGTGAACGAGTATTACCAGCAGAAGCTTATTATGGGATTCAAACGCTTCGCGCAACAGAAAACTTCCCGATTACAGGTTACACAATTCATCCAGCCCTTATAAAAGCAATGGGAATAGTTAAGAAAGCTGCTGCACTAGGTAATATGGAAGTACACCTATTATCAAAAGAGATTGGAGAGGCAATTGTCGAGGCTGCACAAGAAGTCATCGATGGTAAATGGGATGCAGAGTTTCTTGTAGACCCAATCCAAGGTGGTGCAGGCACTTCTATTAATATGAATGCTAACGAAGTTATTGCGAACCGTGCACTTGAAATTTTGGGTAAAGCAAAAGGTGAATACCAAACGATTAGCCCAAATAGTCATGTTAATATGTCACAATCAACAAATGATGCCTTCCCAACAGCTATTCATATCGCTGTTTTAAATTTAATAGATGAACTTCTTGTTACAATGGAAAATATGCAAGCTGTATTCCATCAAAAAGCAGAACAATTTGCCCATGTCATTAAAATGGGACGTACGCATTTACAAGATGCTGTACCGATTCGCTTAGGACAAGAGTTTGAAGCATATTGCCGTGTAATTAACCGTGATATTGTCCGTATTCGACAAACACGTCCAAACTTATATGATGTAAACATGGGTGCAACTGCTGTTGGTACAGGGTTAAATGCATTCCCAGATTACATTAAATCTGTAGATGAGCATCTTGCTGACATTTCTGGCTTGCCATTAAAAGGTGCTACACATTTAGTAGATGCTACGCAAAATACAGATGCATATACTGAAGTGTCCGGTGCACTTAAAATTAGTATGATTAATATGTCTAAAATTGCGAATGACTTACGTTTAATGGCATCTGGTCCACGTGCAGGTTTAGGTGAAATCATTTTACCAGCACGCCAACCTGGGTCTTCAATTATGCCTGGTAAAGTTAACCCTGTTATGCCAGAGGTGCTTAACCAAGTAGCATTCCAAGTAATTGGTAATGACCATACGATTTCTTTAGCATCTGAAGCTGGTCAATTAGAGTTAAACGTTATGGAACCTGTGCTTGTCTTTAACTTAATTCAATCTATTAGCATTATGAATAATGTTTTCCGTGCATTTACAGAAAACTGCTTAAAAGATATTGAAGCAAATGAAGAGCGCATGAAAGAATATGTAGAAAAAAGTGTTGGTGTCCTAACTGCAGTGAACCCACACATTGGCTATGAAGTAGCAGCACGTCTTGCGCGTGAAGCGATTCTTTCAGGACGTTCAATTCGTGAGCTTTGTATTGAATCGGGTGTTTTAACGAAAGAACAATTAGATTTAATTTTAGATCCATATGAAATGACACACCCAGGTATCGCTGGTTCTAGTATGATGAAATTAAAATAATTTTTTAAAAGTACTTTGCAATTGTTTAGTACTTTGATTGTCGACAAAAGGCATTAGGAGTAAACTCTTAATGCTTTTTGTCTTTTTTAATTCTTTTGAAGGGCATTAAAAAGAGTGTCTTTTACAAACGCGTATGTAGAAATTAAATGCCCTTGTCTTTTTTATTCTTTTCCACTAAATAAAAAGTAGGCGTTTTTCTGTGAATATTAGGATAAATCAACTATAATAATGGTATTATAGTAATATTATAGTTGGGGGAATTTAGTATGAGTTTGCGAAGAAAAAGTATTATCGGTTTTTCTGTTTTAAATTTAATTATGATTGTTGTTTTAATTATTGATTTGGCAAATTTAACATCATTAGCTTGGCTTTCTACAATTTTAACAATCGTTGGTATCTCGATTACTTTGTCTTATATGTTCTATGTCAAATATAAAGTAATTCTACCGATTAACCAATTGTCAAATGCTGCGAAAGCGATTACAGCAGGGGAATTTGATACTATTACAATTGCCACACATGATAATAGTGAGATATCAGAGTTAGCTAAAGCCTTTCTTGAGATGAAAGAACAACTTCATACTATGACGCAAACAATTGCGAACAGCTCAACAGATTTATCTGCAAGCATAGAGGAACTTTCAGCAAGTACAAATGAAATTACGATAGCTGTAAAAGAGGTTGACCATCAAATGGAGAAAACGTCAACTGGACTAAAACAAGCTGCACAATCTGCTAATGAAAGTGCTATTGCCATGCAACAAACGGTGGACGGAATTGAACATATTACAACTGCAACACAAGGTGTTTACGACCATGCTAAAGAAGCGAATGATATAGCAGGAAACGGAGCAGAAATATTGCATGTAGCAAAAAAACAGATGGAATTTATTTCATCTTCTACAGATAAAACGAGTGGATTAATGCAACAATTAACAAATAAAATGACAGATATTAAAGCCATGACAGAAATGATTACAACGATTACCGATCAAACGAATTTACTTGCATTGAATGCTGCGATAGAAGCTGCACGTGCTGGTGAGCATGGTAAAGGCTTTGCTGTAGTTGCAGAGGAAGTTCGTCATTTAGCAGAGCAATCCAAACATTCTGCTACACAAATTGTTGACCTAGTAGTTGGCATTGAAAGTGATACGAAGCAAGTAGCAGTAGCTGTTGAGGAAGATTTAAAAAATGTCCAACAAGGTGTTTATGTTATCGATGAGGCGACAAAATCGTTTGGTAACATTTCCAATCATGTGAGCCAAATGACTAATCAACTCGAAGATATTTCGACTACTGCAAAACATTTGTCGGGAAGTGCAAATGAGGTAGCCACATTAGTAACCAATATAGCGGGTGGCATGGATAGATTATCTAACTATACGGAAGCTGTGTTACAATCTATGGATGAGCAAACGGCCTCTATGCAAGCAGTCAATCAAGTTTCTCAGGAGTTAACGATTCAGGCTGATGACTTGCAAAAGGTGACAAATCGATTTCAAGTAATTTAACTTTAACAAGAGGGATATATACACTCAGTTAAATGCTTCTTTAAAATAAAATAATAATTTTTTTAATATAATTTTTTAATGTTTCTATGTACGAACATAGCAGGCTATTTCGCAAAAGTAATTTATTTTTGTGAAATAGTCTCTTTTTTTTACTTTTTATTCAGAAAACTTGTAAGTTCACAGACAAATAAAAATGTTGAATTTTTTAATATAGTTTCTTATAATGGACTAACTGTTACCTCTTCTAACACACTTCAACTATTGCAACCCGCATTCGCCGGGTCAACAAGTCATTTCTATAACCTTCGCAAATCCCAGCGAAATCATAAATTATATGAAAAAACAAACTGTATGTAAAACTAAATTGTAAGAAAATTGAAAGACTGAATTATATCGAGAATCATTATAGAAAGATAATTCTGAATTTTGGAAAGAGAGAGATTGGATTGAAGCTATCACAAGTAGAACAAGAAAAACTACTCCTCCATGTGGCAGGAGAACTTGCGCTGAAAAGAAAAGCGCGTGGGTTAAAACTGAATTATCCAGAGGCTGTAGCACTTATTAGTAGTTTTATTATGGAAGGTGCTAGAGATGGAAAAACAGTTGCACAATTAATGAGTGAAGCGAAACATGTTCTAACTGCAGAGGATGTTATGGAAGGTGTGGGTGACATGATTTCCGATGTGCAAGTAGAGTGTACATTCCCAGACGGAACAAAGCTTGTTACCGTACACCGTCCAATTCAGTAAAGGAGGAATTGATGATGATTCCTGGAGAAATCAGACCAAAAAATGATGTTATCGAAATAAATGTAGGAAGAGCAACAAAAAAAGTACTTGTTTCGAATACGGGAGACCGTCCGATACAAGTTGGCTCCCATTTTCATTTTATTGAAGTCAATAGATTTCTAGAGTTTAACCGAGAAGATGCGATCGGAATGCATCTTCATATTCCATCAGGCACAGCAGTTCGATTTGAACCTGGGGAAGAAAAAGAAGTGGAGCTTGTTGAGTTTGGGGGCAAACAGCATGTTTTTGGATTGAACAAGCTAACGGAAGGCTCTACTCATCATAAGGATGAAATATTAGATAAGGCAATTGAAGGTGGCTTTAAAGGAGCGGAAGAAAAATGAAGGTAACACATGAAGCTTACGCGAAAATGTTTGGTCCAACAGTAGGAGATAAGGTTCGGCTGGCCGATACAGATTTATGGATTGAAATCGAGAAGGACTATACAACGTACGGGGATGAAGGCGTATTTGGTGGTGGTAAATCATTGCGTGTCTCTATGGGACAAAACGGAAAGAATACACGAAATGAAGGAGTGCTTGACACCGTAATAACGAACGTCATTATCATTGATTATACGGGTATTGTGAAAGCGGATATCGGTATAAAAGATGGGCGTATTATTGGTATTGGCAAAGCAGGCAATCCGAACAGTATGGACGGCGTCGACCAAGATATGATTATTGGCGTTGGCACAGAGGTTTATGCAGGTGAAGGTCTTATCGCTACGGCTGGGGCTATCGACACGCATATTCATTTCATTAGTCCGGATCAAGTGGAAACAGCATTATTAGCGGGGACAACAACCTTTATTGGTGGAGGTACAGGGCCTGCAGCTGGTTCTAAGGCGACAAGCTTAACTGCTGGTGAATGGCATCTACATCGCATGCTACAAGCTGTAGAAGGTTTTCCAATAAACGTTGGATTACTTGGCAAAGGTAGTGCATCTGATCCTGAACCAATTATTGAGCAAGTTCGTGCTGGGGCAATTGGTATGAAAATACATGAGGACTGGGGTGCAACACCCGCAGCACTTGATCAAAGTTTAACAGTTGCTGATGAGTATGATATTCAGGTGGCGTTACATTCAGATACATTAAATGAAGCTGGGTTCGTAGAAGATACAATTAATGCTATTGATGGTCGTGTTATTCATATTTTCCATACGGAAGGTGCAGGTGGTGGACATGCACCAGACCAATTAGTAATGGCATCATTACCTAATATATTGCCAGCATCTACTAATCCAACAAAACCGTTTACAACGAATACGATTGATGAGCATTTAGATATGTTAATGGTCTGTCATCATTTGAAGCATGATGTACCAGAAGACGTGGCGTTTGCCGATTCTCGAATTCGACCAGAAACGATTGCTGCAGAAGATATTATGCAAGATTTAGGGGTTTTAAGTATTATGTCATCTGATTCACAAGCGATGGGTCGTGTTGGTGAAGTGACAATACGAACATTTCAAACGGCAGACAAAATGAAGAAGCAGCGTGGTGCTTTACCGCAAGATGAAGGGAAAGATCACGATAATTACCGCGTCAAGCGCTATATGGCTAAGCTCAATATTAACCCAGCAATAGCACATGGAATTAGCCATGAAGTAGGCTCACTAGAAGAAGGCAAGCTAGCGGACATCGTACTTTGGGATCCAGCGTTCTTTGGCGTCAAAGCGGAAGTTGTTATAAAAAGTGGTATTGCAGTTTACGGTATTACTGGTGATCCAAACGCATCAATTCCTACACCGCAGCCTATGAAAGGACGTCGGACGTTTGGCTTTTATGGACAAGGCCCTCAAAATTGTGGCATGACATTTTTACCAAACATTGCAGTAGAGGAAGGGTTACCGGAAAAATTAGGTTTAAAACGTATGATAGGGACAGTGAAAAATTGCCGAAATATTAGTAAGGCTGATATGAAGCTTAATAGTGCTACACCGAAAATTGATGTTAATCCTGAAACATACGAAGTGAAAATTGATGGTGAATTAGCTACATGTGAGCCAGTTGATGTTTTGCCAATGGCACAACGATATTTCTTATTTTAAGAAAAAAATAGAGAGTGTGTAACAGTAACAGAGGTACAGTCAAAAAATCGATAAAGAGGTGCAACATAGATGTTAATTGAAAAAATTATCGGCAATATTGCGAATGAAGAAGAACATTCACATAAAACAACAGAGTGGATAGAGCTTGAGTGGGAAGAATTAAGCAAACGTATCCTTCGAACAGAGACAGATAAAGGCACGGATATTGCTTTACGTTTAGAAGGTGACGAGCCATTACAATATGGTGACTTATTATTTGAGGATGATAGCCGTCGCATTGCGATTCGTACAAAACTCGAACCAGTTATCGTCATTTCACCGAAAGATATGTATGAGATGGGGAAATCTGCATTTGAATTAGGCAATCGCCATACACCTTGCTTAATTGAACATAATGAAATTATCGTACGAGCTGATCATACGATTAACCCATTATTAGATGAAATAGGAGTGAACTATGAAACGACAGAACGACGTTTTAAACAACCATTCAAATACCGCGGACACGCTCACTGATTTTTCGTTATTGCGCCTATTACAAATCCATGATTCTGCATTTCCAATAGGCTCTTATACGCATTCATATGGGATGGAAACGTATATTCAGGAAGATGTTATTCGCACAAAGGAACAATTAATAGATTATTGTAAATCGTATTTATTTCATAATTTAGTGAATGGTGACGCCTTAATTATTCAGGATGCGTTCCATGCAGCAAAAGTAAGAGATTGTGCTCGCCTTACAGAGTTAGACGAACTTTGCGGGGCTATCAAGCTAGCAAAAGAATCGAGAGATGCTAGTCTCAATGTTGGCAAGCAATTTATCCGAACAGTGGCACCTATTATGGACAGCCCTTTATTAATGCAATGGCAAGAAAAGATAGCCAAAGAAGAAGTGCAAGGCCATTACGCAGTACTTTATGCGATTTATAGTGAAGCACTTGGTGTAGATGTCTATCATGCAGTGATGACTTATATGTATGCATCCATTAGCGGATTAGTACAAAATGCTGTTCGCGCTGTGCCGTTCGGTCAAAATACAGGTGTACAAGCATTAAATAAACTTCTTGTCTTTATAGAGGAAGCTTCGGTAAAGGTCATGACCTTAACGATAGATGACCTCTCTAATAATGCTTTAGGTATTGAACTAGCATCGATGAAACATGAATTTTTATTTTCAAGATTATTTATTTCATAGAAAGAGAGTGGATATAAATGACGCCAATTCGAATTGGTATAGGAGGCCCAGTTGGTTCTGGGAAAACATCTTTAGTAGATCAATTAACACGTGCAATGCATGAAAAATACAATGTGGCAGTAATCACAAATGATATTTATACAAGAGAGGATGCCCAGTATTTAATTACAAATGGTGTTCTAGAAGAGAATCGTATTATCGGAGTAGAAACAGGTGGATGCCCGCATACAGCTATTCGTGAGGATGCATCGATGAACTTCTCTGCCATTGATGACTTAAACAAACGCTTTGAAGATTTAGATATTATTTTCATTGAAAGTGGTGGGGATAATTTATCGGCTACATTTAGCCCAGAACTTGTTCATGGCTATATTTACGTAATTGATGTGGCTGAAGGACAGGACATACCTCGTAAAGGTGGACCTGCATTAACACGTTCGGATTTACTGCTAATCAACAAAACGTCACTGGCACCGCATGTTGGTGTAGACCTAGAGATCATGGATCAGGATGTGAAAAAAATGCGTGCTGGACGTCCATATATTTTTGCAGACGTTCGTTCACAAACAAATGTCGACAAGGTTGTTGAATGGATTCAGCATCACATGTTACTTGAAGGCGCCGAAGCAGCTGACGTGAATGCTTAATCAAGGAAAAGTAAATCATTATGGCAAATTAGAGATGGCATTTGAGCCAAGAAGGGGCTATACACGACTTGTTCATGTATATCAGCAACCGCCATTGAAGGCAAGCCGAGAATTGTATGCTGATAATAAGCCAACTGCCACAGTTTTTATCATGGAATCATCTGGTGGCATGGTAGCTGGTGATCGAAATGAAATCTCTGTAAAGCTTGCACCAGATAGTCAAGTAAAATTAAAACAACAATCCGCTCTAAAAATTTATCCTTCTCACAATGGTGAACGATGCACACAGGAAATTACGGTGGAAATTGCAGAAGGGGCAAGATTAGAATGGCTACCTGAGGTGACCATTCCTTTTGAACAAGCGAAATTTCAAGTGGATACAACGATTCGCATGGCAAAAAGCTCTACATTAATATGGGGTGAAATTATTGCACCAGGTCGAGAAATGCGAGGAGAAATCTTTGATTATCAATCCTTCCAATCCAAATACAAAATCTTTGTTGAGGAAGCTCTAATTGCATTTGATTCATTCCATTTTAAACCTCAGGAAATGAACCTATCTACGATTGGTCTGTTAGAGAGGGCATATTATATCGGTTCGTTATGGATTGTATCTCCACAAGTTGAGAATCTCAATATTCGAGAATTACAGGAAATGATCCAACAGGAGAGTTCCATTCAGGCAAGTGTTACAAAACTAACAGATCATGCAATCCATTGTAGATGGCTTTCAAAAGAGCAGCGAACACTCCACAAAGAAATCAATCGCATGTTTGAACATGTGGCAACAATACTTTAAATTTCTGTGGTGATGAAGGAGATAGAGAATTGAAAAAGTTTTCAGTATTTATTTTATTATTCATACTTAGTCTTGCTGGCTGTAGTAATGAGTCTAATCAAGGCGAGGAAAAACAGCCATCCGCTGCTTCCTCTTCAAAAGCAAATGAGCTTATTTATGCATCTGAATCCGAATTTGCAGGGTTAAATCCAATTTTAGAGGAAACGAATTTAGATGCATTACTTTTTAGAGGTCTTATGCGTTTTGATGAACATAATGTACCAGTATATGATATTGCCAAAAGCGTTGACATATCGGATGACCTGTTAACTTATACGATCATGATTCGTGATGATGTGACATTTCATGATGGGCAAGTGTTAACAGTAGATGATGTAATGTTTACTATTAACAGTATTCTTGATGATGCGAATGGGTCTTATTTAAAGTCAGATTTTATCCATGTTAAAGCGATGCAAAAAGTAAATGACACAACGATGACAATCGAATTGGATGAACCATTTACGCCGATGTTAGATAAGTTAACAGTGCCAATTTTGCCGAAGCATGTCTTTGAAGGTCAAGAGATGAGAACGGCTACGTTTAACCAAGAACCTATTGGAGCTGGACCTTATATGGTGGAGCAATGGGATAAAGGGACAAGCTTAACGCTTAAAGCATATCCATCTTTCTTCGGAACAAAAGCATCCATTGAAAAAGTCATTTTTAAATTTATTCCTGATAGTAATGTTCGTGCATTACAACTAAAATCCGGTGAGGTAGATATTGCCTTACTTGATCCGAATCAGGTTGAAGAACTTTCAAAAGTAGAGCAGTTAAAAATGTATGAAGTTGAATCAGCAGATTATCGTGGCGTGTTATTTAATATGAAGTATCCACTTTGGAAGGATGTCAATGTTCGAAAAGCGGTAAGCTACGGTACAGATCGAGCTGGCATCGTCAAAGGTATTTTACATGGTTATGGTACAGAAGCATATTCGCCGCTACAAAAGCATGCCTATGTAAACGAAAATATTGAACATTATACTTTTGATGTTGAAAAAGCAAATGAATTATTAGAAAAATCAGGCTGGATATTAGCAGATGATGGATTCCGCTATAAAGACGGTAACAAACTCGCCTTTACTATTACGGCACCGATTACAGATACAGTTCGTGTCAATATGGCCAATTATGTCGCGCAAGGCTATAAAGAAATTGGGGCAGATGTTGAAGTAGCAGCACTTGATTGGAGCAATATCGTTATTGAAGAAACACAAGCGTTTATGGTTGGTTGGGGAAGTCCATATGATGCCGACCACCATACGTACAGTTTATTCTATTCTGACGAATCTAGCGTAACAAGTGCTGGCTACAATTATGGTAGCTATGCAAATGCGAAAGTAGATGCTTTGCTAGAAGAAGGAAGAACAACTGTCGATCCTGAAAAACGCAAGGAAGTCTATAAGGCATTACAAGAGGAGCTAGCAGAAGATCCACCGTTCGCTTATTTTGCCTATGTTGATGCTGTTTATGGCATTAATAAAAATATTAGTGGTGTTAAAGAGCGTATTTTAGGTCATCACGGCGCCGGCTTCTTATGGAATGTCGAGGAGTGGAAATGGAATGATCGCTAAGTGGATCGGGAAGCGAGTGATAATGGGGACAATTGTCCTCATTATCGTGAGCTTCCTCTCTTTTTTCATTATGCATGCTGCACCTGGCAATCCGGCGGCGGCTTATTATGGAGGCAATGCTCAAACATTAACAGTAGCTGAGCAAGAACGAATTGAAAAAGCGTTTGGCTTAGATAGGCCAGTCCTTCTTCAATATGGCACTTGGCTAGGTGAAGCGGTAAAAGGGAATTTAGGCTATTCTGCAAAAGAAGGTAGACCAGTAATAACGATTTTATTAGAACGTTTACCCAACACATTACAGCTGGTGGCACTCACGTTATTCATCGTTACAATTGTCTCTACTTGGCTAGGATTACGGGCAGGAATGAAAGAAGGTTCTTTATTGGATCGAGGATTATCCATCTTTAGTATTGCAAGTTCTGCGATTCCTCCATTTTGGCTAGGTATTGTCTGTATTATAATATTTTCGCTACAGCTTGGTTGGTTTCCTTCTTCAGGTATGAATGATGTGCGTGGCAATGGAGGTTGGCTTGATCGCTTAAACCATATTGTGCTCCCTTTAATCGTTTTAGTAATTTCTCATGTGGGCATATTCGCACGTTTTTTACAGGATAGTGTTAAGGCAGAGAATCGTAGTTATTATGTCCAAGTTGCGCGTGCAAATGGAGTACCAGACCGACAAATAAGAAACCTCATACTACGGAATTCTGTTATTCCGTATATCAATTATATTGGTGTGACGATTCCTTCATTCTTTGGTGGTTCCATAGTAGTTGAAACACTCTTTGGCTGGTCAGGTTTAGGATCACTGCTAGTGAAATCAGTGATGGTAAAGGATTTCCCAGTACTTATGGGAGCCATTCTGATTATTGGTGTTGTGGTGGTCATTTGCTTATTTGTAATCGACGTTTTAATGATTTGCATCAACCCTAGATTGAGAAGAGGGAAAATAGTATGAGAAAACGACGGAAGATGCCACTATTTTGGCTTGCACTTCTTTGCATAATTTTAGGAACAACCATCTTCTCCTCACTGTTGGCACCTTTTGAACCAAATGCAATGGATATGAATCAGATTTATGAAGCACCTAATCTTACACATTTACTCGGTACAGATCAGCTAGGCAGAGATGTTTTATCACGAATACTTGTTGGGGGAAAAGTGACACTTTTCATCGCCATTGTGTCAGTCGTAATTTCTAGCATTGTAGGCATTATTTACGGTGGTATAAGCGGTTTTGTTGGTGGTGCCGTCGATGTAATAATGATGCGCATTTTGGAGGCATTTTTAACGATTCCATCCTTGGTCATTGTGCTTGCCCTGCAAGCAATTATGCAAGGAAGTGTTTGGCGAATGGCCATGATTATCGGATTCACAGGCTGGTTTGTCACAGCTCGAATCGTGCGCTCAGAGTTTATTCGTTTAAAGGAAATGGAATTTGTTCAAATGGCTAAAATGTTCCGTACCCCATTGTGGAAAATATTATTTAGTCATTTATTACGTAATAGTTTGCCAGCCATCTTTGTCGTGACGATATTTAATTTTGCTGGTGCGATTTTTACCGAAGTGTCTTTAAGCTTTTTAGGCATCGGTGTGCCGCCAGCCATCCCGTCATGGGGGACGATGCTGTACACAGCGCAAAATGATTTACTCGTTGGTGCTTGGTGGATCGGCCTTTTTCCTGGGTTTATGATTTTTGTGACGATATTATGTGTGCAAGCAATCGGGAGCACTTTCAAACAAGGGGGAGAACGATCACATGTTTAAAATCGACAATTTAACTGTTCGAGTGAACGATAAAAATCTCATCCACAATATCTCGTTAACTGTGCCAAAAGGCCAAATTACAGCAGTTATTGGTGAAAGTGGGAGTGGGAAAAGCACAACCGTATCAGCTATTTTAGGAATGCTCCCGCCACAAGCTGAGACGACAGGGGCAGTGTACTTTAATGGGAAAAATATAATGGCGATGTCAAAAAAAGATAGGTTACTGTTACGGACAAAGCATATCTTTACTATTTTTCAAGATGCTACAAATAGCTTTTCTCCTACCCAAAAAATGAAACAACAATTGTATATGTTTACTGCCTTACGAATGGGTGAGGAGAAAGCAATGTTTCTGCCAAAAATGACCGCTATCTTAAAGGAATTAAATTTGACCGAAGATGTATTAGATTGCTATCCATTTGAGTTGTCAGGGGGTATGCTGCAACGTTGTATGCTTGCCTGTGCATTGTATAATAAGCCAGACATTTTGATAGCTGATGAACCAACTTCTGCACTAGATATGTTGCATCAACAACACTTTATTACATTACTAAAAAATCTACATGCTCAACTGGGAACAACTATTATATTGATTACTCATGATTTAGGGGTTGCAGTTTCACTAGCGGATACGATTGTTGTGATGAAAAATGGAGAGATTGTCGAGAAGGGGCAAGCGACAGAAATTTTTGAGCAACCAAAACATCCGTATACAAAACGGCTTGTCACAAATCATTTTTAGGAGGCGTTTTAGTTGCTTCGGGTAGAAAACGTAAATAAAAGCTATCGAACAGGACAGCAAGTGTTAGCAAATATAAACCTTACTGTAGGAGAAGGCGAAATCGTCGGACTTGTAGGAGAAAGTGGAAGCGGTAAAAGTACTTTAGCCAAAGTCATTATGCAGCTAGAATCACCTGATAAAGGGACCGTAATTTTTCAAAATCAACAAATCACAAAGAACAATCGGAAGTCCTTTTATGAAAAGTGCCAAATTATATTCCAAAATGCTAGTAATGCTTTAAACCCTATGTGGACGGTTAAGGAACTATTAAGGGAGCCATTGCAGCATCAGAAATTCGTGACGGACACCTATTTACAAACGATGCTCGAGAAGGTCAAGTTATCAAACGATGTATTACAATCTCTACCCTCTGAACTTAGTGGTGGGGAGAAGCAAAGAGTAAATTTATTACGCTCTATTCTAGTTGAACCAAAATTAATAGTATGTGATGAAATTGTTTCTAGCCTAGATCGTCTAATTCAGCGGGAAATTATCGATTTATTAATTTCGTTAAATAAAGAAAGAAACATGGCTATTTTATTTATTTCTCATGATTTAAAAGCAGTTTCATATTTAAGTGAACGGATTTATGTAATGAAAGCTGGCGAAATTGTCGATGAACAGTACAAGGAACAAGGTGCATTTAATTTCACCGATAGCTATGCTCAAAAGCTATTTCAAGCGATGGAAAGTGAATGATATTTGAAAATAATTAGCTTTGATCTGGATGGAAAAATATCCTTTTTACGAATGTACTCAAAACTATATTAATCTGTAAGTCCAAATAGATACCTTGTACTGTTCATTGACATTGAAATTCCATTACTTTACAATGTGATTTAATAGTATACTAGCGATACTATACATTTTATTAAAACTGAATAGCGTGTAGTAATAGGTGTAAATTGCGTGCAATTTACTGAAAAGGGAAGTCGGTGCAAGTCCGACACTGTCCCGCAACTGTAAATGTGAGCGTCTTTTCAAATACCACTGTCAAATGATGGGAAGGTGAAAAGAAGCGATGACCATAAGTCAGGAGACCTGCCTGTTACAAGTACACACCAATAACCTACGAGGAATAGGAGGTGGCATGTTGACAAAACAGAATGTTCTGTTCGTCACAGTACGTCAAACGATAAAAACCAAAGGATATAAAGGGATACGGCATCGAGCCAAATCTCTCCCATTGGTGCAATGTTTGATGTTACTTGATGAATGATAATGATTAGCCGGATGACGGATTTCCTCTTATTTAGCAGGAAATCCGTCTTTTTATGTAATCTAAACATTTGTTTTGAAAATATGTACGAAAAGAGGTGCACGTATGACGAAAATTCATGTTTGTACAACACAGGAAAAGCAATATGGAGATATGAAGATTTGTAAACTGCCGCGCATTGAAGTTGCCAAGCAGCCAAAAACGAGAATGGTCATTGAAGCACTTGTTGATCAGTTTTTAGCAACAGGACTTATTCGGAACGAACGTTTATTTAATCAAATTTTCTATAACAAAGGCATCATTTGGATTCAAAATGAGGTGTATGAAGGGTGCCTTTTTGCTAAAGCAAGTGTAGCGGATGAGCTGAAAACAAAAAAGAATGCCTTTATGATGTACATGCCAACAAATCCAATCGTATATGAGGTAAATGGTGAGCCGTATCATTTAATAACACGTATTGATTCGATTCGAGCTAAACCAAATTTAGATAGGCTTGATTTAGAGCCAAAGCCCATCTTAAGTGCTGCAAGAGTCAATGATTTACTATGCTCGATGGTTATGCGTTTCTATCACACCTATTTAGAAGAGTTGTCGTTAGTCGTTCATACAAATCAAGATAGTAATAAAATAGTACATTTAATAAAGTATGTAGAGTGTGAATACGCTCAATTTCTTCAAAGTGTTAAAGAATTAAATGACTATCATTTAAATTGGCATCCAAGAGGCAATGGTCATCAATTATTGCTCCAATTAATTGAGCAATTACAAATTTTAAAGAGTAAACCAGGTTCGGTTCTTGTTGATTTTTCGAATAGTAATGGTTACGTAATTGTGGAATCAGCGAATAACTTTGTTGCGAAAGCGAAAAAAGCTTTATAGGATTAATATAAAAGGCATCGAGATGTTCTCGATGCCTTCTGTCATTTTTTATGGATAACTTTTGAAATCGCCATAAAAACTGGCTGAATCGCCGATAAAACCTTTAAAATCGCCGATAAAAGTCGCTGAATCGCCGATAAAACCATTCAAATCGCCAATAAAACTTGCTAAATAACCGATAAACCTTCCCCAATCGCTGTTATGCTTTGGAAAGTGCGGTTTCTCGGATAATTACAAGCAATGCATGGCTTCTTTTGCCTCATACCAAGGAACTGAATAGCCCTTTCCTTTCGCACAAAAAATACTTGATGATGTATAGTCGGGATCTGCCTGTTTATTGTAATTGATTTGTGCAATTATTTCTTCACTATTATGGCATTTATCATAGCCATCAAATTGTAACGAAATTGACCCTTTGCCGTTTGTATAAGCAGCGAAAGTAGTACTATAATGCATAAATGTTGCAACAGGAACTCGTCCTGTTAATGTTACTTGTTCCTCTGTTAATAGAGGGTCATCAAAAGTACCATCTGCTTGCTGGATATCGTTCATCATACGACCGATAAAATCATTCGATGCTTTCAATTTAAAGCGATAATATGGTTCAAGCAATATATTTTCGGCTTGCTCCAGCCCTTGTCGAAGTGCACGGAAAGTTGCTTCGCGAAAATCGCCACCCTCTGTATGCTTGATATGAGCACGTCCTGTCAAAAGGGTGAAGCATACATCTGTCACTGGGGAGCCTGTTAAAACACCGTGATGCTCTCGTTCAAATAGATGTTTTTCAATTAGTCGTTGGTTTCCAACTGATAAATCATCAGCATGACAAGCGTTAACAAAAGTGTTACCAGTTCCACGAATATTAGGCTCCATTAACAGGTGTACCTCAGCATAATGTTTTAAAGGCTCGAAATGACCGTATCCTGTTACAGTTGTTACGATTGATTCCATATATAAGATTTTTGGCTCACCAAAAGTAACAGAAAGTGAAAAGCGATTTTTTAACACTTCAGCAAGTACTTCAAGTTGAATAACCCCCATAATATGTACATGGATTTCTTGGAATTTCTCATGCCAAACGACTCGTAACGATGGTTCCTCCGCTTCAAGTAAACGGAATACTTGTAAAACTTCTTTTATATGCTGTTGTCCATCATACTGTACTTTAGCTTGTAACGTAGGCACAAGCTCATATGGCTGAGGAGGTATTGTACTACCTAAAATATCACCGACTTTTGCTAGACTAAGCCCTTTAACCGCGAAAATTTCTCCTGCTTGCACTTCTTGTGTTGTGTCAAAACGGCTGCCATTATATAAACGAATTTCAGTTATTTTTTCAGTCACATCACCAAATGTAAAGTCTTGGCGTGTATGTAAAGTTCCTTGCAATGCTTTGATAAACGTTAACCGTTGAGTTCCATCATGGCGAATTTTAAATACCTCACCTTGAAATGGTGCTTGATGGTCGAATCGAGTCTCCGTAAGTAGAGGGAGCTGTGATAAAAATTCTTTTATTCCAATATCCTTTAATGCCGCACCAGTAAAGCAAGGAAATGTTTGCTCTTGTTTAATCAACTTTTGCAACTGTAATAGGCATGTTTGTGCATCGAGAGTTTCTGTCAAATAGGCATCGAGTAGTTGTTCATCACGTTCAGCTAGCCATTCAGCAATGTGGCTCTGGACATAATCTGTACGCAATGGGTCGTCTATTAAAAGTACGTCCTTCGAACATTCCTTTCGAAGCTGCTTCATAACGGCATCTACATCAGCGCCTTCACGATCTATCTTATTAATAAAGAAGAAGGTTGGTACGTTGTATTGACGTAGCAATTGCCACACGGTTTCAGTATGTCCTTGTACACCCTCTACTGCGCTTACGATAATAATGGCGTAATCCATTACACGAATTGCGCGTTCCATCTCTGGTGAAAAGTCGACATGCCCAGGCGTATCAATTAGTGTGTATGTATCATCCCCAATTTGCATCCGTCCTTGTTCAGCAAAAATGGTAATACCACGAGCTTGTTCGATAGTATGATTATCTAAAAAAGTATCTTGGTGATCGACTCTTCCGCGCGTTTGAATACTGTTCGTATGGAATAGTAGTTGTTCACAAAAGGTTGTCTTTCCTGCATCGACATGTGCGAGCACACCAATCGTTTTATACATAAAAAATCCTCATTTCTATTTTTCCTATATTCCTATTGTAACAGATAGTGCTTAAAAACATTTCGAGTAGAATAGTTCTCGTTTATGTTTGAATAGTGGTCAATTATTCGTAATTATTAGTTATGGATTTTTTTGTGTGATTGAAAACAAAAATTACTTCTGCTAGGCTATTTTTATAACTTAATACTTCTATATATTGGTGCAAATGGTTTATATCATTTGCTTAAAAGGGAAATCGGTGTAAATCCGATGCTGTCCCGCAACTGTAAATGGGGAGTTTATACAACACAGTCACTGTAGTTTAACTATGGGAAGACGTATAAACGTTGAACCTAAGCCAGGATACCTGCCAATATATATTATTTTACTTAACACCACGAGGATGGGAATAGTGATTGGTTGAATAACCATTGTTTTTTCACTATGCCGCCCTCTTGGAAACAAGAGGGTTTTTTGTGTCCATTTTGATGTGCAGTAGTTTAAGCAGGAACCGTAGCAAACAGCAATTCATGCTTTTACCAGGAAATGAAGCGTCAAGAAGTGCTCGTAATCAATAGCAAAGAAGTCATTGATTTCTTACTATAAAGATGAAAAATTACAAACTAAAGGAGAAACAAACATGAACAAATGGAAAGGCATGTGGCTAGTTCTTGCAATGGCACTATTGAGCATTTTAGGCGCTTGTAGTGCAAAAGATGATTCAGAATCAGCTGCACAAAGTGAAAACATTGAACCAGCACAAGCAGAGGCAAAAGAAGTAACAATTGATAATAACGATACGACACAAGTTTATACAGAAGCTCCTAAAAAGGCGATTAGCTTAAATCAGCACGTTACAGAAATAATGCTAGCATTAGGTTTAGAAGATTCAATGGTTGGTACTGCTTATTTAGATGATAAAATTTATGAACCTTTACAAGCAGCTTACGATAAAGTACCAGTGATAGCGGAGCAGTATCCGACAAAAGAACAAGTAATTGATAGTGAAGCGGATTTTTTATACGCTGGGTGGAAAAGTGGCTTTAGCGAAAAGGGTGTTGGTACACCAGAAGAGTTAGAAGCACTTGGTATTCACACATATTTACATACTTCTTCAAGTATTACAAAACCAACGTTAGAGGATATATTTACGGATATCCGTAATATTGCAAAAATCTTCCGTGTTGAAGACCGCGGAGAGGCATTAATTGAACAGATGACAAAGGATGTTGATGCTGTTCGCGCAAAGTTACCCCAAGGTGAAAAAGAATTACGTGTTCTAGTTTTCGATAGTGGGGACAAGGAAGTCTTTACAGCGGCACAAAACTTTATGGATGAACTTGTCACAGTTGCTGGCGGTAAAAACATTTTTGGCGATGTTGAATCGGGCTGGACAACGGTATCAAAAGAAGAAACAGTTGAACGTAACCCTGAAGTCATTGTCGTAATTGATTATGGTTCCCAAACAGCAGAAGACAAAATTAAATTCCTAAAAAGTGATCCGGCATTAAAAGAAACAGATGCTGTGAAAAATGAACGCTTTGTCATTTTACCACTTTCAGCAGCTTCAGAAGGGGTTCGTGCTGCAGAGGCTATTGAAATTTTAGCAAAAGGTTTTTATCCTGAAAACTTTTAAATAACAATCGAAAGAGCTAGCTACTTGCTAGCTCTTTTTCATAAGGAGAACAAACAATGAATGCCTTTCGTTCAAATACACCAGATCGAACATTTGAAAAACTAAATACAAATGGAAATTTTACACGCCTTGCAGTAAGTCCAGGTATTATCAATAAGCATTATACACCAGCTCAATTTCAAAAAATTGCTGAGGTTGTAGGTGATAGCGGCGCAATTAAATACTCGGCTTCCTATAGTATCCTTTTGTCCGTCCCAACTATAAACGTGAATGAAATTATCAATGAGCTTCAAGAAGCAGGCTTATATATTGCAAAGCAAGGTCCTATCGTTGCGATAAAAGCATGTGATTTTTGTGATGGGGACAAAATGGAGGCTGCCGAAATAACCGAACACCTATACGAAGCATTACATGAAGAAACTGTGCCTTCTAGACTACGGTTAAATATTAATGGCTGTGCATCGGCTTGCTATAATGCTGTATATGATGATATTGGGCTTGTTTATCAAAAGGATAGCTTCGATGTTTACTTAGGTGCCGTGCCGATGGGGGCCAATGCAAAGGCGGGTACACTATTTGCTAAAAGAGTTTCAGTACAAAAAATAGAAAGCTTTCTACAACAAATTATCAGGCATTATCAGAAACACGCTCGCCCAAATGAACCTTTCCATAAATTTTATCGTAGAACAAATAGCGCTGAATTTTGGCAAGCATTAAAGCCTTCATTGATTTCTGCCTTTGGAGTCGTGTCGTTTTAAACAACTGAATAAAAGCAAAGAGCTGGCTAGAGCTAGCTCTTCTTTAATGGAAACAATAGATGACTAGGTAGGGGTATAGATGTTAAAAATAATATCTTTAAAGAAGAAGTTTTAGCCTGATACGCTAGGTAAAGTTGGGTTGAAATATTAAAAATTAGGGAATGATAAGGACGAAAATCTAAATGTAGGGGGGATGGAATGACCATCTTAAACAATCATAACAATACACAAGTTTATGTAAGCCGGAATTTATTGTCAGGGTTTCTATTTGGGATAGGCCTAGTAGCTTTTATAGATGAGACTATTTTTCATCAATTATTTCGCTGGCATCATTTTTATGATAAGTCTACAACGGATATTGGCTTAATTTCTGATGGTATATTCCATGCAATTAGTTGGTTTGCTACTATTGCAGGATTATTTTTACTTGCAGATATTCGTCGTAAAAGTGGGTTTTTGTTGAAGAGATGGGTTGGTGGCATGTTACTAGGTGCAGGAGGTTTCCAATTATATGATGGCATCATTCAACATAAGCTAATGCGAATACACCAGATTAGGTATGTAGAAAATGTTATCGTATACGATGTAATTTGGAATGTACTTGCTGCAATTATTCTCATAATCGGACTTTATCTTGCTGTTCGTACTAGCAATAAAAATCTTCAAGTAGAGGCTACCACTAATGAACGCTGACCATCACCAAATATTAGAGGGTGGTCCTAGTCATGATGGTTTTGGAATCATTCATCCTCAACTAGTTTTTTTAATTTTGTTTATTACCATATTAATTTTGTATATTAGTGCTACTGTAATTACAAATCGAAATTATAAAACATGGCCATTTAATCGTATAGTAAGTTTAGTTTTTGGAATTTTATTGGCGATTAGTGCTGTTGTAGGTCCTTTAGCAAATCGTGCTTCTATAGATTTTACAGCACACATGTTTAGCCATTTACTTTTGGGTATGCTAGCACCGTTATTCATTGTACTTGCAGCTCCTATGACATTAATACTTAGAACTTTAAGCACCCCATTAGCTCGGGGGCTTTCAAGAATTTTAAGAAGTTGGCTAGCACGTATACTTATTCATCCACTAGTTACTAGCTTTCTAAATATAGGTGGACTTTGGATATTGTACACTACTAACCTATATTCATTAATGCACGACAATAGTCTAATACATGTAATTGTCCATTTACATGTATTCATTGCAGGCTATTTGTTTACTGTTTCTATCATTTATTTTGATCCTGTATATCATAGGAAATCCTTTATTTACAGAGCAATAGTTTTAATTATTGCATTAGCAGGACATGGAATATTATCGAAGTATATTTATGCTCATCCTCCTAAAGGTGTTCCGATAGAACAAGCAGAAATCGGAAGTATGGTTATGTACTATGGTGGAGATATAATTGATGCCATAATAATTTTTACACTTTGCTTGCAATGGTATAAGGCAGCAAGACCACGAGACCGTGAACTGCAAACAACTAAGGGAACAACATTAAAAATTAATTAAAGAAAGAGTGACGCATATAGAGTCACGCTCAGACTGTAAACAAACTATTTTTGGCGAGGTCAGATGCTAAAAAATAGTTTGTTTCTTGCTTTATAGCGAATTTTTCCAACAACATTTATACATCGTGTTTTCTATGCTACAATTTCCTATAAGTGTGGAAGGAAGGTGTTTTATGAAAATATCCGTTTATGTTGCAAGTGCATTTAGCAAAGATCATAAAGGCGGAAATAAAGCAGGAGTAGTATTTATGGAGCATACATTGTCCACTACTCAAAAAATGGCAATAGCCAAACAACTGGGCTATGCGGAAACTGCATTTATAGCAGAATCTGAAATTGCGGATTATAAAATTGAGTATTTTACACCAAAAGAAGAAGTTGATTTATGTGGTCATGCTACAATTGGCTCTTTCGCGATTCTGATGCATTTAAATAAACTTTTCAAGAATCGCTATACGATTGAAACGAACAGCGGTGTTCTTGCTATAACTATAAAAGATGACATGATATTTATGGAACAAAACAAACCGATATTCTATGATGTTGTATCTCCAAACGAGTTCATCGACTGTTTTGACATTCAAGCTATAGACAATAAATACCCAATTCAAATTGTCTCCACGGGCTTAAAAGATATTTTAATTCCTATAAAAAGCGAAACACAATTACATGCACTGCAACCTAATTTTGAAAAAATTAAAGAAATTAGCAAGTATTATAATGTTGTCGGGATGCATCTGTTTACTTTTAATGACAATCGAATTATATGCAGAAATTTTGCTCCACTATACGACATCAATGAAGAAGCAGCGACTGGAACTTCCAACGGTGCATTAGCTTGCTACCTTTATGAACATCACTACTTGCAAAAAGAAGTCTATGTATTTGAACAAGGTTATGCTTTACACTCGCCTTCTGAAATATTAGTTAAATTAGCAACGAATAGCAAGAATGATATAGATAAAGTTTATGTTGGCGGCAAAGGCTATTACTGTGAAACTAAGTGTTTAAATGTAGAAAATATTGAGTGAAAAAATAACGAATAAAAAGGTTGAGAAAATAATTTCTCAACCTCAGTCTGTAGACAAAGTATCTGATTATTCGATACTTTGTCTTTTTCTTGGTTAAAACGGAGGAGATATTGATAAGTATGTTGATGTCTATTTTATTTATGAATTAGTAGTGTATAGTCACTCTTTTTAGCTTAGTTTTTGAATAAAACAACTTTTAAGTTATTGAATTCAAGATGGTCACGCGGTACGCGAAAATCCTTTGGTAAACCGTGTTTCTTTTTTATATTAGTTTATATTAACTAACTAATAACCTTACGCAAAAAATCGGTTATTATATTGCGAATTTTCAGTTCGTTTAATAAAATAAAAATATAAACGACGGGTTAAATACTATCATAATGGTTCATTACCATAACTTAGGGTTGTCCTCCATTTCCGCTGGGCGTTTTCATGAGCATCCAGATTTCACTCCAACAGCTAACATTCTAAAATTCATTTTCTTTTTTTAAAATATTATTCTAGCCTTTTGATGAGCCATAATAATGGTATTTTACCTAATAAAATATCGAAAGGAGCTAAGATTAGATGAAAAAGTAGGTTCGTCCTTTGTTGCAATGTCAGTTTTAGTTTCTTCACTCTTTTTTGGGGGAGGTACAAAAGTTTTTGCAACGACAGGAGAAGAGTCATCTTTGACAGATAAAGAACTTTTAAATGCTGGTGAACAGTTAGAATCTTATATTTATTATGAGGACGGAAAACCGTTTGTTAATATTGAAAAAGTAAAATTAGATGGCTTAGCAGAGGAATATATTGAAATTAGTTTGATGGTGAATCACATTAGTAAGAGTTATGCTAACTATCAAGCAAACACTACAATGAGTACTAGAAAAGGGTTACCTATTTGGGGAAATTGGTGTGGCCCTGGACATGGTTCTGGCCCTCCACAAGATGTATTAGATAGGGGTTGTCACATACATGATATGTGCTATGAAGATAAAAGGTATTTTAGCTGTTCATGTGATTGGGAGCTTGTTGCTTATATAGATAGAAATTTTCATAGAATGGGACTCAAAGAAAAACTATTTGCTTCTGCTATAAAAATATATTTTAATAACAATTTATGTAATCCGTTGAAATAAGGAATGGTTAAAATGGTGAAAGCTTTAGCTGTAAGTACGATTATTATTTCTTTATTACTTTGGGTACCGAATATTGTGTTTCAAAAAGCTTCAACTTTATGGATTTTCACGTTTGTATTATCAGGCATAGGTATTGTCTTAGCCGTATGCGTTAAATCTAAAATTTTAATTATAGGGAATATCATCACATTCTTTAGTTTTTTTATCCTCATGTTTTTAGGTTATATTTTCGTTTTTTTAACAAAGTAATGGAAACTTGATTCAAAAAAATAGTAGACAAAGTTGGAAAATTCGACTTTGTCTACAGTCTGAGAGTGACTTTCTGAGAGTCGCTCTTTTTTAGCTTAATTTTTCAATAAAAACAACCTTTAAGTAATTGAATTCAGGATGCTCACGCGGCACACGGAAATCTTTTGGTAAACCATATTCTTCAACGATTTTATAGCGAGTATTCGTTTCTTTAAACGCTTGGTCAATAAAGCCTTTAAACTTTTTCATGCCAAAGCTTGCATTGTTTGTAGAGGCAACAATAATACCATTCTTTTCAGTAATAGCGATTGTATCCATCAATAATTTAGGGTAGTCCTTTGCTGTTGAAAACGTCATTTGCTTTGTGCGCGCAAAGCTAGGCGGATCTAATACGACAAGGTCGAATTTCAACTGATGGCGCTGTGCATATTTGAAATAATGAAATACATCCATTACTTTAATGTCCTGTGCTTCATAGTCAATATGATTGACACTAAATTGCTCGATTGTTTTGGCTAAACTACGTTTGGCTACATCGACACTTGTAGTTTTCGTTGCGCCACCAAGTGCTGCTGCTACTGAGAAAGCACCTGTATAAGAAAATGTATTTAACACGGTTTTATGTTGAGAATAGCGTTCACGAATGGCAAGTCGTACTTCACGTTGGTCGAGGAAAATACCAGTCATGGCTCCATCATTTAAATGAATAGCATAGTTCATGCCATTTTCCTTCACGATAAGTGGGAATTCACCAGGGGTACCCATAACAAAATCGTCCTGTACAATATATTGCCCTTTACTATCAAAACGTTTTTTCTCATAAATTGCTTTAAAGTTGACTATTTCTGAAAGTGCCTCATAAATGGCTTCTTTAAATGAATAAATACCTGCACTATACCAGCTCACCATATAGTAACCTTCAAAGAAATCGATTGTCATGCCCCCAATTCCATCACCTTCGCCGTTAAAAGCACGAAATGCCGTAGTATTAGGGTTATTGAAAAATGCTTCACGATTTTGTAGCGCTTTGCTTATTTTTTTCGCAAAAAACGCCTTGTCAATTTCTTCATTAGCATCCGTAGTTAACAGCCAGCCGATGCCTTTATTTTGGATACCATAATAGCCAGTGCCGATAAAGCGATTATGAATATCTAATAGACGAAGTACTGCACCTTCTTCAGTAGGCAGTTTTCGAGTATCGACTGCTTCCTTTAAGATTAGTGGGTAGCCTTTTTTTAATGGGCTTGCATATTGATTATTAATTTGTAATGCAATCGTTTGTGTCATGTTGTCATCCTTTAAAAAACATTTTGCTCTATTATCGCATTGTTTAGTAGCATTACACAAACTTATTTGACGAATGTCGCAATTTTTTCAGCTGTTTCAATTGTAGCAGCTTCGAAAAACTCCATTTTACTGAAATAACTATGAATCAAACCCGCCATTTGGACATGTTCCACATACACGCCTGCATCCGCTAATTTTTTAGCGTAAGCAAGTCCTTCATCGTAAAGTACATCTGCTTCAGCAGCGATAATTATTGTTTTTGGAAGTACGCCAAAATTTTCAATTTGCAAAGGTGAAACGAGTGGGTTTTTAAAATGTTTTGGCTTTGTATAATGCTCAGCAAACCATTGCATACCTTGCTTATCTAAACCAAAATGTTCTCCGTAAGCACTATAAGAAGCAGTCGTAAAATCAAGATTTACTACAGGGTAAATAAGTGCTTGTGAAGTAATAGTGGGTCCATCAAACATCGCTGCTAAGTAAGAAACTACCATTGCGAGGTTACCACCAGCACTATCACCAGCGACCGTTATTCGGGTGTTATCACCACCGAATGCCGCAATATTGTCAAATACCCACAGTAACCCATCATATGCGTCGTTTAATGGGATAGGGAAGGGATATTCAGGTGCCAAGCGATAATCTACAGATACGACAATGGCATGCGCTCTATCAGCTAATAACTGACAACCGGCATCCGCTGACCCTAAATCGCCAAATATCCATCCACCACCATGATAATAAATAATAACCGGTAAATTTTTTGCGTGTTCCGGAATATAAAGGCGAATAGTAATCTCTTGTCCATCTCGCATAGGTATTTTTCGATCCTCCATCGATGCGAGGTGAGGCGTATGGACAGATTGCCAAGTTGGAACTGCGCGCATAACTCTTGCTTCCTGTGGTGTCATTTCATAATAATGTGGTTTTAAATCCGTAGCTTGAATATAGCAAACGGCCTCTTTTGTTAAACGTGTCATAACATCATCCTTTAGAAATTTTTATTGTTATCTCTTATTATAAACTATTCTTATAAATTTACTATGATTTAACGTCGAAGAAGTAATTTATTTTAATAATGAGCAGAAATATTCCGATAGTAAAGTAAAATTATGTTTATAATAGGATGAATGATATAACTTGGAGGGTAATTATGATTTCATTAATAGTAGCGCATGATAATAATAATGTCATTGGATATGAAAACGGTATGCCTTGGCATTTACCTGGGGATTTACAATATTTTAAGGAAAAAACGATGGGTAAACCAATGATAATGGGACGAAAAACATTTGAGTCGATTGGTAGACCGCTACCAGGGCGACGCAACATTGTCATTACGCGTGATGCCAACTATCGTGCTGATGGGGCAGAAATAGTGACGAGTCTCGACGATGCACTGTCATTAGCGGGTGATGTACCTGAAATCATGATCATCGGTGGCGAACAAATTTTTAGACTATCAATGGACATAACAGATCGAATATATGCTACAAAAATTAATCATTCCTTTAAAGGGGATACATTTTTCCCACAATATGAAGATGACTTTGTGCTAGTCTCGTCACAACAACCAGTAACTGCACCAGAAGGTTACACATTTCAATATCAAATTTTTGAACGCAAAAAATAATTGTATTGGGGCGTTTGCCACTTAGTGGACGTTCTCAGAAGCTGTAGTCTAAATTATGAGAAAAAGCACACGGATTAGCTTATGCCGTAGTGCTTTTCTTGTTTAACGATACATATTTTTAGTTGAAAAACTTCATTATTATAAATAAAGATACACACAGGCATACATTGAGCCACATCCAGCTAACACAAAGAGGTGCCAAATTGTATGATTATATGGGAGGCTGCGCCAAGCGTAAAAAATAGCGCCAAATGTATAGAAAAGACCGCCAGCTAATAAAAAGGCAAAGCCGTTACTTCCTAAGAAAAAATAAATCGGCTTAATGGCAAAGATAATAAGCCAGCCCATACCAATATAGAAAATAAGGGATAGTATTTCAAAACGATTAATAAAAAAGCATTTAAATACAACGCCTAGTAAGGCAAGTGCCCAAATGATACATAATAAAGTAATTCCTAATGTGCCGCCGATAGCAATCAATAAAAAAGGTGTATAGGTCCCAGCAATTAAAATGTATATAGAAGAATGGTCAAGAATAGCGAAAAAATATTTGTATTTTTCAGGCATGCTGTGGAGTAATGTTGACATAAGAAACAAGATGATGACAGAAGCACCAAAAATACTAAAAGTTGTAATATACAATGCACTTCCGTTTTGGACGGCAGTTAATATTAAAATAACAAGTGCTGGAATACTTGCAAGTAAGCCTATACCGTGAGTAATGGCATTCCACAATTCTTCCTTCCATGTTTTATAGTCAAATGAATCCACCATTATAAACACTCCCTTCGTTGTCTATTTACTATAGCCCAATAATGTGCGTCTTACTATTTACATTTGTCACATATTTACTTATCTAAAATGTCATGTCGAATTTTAGAGGAAATTGTTAGACAAATTTATTGAAAAAAGGCTATAGTAGCGAAGGAAGTGGAAATGAAAAAGACTTGAAATAGACACTTGAGATGACAAATGTCATGTTTACATATGGAAACATTAGTCTATATAATAATTTCAATGATGTTAAAGGATGTGTCGAAGTGGGACGAATTCATATTGTAACGGACTCAACTTGTGATTTAACAAAAGAAGAAGTAGAGCAACACGGTATACATATAGTACCGTTAACAATTCAAATTGATGGGAAAACATATATAGATGGTGTAGATTTAGATCCACAACCTTTTTTAGGCTTAATGAAAAATGCGAAAGAATTGCCGAAAAGTTCGCAGCCTGCACCAGGGAAGTTTAAAGAACTATATGACGAGCTTGGCAAAGATGGCGACCAAATACTTTCTATTCATATGACTGGTGGAATGAGTGGGACTGTTGAATCAGCACGACAAGCTGCACAAATGACAGATGCAGATGTAACGGTCATTGATTCTCGTTTTATCGCAATTGGCCTTGCTATTCAATTAAGAGAGGCTATTAAAATGCGTGATGCTGGAGCGACTGTTGAAGAAATCGTCACACGTTTAGACAAGGTGCGTGACAATACACATTTATATGTAATCGTTGACACACTTGAAAATTTAATTAAAGGCGGCCGAATTGGTAAAGGAACAGGATTTATCGGTTCTTTGCTTAACATTAAAGTCATTGCGAACCTAGAAGGTGGAGCATATAACCCGGTATCAAAAGTTCGTAGTCATAAACAGGTAGTGAACTACTTATTCAAACAATTCCAAGCAGATACTGCTGGTAAAACAGTTAAGGCTGTAGGTATTTCACATGCTGACGGTTTGACAACAATGGGCGCTCCATTAAAAGAGCTAGTTGAAGGAACAGGCTTTAATGATGTTGAAATCGCTTTTACGTCACCGATTATTTCTACACATACTGGACCAGGTGCAATAGGTTTTATCTATTTTTCAGAATAATTGACAAGAGCTGCTACATAAGTAATTGTAGTAGCTTTTTAACGCTTTATGTGGCTAGTTGTAAAAAACGTATACAGGTAATGTGATAATTATGCTTGCATTTTCTTGATAAACTGAAGCATCGTCACTTTTCATTGTAGCGACAACTAATTATAATAGAACTAACAGTAAATGATGGAAGGTGGTCAAATGGGCAGCTGGCGAATTATTTTGTCATGTTTGATCGTCTTAGTACTAAGTGGTTGTGCAATATCAATAGATGAACCGAATGTACCTGCAGATAAAGAAAGTGAGCAGGCAGAGACGGAGCAAGATATGAGACAGGATGAGCAACAAGCAGAAGAGGAGGCAAAACCTTCTAGTAATGTATTGACGCAAATTTTTGAACATTTTTTTGAACCTTCAGAAGAGAATTTACGGCAAATTGATGATGATAACGCAAAACAACTACATTACTTGGCACTTGGGGATTCACTAACAGATGGTGTCGGGGATGAGTATGGTCAAGACGGTTATGTTGGAAGATTAGCAGATTCGATGCTAGCTTGGACTTCGATTTCAGAAGTGGATGTTGATAATCGAGGAAAAAGGGGAAGACGGAGTGATCAGCTATTAAAATTAATCAAAAAAGGGCATTATGATGAAGAGTTACAACAAGCACAGTTTATTTCATTAACTATGGGTGGAAATGATGTAATGAAAGTAGTCAAACAGGATCTGTTTAATTTAAAACGAGATGCGTTTGATAAGGAATTAT
The DNA here is from genome assembly GCF_044762185.1 of Lysinibacillus sp. NPDC097162. Lineage (NCBI taxonomy): Bacteria > Bacillati > Bacillota > Bacilli > Caryophanales > Bacillaceae > Lysinibacillus > Lysinibacillus sp. NPDC097162. The sequence continues at coordinate 1,570,138 of NZ_JBIWDT010000001.1, read as the reverse complement.
TAACCTATGAGGATCGTTACGGTAAAATTATTGATAATATAAGGGCAAAAAATCCAACCGTGCCTTTATTACTCATTGGATTTTATAATCCTTTCTCGATTGTCACAAATGAGGCAAATGAATTTGATACAATTATTACAGAATGGAATAATGTCATTAAAAAAATTGCAAGTAAAGATTCAAATGCTTGCTATGTCTCAGTTGAAGACTTGTTCGATTCAAATCAAGAACTGGTCTATCATACAGATTTTTTCCATCCTAATGCAAAAGGCTATGATAAAATGACTGAGCGAATATTAGCAGCAATGGAGCAATGTAAAATGGAACAAAAAATTAATAAGGAAATAGGCTTCGAGGAGTGACTAAATGAATAAATGGAAATTCGCATTTTTTGCGTTAGCAGGTATGGTTCTTCTTTCAATCCTCCTCGTCGTTTATTTAGCAACGAAACCAGTAGATGGATATGATTTAGCAAAGAGCTCAGACAGTGATACTGAAATAACAGGAAATGTACTAGTTGTCCAAACGACTACGAAAGAGTTAGAGTCAATTACGAAGAAATATTTAAAAGACAGTGCAAAAGGCTCGCCACTCCCATTAGATTTTTCCATTGGGGATGATATTGAGTTACGTAGCAAATTAACTGTTTTTTATACAGAAATTCCTATTTCAATGAATTTTGAGCCTATTGTCGATGATAAGGGTAATATTATTTTAAAGCAAACAGGGATGAATGTGGGGTTATTAAATATTCCACCGGAGACGACAATGAAAATTATGAGAGATTCGGTGGATTTCCCTTCGTGGATTACTGTTAATCCGAATAAGGCTGAAATTTATATTGACTTATCGCGAGTGAATATTGCATCAGGGTCTCGTGTACGTGCGAAGGAATTAGACTTACCAAACGATAAAATCTTATTAGAAATCATCGTCCCTGGAGAATAAGGAGTGAATATAAATGGCAATGAAAAAGGCAACATTTGCAGGTGGCTGTTTTTGGTGTATGGTCAAGCCATTCGATGAAACACCTGGCATTGAAGCTATAGTTTCTGGTTACACTGGTGGACATGTTGAAAATCCAACCTATGAACAAGTCTGTTCGGAAACGACAGGCCATGTAGAAGCGGTTCAAATTACGTTTGATGATGATATTTATTCATACGAGCAATTATTAGCTACATTTTGGACGTTAATTGATCCAACAGATGCAGGTGGACAATTTTATGATCGTGGACAATCCTACACTACTGCCATTTTCTATCATGATGAAGAACAACATGAATTAGCAGAACGTTCAAAGGCAGATTTACAGGCATCAGGTAAATTTGATAAGCCAATTGCTGTAAAAATTTTACCTGCAAGTACATTTTACGCTGCTGAGGACTACCATCAATTTTATTATAAAAAAAACCCAATGCATTATGAACGCTATGCAGTGGGATCTGGGCGAAAAGCATTTCAAGAACTACACTGGGGGCATAGAAAATGAATAAAGAACAACGATTAAAAGAACTAACAGATATCCAGTACTATGTAACTCAGGAAAATGGTACTGAGCCACCGTTTCGCAATGAATATGATCAACATTTTGAAGAAGGCATTTATGTAGATATCGTTTCAGGCAAGCCATTATTTAGCTCGCATGATAAATTCAACGCAGGCTGTGGTTGGCCAGCTTTCTCAAAACCGATTGCACAAGAACAAGTTATAGAGCATTTTGATACATCCCATGGCATGCGCCGTGTTGAAGTACGAAGCAAGGACGCGGATTCTCATTTAGGACATGTCTTCCCAGATGGTCCAGCAGAGTTAGGTGGCTTACGTTATTGCATCAACTCTGCATCACTTCGTTTTATCCCGAAAGCTGATTTAGAAAAAGAAGGCTACGCTGAATATTTATCATTATTTAAATAATAAAAAAAGTACGTAAGCGCGTTACGGTAAACCTAGGTAAATCGCCGGTAGAAGCTCGCAAATCGTCGGTTAGACAGAAAAAATCGCCGTTAAAAGTCTGTGAAACGCCGGTAAACTATCGGAAATGCTTGGCATAGCGGACAACGGTCACTGTAAAAAAGTGTTAGATTGATTGTAGTCAATCTAACACTTTTTCTTATTTGTCCCAACCTCGTTTTGAAGAGAAACTTTGTAAATAAAAAAGAATGCCTCTGCGGAGACATTCTTTTTTTGTTAAATTTTAAACGCACCGACGACATTGCGTAAACTATCTGCTTGGTGGGCTAGTTCCGTAGCGGCTGCATTAATTTCCTGCATGGATGCAGAACCTTGTGTAGCAGCAGCAGCAGACATCACCGTATTGGAAGCGGTTTGTTCAGCATAAGCGTTAATATGCACAAAATCATTTGCTACAGCATTACTATAATCAAGTGTTTGCGCTATTTTATCAACCATTGTAGCAATAATTGTAGTCGTTTCTTTCGTTTGCATTAGGATGTTGGACAATGACTGGTTTGTTTCATTCGTCACTTCGACTCCTCGAATAACTGATGTTACACCTTCATGATTTTGTGTAATAATTGATGCGACTTCATCTTGGATGGACGTCACAATCGTTGTTACTTCTTTAGCAGCCGTTTGTGATTGCTCAGCGAGTTTGCGCACTTCATCTGCTACAACAGCAAAGCCACGGCCATGTTCACCAGCACGTGCAGCTTCAATTGCGGCATTCAATGCAAGTAAATTTGTTTGCTCTGAGATGGCTGTAATGGTACCAATTATAGATGTTATATCTGCTGATTTTCGACCAAGTGCCTCAACTGTTGTAGAGGTAGAAGCAATCGTTTCTTCAATAGATTGCATAACTAATGTAGATTGATGAACTGACCGACTACCTTCATCAGCGGCTTGTTGCATGGCCAATGATGCCCGTTGAACAGCATTCGCCTGCTCATTTAATTGATGCATAGAATGATCTAAATCACTCATTTTTTGTTGGGCACTATTCATACTATTGATTGTATTTTCACTATCACTTGCTATATCTGCACTTGCATCCGCTATATTTTGGATTGTACGAGCATTCTCATCTGCTAATGTCATCAACTCCTGGCTACTGCTTGAGACGTGATCAGCGAGTTCGCTAACACGTTTAATAAGGTTTGAAATTGAAATGATAAGGGTATTCGTAGAGTTAGCAATAATAGAAAATTCATCGTTATTACGTACATGGACACGTCTTGTTAAATCACCACCAGCTTGGGCAATATCAAGAATAGAGTGGTTAATAGCATGCGTATTGTTTTTTAATGATTTAAATAACATAATGCCAAAAATAACGATTGCTATAAGACCGATAATTGAAATAATTAAAAACGTACTGTTTGACAAAGTAACCTGCTTATTCAACGTATTAAGTTTAGCTTTATTGGATTTATCCATTACATTGTTGATGGATTCAATATTTTGATCAATATGCAATTTCATCGTTTCGCCTGTACCTTCGATCATTAGCTTTCGAGCTTGTTCAAGCCCAAGCTCATCACGCATCGTCATTACCTTTTTCGAATACTCAAGGTAATTTTTATAATATTGACCGATTGCTTGTATATGTCCAAGCTCAACTTGGCGGTCTGCAAATTTTTGTTGTAAAGCAGCTATTTTTTTATTGATAGAATCGATTTTCATTTTGTAAGAAGTAGAATAACTACCATTTCCCGTAATTATATAGGCTTGTTCTAAGTTGGTTAATCTAGCAATTTCATAGGCTAGCTGATTAACGGTAAGTTGCTCCTGTACATTCTTCTCAGTAAAATCTTTCATTTGCTGTTGAAGATTCGTTATATTGTTGTACGACAATATACCCATTGCGGCGGTAATAAAAATAAGAAGAGAGAAAATAATAAGTACTTTGCCGCGAATTAAATGATAAAAACGTTGTCGTTTTTCTGTAGTAGGAGGGAGATTATGCCTACTAACGTTAGAATCAATAGCTTTCTTTCTTTTAAAAAAGCTAGAATCTAAGAGAGACGGGCGTTTTCTCGTTGGTTTACTTGATTTTTTCTTGTTTTTCATCGCCATCACCTTCCTAATTTTTGCAGTATTGTCTACAATTCTATCGCATAATACTAAAAATTTCTATCTTAAATTCACAAAATTTTCATTTTTCAGATAAAAAGCGTAATATTTTTGCATGACAAAAGTCTAATAAAGTGAAAAAGACTTTTCGCATTTTCCTTACTAGGAAAAATTACTTAAATAAAAATATGGGCCATTTTATGACGAAATCTATTTTTTTTGATAAACTAGCGGAAAGTAAAAATGACAAGAGGAGGGCACTTTTCAGTTATGAAAAAGAGCTTTTATTTATATGTATTAACATTTCGAGGAGGAGATTGGTCGGATGCTAAAGTTCGCTTTGCCGAAGAAGTATTTAATGAACATAACTTTCCTAAACAAAGCATAGATTTTGATGAGCTATCTACATATATCGAAACATATGCAACAGATAACTTAACGACAGAAGTATTTGATGAATTATGGGATTTATATATTGAACAAGGTAGATAATATCGGAATACTCTAATTATTCTTTCTTTTAGAGTTGCTAGACGTCTAGCATTGCGTAAATACGTGAAACAAAGTATTATTTATAATGATAACTGACAGAAAAGAGGGATTGCAGTATGAGTATTCATATTAATGCAAAAAAAGGCGAAATCGCTGACACTATTTTACTTCCGGGAGATCCACTACGTGCAAAATACATTGCCGAAACATTTTTAGAAGATGTTACTTGCTATAACGAAGTCCGCAATATGTTTGGTTATACAGGTACGTATAAAGGTAAACGTATTTCTGTACAAGGTACTGGTATGGGTGTGCCTTCCATTTCTATTTACGCAACAGAATTAATGCAAGAATATGATGTACAAAAATTAATTCGTGTAGGTACTTGTGGTGCAATTCAAAAAGATGTAAAAGTACGTGACGTTATTTTAGCTCAAGGTGCAACAACTGATTCTCGTATGAATCAAATTATTTGGGGTAACAACATTGACTTTGCACCGATCGCAAACTTTGACTTATTATTAAAAGCGTATAATGCTGGGAAAGAAGCAGGTTTAAGCCTTCAAGTTGGTAACATCTTCACAGCTGACCTGTTCTACTCAGATGAGCACCAAAATGAAAAGTTAGCTAAATACGGCGTATTAGCAGTTGAAATGGAATCTGCAGCACTTTACACATTAGCAGCGAAATTTGGCCGCCAAGCTCTTTCTGTCTTAACAGTAAGTGACCACATCATTACAGGCGAAGTAACAACGTCTGAAGAACGTCAAACAACATTCAACGACATGATCGTTGTTGCTTTAGAAGCAGCTATTCAAGAGTAGTTGATAAATCAACGTTTAAAGCAAGCATAAAACAATAAGAATAAGAGCAACCGACTAAAAAGTGACCATTTCTCAAAATGGGATCGAAAAAGTCGGTTGCTTTTTCTTTAAATGGATGGGTGTTATAGGCGATAAAGGCCATTTACAAGATGACATAGAACAAGTTACTTGCCTTTATTTTATTAAGGCTTTGTTATGTATCCTTTCTTTACAATCGAGCAATTAGCAATTTATTTATTTATTTTTTAAACCAGTTTTGAGTTTGAAATCTTCATAAAATCGAAGAAAGATAGATAAATAACATGGGAAAAAATATTGTCTTTGTTGTATTACTAGTTATGATAGTTAAAGTGATTTGTATGTAAAATATTGTATAATGAGCTACGTAATTAGAGAATAGGAGTTGGTTTGTTGTCTAAAAAAATAAATGTTCGGTTTGGCATCTGTTTTATTTTTGTAATGCTTTTAATAGGCTGTATAAATAAAGTTCCGAATAAGTTTGATTTAAAACAACTCACTAGGATAGATATTGAAGAGGTTAAGGCAGATGGAAGCTATGGAGAATCTGTAATGATTACTGAAGAAAAAACAATGGAGATCATAAGAAAAATATTTAAACAAATTAAATGGGAACCAAATGTAGAATTTAAAATGGCTAGAGAAAAAGATGTAAAGGCAACACTATTTTATAAGTATGATGAAAATATGCCTGAACGATTATTTGAATATCAGATTTGGTTCGATCAAAATAATGATACAGCAACAATTATTAGCAATAATGAAAAAGAAGGCTATGGAAATTTAGATAAAGAAAATGCACAGGCATTAGAAAATATTTTACTAAACAAGTAAAAGAGTAGGGAATCTCTACTCTTTTATTTGTGATTTTTTAAATTTGAATTCTATTTAACCTAGAGGTGCCAGAAAATGTGGTGCTTGAAGAAATTTTATATACCAGATATTTTTTCTATCTCGAAAAAGCTTATTCAGATTTTATCATGTGTCCAAAAATAGATAAAATTGAAGGAATAGATGGCGATACAAGAAGAAATATCGCTCATGCAAGTGCGATAAATTTTAGTGCACATCATGGTGGTGCTCCCTATGATAGAATCCATATGATATTGATGGATACTCCAGAAAATGGTGTTAAAATAAATAAAGTTACAATAGAAAAGGTTATTTTGGAAAAAGAAAGTGCTTATACAATGGAGGCGTGAGGGTTAAAGCATGTTGTTGAACTCAAATTGAGATAATAAAGTTGTTAAAAAATCCTTCTTTCACTCACGTGAAAGATCTCAATAAACTTTCATTTTCTGATATGTAGTGTTGATTGTATGTGACATGGGCTTCTAACTGTGCAGCATAGTAGAAGAAGGGGAAATTGGAAGCAATGTAGAATATAAGGATTAATACAGAGCCAATGGTTTTACCCCGGTACAACGAGACGGGGGACGGTATTATCAGAAAAAAGTCCTTTTAAGGGACACTACGATTTCATCATGTTGTATCCCTTGAAAGAAGCGAAAGGAGTGGATTTACGAATGAAAGAACCATCTGAACTACTCATTGAACTGCTTGGCCATCCGTATAATCCCAGGAATGTTCAAGCTTTACTGCAATCATTCGGTGTCAAGAGAATGCCATCCCCGAACAGCTATTTTAAAGACGATATTATTTGGTCTGTGAAAACATCGATACGCATCGATATTTATCGTGCACCAAAAATAAATGATCTGACTGGACTCAAATATACAAATCAAGATGAATGGATCATTGGCGCACTCCATTTTCTTGCGCCCGGGTCGGATGATAGAATTAAAGCTCCGTTTTCTGGAAAGCTTCCAAAGGGAATTACGATGAGCTCAACACCAGACCAGACGATAAAGGCATATGGTCAACCTGAAATGGATGAAGAATGTAGGTGGTCTGGATTTTCCGGTCGAATTTTGGCATGGCGCAAGCAGGGCGTAAATCTCGTAATTGAATATGCGGACAGTGAAATCGGTAGCGTAATGAGAAGCTACACGGTCTGTCTAATTGGCTGCATAGGCGCATGGCGAGGCGATAATCCAGAGGTCTTTGCACCCTGATTAACTGTCATCCGTATCCGCGGCGATGACAACCTTTCTCGTTCTCAAATGAATGGCTAACATAGAGATAATATCGCAGCGATATGATAAGCAGAAGAAGAGAAAGCTGTCTTTTTTCATAGCGGAACTATATAAAAATGTTGGATAGAAAATGATTTTTTAACAGTTGAGGAAAACAATAAACTACTTCATTTGCTCTTTTTAATGCATTTGAAACAAAGTTTAATAATTAGAATCATCAGTGACTAAGAGGGCTTATTTGATAGGCGTCTTGGCCTTTTTTATGCTAAAAATACAACGACTAATAAAGATATATTGTAAAAAATTAAGGACTACAGCCGTTATTGATGAGCAATGGTCCGTCCTTGTATACGTGTTATAATTAAAAAAATCTTGTTTCTTGCAAGATGTATTTTAATGAAAGTTTCGGGCGGTGAATTCATTTTCCTCTCAATCACCGCAACCATCCATAATAAAACGGTCACGCAAAGCATTTGACATAAAAAACGAAAATACGGGAACATTCTTCCCTCGTTTGGAGTGATATTATGTTTATTACTATATGTGATGTATTAAAAATGGAGGGGTATGAAGACGTAAAAGTGATTGCTGGCGATTCTGGTTTGAACCGCAGAGTTGAAAACGTGTATTTTATGGAAGTACCCGACATTTACGCATATATCGATCAAAATGGATTACTGCTTACCACATTGTATCCTATTGCGGATAAACCGGAGCATATTCAAACATTGATTCCAAAATTGGCAGAAATGAATCTTGCAGGAATTGCAATTAAGCCAGGAAGATATGTCGCTGAAATTCCCGAAATTATGGTGGAGCAAGCTAATGAGCTCGGGATTCCGTTAATGCAGCTCCCAGATGGTGCAAACTTATCAACACTTGCCAATCAGGTACTGACAAAGTTTTTAGATGTAAAGACATCTCTGTTGGAATTCCGAAATAAGATGCACCAGCAATTGCTAGAGCTATTATTGGAAGGCACTGATGTAAACAAGTTCGTTCTTTCTATTGCGAATCTCGTTAACGCCCCTATCTTGCTTCTAAACAATGATTTTGAATATGTTCGGTCTTCTATACAAAAAGAAAATGAAATATTAATTCATCGCAAGCCATATAATTCGGACTCGAGCTACAGCGCGTTTTCAGTTCAAGTGGGTAATACCTTTTATGAAAAAAATGACATTTTTATTCAGTGCATTTACGCTGGAGGCAACGAGTATGGCTTTTTAGTCGTTTTGTTGGATAAAGAAAAAAATCTGACAGAGGACATGATTATTGCCATCGAACAGGCATCCTTTATAATTGCTTTTTTATTTCAAACAGAGCAAACATTGCTTCAAAAAGAAAGGAATCATTTAAGCAGTTTTGTCAGGGACATTTTTCATAATCAATATTCCTCTCAAACCGAAATGATCGAAAAAGCGAAAGTGTTTAAATGGAACTTGCAATTCCCGTTTGTCTTGGTGAGCATCAAAACAAATGAGAAAGAAAGCGAAAAGAAATTAGCAATATTCCACAAAATGCTCGATTCAGGTTTGATTGAGAGGTCTGCTTCAAAAATTGTCGATGTTCCTATAGAAAATTGCAAGGTTCTTTATATTAATGACTCGTTAGTTTGTTTTATTAGTCTCGTTTCAGAAAATAATGTTCGACAAAAACTCCAAAATCTAGGGGATGTGATTCTTTCACTGTTTGAGAAGTACGGTAATCTTGGAGTCAGCATTTCCGATACAGTGCACCGTTTTAACCAGATTAAAGAGTATTACGACAATTCAACATTAGTATTTCAAGTGTATAAAGAAAACTTACAAAAACAATCCTATGTTCATTTTTATGGTGATATCGGCTTGTTCCGCCTTTTTCATTACGTTGAGAATCTTTTTATCCTAGAAGATTTCGTAATGGAGAAATTAGGTAAAGTGTTCGAATATGACAAAAAGAAAAATACTAACCTTATAGAAACCCTCAGGTACTACATTAAAAACAATACAAATGTGCAAAAAACATCAGAGGATATGTTTGTTCATTATAATACGATGCGCTATCGGATAAATAAGCTGAAAGAACTTGGAATAGACGGTGAGGACGGATTTGAATTAACAGAAATTGCATTGGCCTACCAATTGCATCAATACTTGCAACTGAAAAAAGGGTAAGGGTGGGGGAACTCCCAACTGTCGTTACTTTAGACATTGTCTATAAGACAATGTCTTTTTTTTGTTAAAAAGACGTTCCGCTTCGTAGAAAGTTGCCAATTAAAAGTGAAATAAATATCAACTTCTTACAATGATTAAACCGCTTTCAAGTGCTATTATTTAGGTATTAAAGGATGGAGGTAATCAATATTCAGCCGCCATAGAAACAAGATTCAAGTAATAGGTTTCTGTTTACACTTTGGGATACAAGGAGTGTTTAAAATGCGTGACTATCTTTTGTCTTTAGCAGGTGGTTTGATTGTAGGCATTTTATTTTCATTAGTTAAGTTGCCGTTACCTGCCCCTCCGTTAGTTGGAATATTTGGAATGGTAGGTATATTTTTAGGAGGTGTACTGATGGATTCTCTTTTCAAAGCTCTTAAAGAAAAGAGAAAGGTGAGTACATAAAAAAATTAAAAGTGTATGATTGGTCGCTATGTTTTTTGATAAATACATCCCACATAAAAAGGAGCAAGTAAGATGTTGCAGATCGTTCTGTCTTTAATTGGAGGTTTACTAGTAGGCATATTGTTCAAATTCATTAAGCTGCCAGTTCCGGCGCCTCCTCTTATCGGAATTGTAGGGGTAATAGGAATCTTTCTTGGCGCAGAGTTAGTAAACGCTGTCCTTCATCTTTTCTAAAGAAGACATTAAATCCTCCTTCCTTTATTGTATAACCGGTTAATAGAATAGTATCAGTTATTAACCTATGGAAGTTTGTATATATCTCAAAATAATGAACTATAGTTTTTTCTGTATTTTATTCAGTTCAACAAAAAGAATCTTTGTAAAAGGATTGCGGGTAGTATCCAAGATCTATCTATTTTAAATTACATTTGAGAGGGAGATTTACATGAGTAAAGTATATGCAATAGATGCGAAACCTTATAGTTTTGAATTTGAGTTAGAAAAAACTGCCCTAATTATCATTGATATGCAGCGTGACTTTTGTGCCCCTGGCGGATTTGGCGAGAAACTGGGGAATGATATTACGCTAACACGCGCCATCATTCCTACCACTCAGACAGTACTGGAAGTTGCACGTGAGAAAGGCTTGATGGTGATTTATACCCGCGAAGGGCATCGACTAGACTTATCGGATTGCCCACCAAGCAAACTGAAACGCGGCAGCAAGCAAGGTGCAGGCATCGGTGATGAAGGCCCAATGGGAAGAATTCTTATCCGAGGTGAATATGGTCATGATATTGTGGATGAGCTAAAGCCGGTTGAAGGCGAGATTGTTATTGACAAACCTGGGAAAGGCGCTTTCTATCAAACAGACCTTGAAGTGATTTTGAAAAATAAAGGCATTACACATTTGCTTGTCGCTGGCGTAACGACACATGTCTGTGTTCAAACAACAATTCGTGAAGCGAATGACCGTGGATTTGAATGCTTACTGCTCGAAGATTGCTCAGCGGCATTTGATCCAAGAGACCATGAAGATTCCATACACATGATTAACCAGCAAGGTGGCATCTTTGGGTGGACAGCATCTTCTCAGAATCTGCTTGCTTCACTAGGTAAATAAGGAAAGCAACTTTCCACCAGATAAATCCATGAAATTTTCTAATGTTGAATAAAGCTTTTTGAGGGCATGCTCTATTCCCATGTCCATAGCATGCCCCTATATACCTCTCAAACTCATTCTGCCCCATGATGATAAGTAAGAAGTCCGAAAATATCTATTATTGTTGTAGATAGGGAGAACAATTCTCGGTCGTTTGCTGAAATTGTCAATCTTGAAAATTTGGTGATATCAATGGTTAGAACTTATACAAGTAAAATCAATCAAATGGACGGCCGTCTGCTTGAATGGTTACGCCACCAACCGATTGGCGAACAAATCGGAGCAATCCACAGTATTTTTGATAAGGTGGTCAATTTCATAACCAATGACGGCACTTTGCTATTTTCTTTGGCAAAGAATGAGGTGATTCAATCACCAGGAATGATGAAAACCTTAGAAAATGATCTTTTTTCTGAGATGTGTTCAACTTTAAAGTCGACTAAAGAAATTTATTTAGTAGATTATAATCTCTTGAATATTAGCGATTGGCAATGGGATTTTTCAAATGCTGCGCTTTGGAACAGAGGTATTAAGCCGCGCTGGCAAGCTAAGCACGAGCCAACTTGTTACCACTTGTCGCTATTGAACCATTTCATTCTAAACAACGGAGCAACGGCAGGGATTTTTCCGGCATGGAAAAGTTTCACTTATCCAGATTGGGAAGTTCCTATTGCCACACGGAAGGATTTCTACTTTTCCTCTTTCTTGGAGGGGTTAAATCAGCTAAATCAGGAAATAAAGGCAGATAAGCTCGATACGTTTTTATTAAAGTTTGCCGGTCTTGGGATCGGGCTGACGCCAGCAGGCGATGATTTTCTAACAGGGCTGCTGGCAACTTGGAAGTATTTTGAAGCCCCTCTATACAAGAAAGTTGAAAGTTGCAGCGCCGAGTGGCTACAGAAGTTGAAAGGAAGAACAACCACTGTTAGCTATTTTATGTTAAAGCAATGCTTGGAGGGGCAGCTTAATGAAGCCTTGCTAGATGTATTGGACAGCATGGATAGTAATCCAATTCCTCATTTACAGCGAGTGTTAAAAATTGGATCTACCTCTGGGACGGATATGTTGACTGGTGTCAGTGTGGCATACCAACAGCTTATAGACCATAAGGAGGAAATACATAATGGCATCTAAAGTATTGATAGAAAGGAACGCCTATCATGATTCGGTAACGCTAATGTCACTGTCTAGCAAAATGAATAGTATCGAGGGTGTCGAACAAGCAGTTATCTCGATGGCGACCCAAATGAACAAAGATTTGCTGGCAAACATTGGACTGCTGACAGATGAGGCAAAAGAAGCAACAGCAAATGATTTGATTATTGCCTTGATTACAGATACAGATAAGCGTGCAGAGGAAGTGATGGAGCTCATCTATACAGAATTAACAGCTAAGAAGGAAAAGAAAGGGAAAGAAAATAATCATACAGCGAAAACTATAAATTCAGCATTGAATCTAATGCCGGGAGCAAATATGGCAATTATCTCTGTTCCTGGGAAATATGCTGCACGCGAAGCGAATCAAGCATTAAAGAAAGGCATGCACGTCATGCTGTTCAGTGACAATGTTAGTATCGAAGATGAAAAAGTGTTGAAGGAAAAAGGTAGAGACAATGGGTTATTCGTCATGGGGCCAGATTGCGGTACAGCAATTATTAATCGCAGCGGACTTTGCTTTGCGAATAAAGTAAGCGAAGGAGGCATTGGTTTAGTCGCAGCCTCCGGTACTGGGCTACAAGAAGTGACAGTGCAAATCGACCGCCTGGGGTTTGGCATTACACAAGCGATTGGCACAGGGGGTCGCGATCTCGATGAATCAATCGGCGGTATTATGATGCTTCAAGGGCTTAAAGCATTGGAGAACGATGAGAATACGAAGGTCATCACATTAATTTCCAAGCCGCCTGCCCCAAGTGTTCAGGACAAAATTCTTGCAGCAGTGAAAAAATGTAAAAAACCAGTAGTAGTCTGCTTCCTGGATGGAGATGCAAAAGCAGTAGAGGCAGCAGGAGCAACTTTTTCACCAACATTAATTGATGCTGCCCGCAAGTCTGTTAAATTGCTTGATGCACAAGCAGTAATTGAAACTGAAATTACGGATGGTGTGGAAAGATGGATCACTGCAGAAAAAGCAAAATTAAAGGATTCTCAACAGGACATTCGCGGATTATTTTGCGGCGGTACGCTGACGGCAGAAGCATTGTCAATTATCCGATCTACAGGAAAAACTGTCAAAAGCAATGTAGCAAAGAAAGTGGAAGAGAAACTTAGCGATATTACCTATAGTGTAGGCCATACGTTGCTAGATATGGGGGATGACGAATTTACAAAGGGGAAACCTCATCCGATGATAGAGCCCTCACTTAGAAATGATCGGATTCTTCAAGAAGCAAAAGACCCAAAAACGGCTGTCTTATTATTGGACTTTGAATTGGGATTTGGAGCTCATGATGATCCAGTAGGTGTGACGCTAGATACGATTAAATTAGCAAGGGATGAGGCCGCACAGGCAGGAAGGTACTTGCCGGTCGTTGCCTATATTTGCGGAACTTTCAAAGATAAGCAAGATTATCAGCAGCAGGAAAAAAAACTTCAATCTGTTGGTGTTTATGTAGCTGACAGCAATGAAATGGCAACGAGAATTGCAGCAATGCTTGTGCAAAAGGAGGTCAATTAAATTGAGTACGCTAAATGAGCTTTTTAATCAGCCATTACGTGTGATTAACATCGGAACGTCCAAATTTAAAGAAGATTTAGACCTGCAGGGCATCGAAACAATCCAAGTTGACTGGCAGCCCCCAGCAGGAGGCAATATTCAACTACTCAAAGCATTAGATTTCTTTCTGGACAATGAAAAGGTGGAAAAGGCAAACCAGGAAGCCATTCAACGCATTAAGGATGCCCATCCTTTCTTAATCGATATTGAGCGGGCTATCGATGTCATTCCAAGTATGCACAGCAAAAAAATACTGCACTCTGGACCTCCTATCGCCTGGGAAAACATGGCTGGTCCAATGCAAGGTGCAATTATCGGAGCACTCATTTTTGAAGGAATGGCAGCGAACGAGGAAGAAGCGAGAGCATTAATTAATGCTGGAGAAATTGAATTTGGCTCATGTAATGAGCATTCAACAGTTGGGCCAATGGCGGGCATCGTCTCCCCATCCATGCCAGTACATGTCATTGAAAACAGAACACATGGAAACAGAGCATATTGTTCGATTAATGAAGGTCTAGGCAAGGTATTGCGTTTTGGTGCTTTTTCCAGCGAAGTAATTAATCGGCTAAAGTGGCTGCGCGATGTTTTCACCCCTGCATTGAAAAAGGCGCTTGTGCTAACAGATGGAATTGATTTGAAATCCATCACGGCTCAAGCTCTTCATATGGGGGATGAATGCCATAACCGCAATAAGGCGGCAACAAGTCTTTTCTACCGGGAGATTGCTGATTATTTCATGCAAATCGAAATCGAGACTGACACATTACGAGAGGTCTTGCGTTTTATCCAAAACAATGAACACTATTTCTTAAATCTGTCCATGCCAGCATGTAAAGCTGCACTTGATGCAGGGCATGGTGTTCCATATTCCACTGTTGTCACGACAATGGCCAGAAATGGTGTGGAATTTGGCATTTGCATTAGTGGGCTAAGTGAAAAGGAATGGTTTACGGCACCTGCAAACTTTATCAAAGGTTTATTTTTCCCAGGGTATTCTGAGGAGGAGGCAACTCGGGATCTAGGAGATAGTGCCATTACAGAGACGATGGGAATTGGCGGGTTTGCGATGGGCGGTTCCCCTGCAATTGTTCAATTTGTTGGAGGCGAGGTAAAAGACGCAATTCAATATAGCGAGCAAATGTATGAAATTACGGTAAGTGAAAATAGCAATTATTCCATTCCAACTTTAAACTTTCGCGGAGCTGCCTTTGGAATTGATGTTAAAAAAGTAATTGAAACAAACATTCTTCCAGTCATTAATACAGGTATAGCACATAAAGTAGCTGGAATCGGGCAAATTGGCGCTGGTATCGTCCATCCTCCTATGGAATGCTTCGAAAAAGGCTTCCTTCGTTTCTATGAAGTTTATGGAGAGGGCGCTGTAAATGAGTAGAATCTTAATAGCGCTTGGAGGAAACGCTCTTGGTTCTACGCCCCAGGAACAGCAGCAATTAGTACACGGTGCGGCAAAACCGATTGTCGATTTAATTGAACAAGGCCATGATGTAGTTATTGCCCATGGAAACGGGCGGCAAGTCGGTTCTATTAATCTTGCATTTGAAAAAAGCTCGAAGGAACATGCAAGCATTTCCAGCATGCCATTTGCTGAGTGCGTGGCAATGAGCCAAGGGTATATAGGCTACCATTTGCAAAATGCAATCCAAGAAGAACTGTTAAAGCGCTCCATCAATAAATCAGTCGCAACGATTGTCAGTCAGGTGGTGGTTGATAAGAACGATCACGCCTTTCAAAATCCTACAAAACAGATTGGTTCCTTTTATTCAAAAGAAGAGGCACAAAGATTAATGGCTGAAACAGGTGACATTTATATTGAGGATTCTGGCCGCGGCTATCGCCGGGTTATTCCATCGCCTGTTCCTATTAAAATCGTTGAAAAAGATATTATTAACGACTTGGTGAATGCAGGCCGCATTGTGATTGCTGTTGGTGGCGGAGGTATTCCGGTAGTCGAGGAAAACAACCATTCCTTAATCGGCGTGGAAGCGGTCATTGACAAAGATTTGGCAAGTAGATGCTTAGCTGATGAGTTGAATGCAGACTTTTTGTTCATTTTGACAGCCGTCGAAAAAATCGCGATCAACTTTGGTAAGCCGAATCAGCAAAACCTTGATCATTTATCTGTTGACGAGGCTGAAAAATTGATTAGAGAAGGACATTTTGCACCTGGAAGTATGCTTCCTAAAGTCCAGGCAGCTATTTCATTCGTCAGAGGCAAGCAAGGCAGAAAGTCGATAATCACCTCGCTAGATAAAGCAAAGGATGCAATCCTTGGAAGGACAGGTACCGTTATTTTCGACTAAACGAGTATCGCACGGACATGAAAATATCATATAAGGAGTGATTGGAATGACCGAAAAAAAGACGAAGGTGAAAATTGGTGATGAATTAAAGTGGAATGCATTTACAGAGCACCGCAAAGTCCATCACCATGAGCTCCTAAGTGCCAAAGAGGCGGATGAACTAGGTGTAAGTGTCAGCTCTGTCTTAAGAGAACGCATTGAGGTGGGCGGAGCCGTATTGCCCCATTATCACGACGTGGCTGAAGTGATTCATATTACAAAAGGAAAAGTAAAACTCCTACAAAACGGTGAATGGAAGTCTTATAAAGAAGGTGACACATTCCTAGTTCCAAAAGGAGTCGTTCACTCTGTTGCTAATGACGATGTCGAACCTACCGAACAGATAAGCATCTTCATACCGGTTCATGAAGGAATCCATAACGAAAATTTTACATCACATATGGTAGATGTAGAAAATTAAATTCATCAATACCAAAAAGGGCAATCCACAAAAATAGTCGGGATTGCTCTTTTGTTGTGACGTGCATGGCGATTGGCTAAACGGTGAAAATATTAAATTAATAGAAAAAATAGTAAGGATTTTTTGCATCTGAAAGGTTTGATTTTATAGTTCCCACGTATCCGGTAATTAAATATTCTCGCCAATAGAATTTCACAAAACCATTTACATATCCATTTGTTCGCTGGAGAATCCAATTTCAATTCCTTCTAAAATACTCTTTGCCTTGTCAACTAAAGTCGCTTTCATATAAAACTCCTCATTTCTTACATTATTAGAAAGCCTCTAAAAATATAATAATCTATTCTAAAATAGATTCACCGTCAACTGTAAAAACCTTGGATTAGAAAACTCATTAATTAGGGTTTTACAAGCCAAGGTATCCTTTTGTTAAAGAAAAAACCGCTCATTACCATGCTTTTACTAGCGTTCATAGTCACGCTTTTCTAGCTTCAATTAACACGTTCTTATCAAATATAATGGCTAATTTATCCTTTGAGCCAAAACAAGGTCAACTGGAAATTGAGGTATGCTTTTCTAATTACATTTGTAATTTCTCATATAAGGCAATACAACCATAATTAATCTAAAAAATTGTAACTATATATTACCGTTTTATTATGTATTAATCATTGATAAAATAAATTCTTGATATTTATGGACAGAATATCAAAAATATATAATTTTTTAGGAGAGAAATGTAAGTGAAGGAATTTTGGGAAAAGTGGTTGAGTTGTAGCGTTGTACTTGCGCTCTTTATAGCGTATATTCCATTTGGAAACTTTACGCTACACGCAGAAGCAAAAAACAACAAGGAAGAAAATAAACATGAACAAAAAAAGCCAACTGAATTAGTTGAGTTGCGAACGGAGAATGCAAAAACGTTCGATAATATGGATGGGACGTATACCGCAGAGATTGCACAAGAACCTATTCACTTTCAAAATGAACAAGGTAAATGGGAAGACATCGATAATGATTTAGTTGAAACGAAGAATGGACAAACCGTGAAGAATAAGGCGAATGACTTCTCTATAGTGATTGATAAAGCTACGAGTTCTTCACAACAAAACATCACGATTACTGATGAAACGAGTAAAATCGATTTTGGCCTAGTTTCAGCCCAACATAAGAAGTCAAATATAACAGAACCAGTTCGAAATACAGAAGGTCTTGTACAAGACAATACAATAAAATATCCGAATATTTTAGAGGATACTGATGTCATTTACACAATAGGTTCTGATCGTGTAAAAGAAGATATTGTTTATCGTGAAAAGCCTACGGGTGGTTTTCCGCAGAAGCTTACTTATAAAGTAAATGTGGATGGGTTAACAGTCGAACAAGTTAACCAAACCATTTATTTAAAGGATGCCACTACCAATGCTCCTTTATATTTAATTGAAGCACCGTACATGTATGATAGCTATAAACCTGAAGGATACCAAAGTGTTGATGAAATACAATCAGTTCCTGAAGAAGCAAAATCATATTTATTAACATTAAGTTATGAAGTAATTGGACAAGATTTATTTGTTTACTTAGCACCAGATGCTACTTGGTTAAATAGTGAGGACCGTGTATACCCAATAACGATTGATCCTGCGATTGTGCGCCTACAAACTTCAGCAAACATGGAAGATACGACAATTCGTAGCGCTGCACCTACACAAACTGGGGGAAATGACTTTGAACTCGGCGTAGGGACTGCAGTAGGGGGCAATACGGTTAGGAGCTTATTAAAATTTGATTTAAGTGCTGTACCTTCAAGTACAACAATCGTATCTGCTGATCTAAATCTATGGTTTTCATCGACAAATAATAATTCACCTATTGCAATTAATTTGCACAATGTAACAAGCCCGTGGGAGGAAAATCAAGCTTCTTGGACCTATGCCAAAGTAACTCCATACACAACATGGAAAACTGCAGGTGGAGATTTCTCAAGTAATAAACTTTGTACGGTAAAGGATATTGGAACACCACCAACATCAATAGCAGACGCAATGGTTAACTGGAAGGTTCCACTTAATGTTGTACAAGGATGGATTAATAATCCATCTACAAACTACGGTTTGTTATTGAAGGGTGATAATGAAGCCACACAAATTTATAAAAAGTTTGCTAGTAGTGAACAATCAACTTTAAATAAATACAAACCACAACTAGTAGTCACGTATAAAACAACTGCAAGACTAGGTCTAGAAGATTACTGGGATTATGATTCACGACCATTGGTGAATGGTACAAATTATGTAAACTTAACAACAAATAATAATATTTTACAATATGAAGATATGTTTATTTTAGGGCGTGCTGATGCAAGCTTAACTTTTACTAGAACTTACAATAATAAGGACTATGAACAATCAGCTTTTGGTTATGGCTGGAGCTTTACTGGTGATGAGAAGATTTTCATTAATACAGGAAGTCAAGGTAATCAACTACAGTATAAAGATGCCGATGGTACAATTCATGTTTTCACTTATGATACACCAACAAACCAGTATAAAGGTGACTACGGTAATTACGACAAAATAAAGAAAAATACAGAAGATACATTTACTCTTTACGATTTATACGGCAACCAAACAATTTTTAAAGTTCGTGAGTCCACAACTGATACAGATGTAAAGGTTGCTTATATTACGACTCAAATAGATCGTAAGAATAATAAAATTAATTATGTTTATGATAGTAGTAATAAATTGACAGAGATTGCAACGGATTTAGGTAAGGATGTCTTAAATAAAAAACTTCAGTTTGGTTATGATAAAGATGGCTTAATTAGCACAATGACTTATGGTGACCAACAAATTACGTATCGATATACTACAGATGGCTATTTACAATATGTAGATGTGTTGAAAGACCGCAAGGATAACAAAATTTCAAAAACTACAACACAATTTATGTACACGAATAAATTTCTAACGACAATTGTTGATGCAAATGAAAAACGAACAAAATTCGAATACAATGGTGCAGATTTAAAATATGTGTACGAACCAACTGAAGATACTGTAAATCAACCGAAAACAGAATATTCATTGGATCGAGCAACGGGCGTTGCAACAATTACCGACCCAGAACAAGGTGTAACAAGATATTTTGTTAACAATAATTATGTTGTAGAAAAAATCATTTCTCCTTCTGGGGAGGAGAGAACGTATAAACTCGATCAAAACTACAACCTTTTGCAAGAAACAGAGACTATTGATGGTGTTTCTAAAGTTTTGCAGACGAATGAATATGATGTTAACGGTAATCTATTAAATACAACGGATGCGGAAAACAACAAGCAATCGTATACGTATACTGCATTCCAAAATGTTGAGACGCATACGGATTCGGGAAATAAGGTAAGTAAGTATTGGTATGATAAAGGGAATTTAACAAAGTCAGAAATACCATCTACTTCAGGTATTGCTACGACTAATTATAAATACGACAACTTTGGTGATTTAGAATGGATGGAGACATCCGATGGGGTTAGGGAAAATTACGCAACAAATTATAAGGATTCCCAAAAAGTCATTACCCATACGGATGCATTTACTAACATGACAACTACTGTGCAGGATTTGTCTGGCAACATTTTATCATCTAAAGACGGCAAGCTAAATGAAACAAAGTATCAATATAATTTGAAAAATGAACTAGAAACCGTAACCGATGCAAATCAGCAGAAAACTGCCTATGAATATGATGGAAATGGCAATTTAAATAAGATAACGAATGCAAAAGGTTTTACGACAACATTTGAATTTAATGGTAAAAATCAAATTACGAAAGAAACAAATCCCAATAATAATACAACTTCTTATCAATATGATGAAAATGGTGAGTTAGTCCTGCTTCAAACAGCTAATAAAAATCGTATTGAATATAAAATTGACCAAGAAGCCCCAAGTTCCACAGTTGTTGTTAATGGAAAAGTAGTATGGCGTTATACAAAAGATGGGGACAATCAGCTAATTTATGGAGAAAATGAATCTACTTTAAAACGGATTAGCTACTATGATAATGGGTTATTAAAATCGATTGATAAAGGGGATATTGACGGTGATATTAGCTACGAATATTTAGGTGATGAATATTTATCAAAACTGTCATACCCAGGATTTAAACGATATAATACATTAGAATATAAACCAGACGATGCTTATAATACTAAGCAGATAAAGTTAAACGACAATCCACTTGCAACCTTTACTTATGACGATGTGACCGGACAATTAAAAGATACTAATTTCACGAACGGTAGCAAACTATCAAAAGTTTATCAATCTGGTCGTTTACAAGAAGAGACATTATCGCTATCAAGCCCAACTGAATGGCATAAGTTCACATATGAGTATGATGCAAACAACAATATTAAAAGCATTATTAATAAAGTAAATTACACTTATGATGCTTTAAACCAATTAACGCAAGAAGCATATATTGATGGTCCACAAATGGACTACACGTATGATGAAGTTGGGAATCGTCTTACAAAAAGCGTGGAAAATGCAGGGAAAACTGAATCAACTACCTATAAGTATAATAAAGCGAATCAATTATCGCTTGTAAACAATCAGGAATACTTGTACGATCTAGATGGAAACTTAACAAGTGATGGAAAGTATACGTATGAATGGAATGCATTTGATCAGCTAACAAAAGTAAAAAATAATGCAGGTACTGTTATTGCTGAATATGGCTACGATGAAAAAGGAAGAAGAATTTATAGTAAAGATAGTAATGGACCTATTTACTATGCTTATGATGGAGATAGCAATCGTGTTCTTTATGAAAAGGATAAAAGCTCCTACGCAGTTAAAAGTTATGTTTACGATGATAACGGTCACCCACTCACAATGATTTACAAAGGCGAAACTTATCATTACCTTACAAACTATCGTGGTGATGTACTTGGGATGACAAATGCAAGTGGCAAGCTTGTAGCATCCTACACATATGACGCATGGGGTAACATTTTAACGCAGAGTGGTATAGATGATATGGACTCTATCAACCCATATCGTTATGCAGGATATCGTTATGATAAAGATACAAAGCTCTATTATTTAATGGTACGATACTATAATCCTAATACAGGAGTTTTTCTTTCATTAGATCCTGTGGGTGGGGATACGATGAATCCCCAAACATTAAATAGCTATAACTATGCTCATAATAATCCTGTATTGTTTGTGGATCCGGATGGAGAATGGGCTAAAATTGTTATTACTGTATTGAAAAAAGCAGTAACTAAGATTAAGGTTAAACCTAAAATTGGTGTAATTTCTTCAATTAAAAAGGATCAACGTTTAGTAAAAGCTGCTGAGCAAATGGGTAAAAATACAGCAGTTCAAAAAGAGGCTGATGATTTAGTAAATAAGTTTCTTCATGGTAATACCAATCCGGGATTGGGAAGTAAAAATTTATTTGGTAATATTTCCTATTTGAGAGGGAGAGAAGGGGCACGAGTTTTTTATAGAATGAATCACGGAAAAATGGAAATATTAGCTAAATCAAGTAAGGCAAATGAGCAAAAAGTAATTGATGTATTAAAACAATTGTACGGTAAATAAATTTATACATTGGAGATGAAGAAATGGATATTATTAGAGTAGAATTTCCAACTCCTCTTAGTGATATTAAAAATATTGAAGATGATAATATAGATGTTTTCATTGAATTAGAAGATGGCATGACCTATACGCTTGTAATAACTACGCCAAAAAACTTATATACTTTAATGAGAAATGAGAAAATTAGTTATATTCCTGCAGGACCTTCGTTTGTTATTGTCGAGTCGTTAACTGAAAAGAATATTATAGATGTGATTAAAACATATGTTGTTAATGAAGCATATTGGTTAAAACTCAATTTTATTTCAGGTGAACTTGATATAAATTTGTTGGATAAAAAGGTACAGCAGATTAGGGTAGATAATGATTTATAAAAAGAGCTCAAGGTGTTTGTTTTTATTTATTAAAACTTAATAATCTTTTATTAAATGTCTATTGGTATGGACTATTTTTATAGAGAATTAAATAACTTATATTTTGGAAGTTATTTTTGAACTCCTTAATTTATCAATTGCAAAAGCAAAAGCATTAAGGAAATATTATTACAACTCTTTATTTTCAATTTCCTCACCAAGTAGCAAGGGATACTGATAAATGAAACACTTTTTAAGTGAAATGATGGGATAGCATTGCTATGTCCTTTTCCTTAAAAAGTGTTTTTTATTTCTCAGGTAAGTAGGTGGAATGTAAATGGTTTTAATTGTATTAATTATTGTATTAATGATTTTTGTGATCGTTTCACAAATGGATTATACATAGATGAGGTTGGGAATCGTCTTACAAAAAGCGTGAAAAATGCAGGGAAAACTGAATCAACTACCTATAAGTATAATAAAGCGAATCGATTATCGTTTGTAAACAATCAGCAATACTTGTACGATCTAGATGGAAACTCAACAAGTGATGGAAGTATACGTATGAATGGAATGCATTTGATCAGCTAACAAAAGTGAAAAATAATGCAGGTAATGTTATTGCTGAATATGGCTATGATGAAAAAGGAAGAAGAATCTATAGTAAGAATAGTAATGGACCTATTTACTATGCTTATGATGGAGATAGCAACCGTGTTCTCTATGAAAGGATAAAAGCTCTTACGCAGTAAAAAGTTACGTTTACAATCAGAATGGGTATCCACTAACAATGATTTATAAATGCGTACCTTATCATTACCTTACAAACTATCGTGGTGATGTACTAGGGATGACAGATGCAAGTGGCAAGCTTGTAGCATCTTACACATATGACGCATGGGGTAACATTTTAACTCAAAGTGGTACAGATAATATGGACACTATCAACACATATCGTTATGCAGGTTATCGATATGATGAAGATACAAAATTATATTATTTAATGGCGAGGTACTATAATCCTGATACCGGAGTTTTTCTATCATTGGATCCTATGCTTGGGGATTTAACTGAACCAAAAAAGCTTAATGGATACAATTATGCAAATAATAATCCAGTAACGAATATAGACCCAGACAGGGAATATTGGAAAAACGCTTGGTGGAATAAAAAAGGTTTTTTATCTAAAACAATAAATGCACTAATATTTCTTGCAGCTGCAGCATTAGGCGGAGGTGCAACTAAAATATTAGCTAGCTATGCTAAAAAACAATTAAGTAAAGCTAAGCGATTGTTTTTGCTAATACCATAAAAAAATCATTAATTAGGAAAGGTGTATCTGCAAGTATTGATGGTTATATTGTTTCTGCGGTAACCTTTGCTGCTAATCTAGCTGGATTTTATTTCGACCCAGGCACGCACATTTTCGATTATTTAGATCGAAGAGATAAGTATCCTAAGAATGGTTATTACAATGGTTTCTAACATTATTAGAAATATAAGGGGTAAAATATGAATAATCAATTAATAAGAATGTCTTTGTACAGTTTATTTATACTAATATTATTATTTTTAAATAAATTAAATTTTTTATTGTTAGCTAGTTTATATTTTATATTTATGTCACTAGAATTTGTTTTTAGTATAATGGATTATAAGAAAGATAATAAATTTATAGTCGTAGGATGTCGAATACTCTTTGTTTTTATAACAATAATTGTAATTTTTAACAGAGAGAATATTATAAGATAATAATTTGGAATAACGAGGATTTTTATGTATACCGGAATAGGTAGTTAAACTTCTTGTCCTAAGTAAAAATGTTATATTTATTTTACTGTATGTAATTTAAATTTATTACCAAAATAAACCTACCCATTTTGATTAGCCTTTTTTTCAAAATGGGTGGGTTTTATCTATGATGTAAACTAGAGTTTTTAGCATACTCTTAATATTATAATTAGTGGTTTGTGAACCCTGTAATGTTGAATGTTTTAGTTATGC
Source organism: Lysinibacillus sp. NPDC097162 (assembly GCF_044762185.1). Taxonomy (NCBI): domain Bacteria; kingdom Bacillati; phylum Bacillota; class Bacilli; order Caryophanales; family Bacillaceae; genus Lysinibacillus; species Lysinibacillus sp. NPDC097162. Next base: position 1,545,433 of record NZ_JBIWDT010000001.1, on the reverse strand, counting down.
AAATTAGCTTGGTGAATAGTAGCAGCAATACCAGGAAGCGTTATGAACGCTTTACCTATGCTTTTAAATTATTTAGTTAAACATAAAAACTTAAAAGGATTTAATTGATATAGGTTTGGAACGGCTTTTGTGTAGGAGCCATTACAGGAATAGGGGGAATAGCGTTATCTATCACATCAAACCAAGAATGGATATTCATCACGATTTATTCACTATAGAATTTGGTAAAAATAAACCCAAGCTACCTTGGAAATAAACGGAGTGAAAAAATTGAAGTTACGCTATCATATTTATTTGTTAGAGGAATATTCCACTGTTGACATAATAAAAATTCAAGAGTTTATTGAAGAATATCTAAAGATGAATTCCGTAGAGGATGTATCAAATCAGATTTCTGAAGGTAAAATCATTTACTATGCACATTTAGAGACAAAGATTTTTGAAGAGTTAGCATCAAAAGTTTTGAATCAATTTGACTATGAACTATCTGAATATACGATATTTATACACAATCATTGCCATATTGATAGATATAATGATATTAATGATATCATTCATTCAGTAACAGCCTACCAAATAAGTGAAACTGTTTGGGAATTTTATTACGAAGATGGTATTTTAGATGTACCGAAAAATACCGGTATTGTAGAGGGGCAAACTTGTTATTTGTATAAATTGGAAATAGAATCCACTCAGAAGAATCTAATAAATACCATTGAAAATTCTTTTGATAATTGGCTTAATACTTTAGCTTAAAGTTTATTGAAGAATTTTATTTTAATACTTGATAGTAATGGACCTATTTACTATGCATATGATGGAGATAGCAATCGCGTTCTTTATGAAAAGGATAAGACCTCTTACGCAGTAAAAAGTTATGTTTACGATGATAACGGTCACCCACTCACAATGATTTACGAAGGCAAACCTTATCATTACCTTACAAACTATCGTGGTGATGTACTAGGGATGACAGATGCAAGTGGCAAACTTGTAGCATCCTACACATATGACGCATGGGGTAACATTTTAACTCAAAGTGGTACAGATAATATGGACACTATCAACACATATCGTTATGCAGGGTATCGATATGATGAAGATATTATATGGGATAAACAAACTTATTAAAGCTGGAAAACCTAAAAATGGTTTTTAATTTGTTAAAGGGGAAACAGAATACTCTTAAATTGAAAAGATATTTTACTCAATTAGGTGCAAAAATGAATGTAGCAATAGCTCTATCAGGAGTAATTGTTAATGAATTGATGACTGTTTTTAGTACTTCCATAGGTGGTATTGCGGTATGGGTAGTAAAGTGCTATTTCTTCCAATATTATAAAAAAGCAAAGAGATATGGTAGTTGGGGACCATTAGTGAAATATGAATATATTGACTTCGGTAAAAGAAAATAAGAAAGAGGCACACACATGCTCGAATTTTTCCAAATAGTTTTTTTAAAATCGATTATAGTAGTTACCATAATCATATTGGTTTTGTTAATTTTTGAAAATAAAAGAACAATAAAATTTATTAAAAATGATATCAATAAAACACTAAAAAACTTTAATATTATTATTATATTGTCCATAATAATTTGTGCCTTAAATATAAAATTAAGTATTATATACCTGGAATTTAATGTTCTGTTTCTGCTAAACATTATGATAGTTCTGATTAATTTTAAATTCAATAAGTTGAATAAATTTGGGGTGATAAATTTAATTGGAACATTTATAGCTTTAACAATTATACGATTTATTTATCAAAATCAATGAGTAGTTAATACCATCAACCCATATTGTTATGCAGGGTATCGTTAATTTTTTACGTCAAAGAGGTTTCAAAGTATAAAAATAAAAAAGAGGAATATCAGAACAGAATGTTTCAGTAAATAAAGGAGCAAATCATGAAAAAATTAGTTGATGAGGATGCTGGATCAGATGGGGTTTATATCCATACCCCTAACAATAATGATAACAACTTCCCGCTTAAGTTAGAAGATATAAAGTGGGATTGTACTATTCCAAAACAATACATGGATTTAATAAATCTAAATGAGTATAATGTAGGGCATTATACTGGAGAATCGAATAGTTACTTTATAATTCAATCAAAAAATCATGGGGTAAGATTATAGTTTTTTATTGAGCCGTAAATTATCAATAAGAATTGTGGGGATTGTATTATACTTGTTCTCAAGCACGGATAGTTTGATTTATATATAAGAATATATGAGATTAAGTAAGTATCAGGTATCTTTGCGATCATTTATAACCGAAAAAAGTCGAATTTTGTAACATTCTTCTCTATAATGAAAAGTAACACCTGTTATACTAGAAAGGATGCTTTTTATGACACGTATTTTAGCCATTAGTGATATACATGGGGAATTAGAACTTTTAGAAGAATTATTAATAAAGGTAAAGTTCGATGCTACACAAGATAAACTATTTTTGCTCGGGGATTATATTGATCGGGGACCTGCTTCATGTGGTGTGTTGAATATAGTTGCTGAGCTACAAGCCACTGGGGCACGTGTGCTACTGGGAAATCATGAGGCACTTATGCTAAAAGCATGTCGTTTAGGGACTCCAAAAGCTTGGAATCATTGGGCTGTAGTCAATGGCGGGGATGCGACACTTGCTAGCTATGGCTATCATATGGAAGATTTTGAAGATGCTATTCTCACTAATACATTACCTAGTTACATTCAAACATTACCGAAGCTCGAAGAACATTTACAGCTTATAGAAACTTTTGAAACGTATATAGAGTTAGAAGATGCAATTTTTGTCCATGGTGGTGTTGTACCGGGCGTAGCGTTAGCGGACACAGACCCCTTACGACTTTTATGGGTTCGAGAGGAATTTCATACTGGTTATAAAGGCGAGAAAACGGTGATTTTTGGGCATACACAAACATATGAGTTACATCAAGACCCAACAAATTACGATGTTTATTTTGGTGACAATAATATTATTGGTATTGATGGCGGTGCTGTATTTGGAGGGCGACTTCACGCACTCGAATGGCCGAATCGTCAAATTATATCTGTTGAAAGTAAAAATCCAACAAGGTTAGAGTAACTTGTTGGATTTTTTTCGGTTTTACCTATATAACGGTTAACTTATAAACATGGAAGTGGCTATTCAGCAAAGCTGTTGTATAAAATACATTCTGGATACTCTGAAAATTAGGGTGAGTAAAATCAATACGTTTAATGGACTTATACTGAGCTAAAAACTTAGACAGAGAATTAAATGTTGAGAAAATCGAAATTACAAAGCACAGCGCTGCCCTTCAATGGGCGCACAAAGCCAATAAAAAAACTACCTGTTTTTTATAGGTGGTTTTTATTTATGATTTAATTAGATTTGTATCTATCTTATTTACTTTTATAATTTGTTGATTTCCAACATAACGAGGTCCATCTTTATTTTGCGTTATTCGTTCTACAAAATTTAAGTCATTTTCTCAATTCGGTACTATCAAAACTTAGAGCAGATGATTCCCTCACTAATTTAATTCTCCTTTAAATTACAATTCGAAATTTTATTCCTACCGTCAAGTTAGAAATTCATATGCGCACTTTACCTATATATCTCAGCAATGTTAATAAGGATGCACATCGGATTGACAATCCTTTTTCTTTATGTTAACTTTACCAACATACCAATCATCCTACAAATTTAAGGAGGCGTAATTATGATTCAAAAAACAAACAGAATGAACCTAGTAGAACAGGTGGCTTCTCAAATAGAGCAGTTAATTGAATCTGGAAGCTGGCAAGTAGGGGAAAGAATACCTCCTGAAATGGAATTGATGGAAAAGTTTGATGTCAGCCGTAATACACTTCGCGAAGCAATTCGTGCCTTAGTACATGCAGGATTACTTGAAACGAAACAAGGCAGTGGAACAACCGTACGCTCTGCCAATTCTCTTGGAGCAGCACTTAAACGTTATGTAAAAAAATCAGCATTGCTTGAAATCCTTGATGTGCGCTTAGCTTTAGAAAAACAGGCTGCCCAGTTGGCTGCTGAACATAGGACAGAAGCGGATTTAGCAAAACTTGAATCATATATTCAAGAATCGCTTCAAGCTGCTGAAAAGAGTAATCGAGAACACTTTATAGAATTAGATATTAGTTTTCATAAAGCGGTTGTAGTGGCTTCTAACAATCAGCTCTTAATTGATTTATACGAGCCACTGTTAGAAATCATCTATTCGTTTGTGGAAGATTTAATGACAATGAATGCGCCTTTTAAATTTGAAGAAGAACTTCACATTGAGTTATATACAGCCATTCGTAGTCAGGATAAAGTAGCTGCTGCAACCTATGTTGAAAACTATATGGAGGCATTAAGAAAAGTAATTGTTAAATTGATGGAGGAATAACAACATGAATAAGGAAGCCATATCATCCACATTAAATAAAAATACAAGAAATAGTTGGTTATTACTGATTGGTATAATCTTAGTGGGGTCTAATTTAAGAGTGCCTTTAACTTCTGCCGGCTCACTTATACCTTTGATACGAGATGATCTTGGTATCAGTAATGCTCTTATAGGAACGATTACAACAGTACCTTTACTTGCCTTTGCACTGCTTTCACCGTTTGCTCCAAAAATAGCAAATCGGATTGGCATGGAATTAACGATTACTTTAGCCCTTATATTACTTATAATTGGTATTGTAATTCGCTCATTTTCAGGAATTTTCTCTTTATTTTCTGGTACTATTTTAATTGGGGTTGCAATTGCAATGGGTAATGTACTTATTCCAGGGATTGTAAAAATGAATTTTCCACAAAAAATAGGTTTGATGACTGGAATATACGCTATATTCATGAATCTTTTCGGTGCGCTTGGTTCAGGGGTAAGTGTCCCTATTGCTTCTATTGGCAATTTTGGATGGCAAGGGGCGCTTGGCATATGGGGAGTATTGACAATCATCTCTTTATTGCTGTGGCTACCACAACTTAGTAAACGACAAAAAGGTGAGAAAGTACAAGTCAATGTAAAAAACAAAAAAGGTAGTTTGTGGCGTTCTCCACTTGCTTGGAAGATAACAATATTTATGGGTGGACAATCACTAATGTTTTATACTTTAATCACATGGTTACCAGATATTTTAAATATGAAAGGGTATAACTCAAATACTGCTGGTTGGATGGTTTTTCTAATGCAGTTTGCACTCATCCCTGTAACGTTCATTGTCCCAGTACTAGCGGAAAAAATGAAAAATCAAGTTGGTCTAAGTATCACAACAACAATCTTATTTATCATTGGATTTGCAGGGCTACTGCAAGGAAGTTCTGTGCTAGTTCCTTTCTGCGCTATCATTCTTGGAATTGCAGGGGGGAGTGCCTTCAGCCTATCCATGATGTTCTTCACACTAAGAACAAGTGATGGAAAAGAAGCAGCAGAAATGTCAGGAATGGCTCAGTCTTTCGGTTACCTTTTAGCGGCAGTTGGACCAGTGTTGGTTGGCACACTGCATGATATAACAGGTGGATGGTCAATCCCTCTTATTTTACTCATTTGTATTTCATTCGTTCTGTTAATTGTTGGTATAGGAGCAGGAAAAGAAGGATATGTTACAAACGATTTAGATCAACATCATACTATGTTGAAGTAGTAATCCTGACACGAATGTTTGGTGTTGGAATTAGCTGTGAAATTATTGCAAATAAATTAAAGAACAGTGATTTTTCCATTTGAAAATAATAGTTTAATTGACTCGGGTATATCATTATTTTTCTATCGATAAAAAGGAGTATGTATTTTGGTCAAATTAATCATTAAAATACTTATTACGCTATTTGGTGCGATTGTAATTATTACTGATTTAAAAGAAAATACCGCATGGTTATTTAGCTTTTGGATTGTACTCGCTTTGTATATGATTTTCGAAGGATTTTTTTCTAAAAAGAAAAATTTGTAATGATATTTATAGGGAACTTAAAAAGGTGTAGGATTTGATTTACAAATGTTTTAAAAGCCTTCCACATAATCTGTGGAGGGCTTTTCTTATTTAAATTGGAAGGAGTGAAAGGCAAACAGATATATTATCGTATTAGTCGCTTATTTTGTTGGCTGGTTTGACCATTATTATTTCGTTTTCCTGATGCTCCTATAAGAATTCGTTTTTATTCTTTTTTCAAATAACTTTGATTAGTAAGGCATTTTCGATGGGATTTTGGATTTTTACTTTAAAGGAATTAATAATAAATCACATATTGGATAGCTTAACAATAGTATCAATTAATTTTAACAACGAGGAGGATTTCGATTGGCTGATTACAATAACCTTAATAGCCCAAAATTTAAAAGAAAATCGAAACCAAAGTTGAAAAAAGAAGAAATTACTGTTGTTGACACGAGTTCCGCCCGAAAGGCTGTTATAGCAACTGCTGTTGGTAATGGAATGGAATGGTTTGATTTTGGAATTTACTCTTATTTAGCTGCTACCATTGGACAAGTATTTTTTCCTGAAGTAAGTGGTCCTATGCAATTAGTATTTTCTTTTGCGACGTTTGCTGTAGCCTTTATTGCTCGACCTATTGGAGGTATTTTCTTTGGGATGCTCGGGGACCGTTTAGGCCGTAAAAAAGTCTTAGCTATTACCTTAGTCATGATGGCACTAGCGACATTGAGTATTGGCTTAATTCCAGCTCATTCATCCATAGGGTATACTGCCACTGTACTTTTACTCATTGCACGTTTAGTTCAAGGATTTTCATCGGGTGGAGAATATTCGGGTGCTATGACGTTTATTGCCGAGTCCACGCCAGATAAGAAAAGAGGGTTTATGTCAAGTGGTCTTGAGGTTGGAACCTTAGTTGGCTATATCGCAGGAGCTAGTCTTGTTACTTTACTTACTTATATTTTAGGGGAGCAAACAATGTTAGATTGGGGTTGGCGAATTCCATTTTTCTTATCAGCCCCTATTGGTTTAATTGGCTTTTATTTGCGAAATAATTTAGAAGAAACACCTGCTTTTGAAGCAATGAAAGAAAAAAAATCAGAAGATGATAATCATATATCTGTAAAAAATATTTTACAATTTCATTGGAGAGCAATAGTTGTCGGAATGTTTGTTGTTTTCTTTTACATTGTTGTAAACTATATCGTTTTATCTTATATGCCATCTCATTTAACGGCTGTTCTTGGATATGGAGAAGCAGAAGGGCTTTTATTAATTGTCATTGTAATGGTTATTATGATTCCAATTGTTCTATTAATGGGGTATTTTAGTGACCGCATAGGAGCGAAAAAGATTATTCAAGGGGGGTTAATCGGACTAATCTTTTTAAGTATACCTTCGTTTAATTTGATTGGTAGCGGAAACACATTACATGTATTTTGGGGGTTATTGATTCTAGCAGTATTTTCCGCTTCTTTTCAAGGAACAATGCCAGCACTATTGCCCTCCTTATTTTTTACAAATGTGAGGAATGGGGCATTGGCGATAACATTTAATATTTCTGCGTCATTGTTCGGTGGTACAACACCTTTACTTGTATCATGGTTAATTAGCAAAACGATGAATGAAATGGTACCTGCCTACTATGTTATATTTGCATCTGTTGTCGGTATTATTGTTGTTTCCATCTTTCTAAAAGATACTTCAGGCATGGCACTTCGAGGTTCCCCGCCAGCTGTTGAAGAGAAAGCTGAAATAAAAGAGATTTTAGAAGATCCCGAAGAAGCATTATGGTGGCACGAAGAAAAGAAAGAGATTGAAGGGCGAATTGAGGATCGCTTGGAAGGTGAAAAGTGAAATTAGGCAACATATTGGATGTTTGTAGAGGCTGCTATGCAAGAGTAGCTTATAGAGCAAGGGTTATAAAAACGCTAAAATAAGAAAAAAGCAACCGACTAAAAGCGACCATTTTATAAAATGGCATTGAAGAAGTCGATTGCTTTTTCTTTACATTTAATCTTTCGGTTAAGTATCAGAAAATTTATTGTCTAGGTGGAATTGCTTATTAGTTCTTCTATTACGTCTTCAACATTTCTATGCTCGAAAATTGTTACCTAACTTGTTACCAAGAGCAAAGTAATGACGGAAATTATAAATAAGTGGGCTCCATTTATTTGGATCAATATGATTTTCTTCAATAATAATTTCCGTATGTGCATGTACGTGTAGTGCTTGTGTTTCGACAATGGCAAAATGAGGAGAATAGTCTGGGATACGTATGTGTTTAACCTTTGCCTCAATTTGAATGGGACATTCCATAATCCGAGTAGGTTTTACTAAAGTAGCCTTAATAGGCGTTAATCCACTAATATCATATTTCTCTTTTTTATAAGTATAGCCATTTTGCTTTTTATATTCAGGAACTGGATTTTTCCCTGTAAAAGGGGCTAACTGTTCAACATTCTCCCAAAGTGAGGGGTCTGGTATATTAATGACACATTCAGGATGTCGTTCTAAATTTTCAATTGCCTTCCCACCAATGCCAACACCTAATACAATATAGTCTCCTAATGCCCAAGAAGATGATAAAGGGCTAATATTCACTGTTCCATCCTCATTCAAAGTACTTAGTAAAATTACAGGGAATCCATAATATAAAATTTTAGGATTAATATTTTTTGTATGCTGGATGGTTTTTTGCTTTATTATTTTCATTTTCATTCCTCCTACTAATTATTCTTATTTTCAAAATTCATTGTAAAATATTTATATTTCGAGAAGTATCGAAGTGTCGATTACATATGAAATTTTCTTTAACATTAGAGAATGTTGTTGTGCCTATTTATAAACTACCGAATAGAGCTAAAAATTAACTAGAAATATATTACAATAAAAGTGTGATATGCCACTAATAAGGAGAATGACAATTCCTGTTTATAATAAGTTAGTAAGAGATCAGATTTTAGAAATTATTGAAGCAGATGGTTTAAAGTATAATGCAAGAATTTTAGAACCACAGGACCTTCTAGTAGAAGTAAAAGCAAAAATGTTGGAAGAAGCGAAAGAGTTTCATGAGGCAAATAACGTTCAGGAGAGTGTTGAAGAATTAGCCGATCTTTTAGAACTAATACATACAGCTATCCATGCGTTAGGTGTAAGTTATGAAGATTTAGAAGCAATTCGTGAGCAGAAGAAGGCTAAACGTGGGGGATTTGAAAAGGCAATTTATTTAATTGATGTAGAGGATAGATGAAAATTGGAACTATTTGTCTAGCCTGAACGTCTAAATGCTAATTAAATGGAAATTGTAAGCATGAAGAGGGGGTTTTATAGTGATTGGTTTACTTAATATTGGCAGTTTAGTGATTGGTCTCATTGCATGGCTACTTCCTGTCGTTGGACTTATGCAATCTAAAAAGAACGACTTTAAAATATGGGGATTGCTTTCTAGTTTGAGTTTGAGTGCTTGTGCTATTTCTCTTATTTTTCAAATGTACTATCAATACCATCTCGTTAATATTGAGGATTGGAGTGCGCTTATGGACACAACAGGAGGTGTCATTTTTGCTGCAACAGTTCTTCTTGGCGTAACTGTCATTTTGAATATTTTAACGCTAATTGTATTTCGTAAAAGATTGCAAACTGCTAACTAGAAGTGCGAAAGGGTATGATTAATTGTTAAAAACCTTGAAAAAACCTACGACACTTTTGTTAATTTTTGTTTTAGCAGTCGATTTGCTTATTTTTCAATTAAGTATAAATCATTATTATTTTGCATTTCTTAAATATTCAGGAATACCAATCCCAGCAATGATAACGGTCATTGCAATTTTTTTGTTCGTTAGATCTTTTAATATTAGTACTTTTGAGTTAATTGCGATATCTATTATTGCATTTCTAATCCTCGTAGTAATTATTTTCGTTCATTCTATTAAGGATTTTACTATTGACTCTGTTACATCACCATCTGGAAAAGAAACATTGACAATCGAACATCGAAATGCCACATTAGGAGAAACTACCCATATATACAACTTTTATCGCAACACCACTTTTCCTGGAGTGATAAAGAAGATAAACAAAGATAAGGTAACAATAATAACACATGAAAGTAGTTCCACTCCTGACGATCTAGATGTACTCGGAATAGATAATGTCCAATGGTTAAATGGCGAAGGGGTTATTTTTAATTCAAGTTATGCTAAAACAAAAGTGGATTTTTTTGGACATTAATTTCATTGAAAACGAAGGAAAGCGATTGTGCGAATTAGGGCAATCGCTTCTTTTACAATCATCGCATATATATACTAAGTTCGTGAAAGTGGCACATTAACTTGCTTATTAAAAGTATTCCACTTGTATAAGATGTGCATGAAAGCCATTTATGCATTGAACCTGAGAAGGTTGAGCACAGAAATTGATTGAAGGGAGCAGAAAAGATGAAAAAATCGTATACGAAGTTTCAAAAGATAAAAATTATTTTTGGTGTTGTACTTTTACTGCTTGCACTACTTAGTTTTAGATATGCTCATCTTACGAATATCGTTATGACAATAGTAGCTATAATAATGCTAGTGACTAAAATACAAGATTTAAAAAAAGGCAAAAAAACAATCTCGGACTTTTTGCTAATTGGTTTATGGATATTATTAACCATCGCAATGTTCCTAACCACTGTTATGGAAATTATTAATTTTTAGGTTATAGAACACAATCCTTCACTTACATCAGAAGTAAGAAAGGATAGTGTTCATTTTTTTGGAGAAAATATACTTAAATATAATTTAGGAGCGATAAAAATGGCGAAAAATATACTGCTTTCATTGTTTTTCGTAAATATTTTCCTATATGGAACAATTAATAAATCAGTTTATGCAAATTTAAATGATCGTCCTCAACCGATAGAGCAATTTCTTCCTGAAATAGGATACAAAACTATTGAAGCTGCAATAAAAGATTTTGAACAATATTTTAATCAAGAACTTAAACTGCCACTTCGGGTTCCACCAATAACCTTTACACATCAGTTTGGACGGTTTAATTCTGATCATCATTTAGAAGTAATGATGATAAGTGATGAATGTCCTCAAAACCATTATAAAATTGATATTCGACCTATTGAGCAAAAAATCAACTTTGAAAAGTATATGTCAAATGTTTTCAAATTGGAAAATGGTAATAATGCACTTTATATTGATAATCCGAAAATTGGATTTAATTTATTAGTTATCGAAAGAGATAATTGGCAATACGTGTTTAGTATTGATAGAGATGTGGCAGATAAAGTAACAGCTGAAACGCTTGTTCAAATAGCAAATACGATAGACTATTGATAACATGTTCTCTATTATGTGGTGAGCTAGTAAGAAATTAAGTTGCTTAAAATCTTGTGAATGGTATCCACTTTAAAAACTGCTTCTTTTGCGGTCTTTTTGAAAAAAGCATTACTTCACTAAATTCGTCCATACTACAAATAATCATTGTTTTTATTTGAATAGGAGATATGTTGGTGAAGAAAATATTGCTAATTTCAATGCTGTCACTCGTGGTTGTGAATGCTTTATCGCTTGTTGTTCACGCGAATGAGCAACAAGAAGAAGATTTCATGCAAATTGTTAAGGCATTTATGCCGACGAACTCCTCACTTATCAATCCCAATATGCCTGTCTCCACAAAGTCCATTCAATTTTATGATTTTAACAACGATGGGCAGGAAGAAATCATTTTTACGTTTGAAATAAAAGCAAAAGATCAACCTGCTCCTTCCCATTTTGGTGCAATTGTTCTCAAAAAGGACCAGACCGGATGGCAAAAGGTGTGGGAAACAATAACGGAAGGTGTAAGTTTGGACTTTTCTGGTTTGATAGACATTACAGGTGATGGCATAAAAGAGTATTTATTCAGTGTTACAATCGGTGCAGCAATCGGAAGTGAACTTGAAGTTTTCCAATGGGGTAATCATTCATTAAAAAAGATTGCAGAAATTCCTTATAATAAAATGGATGTTGTAAATGAAAAACAAAAAGTGGCTATAGCAATTTGGCAACTTTACATTGGTGATAGCTATTTAGTGGATGTCCTAAAATGGAATGGCGAAAAGTTAGTTTATGATGAAGCTTCCTATTCGAAATACTATCCGAACATCGAAAAATTTTATCACGATAAAATTTCACAAATGGATGCTTGGTATTATTGGTATTGCCTCGCAGATGCCCAAATGAAGGCAAAAAAATTAGATGAGGCGAATCGTTCTATCCAAAAGGGAATTGAATTAGCTAAAAAATCTGCTGTGCACGAAGCAGTCCAATACTTTGATGATTTAATAAAAAAGTTAAGGAACAAGAAAAAATAATCGATTCATTCTAAAGCGCGTACCATAGATGGAACGCGCCTCTTTTTTGCAAATGAATCAAAGTGTTCAAAGGGGAGTTCAAAATTTTATGTACTAAAGCAAGACAATCTTGCGCGAGGGATAGCGATAGCCATTAATTGCGATTTTTTTTTAAATAAAACGCGAACCAAATAAAATACAAAGTGGTAACAGCTGAAAGACCTAATGAAGCATATCGATTTTGTTCATAAGGCAAAATTATAAAAAGTGCTATGGCAATGATTATTGCGGGGAAAACCGTGTAAAACCAAACCCTTACAGCTTTATTTTTAAATGAAACTTCAAACCTCTCCATGCAATCACCTCTTCAAAAAAATTATTGATGCCCAAATTTCCCGATTTAAGAAGGACAGCTACTATAATGAAAATCCAAACCTTTAAATGTTTCATTAAAGACAGTTATATACATAACAAGTGATCTAACAAAAAAATCACGACTATAAAAATAGATGTATTGTATCCATGTTTTGGTGTCAGCTAATAATCATAAGGCTTATAATGTTTTAATTGTTCTGGCGGCAGCGTTTTGCCGTAAATTGTATAGTGTTCAAACTGACCTATGTGTTCTTTATGATGAACAAAATAAATATAGACAACATCTGGCTCATCCGTAAAAATAACATCCACCGAATAGTTTGGTAATCCTCCTAAATACCATTGGCATTCAATTGATTGAATATCACCTTCTGTATACTTGATTTCTTCTATTAAATAGTTGTGAACTTTATGTTCATAAAATTGTTTCTTAATTTGCACAAGGCAATATGGACATAGCACAATGAAGAGTATCGTGAAAATAATAAATTTTTACAACTTCACCTACCTAGTCGAGCTAGTACTTTTTTTAATTCATTGTACCATGTGAAATGGGATATTACGGAAAAGACGCAAGGTATACTGAGCTATTAACTAGGGGAGTCAATAAATACTGGGGAAGAGCAGTATTTAAGGATTGTCAGTGATTCATCACAACTTATCGTAATACATGGATACAAAACGCTATTCACTATCCATATTGAAAACGATACTGTAAGAAATATTGAGTTTTGTATAAACCCACGATTCAAAGATTTTTTCTATGGTCATTTTCGTTTCTTCGTTATTCATCTTTTCGTCAATTCCTAATTGTGCAAAAGTAAATGTCTCTTGTATTCTTTCTTCATATTTAGTATTTACAGCAAAAGTGACTGTTCGGCTCATTTCGAGTATCCTCCATTATGTATGTAATACACTGGACTTACTTCTAGCTAATTCTGTCCTATATGCAAGTCCAGTATAAAAAGTAGAATCATTGTTTTATCATTTCGCTCTTTAAGGCTTCTTCATTACTATTTTGTTTCTTTTGGATACATAAAATAATTAGTGCTTGTACAGTCATCGCAAGTACGATGAAAATTAAATGCGTATTTTGATAGAACCATTTAGAAATGAAATAAAATATAGGTGCCGATGATAAATAAGAGATATATTGATTTTTAGTTGCAATAAAAACGATTGTTGCCATACAAGAAGTAACCAATAAAATTTCTACAATAACACCGATAGAACTACTGTCTAAGTAGTATTGTAAATCGTTCATATAGGACATGCCAGGTTCACCTCACTTTGTTACAAAGAAATATTTACAAAAATTGTAACATAAAAAAGTCTTATATGGAAGCTAATTGGAAAAATGGTAGTGATTGAAATATGTGTCATCAGCATGATTGTAAGATTGATTTTCACCTTTTCACATTGCTTAATTGACCAAATTTCTAGTTTGTCCTCTTCTAAAATATATAACTGTATATAATGATGAATTGGAGAATTTAATGAGAATGCACCAAGTTATTGTTCATTCAACAAAAAATCCAAACCTCTAGCTATAGAGGTTTGGATGAATGCTTCATTACGGATTTTCACAATTCACTATGGGAGCTTTAATTATGTAAATGGGTTAGATGCATGGCTAAAGATATTTGACGATCAATGCTTGTATTTTATTTCAAATATTTTTTTATATGTTTTAATTCAGCTATTAAATAATCGATTTGCTTTTGCATGTTTTCTGTCTGTTTTGTTTGGTTCGGTAAGTCTTGTGAACTTTGGTTGCTTGCTTTTTTTAATGATTCTAAAGTGAGCCCCGCGGCAATGGTTTGAATGCCATCTCCTAATGTTGAAATGGACGTCCCTATATAGGCAAGCTTTGCAGCGTAAATATCGAGTGAATCCGTAGATTGGTTTGAATTGTTTTGATTGTTGTTCATTGTAAAGCCCTCCCTAATTCCTTTTAATTCTCGGTTATCTTATGACTATCTTATGCGCCCGAGACAAAAAAGGGGAATGGATATCATGCTTTCTTGAGACATTCTGTTAAATAGTATGCTGAAGGGCATTTTAAAGAGCAACACTTGCAGATGATTTTCGTTCATGTCAATTTCAGAAAAAATGATGTTCTGTAACAAAACCACCTTTGGAATGACGCAACAATAAATCAAAAGGTGAGATGCAATAGCTTTAGGCGTTTTACGTAATAGAGTGGATATAAAAACACAACTGAACTTGGCAATAGCGCATACTATAGAATTAAACATCATTTCATATGGATGTTACTAATGGCAAGTGACGAGACTAGAGCAATAAGTTAAACAATAATGCTCGTTATTTGGACCGATTACAATTTAAGTAGTCGGTTTTCTAATGAATCACTATAAAGATATGAAATGTATTTTAATAGGAGGGGGGTAATCGCGTGGTATCAATAAGACAAAAATTAGTATCCGCAAATCAAGCAGCCAAGATTACGAATGGGAAAAACAATGCAAAAAAATATATTGTTGTCCATGAAACCGATAATACGAGCGTAGGAGCAGATGCAGATGCCCATGCTAGACTACAAATTAATGGTAATAGCAGAGCGGCAAGCTGGCATTGGCAAGTAGATGATCATGAGGCAGTACAATCTTTTGAGCACTATTGGGAATGCTGGGGAGCGGGAACTTATATAGGAAATACGCAAGGAATTCAGGTTGAAATATGTGTAAATAGTGATGGCAATTTTAATAAGGCTGTAGAAAATGCAGCAGCTTTAATAGCAAAAATCATGAAAGATGAAAATATATCAATCCAAAATGTCGTTCAGCATCATTATTTCAGTGGCAAAAACTGTCCGAGAAATATACGTGCGGGGAAAGTCTCCTGGACTAATTTTTTGAAAATGATTACAAGTATTGATACGCCACAGCCCGAAAAACCACCAACCGAGTCAATGAAGTACCGTATTATCACTGGAACATATAGTAATCGTAATGCAGCTGTCAGCGTAGTAGATATAATGCAGAAACGTTTTGGCTGGGTTGCTTATATTGAACAGGATGGCGCGCAATATCGTGTGAAAACGGGAACATTTACAGGTCTATCTGCTGCCAAAAGTGCAGAAAATAAAATAAAAACAGCTAAATTAGCACTAGTAACATATATTGTAGAAGCTTAATTACTATAAAACAAAATCTATGAGTATTTTAGTTGACTGCATATAGGAAATGAGTAAAATAGAAAAGCAGTACTATTATATACTTTAAACTTAGCAGCTAAGAGCATAGATGTGCCTCAGGAAGGTATCTGAGGCGCTTTTTATTTATAAATTGCAAATAGAAAGCTTTTATAGAGATGCTGTTCTATTCAGAGAAAATTGTCTAGGAAAAACGACGTTTTTAAGGTGCAATTTTATGAAGTTAATAGAGGGACAAGAGCTGTCATGAAATTTTGACACGCTTTTTCTTTTCGTCTTCTCTATAACCTGTTAAGATGGTAATAGTGTGACAACAAGTTAGTGTATATGAGAGTGGTGACAATCAAGATGGATGAACAGAAAAAAGATGGTTTAGAACAACAGCAAGAGCAAACTCAGCAAGTAGAGGTAAAACCAGCGGGACAATTTATTCAGATGAAACCGTTTAAATTTATTATGCTGATGTTCTTTACAATCTTAATTACCGCAGGCTTAACAATTTTTGCGTTAACATTCGGTGAAAAGAAAGTAGTAGAAGTAAAAGTTCCGATAGAACGTGCGGAATTTACAAAATTATACGAAGCATTTGATATGCTAAAAGACAAATACTACAAAGATATTGATGATGAAAAAGTAGTGGATGGTGCTATTAACGGCATGTTTGATGCATTAGAAGATCCATATTCTGATTTCATGGTGAAAGATGAAGCAGAACAGTTTAACTCTGGATTATCTTCAAGCTTCCAGGGAATTGGCGCTGAAATTCAAGAACGTAATGGTTTTATTACTGTTGTGTCACCTATTAAAAATTCACCTGCTGAAAAAGCGGGATTATTGCCAAAAGACATCATTTTAACTGTTGACGGCAAAAGTATACAAGGATTTAGCGCTTCTGAAGCAGTTGCACTAATTCGTGGTGAAAAAGGTACTCCTGTTAAACTAACTGTGAAACGCGGAGAAAATGCTGAGCCAATTCAAATGACGATTGTTCGGGATGATATTCCTGTTGAAACGGTGTATGGTGAAATGCTAGATGGAGATATTGCGCATATTCAAATTACATCGTTTAGTGAAGAAACAGCAAAAGAGCTAGAAAAAATACTTGCTGAATACGAAGGAAAAGGCATGAAAGGGATTGTCCTTGATTTACGCCAAAATCCTGGTGGGTATTTAAATGCAGCAGTTGAAATTTCTAATTTATTTGTGCCAGAAGGTAAACCGATTGTGCAAGTGCAACAAAAAGATGAAGAGCCTGAAATTACGAATGCTGCAGCAGGGAAAAAGTACAATTTACCTGTAACTGTATTAGTTGATAATGGAAGTGCTTCTGCATCAGAAATTTTAGCTGCCGCTTTAAAAGAGTCAGTTGGTGCTAAAATTGTTGGTGAAACTTCTTTCGGTAAAGGGACAGTACAAAATGTTACGCCGTTAAAAGATGGTTCTAATTTAAAATTCACTACTGGTAAATGGTTAACACCAAACGGTAACTGGATTAATGAAAAAGGTATTGAACCAGATGTAAAAGTTGCTTATCCTGCATATGCTTCTTTACCAATTATAGATCCAACGATTGAAATGAAAGACGGCTTGCAATCAGACTCAATTAAAGTGGCTGAAGAAATGCTTGAGGTGCTAGGATATGAGCCTGGTAAAGCTGACGGTATCTTTGACCAGTTTACAGAGCGTGCGGTGAAAAAACTGCAAGCTGACAATAAGCTTGAAGAAACAGGTATTTTATCGAACGAAACAACTTATGCATTAATGGATGCGTTACGTGCAAAAATGAAATCAGAAGATCCTCAACTTTTAAAAGCAAAAGAACTGATTTCTGATGCTAAAGATGAAACTGAGAAAAAAACTAACTAACACAGTAGCTGTCGCACAAGTCGTCTCGTACGGCCTATGCGACGGCTTTTTTTATAGGAGGAATGATTGTGAAGGACGTATATTTATTTAGTGGGTTTCTAGGAAGCGGTAAGACTTCGATGCTGACAGATGTAATTCGTCAACTAAAAGAAAAGGGATTAAAGCCAGCTGTTATTATGAATGAGCTTGGTAAGCTGCCATTTGACTCACAAGCAGTGGAAGAGGATGTTCCTCTTAAAGAGATGCTAGAAGGCTGTATTTGTTGTTCAGGTGCTGAAAAAACAGAGGCTCAAATTCAATCTCTACTATTAGATAGTGAATTTGATGTTCTAATTATCGAAACTACTGGTGCTGCTCATCCTGTAGAAGCATTGGATGCTGTCTATTCTCCCATTTTTGCCGAGCAGTTAAATGTAAAGGGTATTGTCACAGTTGCAGACTCTAAGCTATGGTTAGATCGTGAAACATTAACACCACAAGTTCGTACATTATTTATGGAACAAATACGCCATGCGCATTTATTACTGGCCAACAAAACGGATTTACTAAGCGAAGCGGAGCAAGCTAAAGTAGTTTATGAGCTACAAGGTTTTAATCCACATGCTTTTATTTTGCAAACTACTAATGGACGTGTACCATTACATTTACTTGAAAGTTTAACGGCTACGGTGCAAATCGATAAACAAAATATTATTAAAGCACCTATATCATCAATGCATTTAGGCTCTCGTTTAGTGGAGTTCGACGGTGTTCACTTTACACAGGAGCAATTTGAGGATTGGGTAAGAACATTGCCAGATTCGGTTTATCGGATGAAGGGCTACGTTCCAATCGAAGGTGTTAAAAATCCAATGCTGTTCCAATATGCCTATGGAATGGTGCAATGGCTTCCAGAATACATTAAAATGCCAGCGAAGCTTGTTTTAATAGGTGAAAATATTGGGCGTGTTAATGTAATTGGTATTGATTAAATTAAGCTGAAAATAGGTTTTAAGAGTATTTCTGCGCGTACACCTACAAGATAGCGTCAAGCTATCCAGTAGGTCCGAGCAGAATTTTTTTATTTTATCTCAGATTTTATAAAATTTTATTCCTACATTTAATGGATTGCTACAGTAATATACTGTTCTTTTTAAAAAAACATAGTCTATAAATAGCTTCATTTTGAGTATTGTCAACCCTATATAAAACGTAAGTATTGCATAGCATGGTGAAACTTGCTAAAAATTATAACAAAAAAACCCCTGTTTAACGTAAACTACTTTTCTATTGGAGAAGCTAGCAGATGTTGGGAACATTTTTAATAGAATCGTACTTTACGATAGGTTGCAGAGAGGAGAGATTGCAAAATGAAAAAAACACTTACTGCAATTTGTGCAACATTTCTTTTAGCAGCTCCAATTCAGTTGGCTTCTGCTGCTTCTAATACTACAGAGGGGAACACAGCAAATCAGACTACAAACTGTAAAGTTTACTATTATAATAATTGGTCAAATCACAAGTGGGTTGTAACTAAACCACATACGACAACACCATCTAAAGATACTCAAACAAATCAACAAACAAATCAACAAACAAATCAACAAACAAATCAACAAACAAATCAACAAACAAATCAACAAACAAATCAACAAAATAATACAACTACGACACCACCGACTACTTCTACACCGACGACAACAACATCGGATGTGAGTGCTTTTGAACAAGAGGTAGTAAAATTAACGAATGCTGAGCGTACAAAAGCTGGTTTAAAAGCATTACAAACAGATGATAAATTAATGGCTGCTGCTCGAGAAAAATCTCAAGATATGCAATCGAAAAAGTATTTCTCACATACTAGCCCAACTTTCGGTTCACCATTTGATCGTATGAAAGCTTTAGGTATTACTTATAAGAGTGCCGGTGAAAATATCGCTCAAGGTCAACGTACACCTCAAGAGGTAGTACAAGCTTGGATGGATTCACCAGGTCACCGCGCTAATATTTTAAATGCTAATTACACACATATTGGTGTTGGTTATGTGAAGTCTGGAAACTACTGGACACAACAATTTATTCAAAAATAATAATGTCAATGTTTACGAGAAACTAAACAATGCAATAATGGGATGTCCAATAAGTCTTTAAGACTTATTGGGCGTCTTTTTATGTTGAAAAGAACAGAAAACTGAACAATTAAAAAGAAGACATAGCAGTTTGAGAAAAGCCTTTTTTGCCTATACTTCCAAGTATAGGAGGCGTTTTATGGATAAAGTGGAATTAATGATGAAAAGCCTACAAAAAGCATTTAATCATTCGTCTGATTTTACAGTGAGACAAGTAGACTGGCGAGAAGGAACGTCTGCTATTTTATGCTTTTATTCCTCGCTCGTAGATGCAAAAGAAGTGCAAAGAGTACTCGATACTATTTATGCACGTTTAGATACAAACAAGCCCTTTTGGAGTGAAACGTTAATAACCACACTTGAGCCATTTTCTCTACCACTAGCTATTGAGCACATTTGTAATGGCGAAACACTAATTGTTATACCTGAATCTGGTGAAATGCTTTCTCTTACTGTTGTGAACCAAGTACAACGAAATCCTGACGAACCTAATAATGAGCATGTTCTTCGAGGATCACATGAGGGTCTTGTCGAGGGCCTCGAAACAAATCTAGCATTATTACGGAAACGAATTCATAATCCAGCGCTTGTAGTTAAATCTTTTTCAATCGGTAAAGAGACAAATACGAAAGCGTATTACTTATATATTGATGGGGTCATAAAGCCTGAAACTTTGGATGAGATTGAAAAACGTATTGACGCCATTAACATTGAATATTTTTATAGTGTTGGCCAATTAAGTGATGAGTTAGAGGATTCTGTTTGGTCGCCTTTTCCACAATTGCTAAATACGGAGAGACCTGATCGCGTTGTGGCTAATTTAGTAGAAGGTAAAGTCGTATTGTTAACGAATATTTCTCCAACTGCCTTAATAGCACCTGTAACGTTTTTTTCCTTTTATCAATCGCCTGACGATTATAATGGTCGTGTGTTGGTTGGTTCCTTTTATCGGATAGTCCGGTTAATGTCTTTTCTTGCAGCTGTTTTCTTACCTGCATTTTATATTGCGATTATCAGTTTTCACTTTGAAGTACTTCCTTTAGAGTTGAGTAATCAAGTAAAGAGTGACGTAAATGAAATACCTTATCGACCGTTAATCGAGGCTCTTATTTTAGAAATTATTATGGAGCTCATTCGAGAATCCAGTATACGATTGCCACAATCAGTAGGTCAGACAATAGGCATCGTGGGAGGATTAGTAATAGGGGATGCTATTGTAAGTGCTGGCTTAGTATCAAATTTAATGGTGATAGTAGTCGCTTTAACCGCAATTTCAAGCTATGTAGTACCTTCCGTAGAGCTAAATACATCAATTCGTATGCTTCGATTTCCATTTATGTTGCTCGCCTCATTATTTGGTTTTTTCGGTATTGTCATTGGCGTTGTTGTGTTATTGATTCACTTGATTAATTTAAGTTCTTTGAAACAACCATACTTTGCTCCAATTGTGCCATTTCAGCCAAAGGAATTATACAAAGTGTTTGTACGAGGGCCGTATTTCAAACCAACTGTCCAAGTCACAACGTTTAGTCCTCCGAAGGATAATAGCGTAAAGAATGGTGATACACCTTGAATTTTTCCCTATCTAAAGGACAATTTTTTTTACTATTATTTTTTATTGAAACAGGATTTATTTATATATCCTTTCAAACGCCATTAATTAGTGAAAGTAGAAATATGGCTTGGGTGCTATTTATCGTAGCAGCAATATGGCATTATTTTTTATTAATATTTTTTGAACGTTATTATCGTTATTTTTATTTGAATACATTTTTTCAATGGGTCTATAAAATTTACTGGTTTTTAATGTTGGCGTCATTTATAGCCTATATGGAATTTGTATTAGCATCATGGGTTTTACCTCAAACACCCGAATGGATTGTCATCTTTTTTATTGTGGCACTATCGTTATATGCCAATTTAAGTCGACCAGAAACAGTAATCAATATTGGTGTGATGCTTATTCCGCTCGTATTTATATTTATCATTTTTTTAATGCTAGCGGTACCAGATCTCACTTGGACAAACTTATTTCCGCTTGATTTTACTAATAAAAAAGAAATCATTCAGGGCTTTATTCATGGAGCATTTGCATTTATGGGCGCAGAAATGTTTTTAATATTTCGCCCCTTTTTACAAAAGGAGTTAACTTTAAAGGGCAAGCCGATATTTATATATCAGCTTGTAATTTTTGTATTTTATTTAATCTCAGTGCTTTTTTCTCAAATGTTTTTTACTATTGAGGAAATTAAACTAGTGCCAGAGCCGATCATTTATATTTTAAAATCGCAAGAAGTGACATTTGTGAAGCGACTTGATATTTTCTTTGTGTATATTTGGTTATCTTGGTCAATCGTGACTGTAATGATTGTGAATTTTACCTTTAGAATCATCCATTTTGTAAAAGAAAGAAAACGACCTAAGTTGCAAATTATTGTTTATCATGTGTTGCTAGCAATTGTCCCGCTTTTTTTTGTTAAATTTAGAGTGATTGAATTTATGAAAAGTTCCTTCCATTATATATTTTTAATTTTTACCTTTCTATTGCCGATACTCATTATTTTTTGGAATAAATGGAGGGGGAAAGAGTGCATCGAAAAGGGATAATATTACTGTTGATTGTATTCCTCGCTGGTTGTTGGGATGAGCGTTTATATAAAAACTCGTCAGTTGTGTCACTCGTTGGAGTTGAAGGGAAAGTAGGAGAATATAAAGGATATTACGCTTACCCTAAGTTAATTGATAACAAAAGCAAAATAATGGTAATAGAAGCGGAAGGTATTTCTCCACGCGATATCCGTAATAAAGCGGACATGAAAGTGGAACAAACATTAGATTTGTCTGAATTAGCGACACTGCTCATTTCAAGTGATACTGTAAAAGAACCTCTTTATGATATTTTAGATATTTATTTTCGTGATCCTCAAAATCCGATATCTATTAAAGTTGCGTTGACTGAAGGGGATGTAAAGCCTTTTATTGAGTTAACTAAGGAAGTAACAGACAATGCAGGGGGGTACTATCAGCGCTTTATTGAAAGTACTGAGAAAAATACAATTTACCCTAAACTTGATTTACAAATGATTGGCTCGACGCTGTTTGATGATGCAATAGATATATCAATCCCCTATATAAAAATGAATGAAGAAAAAAATATAGCAGATGCAGCAGGGGTTGCTTTGTTTTCTGGTCAGGTATTTACAGGGAAAATCTTAAATCCTAAACAATCGTTAAGTATGCTTTTATTAATGGATGAAGCAAGTCAACATGCACGTATTGAATATATGATGAATTTAAATGATAAGGAAATACCTGTCACTTCAGAGGTCATTCATTTAAAAAGAAAGTGGACAATCAACGAAGCCATGGGAAAAATAACGATGGACTATAAGATCGATTTAGAAATTGATGAGTTTTCAAAGAATCATTTGTATAAGAAGGATACGTTAAAAGCGCTAGAAGATAATTTTCAACAAAGAATTCAAGCTGACTTTGAGGAAGTGCTTCTAATACTACAAGAACAGAAGTCAGATACGTTAGCGATAGGTCGATATATTCGTGCCTATCATCCAAAAATGCTTAAGGATGACTGGCACGAGCAATTTGCATCACTTACATTAGAACCGAAAGTGAAAGTTTCGATTATTCGTACAGGGATTCTCCGATAGTAAGGACTTTAGTCTTTGATATAGAAAACAACGCAAAAATGTTCATATTCAACATTTTTGCGTTGTATTTATCGTAAAACGAATCTTTTTTGTACGAGCAGTAGGCGTATTAATAATGTAATAGCTCCAGCAGATAGGCCAGCTACAAGCCCAAGCCAATATCCAACTGGCCCGAAGTCAGTATAGTTAGCTAGTAAATAACCTGTAGGTAATCCGATAATCCAATAGGAAATAATCGCCATAATGAATGTTATCGTTACATCTTTGTATCCTCTTAAAGCTCCTTGTACTGGAGCCTGAATAGAATCTGATAGCTGGAAAATGGCAGCAAATACTAAAAATTGTTGTGCATATTTTAAAACTAACTGATCCGTTGAATACATTGTCGCGATTTGTTCGCGTAGTAAGTAAAGAATACAAGCTGAAAAAAAGCTAAATACAATGGCAGTCCCAACGCATAAATAACTATAAATTTTTGCATCACGTAGTCGACCAGCGCCAATTTCGAAACCTACTAAAATCGTAACACCCATTGAAATACTAAGAGGAACCATATATAACAACGATGTAAAGTTAATTGCGATTTGATGTGCAGCAATAATTTCAGTACTAAAGCTACTCATCATCATCGTCACGGCAGAAAATATACTTGTTTCCGCAAATAAGGAGATGCCGATTGGCACACCAATAACTAAAATCTCTTTCCAGCTTAACCATTCCAGCTTAGGCCATTCTCGGAATATATGAAAGTGTTCAAAAGGCACCCGCTTGGCTACTATCCAAACGGTAATAAAGAAAAGTAACCAGTAAGTAATAGCGGTAGCGACACCAGCACCAACACCGCCAAGCTCCGGCGCACCGAATTTGCCGAAAATGAAAATGTAATTTAATAAAATATTAATAGGTGTTGCAAGTAGCGTTATAATCATTGTTACACGTGTTTGACCTAACGCATCGATAAAGCAACGTAGGACAAAAAATAAAAAAAGTGGTATAAGTCCAACGCACATTGCATGAATATAGGATTTGGCAATGTTATGTACTGCTTCTTCTAATTGCATATTTCCAAGTATCCAATCGAGCCCGAAAAATAATAAAATAAATATTATGGCAGAAAGAACAAGTGCAACATATAAGCCTTGCTGTACAGCCTTTTTAGCAGCGTGTTCTTTCTTTGCTCCAACGAGTTGGGACACAATCGGCGTGATCGCCAATAGAATACCAGAAAGTCCCGTATAAATAGGCATCCAAATGGATGAACCTATTGAAACCCCAGCTAAATCGGCTGTTCCGTAGCGGCTAGACATTAAAATATCGAAAAAAGAGATAAGATAAATAGCTACTTGGGTGACTAAAATCGGCACAATGATTTTTAAAATTAAAGCATACTTTTGTTTTAACGTTTTAGTTTGATCCATAGTGAGTAACTTCCTTTATAAGCATAATGAATTAGTATAGCATAGAGTAGACATAATATGACTGAAAAATTAAAAGCTTCATCTATATCTTTTCCTTCGCATATAGTAAAATAAAAGACTGTAAACAAAAAGTAGCGGTTGGCTACAATGGCTTTTAAGGAATAGGAGAATTTACGTGAAACAACTTACAATCATTTTAACCGGTGGTGGGACAGCAGGCCATGTATCACTTAACCAAGCGATATTACCTTCTTTACTTGAACTAGGTTATGATGTCCACTATATTGGTTCAGAGCAAGGTATTGAAAAAGAATTAATAGGCGAGGCATTTCCTAAAGTCCCTTTCTATGGGATAGCAAGCGGGAAATTGCGTCGTTATTTCTCTATGAAGAACTTTACAGATCCTTTTAAAGTGCTTGCTGGGATTATGCAAGCGTTTAGTATTATAAAAAAAGTGAAGCCAGAGGTCATCTTTTCGAAAGGTGGTTTTGTCTCTGTACCTGTAGTAATGGCAGCTAAATTGGCTGGTGTACCAGTCGTTATACATGAATCCGATGTTACGCCTGGATTGGCAAATAAAATTGCCCTACCTTTTGCTTCTCATATTTTCACTATTTTTGAAGAAACGCTACAGCATTTACCAAATGAAAAAGCAACATGTACTGGTTCCATTATTCGTGAAGAATTATTTAATGGTGACAAAGCAAAAGGTCTTTCGTTCTGTGGTTTTACAGCAGCTAAACCCGTTCTTTTAGTTATGGGTGGAAGCCTTGGCTCTGTAGTGTTAAATGACGCATTACGCCATAATTTACCTGAATTACTTCAAACATTCCAAGTCATTCATTTATGTGGAAAAGGGAATAAAGATGAAAGCTTAGAGTCAATGCCTGGCTATAAACAATTTGACTACGTGACAACTGAATTACCTGATTTGCTCCATGCAGCCGATTTTGTCGTTTCACGTGCAGGATCTAATTCTATTTTTGAATTTTTAGCACTTCATAAACCAATGTTATTAATTCCTCTTTCTGCACAAAAAAGTCGTGGCGATCAAATTTTGAATGCAAACTTATTCAAAAAACAAGGATATGCCGAAGTATTGCAAGAAGAGGAACTAACGAAGGAATCTTTCATAAAATCGGTATATACATTAACCGAGCGAAAATCCGAAATGACAGCCACGATGGCAAAAACCCAAAGACCGAAAACGCCAGATGAGATGGCGAAGTTAATATTACAATATAAAAAATAAAAAGCAATGTGTGCTGTTATGATAAACAGTACACATTGCTTTTTTGATTGTTTCTATTACATTGCTTGTTCTTCGCCTTCTTGTGTTTGATTGGCAGTTGTCAGATAGAACAAGTCACGTGGGATTTTATATAAATTAAATTGTGCCTCTCCACTATTAACTTGTGCTAATAATGTAGGGTGACTATCATTTGCATCTACAACATAAGGTAACTTTAATGCGGCACGCTGTGATTTAATATTTTCTACTCGAATACGAAGGAAAACCGTATTGAAATTATAATCAAAAAATAATTCATTCAAAAAAAGCATTTTTGCCTTTTGGTTGTAACCTTGCCCTTGATAGGGGAGTCCTATCCACGTTCCGAGGAAGCCCGCACCGTCCTCAACATCATGAATGCTAATGGTGCCGATTGGTTGCCCCCAATCATCGGTAATTGTCCTTGAGATAGCGAGCCCTCTCGCTTCTTCTTCGATTAGTTGCTTGGTCATAAACCAGTATTCATCCGCCGATTTGGCTTTTTGACGGACGAAGGGAAAAACAGATGGATGCGATAATAGCTCATAAAGCTCTGTACATTCATGAAGGTCTCGATGTTTAAGCATACGAAACGCCTCCTTTACAAGGGTAGTCAAAACAATTCCGTTAAAGCATAAAGAATAAAACTAAAATTCGTACTGGAATTAAAAACCCAAAGAACTAGACGTTATAACTATGATATCCATAATCTCCCGCAGTCTTACTGATTTTGCGACCATACCGAAAAATGGCTAGTTTTATTGATATAATATAACAAGTCTACTGCTTGGTGCAATCAATTTGCTCTTTTAAACAAAAAATAAGTTTAATTGTCAGTTAATTCAGAATAATAGAGAAAAAACACCTTTTGTATTCTTATGTTATATATGGATAAAAAGTCTATTATAGTATTATATTACATCAAAATGGCGAAAATGGTATTACCTTAGTATCGTTTTCTTGATTTTTTAGTAAAATTTCATCAAATTTTTCTCCAAAAAGGATAGAATCTTTCTTAATTCAAGAAAGTTAAACGAATGTATATATGGTATAATATTAGTGTAATTTTTATGTTATAAATAAATACCATTTATAACGAATTTATATATATGTGACTTTATAATGGAGAGTGACATTATGGAATATCTTTTAAGCGAAAAACTTTTCAATCAACTATTTATTGGAGAAGATTTCGT
Organism: Lysinibacillus sp. NPDC097162; assembly: GCF_044762185.1. Taxonomy (NCBI): domain Bacteria; kingdom Bacillati; phylum Bacillota; class Bacilli; order Caryophanales; family Bacillaceae; genus Lysinibacillus; species Lysinibacillus sp. NPDC097162. The sequence goes on along the minus strand of NZ_JBIWDT010000001.1, from coordinate 1,518,097 downwards.
CTATTTAATGAAAAAAGTAGGAGACGATTATCAATATGTTCGCTTAAATCAGGCTGCCCAAGTTCTGGTATCTACTAATGCCCTTGGGAAAATGCTGTCTGCTGTTACTTCTCGTCGGAATTTTGTCATTATTCAAGAAAATTATCACCGAGCTATTGAACAGCATCAACAAATCGATTATGTGGATTATGCTTATGTTAAATCAGAAGTTAGAAAATATGAGACCTCTGTCCGGCCAATAAAAGACGGGGATGATTATTATATTTTAGCTATTACAAAAGAAATCTTATATGACAGAAGTATTGAAGATAAATTTTTATTTATGCGATCAATGTTCGATCATGCTTATTTTTCAACAGTCATTTTATCTGCAGAAGGTACTATATATGAAGTAAATACAAGCTTCATAGAAGATTTTAATTTAGATAATGATATGGTGAAACATCAGCCGTTCATTGACTTACCTATTATCCCTCATGAGGAAATTGAGAAAATACAAAACTATTTACAAAGGGCTGCAATGGGCGAAAATATTGGTGAAAAGCTGATTAAGCTTCATACATTGGATAAACAGGAGCGCATGTATTTAGTATCGTTGTCACCAGTAATGCAAGGTGATAACTCCTTTGCTATTTTTCTTATCATGCAAGATTTTACACAATTTACCGAGCAAAAGGCAGAGCTACGTTCAAAAACCCATGGTCTCGAAGTGTTTAAGGCGGCTTTAAATTTCGCAACTTCTATTGCTATTTTAGATAACGAAGGCACGATTATGGAAGTTAATGATTTATTTTTAAATGCTTCGGGATTTACAGCTGAAGAGCTAATTGGTCAACCTTATAATCTTATCGAGCCACGTAATAATAAAAAAGGAGTTTTTCAAACAATCAACGAATCCCTTGTATTGGGGGAGGTTTGGAGAGGGGAGCTGTGCTATCGCACCAAATATCATGCAGACTATTGGGTAGAGGCAGCCATTGTGCCATTGAAAAATGAATTTGGCAAAGTGGAACAATATTTATCCATTAACTATGATATTACGGACAAGAAGAGAATGTTAACGGAATTGAAAAATATTGAGCGTACTTTCCGATTAATTACTGAAAATACAAATGATTTAATTGTCATCATCAATGAGGATGGCATTATTATTTATGCTTCACCGTCCTATAGGATGTATTTAGGCTATGAGATTGTTGAATTACAGGGACAGTTTTACAATAGTATAATCGAGGAGCAAAGTAAGCCAGCGTGGCAAGCATTTCTAAATGATTTTACTGCTAAGTCGGACACGCAGTTTGAACTTTTGCTTAAGTCAAAGGATGGTACGCCTGTTTGGACTGAAGGAAATGTAACGGTAGTGCATGATACAGAACGCGAAACAATTTCCCAAATAATAATGGTTTCACGTGAAATTACTCATCGAAAAGAACGAGAAAATGATTTGCTATATTTAGCCTATCACGATAGCCTAACTCAGTTACCGAATCGAAGGTTTTTATTGAAAGAATTCCCTAAACTACTTTCGGACGCACATGCAAAAGGTACTTGTATTGCAATGCTTTATATTGATGGAGATGACTTTAAGGATGTAAATGATCGTTATGGGCATGATATGGGTGATGATTTTATCCGTAATTTCGGTAATGTGCTAATAACATCTGTACGTAGTCATGATTTAGTCATCCGAATGGGTGGAGATGAATTTATCATTATTTTAACGGGTTTAACGCGGAATCCAGATGAAAGACAAGTTCAGATAATGCATATTATTAACCGTATTCGCAATGAATTGAAAAATGGATGGACTATAGAAAAGTATTTCTTTGCACCTACTGCATCTATTGGGATTGCTTATTATCCTGACCACGCAACAACTCTTGAGTCGCTAATGGATCTAGCAGACCAAGCTTTATATAAAGCGAAGGAATGCGGAAAAAATAATTTATTTATTACTGGACCACTTTAAAAAAAGTCTGTACAAACGAGTATTTACTTGTGGTACAGGCTTTTTAATTGATGTTATGCTAGTACTATAATAAAGATGATGTTTATATTTTGAAATTAGAAGGTGATCAGATGCCTAAAAAAATACTTTTAGTAGAAGATGAGAAGCATATTGCCCGATTTGTAGAACTAGAGTTACAACATGAGGGCTATAATGTAAACGTTGCCTTCGATGGGCGAGAAGGGCTAGCATTTGCCACAACGGAAGATTATGATGTGCTATTACTCGATGTGATGCTACCTAGTATTAATGGAATTGAAATTTGTCGCAGGGTTCGTACTCAATCCCAGGTACCGATAATTTTACTTACCGCTAGAGACGCAGTAATGGATAGAGTTGCTGGTTTAGATGCTGGGGCTGATGATTACATAGTGAAGCCATTTGCAATCGAAGAATTGCTTGCACGTATACGAACTATTTTGCGCCGTGTAGAGCCTAACGAAAAAATAGGAGGGGACACACTTCAATTTCGGGATATTGAAATTGACATTGATGCATACGAGGTATTGGTTCAAGGTAAAAAACTTGATCTGACTAAAACCGAATATGATTTGTTAAAGCTATTAATAGAACAAAAAAATCGTGTATGTACACGTGAGCTAATTCTAACTTCTGTTTGGGGATATGATGCTGATATCGAGACAAATGTCGTTGATGTATATATTCGCCATTTACGGACAAAACTACCCGGTAATTCAAATGCCTATATTGAGACTGTTCGTGGAGTAGGGTACGTGATGCGCGAATGAAAAAAATAAAGGAATACTTAAGCAATCTATCATTACAAAGAAAATGGATGTTAACATCTAGTGCAGTTATTTTTATAAGCTATGCGATTATTTGTATAGTCGTATATGTATCACTGCATACTTGGCTTTTAAATGATGAAGGAAGTAAAGTGAAACGAACAAGAGATGATGTCGTTTCATTCTTAGAGTCACAAGGGCCAAACATCTCAATACAACAAATTCAGCAAAATACGGGATTATTGAAATCAATTGTCGATCGTGACCAAACTGTCCGACTATTTAATAATGATGGTATTGAAATTTTACGTATTAATAATGCCTCACAAGCTGCACCGCTTTCTTCGATGGGGTCAATTGTCCAGACGACTATTGACAAAAAAGATGCGTATGTTGTGAACGAACCGTTACAACTTGGTTTTTTTCAAGTATATATTCAAGTGATACATCCGTTAACACGTTTTGAATCATTAATGCGTTATTTGTTGACTGCTATGCTCATTGCAGGAGTTGGCGCATTATTACTTTCAGGTTCCATTGGGTATTATTTAGCAAATTATTTAACGAAGCCACTTCATGCATTACGTGCATCAATGAAAACAGTAATGGATCAAGGTTTTAATGAACCAATTCAGCTATCCTATACATCAAATGATGAAATTGGCGACTTGTTAAAAATGTACAATGCAATGATGAATGAACTGCAAATATCATTTGCTCAACAGCAACAATTTGTCGCAGATGCTTCCCATGAATTACGGACACCGATTCAGGCGATAGAGGGACATCTCTCATTATTGAAACGCTGGGGCAAAGACGATCCTGCTATTCTTGAAGAGTCAATAGACACATCACTGACGGAAATTACAAGAATGCGTAAAATGATTGAAGAGTTACTGGAGCTTGCACGACGGGAAGAAAAAGATGAGATGAGTGAAGCAAACCCAATAGATGTAATTAAAAGTGTGATAGAAGAAATGGCGCTATTATACCCAACAGCAAAAATAACGCTGTCGAAAAATGGTGGAATAGGGGCGGTGTTTATAACATCTAATGCACTTAGTCAAGTAGTTCGCAACATTGTAGAAAATGCGATTCGTTATTGTGAAAAAGTTCCGGAAGTAAATATTTCCCTTTCGATACAGGAAGATGAAATGCAAATTCAAATCGCTGATAACGGTATTGGTATAGCTGAAAATAATTTGCCATATATTTTTGATCGTTTTTATCGGGTTGATGAGGCAAGAAATCGCCAAATTGGCGGTACAGGCTTAGGTCTCAGTATCTCTAAAATGTTACTTGAAAAATACAATGCTTCGATAGAAGTCAAGAGTGAAGAAAATGTTGGAACCGTTTTCTTGTTGAGGATACCGCTAAAATATTAAAGAAAATGCGCGGTTTATTTAAGATTTTTAGCCTTCGGGAAAAAAATTGCTTAATTTGCTAAAAAGTGTTGTATTTTTTGTGAAGAGTAGTAAGATTGAGATGGAAAAAACGTTCTTTAAAATATGGATAACTTGTGTCAAACATCCTTTAAAAGAACGGGATAATATTATATAATTAATTGTAATTTAATTAATGGAACTGCCGATAGGCAAAATTTGGAGGTCATTTTTCATGTCGAACAACGTTACAACTGTAAGTTCTCCATGGTCAGCTTTCTCTGGTCCTAACTTAGGATATGTGATGGAGCAATACGACTTATTCTTACAGTCTCCTGAAGAAGTAGAACCGGAGTTAGTATCATTATTCCAACAATTTGGTGCACCAGTAGAAGTAGAAGGTGAAGTAGCTGTAGTAAGTGGTTCAGCAGCTCCTGCTGGCGATTATAAAAAGGTATTGGCAGCTGTTAAATTAGCTGATGCAATTCGTTCTAAAGGGCATTTAGCTGCAGATATTTATCCTTTGAAAAATCGTGCACTTCAAACAGCACAAATTGAAGAAAGTGCGTTCAACTTAAGTCCTGCGGATTTAGCAGAAATACCTGCTGCTATCTTCTTCAAAGATGTGCCAGCGGGCGTGAAAAATGGTAAGGATGCTATTGACTATTTGAAATCTGTCTATACAGATAAAGTAGCTTTTGAATATGAGCATGTTGTAGCAACTGAAGAACGTGAATGGATTCAAGCACAAATCGAATCTGGTTCTTTAAAACAAGCACTAACTTCAGATGAGAAAAAAGCGTTATTAGATCGTTTAACACGTGTTGAAAACTTTGAAAAATTTATTCACAAAACATTTGTTGGTCAAAAACGTTTCTCTGGAGAAGGTTTAGATACTCAAATTGTCCTTTTTGATGAAATTTTAAAAACAGTAGAAGCAAACAATGTTGAAAATGTTCGTATAGGAATGGCGCACCGTGGCCGTCTAAATGTACTAACACATATTTTAAATAAACCATATGACATGATGTTCTCAGATTTTGCACATGTTTCAAACGATTTATTTATGCCAGAGCATGGTCGACTTGAAATTACAAAAGGTTGGACTGGCGACGTGAAATACCACATGGGTGCTTCATATACTCGTGAATCAGGCATGAACGTAAAACTAGCTTATAACCCTTCTCACTTAGAAGTTGGAAACCCAGTTGTATTAGGTTCTACTCGTGCAACACAAGATGATACATCAAAACCAGGGCAAGCTGTGCATAATCCAGCTAAAGGCTTAGGTATTCTTGTACATGGTGATGCTGCATTCCCTGGTCAAGGTATTGTTACAGAAGTGTTAAACTATTCGAAAACAGAAGGTTTCTCAACAGGTGGGACAATTCATATCATTGCAAATAACATGATTGGTTTCACTACAGAGCTTCAAGACTCACGTTCATCTGTCTATTCTTCTGACCCAGCAAAAGGTTATGAAGTACCAGTTGTTCATGTGAACGCAGACAGCCCAGAAGCTGTTTCTCAAGTAGGTCGTTTTGCAGCAAGCTACCGTCAAAAATTCGGAAAAGATATTGTTGTTGACTTAATTGGTTACCGTCGACATGGTCATAATGAAACAGATGACCCAACTGTAACAAATCCAGAAACATACAAACTTGTTTCGAAACATGAGACAATTCGTGCATTATACGGAGCGCAGTTAGTAGCAGAAGGATTAGTTACTGCTGATGAAGTTGCGGCACTTGATTCAGCTATTTATGCTGAGATGCAGGTTGCTTATGATCACGTTAAAGAAATGGCAGAAAAAGATGAACATAAACATTTAGAAATGCCAGAAGAATTAAAAATTAATTTCCCACAAATCGATACAGCAGTAGGTGCGGAGCGTTTAGAAACGATTAACGAAGAACTACTTGTGTTTGAACAAAACTTCGAGCCACAAAAGAAATTAGGCAAAATTTTAGAAAAACGTCGTGATGCATTTGCATCTGCAAAAATTGATTGGGGTCATGCTGAAACATTAGCATACGCAACAATAATTCAAGATGGCACTCCAGTACGATTTACTGGTCAAGATGCTCAACGTGGTACATTCTCACAACGTCATTTAGTGTTACATGACAAAAATAACGGTAACGTATTTACACCACTTCACCACATTTCTGGTGCAAGCGCTTCATTTACAGTACACAACTCACCATTGACAGAAGCTGGGGTTGTTGGCTTTGAATACGGTTACAATTTAGAAAAAGGTAACGTACTTTCAGTATGGGAAGCGCAATTTGGTGACTTCGCGAACATGGCTCAAGTGATGTTTGATAACTTCATTTCAGGGGCACGTTCTAAGTGGGGTCAAAAATCTGGCTTCGTCATTCTTTTACCTCACGGTTACGAAGGGCAAGGTCCTGAACACTCTTCAAGCCGTATGGAGCGCTATTTACAAATGTCTGCTGAAAATAACTGGTTTGTTGCAAACTGCTCGAATGCAGGGAACTACTACCACTTATTACGTCGTCAAGCAGCATTGTTGGAAACAGAAGGTGTGCGTCCATTAGTGGTTGTATCACCAAAATCGTTACTTCGTCATCCATTAGCTGCAGCAAATGCTGAACAATTAGCAAATGGCTCATTCCAAGAAGTAATCGAGCAACCAGGTTTAGGTTCAAAAACTAAATCTGTTGAACGAATTGTATTAGGTACAGGTAAAGTAATGATTGACTTAGCAGACCGCGTGAAAGATGGAGAAGGCTTCGATCACTTACACATTGTTCGTGTAGAGCAACTTTACCCATTCCCAACAGCGCAAGTTGCTGATATTATTGCTAAGTATCCTAACGCTAAAGAAATCGTATGGGTACAAGAAGAACCTAAAAACCAAGGTACTTGGAATTACGCATTGGAAACATTATATGAACTATCTGAAGGTAAAAAGCTTCGTTATGTAGGTCGTCCTGCAATGAGCTCAACTTCAGAAGGTGATGCAGATTCTCATAAAGCAGCTCAATCAGCTCTAATTGAAGAAGCAGTTGCTGAAACGGTAAAAGTAAACTAAATATATTTTTATTACTGGAAGCTGGGCTACATGCCTAAGGCGGTAGCCCTTTTATGTGCATGATACGCATGCACGTTAATCAAAGGAGGAAATGAAAGTGGCTGAAATTAAAGTCCCTGAATTAGCAGAATCGATTACAGAAGGTAGTATTGCACAGTGGGTTAAAAAAGTGGGAGACCGCGTGGAAAAAGGTGAATTCATCGTTGAACTTGAAACAGATAAAGTAAATGCTGAAATCATTTCTGAAGAAGCTGGGGTGTTAACACAAATTTTAGCTGAAGAAGGCGATACTGTTCTTGTAGGTCAAGTAATCGCAGTTGTAGAAGCGGGCGAAGGGGCAGCACCTGCACCAGCAGCACCAGTTACGGAAGCTCCAACACCAGCGGCTCCTCAAGCAGTAGCTGCACCAACACCAGCAGCACCAGTTGTGGAAGAAACTTCTGGCGAGCGTGTAATTGCATCTCCTGCAGCACGTAAACTTGCTCGTGAAAAAGGTATTGATCTTGCAGCTGTATCTCCAGTTGATCCACAAGGTCGCGTACGTGTACAAGACGTTGCAGCTCACGGTACAGCACCTGTAGCAGCACCTCAAGCGACACCAGCAGCACCAAAAGCAGTAGTAGCTGTTGATGAGTCACGTGTTACAGTTGAAAAAATGAGCCGTCGTCGTCAAACAATTGCTAAACGTTTATTAGAAGTTAAGCAATCGACTGCTATGCTTACAACATTCAATGAAGTAGATATGACAAATGTTATGGCACTACGTTCTCGTAAAAAAGATCAATTCTTTGAGTCTACTGGCTCTAAGCTTGGTTTCATGTCATTCTTCACAAAAGCTGTTGTTGCGGCGCTTAAAAAATACCCTTATGTGAATGCTCAAATCGTTGGCGATGAAATTCACTTAAATAACTTCTTTGATATTGGTGTAGCTGTATCAACTGAAGAAGGTTTAGTAGTACCAGTTGTACGCGATGCTGACCGCAAAAACTTTGCTGAAATTGAAGATTCAATTGCAGACTTAGCTAAAAAAGCACGCGATAAAAAATTAGGTTTAGCTGATCTTCAAGGTGGTTCATTCACAATTACAAATGGCGGTGTATTCGGTTCATTAATGTCAACACCTATTATGAACGGTACACAAGCTGCTATTTTAGGAATGCACTCAATTAAAAAACGCCCTGTAGAAGTAAATGGCGAAGTAGAAATTCGTCCTATGATGTACTTAGCATTATCTTACGACCACCGTATTATCGATGGTAAAGATTCTGTAGGCTTCCTTAAAACAGTTAAAGAGTTACTTGAAAATCCAGAAGATTTATTATTAAATTCTTAATTCGATAAATTAAGTATTCAAACCCTGCAAACTTAACTGTTTAGCAGGGTTTTTCATTTAGATTGATTTACGCTATAATGAAATTTGCTTGATGGTCTTAATGGCCTTTATTTGACTGGGAAATCGATTCTTATGGTTTATAAATCTTGTTTTTTATAATAAAAATTTGTGAAATGATGACAAACATAGTTAATGTTATTCTACTTTATTTATGGATTTTAAAAGGATTAAAGGCTAATTTTGTAATTAGTCAGAAAAATGATAAAACTATCTTGACGACTATGCTAGCTTTATAGTAATATCTATATATCAATTAAATAAACAAACCTCACTTTTGTTTTTTGTGAGGTAGAGGCGCGGTATTTATTAGTCCATTGCTGAGTATAAGCAAGCGAAGACGTAATGGAGAAGGAAATATCGCCGAAGTATAAAAGGAGCTCGTACTTTTATGCTGGGTCTGCAGTGAATAAGTGCAGGACTGTCCTAGTAAATTCAATTCCAGTTTACTAGGTTGTGCTATCTCGGAAACATGGAAATTATAGTGAGGATTTGGGCAACTGTCAATAAAAGGTAAGACCTAAGTTCAAAACTTAGGTCTTTTTTTGTACAGTTGCTTTATTTTTTTTACAGAAAAGGGGAGTTTTAGATGAAAAGAAAATGGTTGTTATTTATGTTAACAGCAATGACAGCAATCGTGTTAGCGGCTTGTGGTTCTGGTGACAAGGATGAAAAGACAACAGGTGATGGTTCAAAGGAAGAAACTGGTGGAGAGTTCCGCATTGGGATGGAAGCAGGTTATCCTCCATTTAACTGGACTCAGCAAGATGATGCAAACGGAGCAGTGAAAATTGCTGATAATGCAGAGTATGCAGGCGGTTACGATGTACAAATGGCGAAAAAAATCGCTGATGGCTTAGGTAAAAAATTAGTAGTAGTAAAAATGGAATGGGACGGTTTAGTACCTGCGCTTCAGTCAAAAAAAATCGATGCGATTGTAGCAGGGATGTCTCCAACAGAAGAACGTAAACAAACAATTGATTTCACTGAAAACTACTACACTTCTGATTTCGTAATGGTAATTAAAAAAGGTAGCAAATATGAAAATGCAAAATCAATTCAAGATTTTTCAGGTGCAAAAGTTACATCTCAGCTAAATACATCTAACTATAATGTTATCGATCAAATTAAAGGTGTAGAAAAGCAAACAGCGATGGAAAACTTCTCTGCAATGCGTGTAGCTCTAGAAGCTGGCAAAATTGATGGCTATGTAGCTGAACGTCCAGAAGGTATTTCGGCAGCAGCAGCTAATGACAAATTCACATTTGTATCTTTTGAAGAAGGATTTGATACAGATATTTCAAATACTTCAATTGCAGTTGGTTTACGTAAAGGTGATGCTAGTCTAGATAAAATTAATGAAATCTTAAAAGGTATTTCAGAAGATGATCGCCAAAAAATTATGGAAGAAGCTATTCTTCAACAACCTGCAGCTCAGTAATACAAAAAGAGATAGGGTTGTCCTTAACGAAAAAACAGCATACCGGAAATTTCAAGTATGCTGTTTTCTCTAAGTGAAAATTCACTTACAACATATAGAGAAGTTGATTTTTACTGATTGAAAGTCGTGACATTTTGCTAAGAGCGACTGGGACAGCCTTTATCATATTTAGTTTGTTCAGAAAGGCAGTCATTCTGAATAAAGTCATGTCTAAGAAGTGTGTCACATATTTTGAATAAAGCAAATGAATTCAAATGAAGAGATGATTTCACAAAAGGCATAATTGATATAAAGCAACAACACGTTGTTAGGAGGAACATCATGAGTTTAGAATGGATCATTTCTATTATAGAAAACAACTGGCAAATGTTTTTACGAGGAGCGTATTATACGTTACTCATTTCAACAATCAGTACAATTATTGGTGCATTCATCGGATTTTTTATTGGGATTATGCATACCATTCCAGTTCGTAAAAAAAGTATAAAACATTTTTTATTAAAATGTATTAATTTTATACTGACATGCTATGTTGAATTTTTCCGTGGTACACCAATGATTGTACAGGCAATGGTAGTATTTTACGGGCTAGATATTGCTTTTGGCATCGATATGCACTTTATTACTGCTGGTATTTTAGTCGTTTCACTAAATACGGGTGCGTATATGGCTGAAATCGTACGTGGTGGGATTGTCTCTATCGATAAAGGTCAATACGAAGCTGCTTCTGCGATTGGCATGGGGCATGTGCAAATTATGATGCATGTTGTATTACCGCAAGTTGCTCGTAACATCTTACCTGCAACAGGTAACCAACTCATTATGAATATTAAAGATACTGCCGTTTTAAGTGTAATTGGTGTAACGGAATTATTCTTTCAAACAAAATCGATTTCGGGTAATAACTTCCGTTATTTCGAATCGTTCTTTGTCGCATGTGTGCTTTACTTCATTATGACATTTACGGCTTCAAGAATTTTACTATATGTAGAAAAACGTCTTGACGGTCCGGATGCTTATCAAAAAGAACTGAAAGAAATTGACTAGGGGGAACGAACAAATGGCAATCATTCAAATAGAACATTTAAGTAAATCATTTGGTCGTAACCAAGTATTAAAAGATGTGAATTTTAAAGTAGAAAAAGGAGAGGTTGTATGTCTAATTGGTTCATCAGGATCCGGCAAGTCAACACTCCTTCGTTGCATTAATTTACTTGAAACACCAAATGGTGGGGAAATTATTTATAAAGGGGAAAATATTTTACACGCAAAACATAACGTTCAAGCTTATCGTACACATTTAGGAATGGTTTTCCAACAGTTTAATTTGTTTAACAATCACAATGTGCTAAAAAATTGTACAGTTGGACAGGTAAAAGTGTTAAAGCGATCAAAAGAAGAAGCTGAAAAAACAGCTTTAAAATATCTTAAAATCGTCGGGATGGATCAATATGTTAATGCAAAACCACGTCAACTTTCTGGTGGTCAAAAGCAACGTGTAGCCATTGCTCGTGCATTATCTATGAACCCAGATGTAATGCTTTTCGATGAGCCAACATCCGCTCTAGATCCAGAAATGGTTGGGGAAGTGTTAAAAGTAATGCGTGAATTAGCAGATGCGGGAAATACGATGCTGATCGTTACACATGAAATGGAATTTGCGAAGGAAGTTGCAGACCGTGTTGTGTTTATGGATAAAGGTGTAATTGTTGAGGAGGGGCCCCCTTCAAAGGTGCTAGTAGACCCGGAACACGAACGTACAAAAGAATTTTTAAAACGAACGCTGAAGTAAGTTTTATAGTATTTCAATTGTTTTCATATGTTTGTATAAAATAATGCCTAAAAAAGTGAGTCCAGAGCGAAGGACTCACTTTTGCTTATCGTATCCGCACGCAGCGGAAGTCAACAGCTTTTGCAATCATGTTAATAAAATGGAATTTATTTATTGATATGTTCAGTTGATTGGAGCGGAGGGCGACGACTCCTGCGGGAACGCACAATACGTAAGACGCAACAATCCGCGCTAGCGAGGGTTGCGGCTTACGGTGTGCCCGCGGAAAGCGTCCGCACGTAGCGGAAATCAACGGCAATAGACAACTATACTTATTTTCTAGAATTCCATTCTGCATATAAAATGAAGCAAATGGCAAATGCGACCGCGATGATAAAAAACCATTGTGGGACTCCACCGAAACTCATAACAACACCTCGAGTATAGATTTTATAGTATGAAATATGCAAACAATTCGTTATTAAGGACAAAATATAGACTTCTATAGTTTTTTCTCCACAAAAGAGCCAAAATCGTATAAAATAAACAATAGATGTTAGCTAATGGCTAGTAAAGAGAGGTAGAGAATTTATGTTACATTTAAAATGGAAAGATGCACCAACACTTCGTACAGTTACTTGCAAACATACGAACGCATCTAAATATTTAGTATCAAACGTATTAACAGTTGGGAAAGAATATGAAGTGAAAAATGAAACAGAAGAGTTCGTTTTCATTATCGACAACACTGGTAATATTGGTGGTTACTATAAAGAGTATTTCGCATAATAAGATAAAGGGGTGTCTCACATAATTGCTGAGACACCCCTTTATATAATTTAGCGCCCCATAATATTATTCCATCGTTTTTGATTGTTTCATGCCAGCTACATCCTGTTGTAGATGTTGTTTTTCCTTTTCGGTAGCTGTATGTAAAGCAAAAACATCTTGAATGGCCATTTTAAGCTCATGCTGTGTTTCTTTAAATTTCGTTACTTGTTGTTCAAAAGATGGGCTTGTAAATCGTTCATTTGTACGTGCTAGTCGTTCTTCTAGCTGTGCATAATGATGATCCATATTCATTGAAAGCATCATTGCTAATTGATTTTTCCAAAGAGGTATAAGTGTGACGATTGAAAACTCGATTTTCTCAGCAAGTGTTTGATTGGCTTGTTGAATCATGCGTATTTGAGGTGCTGTTTGTAATGCTACCTGTTGTGAAACTTGTAAATCATATATACGCTGATCAAGACGTTCAAGTTGCGCCGTGAAATCATTGAGCTGTTGAATAGCGAGCGGTTGTTTAGTCGTTTGTACGATGCTGACTTTTGAAGGTAGCTCAACTTCAATAGCTTGGTGTTTTTTCATCTGTCCAGCTGCAATGGCAGTTGCTAGTTCTTCAAAAAATCCCCGATTATGTGTATATAATTGCTCCAGTAATTCAACGTCTCTTATTAGCTGTAGCTGTGCACGTTCGAGCTGGACACCTATTCGTTCAACCTGAATACTAATTCGTTCAAACTCAGTAAGGGTTTGTTTTACAGTTGGTTCTGTTTTACCGAACATTTTTTTAAAGAAGGAAGGTTTTTTTGGCTCTAGTGCAGCAGGGTCTACACGGTCTAATGTTTGCATTAATGAATCAAGCATCTGTCCAATCTTAGTGACATCCTTATCCTTTACTTGTGCAAGCATGCGATCTGCAAATTGAGAGACGGCGCGTTGAGAGTCTTGGCCTAAAGATAACACTGATTCAAAATTAGTTAGGTCAATTTGACTTGCATATAAAAGTGCTCGACTTTGAGCAAGAGGTGATAGCGTTTCATAGGTAGTCATTGCCTCTTGATTTGACGATCCTAAATAGGTTTGTACAAGAGGTGAGATTCCTGGCAACGATTCTAATGGAAAGATAGAATCTCTGTTAGCTGTCATTTTTCATCGCCTCGCCATTCCAGTTGTTCTTTCCTTCTTAAGTTGGAACGGTTTGCAAATTCAATTTCCATTTGAAGATGATCGATATCGTTTGAAAGTGCATCTTTCAAGTCAATTTGAAATGTAGAATTTAAATCCGATAACGTTTCGCGTGTTTTTGATAATGTCACTTGGATTTCTTTATCTTTGACAGGTTGCTTTGATAGCATTGTATACTTATCAGTCAATTCAACTGCAGAAGGGAGGTGAGCATAAAAAAACGGCTCCACATTGTAAAACTTTTGCGGATCAGTTTTTACAATTTTAACGATATTTTTTGAAATACGAGTCATTTCGAGTAATTGTTTAAAAGCAGAAACTGAACGTACGCGTAAATAGTTTTGACTTAATGTTTGAATATGCTTGTTAGCTGTTGAAAGCTGTAGTTCTATATGTTTGTACTCATCCTTCGAAATACCTGCTATGTGCATAACTTTTCTTTTTTGATTATGTTTTAGCAACGTTGTACTCGTTGCATATGTTCCAGCGAACAATAAACCACCAAGGAAGTATCCTGGATTTGCTGCAAACGCTGTAATAGAAACAGTTGATAGAGAAATTAAAAGGCTAGCGGTATGTCTAGAGAAAAACTGTCCTATACTGAGCATAGTTTCTTCCTCCTTGCTTTTCAGTATGTCTATCTTCTAATACGTAATAATCGACATAAAGTTTCATTATTAATAATTGTACTTATATTAATTTTACTGCTGTTTGTTAAGTTTCTCAATGAATACACCTGCGCAAAAGCTCCAAACTTGCCTAATGGTGTACTTATAACCTTTATAGTATGTTCGATTTATAAAAAGACCATTACCAATAGTCCGTTAATCTTAAGTTTTTCTTGCGATTAAAGGGAAGTAGAAAAAAAGAAGCCAGACTTAAACAATGTCCGACTCCATACGTACATAACCTTTTAAATCGTCGTAAAGTTCTAAAGTAAATGAGTTAGAGTCTGCCTGAGGGCTAACACCCTTTTGAACAAATAGTAGAAATTCGTCAATTGCTTTTTTTGAACCTTCTACTTCTACTTCAATTTGCTCTTGTGCATTTAACTTGCAATACCCTTTTAAACCAAGCTCAATTGCTTTTTGTTTAATAAAAAAGCGATAGCCAGTCCCGTAAACATCTCCGAAAAATTTAATCAGCGCTCTTTTGTTCACGCTAAAACCTCCCAAAAGTAGTAGAGGGATAATCCCTCCAACTTACTGCATAACACGTTCTTTTTCCAAATAAGTAATTAGGTTATTAATAAAGAATAGAACTCGCTCTGAGGCTTCATCCACCTCTTTTAAATGGTCCTCAGCTTTTTTAATATTACCAACTTTAAAGGCTTCTGCAGCTAGTTTGGCAGATTGGTGTACTCGTAAGTGATAGCCATCTAATTCACGATAATCCTGTAAATGGCCAAAGCGTTCAACAGTACGAGAAGCAGTATACCATTTACCTAGGCGACATTCCGTATGTGAAGATACATCACTTGGCTGTACTTCTTCTAAACCAAGGAACATATTATAAATACGCCATTTCCATAAAATATGATCAGCTTTCGAAAGCTGTAATAGGGCAATTGAAGAAAGTTGGACATTATTATTCGAAATAATGTCATTACGGAAACGATTAATCTCTTTTCCTAATAAGTGAATATCGCTTGATGTATTAGAACTATAATTGCGAATATCATCTTGAAGGTTAGAAATTTCAATCATTCGGGCAGATACTTCATCAATTGCGGCAGCTTGCTCTTGCGAAATAGCAGCGGTATTTGTAACATCAAGATTAATGCCTTCAATTGCAGAAACAATGGCATTTAACAAAGGTAACGATTCTTTTGCCTCAATTGTTGCTTCTTTAATAATAGAAGTTGTTTCTGTAATAGAATGTGACACTTCATTTGAATAACTTTTTAAATGGTGAACATTTGTAGAAACCTCACTAAGAGCAGTAACGGTGCCTTCAGCCAGCTTACGTACTTCTTGGGCAACAACTGCGAACCCTTTACCATGTTCACCAGCACGAGCAGCTTCAATCGAAGCATTCAATGCTAGTAAATTTGTTTGATCTGCAATTTGGTTTATTAAAGTTACAACGTGTTCAATATCATTTACACGTTTTTGCAACTCAGTAAACGAGTCAACGATTGTTGTAAACGTTTCTTCTGTTTTGAAAATTTCTGATAAAGCATGTTCAATCGCATTTTTTCCTTTAACGGCATGGTCAACTGATTCCGTTGTTTTCTCTGATATATGAGAAGACATTCGGGCTACTTCATTGATCGATGCGGCAATTTCCTCAGTTGCAGCAGTAGATGATTGGATTTCCTCATTTTGCTTGTCTAAGCTATAAACTAAATCTTTCATGTACATAATTTTCGCATTGACATCCATTAGTGAAGAAATTTCAGAGACAACGTTTTCAACAATACGCTCTGTTAATACTTCTACAAGTAATTCTTGGTCCACATTGACAGCTGATTGGAAAGATTTCATATACTCAAAAGCTTTGTTTGGTTTTAAACCAAAGTTATGTAAAATATATGTCGTAATATAAAAGGCAAATTGATTGAAAACAACGATTAATTTACCAGGTTCATATTGGTTTTTTCGAAACAAATTATAAAACTTAACTGTTTCATCTACATATTCATCATCACGAGTAGCTAAAAAGAATTGAGTTAAATATTGATTTATATTTTCTTCGCTAATCGTTTGTTGGGAGGAAGGTGAAATCTCACTTAAATAATTATTAAATATTGCATTCATAGAAGGGGTAATATCTTTCAATTTATAAAAGAGTGCTTTTAAATTTTCTTCATCTTGTGAATTAAAGTGATTAAAAGCTAATGTCTTATTGAATCGCCCTGTTGCACTTAAATTTGTTCCACGTTTTAATAATTCATCTAGTTCGGCCTTAGGTCGAATACTTGAAAACATAAAAAAAACCTCCAAAATAAATAATGAATAATAAGGTAATAATAGCATATTGCAGGGTGTTTTAATAGACATTTCAGGAGCGTTTGCTAAAATTAGAATATCTTATTACAGCAAGGAATGTGGCAAATATGTATACAATACTTTACATGAAAGCTGATTATGAGCCTTGGTGGAAATTTGAAGGCTGGGAAGCTTTTATTCAAACGAAAGAAACGTTTGAAACAAAAGAACAATTTGAGCAAGCATTACAACGGAAATTAAATCATTTCCGATCAGCATATGAACATGAGGCGAGTAAGGAAGGTGGATATTGGGCATTTTGGTCTGAAGATGAAAGCTTTTACTGCGAGGCATGTGATGATGATGCACAAGTATATCATGGAATAATGGTATTTGAAGAACAAAGTTAAAGTAATTTTCAAATTAATTAAAAAAACAATTTTCTTTATTTGACAAAATTATGAATGGTGGTATACTTAACTTAACAATTTAATTGCTTCACCGGAAACATGGATTCACATATTACAAAAAGTGATCGCGTTAGTTCGGTACTCTTTGTAATATGTGAATTTTTTTAATTCGTTGAAGAAATTACATATTGTTCACTTTTATTTTTTTGGAGGTTTTTTTACATGAAACAAGGTACAGTAAAATGGTTTAACTCAGAAAAAGGTTTTGGATTCATCGAAGTTGAAGGCGAAAACGACGTATTCGTACACTTCTCAGCTATCCAAGGCGAAGGTTTCAAAACACTTGACGAAGGTCAAAAAGTGGAATTCGAAGTTGTAGATGGCAACCGCGGACCACAAGCTGCTAACGTAACTAAACTTTAATTCTCAGTAATTAAAATTACTTTCGTTAAAAAAAAGCACCCTATAAATATAGGGTGCTTTTTTCTATACATTTCGGCAATTGCAACTTAGCAATTGCTGGTATATTACTATTGACTTACATTATAACAACTCCTTTTTTCCTACAGTTTCGATTAAATTTTTGAATTTTGGGTAATAGGTAAAGAGAGCAGGAGGAGGAAGATCAATGGAGGACTATCAAAACATTCCTAATGAGCAGGAGCAAAAAGATTTTTATCAAAAATTGCGAAAAAAATTGGAACAATTTCTTGTGTCAAAGACGGGGATGAAGCACAAATATGCTGATTATTTGTTGTTCGTTCCTGATATTTTTCATTTATTAGTTAAGATAGTAGCAGATCCTGCTATCGACTCGAAAAGTAAGTCATTAATTGGCGCTACAATTGCATACTTTATTTTCCCAATGGATTTTCTACCAGAAGGTATATTTGGCTTTGGAGGCTTTCTCGATGATATTATGCTGGCCACTTTTGTCCTCAATATGACAATTAATAAATTAGGGCCAGAAGTAATCGAAAAACATTGGACAGGGGATGAAAAATTGCTTGAGCTATTACAGAAAATCACTGAAACGAGCAATCAATACTTAAGTAAAATGCCTGTAAAATCAATATTTACTAAATATATTAAAAATAAATCTAAATAATAATATTATGTAAACTTGACTACTAACATGTAAGACCCCCAAAAAAAATGGGGGTTTTATTGTAATAATCGAGCTTTTAAGTAAACATTTCAAAACTCGAACCTATCGTGGATTTTTTGTGATATAAAATTAAATTATAGTTTGACCTTAACCTCGGTCCCGTCTTGCGCTTTAACATCTACAAGTATAATGCCTTTATAATTTTTCAGTTCATTGACAATAGGTTTAAGTGTTTCTTTATCTATAAGTGGGATAGTAAAGTCTATTTTTTTTCTATCGAAGTGCTCTTTTGTCCATTTGTTTGCAATTTGCTGAACAAACTTTGAAAATAAGATAGAAATAAGGATATTTAAAATTGCATATGGAATTGGAATAGTAAAATTAAAGCCTTTTGTTTTCACTTTTACATGCATCATAAGCAAATCACTACTCAATAATGACTGAAACGGTATCCCCGTTTGCAGATTTAATATCAACAATTTGGCCATCTAATTCATTTTCGATTGCTTCAATTATAAGGTTGATATCTATATCTTTAACGTATTTTTCCGATTGGGGGATACTAGCTGCGATGCTGTGACCAGCCATTAATACTACTTTGACAAGTTTTATTGGTAAATTGACCATGACGTTATCATTTTCGGATGATACAACACGAACTTTTAATGTTTTATCTAAATATTTTGTTGTTTTTTCTAAAAAATTATTTCCTGTATCTTCCTTGTCTTTTAATGCTTGAATAAGTTCTGATCCCTTCTCTGCATCAAGCTTTCCTTCTTGTATCATTGTTAACACTCTTGCAATTTCCTCTTTCATAATAAGTTCCTCCTTATTCTTCTTTTAAGAGCTTAATGGCTTCTTCTGGTGTGATTTCGCCATTTTCCAACATAGTGACAATTTTTTTCTCGTCCACTTCATTTTTCTTCTTTTGTACATATCCAAGCGATGAGATGATTTCTGTTAACTTACCTCGAACAGTAGGGTACGAAATCCCTAATTCTTTTTCAACTTCTTTAATATTCCCTCTACATGTTAAAAACACTTCCACAAAATGAAGTTGATCTTTTGATAGAGAGGCGAGCTTTGATAATTCAAATTCATTTTCGATCGTCGTGTGACAATGAGAGCAATGGAGCTTGGTAATTTTTAATGTTTTATTACAGACAGGACAATTCGTAATTACTTTATAAGCCATATTGAAATTTCCTTTCTTTAATTTAATTTGATTATACAATAAGGTATTAAGAAAATAAATAATAAAATTTAATTTATTTAATTTTATTATTAATAATTTTAATTTTAAGTTTAAGATAATTAATTATACCTTTATTAATTGTGTAGTTATTACTTAAAAAATTGAAGGAACTTTTATATATGGGACCAGAGCGAAGAAAATAAGTTTGACTGGACACCAATTAGTGTCCTATAATTAAGGTCACCAATTGGTGTCCTATTTTAGGAGAGGATGATTTTGAACGATAAAGGTCAAGAACGTGATGTTTATGTAGCAGTCGCTGACCCAACAAGACGGAAATTGCTACGTTTGCTATCAGAAGTAGAAGAATTACCTCTTCACGAATTAACAGCACAATTTCAAATGGGTCGGACTGCTGTTTCTAAACATTTGGCTATACTAAAAGAAGCTGGTTTAGTTTCAGATCGTAAAGTTGGTAGAGAAACAAGATATCGATTAAATGCTGCTCCTTTAAGTGAAATTAAGGATTGGGTAAGCCATTACGAAAAGTTTTGGAAAGAAAAAGCGTTACTTTTAAAAAATTTATTAGAGGAGGAATGAAAATGGCAGAATTGTCATTAGATTTTCAGTTCACAAGTTCAATCGAGAAAGTATGGAATGCATTAACGGATTCAGAAACACTTGCAAAATGGATAATGGAAAATGATTTTAAACCAGTTGTAGGACACCGTTTCCAGTTTCGTACACAACCGACAGAATGGTGGAATGGTATTATTGATGGGGAAGTGCTAATAGTTGAAGAACCATACAAATTATCATATACGTTCGCAAGCGGTGAAGAGCATACGGTAACATGGACATTAAAAGAATTAGAAGATGGGAAGGTAAATCTTCATCTTGAGCAAACGGGTATTTCAAGTGCTCAAGCAGTAGAAGGTGCAAGATATGGCTGGTTAAATTGGTTTAACGGCTTTGAAAAAGTGTTAGAGGAATTATAAACCTAACCTCAAAACCTGTTGATTGTACGAAGTTAATGTATAAAAAAGCAAACGGCTAAATATGGAACAAAGCCGTTTGCTTTTTTTAATAATTTTTTGTGCTGACCATTTCCTTCACTAACATCAAGTTGAAGTCGCTGAATTGAAAAATAGAGAGGATATTACGATGAAAATAAATCATTTAATAGCAAATAATATTAACAATTTAAATGCTCTATTACCAGTAAATCAATCGTTAGGTATTGCTGGTTTGTCTGGGTCTGGTAAAACAACATTTTGTCAAACAATTGGCGAAGAATCGAAAAAACGACTCGTATCCTTATTGCCGAAGGCTGAATATCAGTATTTATTTCCTAATATTATGGAAACGAACTTCAGTGCGATTAATATGGAGGACTTGCCACTTGTTCTTTTTCTAGGTAGATCATCCATTTCCTCCAATCCACGTTCAACTATTGGCACTCATACTGGCGTGTTTACAGAAATCCGTGTAACGCTAGCAGAAAAATATCAACTTTCTCCAGAGGTTTTTTCTTTTAACAATGTATTAGGATGGTGTCCTGATTGTAAAGGACGCGGGACAACTAAAAATGTTGAATGTAAAAAGTGTAAGGGCAAGCGTTTTAATCAAGAAGTTGAACAATATAAATTGGCTTTAATGGACACAGAGCTCAGTATTTCCGATATCAATGACTTAAGCATTGAAACCATTCTCTCACAAGCGGAAGTTTTAAATATTAGTGAAGGGAAGCAACAAATCCTTCAAAATATTATCAATATGAATGTAGGCTATTTAACATTAAATCGAATAATGGGAACATTGTCAGGTGGAGAGTTAACACGCTTATACTTGGCCGAATTTATGGCGACTAGTGAAAATACCGTTATTATTATCGATGAAATTTCTGTTGGCCTAGATCACCAAACACTTCTGACAATTTTAAAAGAAATCGAGCAATTAGGCTACAAAAATCAAATTTGGCTCATTGATCATTCGGATACAGTGCTTGACATAACGGACGAGCAACTATTTTTTGGACCAGGTAGTGGAAAATATGGAGGGAAAATTGTTGAACAATCTCCACGCCCTAAACCAATTATTTGGGAACGAAATCATGCAATACCTGAAGAATACTACTCATTTCAGGATCTTTACTGTCGTAATATTCAAATGGATCATATTGATATTCCTAAAAATAGACTTGTCACCTTTACCGGAGAGTCTGGATGTGGTAAATCGACACTCGTAAATGTATGTCTGGCCAGTGATTTTCAAAAACGATATCCTAAAGATAAGTTAGTCATGGTGGGGCAAGATCGGAACCAATCGATTACGAGTCGTTCAACTGTTGCAACGTTTCTTGATATTAAAAGGAAGCTTACAAAATATAGTGACGATATTGATGATATTTTTCAGCGTTCAATTGAAGATATTATTGAAGAGTTGCCTACAGAGGATATCGCTTTTAAACGCCTAAGTTTATTGATTAAATTAGGACTTGGTTATTTGACGTTGGAGAGAAAAACACAAACATTATCGACAGGAGAATTTCAATGTGTCCATCTTGTTTCGGAGCTATTTGCTAATACAAGAAATCCTCATACACTCTTTATTTTTGACGAGCCTTCAAAAGGACTATCACAAAATATTTTAAACCAATTCATTGATAGTATAAGGGGAATATTACAAGATGCATCTGTCTCCATTATCATGATTGAACATAATCCATATATGCTAGAAAGCTCTGATTTTATCGTTGATTTCGGTAAACGACAGCTAGCGCCTGTTACGCATCTTGATGTTGTCAGTTATGATGACTATCAACATAAACAAAGCCAAGCAGAGACAAAGACCGATTTGCATATAGCTTCGTCCATTAATCAACAAAATGGTATTGATTATGAAAAAGAGAATCCAATTGCTTATTTTAAAAATGCAGAAAACATCTATAAAGGTGGTATTTTAAAAAGTTTATCATCAATGGCTCGTTTAATTTATGGTGAATATGACTCTGAAACAATAGCTCCTGTGATCGCAATTGATTTAGAACGACACTTATATAGTCAATATACGTTTCTCTATGAAATTGGTGGATTAATCAATTATATTGTGGGAGCACATCCTTCAAACAAAGATACAAGTAGCTTCGATTTTTATTCGCAACATAATCATTGTCCTTGTTGCTCGGGGCGTCGTGTAATTGATAAATTTGATTTTGATATTGTTATTCAAGATAAAAATGCATCATTTTGGGATGGTTTATTGCACCCTGATGTGATGGCAATTTTGAAATTTTATAAATTCGATAAATTACAATTCATCTTTAATGAAATTAATAATGAGCTTGGTCAGGATATTAGTAAAAGTTTTAACGACTTGTCGGAAGAAGAAAAGCATACTTTTTTATATGGTTATTGGGAAAAATCATTTTATGATAAAGCGGGCAAGGCATCAAGGACATGGGAAGGTTTTAATCATATAATTGGTAACTATATCGTTATTTCAAAATCCATTATAAAAGAGCAAATTAAAGAGTCGAAAACAAAAATAACATGTCCAATTTGTCAAGGAACCGTACTAAACCATCGTAAAAAGCTAAAATTTGGCGATACAGATATTCGGGAGATTATTCAACTGCCAATAGACGAAGTGATGAAAATCGTTGGGAAATTACCCGCATTAGAAAAAATGAAAGCTATCGTTGGTGGTAATACGGTATTGACAGAAGATGTATCTCTTTTCCCAAGAGAAACTCAAGTCGCATTGAAAATGTTAGAATTAGAGCTCGCAAGCTTTGCAAATTATGAAATGGTTTTACAAAACGCGCTGCCATTTTGGGACAATATTCGTGGAAATATTGAAACTATCAGCATGCAAAATCGAATGACTATTTGTGATTTTGCCAACATTACCGAGACGAGAGAAACCATTATTGATAAGTATTTCACCAATGGCAAATACAAAAAGCTAACCTATGTCTATGAAGCATTCGGTTACAAAAAAATTGTGACATCCATTAATAAAATAAAGGCAAGTCATCCATGCCCATTTTGTAAAGGGAAGAAAGTAATTTCGGAAGATGGTCTCCATGATGGCGTATATAAACTATCGGTACCTTGTGTGAGTTGTTATGCAAGTGGCATCAATGATGAAGGGCGCCAGCAAGCCGTTGAAGGCATAGATGTGCAAACATGGCTAACTGGCATTGTAAGTGATGTAGTAGCGGAAAGTACAGATGCCGTTGCAAATATCCCCATTTTTAATCGCATTCGAGAATTGAACAAACGAGATATGATGGCGATATACGAGTGCCTTGAGCAAAATAATTAAACTTTTTTAGCTATATGTCAGCAAGCCCAGCAACTAGTTGTTCATCGCTAGCTGCTGGGCTTTCATTGTCGGTAGTGAATCTAATTTTACTTCATCATTCCGATAAAGAGAGGAAGCAACACTTCCATAGAAGGAGTGGGTTATTTAAAATTTTCACTTTGTGTATGCCCATATTGTAGGATGTACTCTTCTAACACATGTACAGGAATAAATAATCCTACTCGTCCATAAGGTTCCTTTTTCATCGTGGCAAAAATAATGCCGATTACCTCACCATCACTATTTAAAACAGGGCTACCACTATTGCCTTTGTACACAGGTGCTTGCATCATCATGACGGGTTCCTGCCAATCGTCAAGGTAAGTTTCTTTAAGTAATGTACCTTTATTAGCAATACCAGTGAAGGATAGTGGATTACCTATGAAATAAACAGACTCATTCTCTTGGTAACTAGGGTTATTTGCAAGAGTTAGTGAGGGTAGATTGGTACTAGTAACTTGCAAAAGTGCTAAATCAACTTCAGGAAAGCTTTGTAGTAACTGAGCTTCCATAAGCCCTTGTTCAGGAAATACAACGGACAATGTAAGGGCGTTTTCTACTACATGGGCATTCGTTACAATAAGACCTTCAGGAGAAATAACAAAGCCTGTACCTTTACTTGAGCCTGTAGAAACCTCTACAATCGCCTTTTTATATGTTTGAATATCTTCTTGTTGCGATAATTGACTTGATACCTTTATAAATTCGATAGCAGGAATGGAGTAAATTTGAAAAATAAGCGCAAACGTATTAAAAAATAGTACGAACGCCATAACCCACATAATCCATTTCATAATTGGCTTTTGTTTTTTAGCCTTTTTACCATGGGTAAGTCGTTCTCTTTCCTCAGCTAGCGCTTTTTGTTGCTCTGCCAGTACAAGTTCGATAAACTCTTCTTCCGTTAGTTCTTCCTCAGTAGTGTGCTTATGTATGTCGCTCATAAATGCTACCTCCTTACTTAAGAAAAAGGCGCCATGCGAGACGCCTGTTCAGACATTTTATTCAATTTTTTGCAAAGTTGACGTAATGATAAATGATTCTCCGTTATTTGTTACCATTTCGTCTTTTGTACGGATTAGTCCCACACCTTTGGCAAAATATTTAGAAGTCGTCATGTTGTCCTTTGTTTTAATAAGTTCAATAACATCGTGGAAAGTGGTTAAGCCCGTGGGTATAGAAGCAGTAGTCGAAAGTATTTCCCACCCATTAAAATGGCTTCCAACTTCCAAAGGCTGTTGTAAAATGATTTCAATAACTGGAAAAGTTGCTATATCGTGTGCTGTTGGCAATGTTGGCGTTTCATCTGCTGCTTCCATATAGACAAGTTCTATAGCAGATTTCGTAATACGATAGACTTTTAACAATGTGACGCCACCGTTATTTTCCACTTGAGCGATTGACGTTTCATCGATGTAGGTAGTTTGAAGTGTGTAACTAGCAAACTCGTTCCCTTCACCTTGAAAATAAGCAGTTGTTCCATCCTGTGGGAAATAGGAAGCGAGAACACTACTGAATGGTTGATTAGTTGCTTGTTCTTTATCGTTTTGCTCATCAGTATTAGTCGGATGGCTGGGCTGTGGATTTGTACTCGGACTAGTTGTACAGCCGACAAGTATTATTGCTAGAGAAAATAAGAATAAGATTCGAATACTATCAAACTCCTTTAGCAATTTTCTTTAAGTATACGTGAAAGGGCTCCTATATACGAATATTAAGAGAACCAGCTTTCTAACAACAAAATACGTTTATTCGTTGCATCTACTTTAATACGCAAGCCGATTGGCAATGGATGCAGTGGATGTGTATGGCAACAATCCACCTCAGCTAAAATTGGTATAGGATTCCCATCCAGCTGTTCTAATAAAACATCATAAGGTTTTCGACCTGTGCCTTCATCATCATACTGCTCATGCTTACCTAAAATAATTGCTGCAATTTTGTCGAAGTAACCATGTAACTTAAGCATTGCAAAGTTTTTTTCCACTACAGCAATTGTTTTGGATGTATCCTCTAATAATAAAATATCGCCCTCATTAATTTGAGGGAAGTAGGGGGTTCCAATAAAGCCATACATCGTATTGATATTCCCACCGATTAAACGACCTTCGGCACTACCTTGTTGAACTGTTATCCAAGAATTATCATGCTGCGTTTTTTCTACTGTTTTTTCAAGCCAATTGATTCGATCATCTGTCCAAATAGGAGGAGTCGACATTTCATAAGGAATTGAAACAGTTTGCATAAAGAGATCGATAAAATATTGTTCTGTGTAATTCACAAATGGTGGGAATTCTCCAAATGTAGATGCAACAGAGGGTCCGTAAAATACTGGTACGCCGGTTTTAGCATAGACGGCAAGGAGAATTGCTGTCACATCCGATAAACCAACTAGTATTTTGGGGGATTGTTGAATCGCTTTATAGTCTATATAAGGCAACATACTATTTGCATTTGTGCCACCCATTGTAGGTAAAATCATTTTCACTGTAGGGTCGTGTAATAGGTCATTGAGCTCCTGGGCGCGCTCCTTAGGTGTGCCAGAACGATAAATATCATTCATGCCAGTTAATGAACCTTCTTTAATTGTAAAGCCAAGTGCCTGTAACCGTGCCTTTCCTCGCTCATATCGGGCACGGGCAATAACTGAAGCTGGTTTTGAAGGCGAGTAAATGCCAATTGTATCGCCTTTTTTTAATGGGGAAAACATAAAATACCTCTTTCTATTAGTTTAAGTTGTAGCCCATTATACATGATTTAACAAAAATATGGGCAAAGTCTTTAACTTGAGGAAAGAGAGGTGAAAATCTACTGAAATTTAGAACAATCGTAGTAAAGGGGAGAATAAATAATATTTTTATGTAAACTTAATAATAGAAACTTGCGATACAATTAGGATTTTACTATGATAATAAGGAGTTAAAATTTTGGGGGGCGATAATATGTATCGACAAGTAGACGATTTTCTAAGTGAATGGACAATTGCAACAGAAGGAACTGCTCAAGTACTGAAAGCAATGACTGATGAAACATTAGATCAAAGCATTGTTGAAGGTCATAATTCACTTGGCTGGTTAGGCTGGCATTTAGTTGGTGCGGCAGGCTATTTTAGTTATTTAGTAGGTTTAAAGGTGCCGATGATTCGCCAAGAAGATCCTGTTCCAGCTACAGCAGCTGAAATTGTAGCGACATATGAAAAGACAGCTAATAGTATTAAAGAGGAAGCTGCCAAGCTTTCAAATGAAGACTTACTGGAGGAAGTGAACGGTTTTAACGGACCAATCCCTCGAGGTATATTATTACGCAAACTAATTGACCACCAAACACACCATCGTGGCCAAATGACTGTATTATTACGTCAAGCTGGCTTACCAGTACCAGGTGTACTTGGACCAACGAAAGAAATGCAAAAATAGTATCAGGCGGCAAATACATGATGTATTTGCCGTTTTTTTTTTTATGTTTATAATTAAAAACCTCCCCCAAGCGAGTGGGGGAGGTTTTATTTAAGAATGGATTAGTTTAAGCCTTGGCTATCTTTCCACTCTAAAAACTCATCGTATGTTAATTGTTTGTCTAAAATTGAACCATCTTCACGGATTTCAATGACACGGTTTGCAATCGTTTGAATGAACTGATGGTCATGAGAAGTGAAAATCATGGCACCTTTGAAGCGAATTAAGCCTTCATTTAGTGCTTGGATTGATTCAAGGTCAAGGTGGTTTGTTGGTTCATCTAGTAAAATAACATTGGCTGTTGCTAGCATCATTTTTGAAAGCATACAACGTACTTTTTCTCCCCCAGATAATACAGAAGGGGATTTTTTCACTTCTTCACCAGAGAATAGCATACGACCTAAGAAACCACGTAGGAAGCTTTCTGTTTCATCGTCAGGTGAATATTGACGAAGCCATTCTACTAATGATTTTTCTGAACCTTCAAAGTATTTATCATGATCGTTTTCGAAATAGCTTTGAGATGTTGTAACACCCCATTTAAATGTACCAGCATCAGCTTCTTTATCTTCCATTAAAATATCAAGAAGTGCTGTTTTAGCCATAGGGCTACCAAGTAAAACGATTTTATCATCTTTATTCATTGAGAAACGAATGTCTTTAAATAACGTTTGACCGTCTTGACTTGCTGTAAGACCATCAACTGTTAATACATCATTACCGATTTCGCGGCCGATTTGGAAGTTGATGAATGGATATTTACGGCTAGAAGGTCTAATGTCATCAAGCTCGATTTTATCCAACATTTTTTTACGTGATGTTGCTTGTTTTGACTTTGACGCATTGGCAGAGAAACGAGCGATAAACGCTTGTAATTCTTTAATTTTTTCTTCTTTTTTAGAATTTTGGTCTTGCGCCATTTTTTGTGCTAATTGAGAAGATTCATACCAGAAATCATAGTTACCCACATATAATTGGATTTTTGAGAAATCAAGATCCGCGATATGTGTACATACTTTGTTTAAGAAGTGACGGTCATGGGATACGACGATAACTGTATTTTCAAAGTTAATTAGGAATTCTTCTAACCACTGAATCGCTTTTAAGTCAAGGTGGTTGGTAGGCTCATCCAGTAATAATACATCTGGTTGACCGAATAATGCTTGTGCTAATAATACTTTGACTTTGTCAGAACCTTCAAGATCACCCATTAACATATAGTGAAGATCATCTGAGATGCCTAAACCGTTTAATAATGTTGCTGCTTCTGATTCAGCTTCCCAACCGTTTAGCTCCGCAAATTCACCTTCTAATTCAGCAGCACGCATGCCATCTTCATCAGAGAAATCTTCTTTTGCATAAATAGCATCTTTTTCATTTTTCACATCATACAGGCGTTTGTTACCCATAATAACAGTATCAAGCACTGTATGCTCATCGTATTCAAAGTGATTTTGTTTAAGGACAGATAAACGTTCGTCCTTACCCATTGATACATTTCCTTCTTGTGCTTCAATTTCACCAGAAAGAATTTTTAGGAATGTTGATTTTCCTGCCCCATTTGCCCCGATTAAACCGTAGCAATTTCCAGGGTTGAATTTTATATTTACGTCTTCAAATAGTTTACGATCGCCATAGCGAAGACCTACATTACTTACTTGAATCATGCAAGTTCCTCCTTTTTTCACAATGGCTTTAGTATATCATGAAATATGTTCCATAGTCTATAAACATTATGACATCAACGTTTACCGATAATAGTAATGTATCTAATAGTGCAATCACTAGTACAAGTCGTTGATTATCACTGAATAAAGATACAAATATTCATTTTAGAAGAAAAAATAATGTTGAAGTTGACTTTCAAGATTGGATAATATAGAATATTCCAAAATCAATAGTTGCTAAATTCTGTGAAAAAGAAAGTAATTCATTTTGTGCTGCTAAGCGAATTAGGGATGGTGGAAGCCTAATGCAGACCGTATGAATGAAACGCACTTTGGAGAAGTTTCTCGAAATGTCAGTAGAGAATATCGGGGAGTCACCTCGTTAACAATAGAAAGTGGTCATAATGATGGCAACTAGAGTGGTACCACGGGAATCTATGCTCTCGTCTCTTATTGAGACGAGGGCTTTTTTTTATTTTGTAAAAGGGGGAAATGGACAAATGAATTCACAAATTGCGAAAAGTATTGCTATAGCGCTCAAATATCAAGTGAAAGTAGAAGAGATTGAAAAATTACTTGAAAAACCTAAACATGTAGACCTTGGTGATTTTTCATTACCATGTTTTAAACTGGCTAAAGAGCTTGGAAAATCTCCTCAAATAATTGCATCTGAAATTCAAAAAAATTTAACGTGTGATTTGATTCAGTCGATTGAAATAGTTGGCGGATATATCAATTTATTTTTAAATCAACATATCATTACACAACAAATACTAAGCAAAATAATGAAAGAACAAAAATTATATGGAGCGAGCCCAATAAATAAAGGCAACGTTGTGTTCGATTTTTCTTCTCCAAATATTGCGAAGCCTTTTTCAATGGGTCATTTGCGCTCAACGGTCATTGGGAATGCACTCGCCAATATCGCTGAGAAAAATGGCTATAATGCCATTCGCATTAATCATTTGGGGGACTGGGGAACACAGTTTGGAAAACTAATTGTTGCTTATAGACATTGGGGAAATCAACAGACAATTAAAGCTGCACCTATTAAAGAATTATTGAAAATTTATGTGAAGTTTCATGAAGAAGCGGAAAAAGATTCTACTCTAATTGAGCAAGCGCGAGCTGCATTTAAATCGTTAGAGGATAAGGATGATGAGGCACTTAAGCTTTGGCAATGGTTTAGAGATGTTTCATTGGAAGAATTCATAACACTTTATCAGCTTCTTGGAATTAAATTTGATGCTTACGATGGTGAAGCTTTCTATAATGATAAAATGCAAAATGTAGTAAATGAATTACAAACAAAAGGGTTGCTGACATTATCAGAAGGTGCTTATGTTGTTGAATTAGAGGAAATGCCGCCTTGTATCATTACTAAAACAGACGGCGCGACACTTTATGCAACACGTGATTTAGCAGCTGCCTTTTATCGCATACAACAGTATCATCCTAAAAAAATATTTTATATTGTAGGACATGAACAAACACTGCATTTTAAACAGTTATTTAATGTGGTGGAGAAAATGGGTTATGAATGGGCAAAAGATTTAAGTCATGTAGCTTTTGGGATGATCTTAAAAGACGGCAAAAAAATGTCAACGCGTAAAGGCAAGGTTGTTTTACTCAATGACGTATTGACTGAAGCTATAGAGACGGCAAAACAAAATATCCAATTGAAAAATCCAAATTTACAAAATAAAGAAGAGGTTGCTAAGGAAGTAGGTGTCGGTGCAGTTATTTTCAATGATTTAAAAAATTATCGCTTACATGATATTGATTTTTCAATTGAGCAAATGCTGCACTTTGAAGGAGAGACAGGTCCATATATTCAATACACGTATGCTCGTATTTTCTCAATTTTAGATAAAGCTGATGTTCAACTTGAGGAAATGACTTATCAATCATTAGGTGTGCAGGCATGGCCAGTCATTCTATTACTAGAACAATTTCCTCGAGTTGTTACAAATGCTTATGAACAAGCGGATCCGTCATTAGTTGCTAAATATGCATTACAATTAGCACGCGCCTTTAATAAATATTATGCTAATAATAAGATTTTATCGAATGATGATCTACAAAGTTCTCGTTTAACTTTATGTCATTGTGTAGCAATCATGCTAGAAGAATCGTTAGCACTTTTAGGCATTAGTGCACCAAAAAATATGTAATGTTGTTTGTATTATAATGCACAGCGTTATTTTCTTGAACTGAGCAATTTTATATGTAATTTACCGAAATATTGACGATATGCAGAAAAAATGGTAAAAATAATATAAGAAATCAGATGTCTGACAACGACGGAAGTTAATCAAGTGCTGGTTGAAAGAGAAATAATGAATTTGGCGTGAAGAAAGGTATTAATCGCATGAATAATAAACAATGGACGACTTCAATAGTATTTGCTGTTGTCAGTATATTTTTCGTTGCCCTCAATATGCGACCTGCTGTAACAGGGATTGGCCCCTTGTTTAATGTGTTAATAGAGTCGCTACAAGTATCCAATACACAAATGAGTTTACTGACATCCATTCCAGTGTTCTGTATGGGACTATTTGCACCATTGGCTGTCCCGCTACAAAGACGTCTTGGTACGAAGTCTGCTATTGCACTGCTTTTAGCCCTGCTTGCCCTAGCTAATGGATTACGATTGATAAAAGAAAGCTATGCATTGCTAGTCGTGACAAGTTTTGTAGCAGGATTTGTAATTGCTATTATCGGTCCGATGCTAAATGCATTTATTAAAGAAAAATTTCCTAGTCGATTTACTACAGTTGTTGGAGTATATTCTTTTGGCATCGGGACAGGTGCAACATTAAGTGCGGCATTAACGGTATCATTTTATAATGGTTTTCATAACAACTGGACAATTGCACTTGGTAGTTGGGCAGTACTTGCCGTATTCGCTCTTATTATTTGGTTGCTCGTTATTCAAAACAAGAAAGGTCAACTGTCTGTACAAGAGGAAAATATTACAAAGGAAGCAGCACGTAATCCGTGGAAAAACGGTCGAGCGTGGACGATTTTACTTTATTTTGGTCTGCAAACATCGCTATTTTTCTCAATGATGTCTTGGCTAACGCCAATGCTACAAGATAAAGGCTTCTCACTTGTTGCTGCTAGTTCCATGCTAACTTTTTTATCTATCGTACAAATGATAGGGAATATTGTCGTACCGTTGCTAATGGAAAAATGGTCAAGTCGCATTCATTGGCTTCTATCATTAGGCATTATGGGGGTCATCGGTTTTGCACTATTGTGGATAGGAACAGGATTAATGTTATGGGTAGCTGTCCTAATTATTGGGATAGTGCTTAGTGGATTGTTTCCAATCGGTTTATTATTACCATTGGATGAAGCACGTAACAATGAAGAAGCCAATAGCTGGTCATCAATGGTGCTGTCCGGGGGTTTTATGATGAGCGCCGTTATTCCGACGTTAATTGGTTATTGCTATGATTTAACGGGTAATCATTCGTTCACCTATACAATATTTTTAGTTTTAATGCTCGGTATTATTGGTACAACACTCGTATTAAAGAAAGAATAAATACATGACGGGCATGCTTGAATAATAGGGCATGTCTTTTTTTATAAATCATATTACAAAATGCATCCAGTAGTTCTCTCTTGATGCCTAAATTTTTCAGTTGTATAGAGTGGAGGGAGGCGACTCCTGCGGGAACAGCACAAAATGTAAGCCGCAACAGACCGCGCGTTTGCGAGGGTTGAGGCTTACATTTTGCCCTCGGTAAGCGTCCGCCCGTAACGGAAATCAATTGCAGTTAAATGAAGGAGGAAGAATTCTGTTTTGTGTTGAAATCCTGCTTCAAAAGAACAAGACTACATATTTCGAGTTTTTGGTATTCCAGTAGAAAAACAGAATTAAATTCTGTTTTTCTTTTTTTATGGAGTATAAGGAAAATAAGTGAAAAAATCAGTTAGTTGTTACTATTATTTAAAATAGGTTTTTTCTCTTTTTTAATAGGAAGCGTTTGTTCTAAAGAAAAAAATCAATAATGATATTATGTAAACTTGAAACGAATGAAATCCTTGTTTATGATAGAATAGGAAAGAAGATGAGAAAGAAAGTACTGGTGAATGTATGCGAAACAAAATGCTAATCGTTGGAGCGGCAACCTTCCTATTAACTGGCTGTAGTGATCAGTCCGTTGCAGAAATGTTTAACAAGGAAAAGGCTGAAGTGAAATCGGAAAAGCCTGTGGAGAAGCAGGAGGAAAAGCTTGTTCCAGAGGTGAAGGTTGTAGGAGAGAACGGAATTGGTGCAGGCATTATAGTGAAAAAAGAGCCAAAGATGCTCTATATTGTAACGAATGGAGCACTCGTATCATCAAAGCCTACAGCGCTTGTGCAATTTAGTAACGATAAGCTTGTAGAAGCTGAAGTACGCTATATGTCGACAGCCTATAATATAGCCGTGCTACAAGTGAAATATAACGCTTCGGTTAACGTTCCAACAGTTTATAATGGGAATTTGGATAACCTAGCTGTGTATGTCGATGGTTTACCACACACAATCAAAAAATATAATGACAAAGTAGCTGCTTATTATATTGATGGAGAGGAAGCCTTACCACCAGGTAGCCCTGTGATGGAGGCCGAGAAAGGTCAAATCGTGGGTATTTATTTTAATCGGCAGCAACAAGGTGTTTCACAACCATACATATTGCCACTGAAGGATATTGTACAATTACTTGATGAATGGATTACTGACGGCATGAAGGCAAAAGATCGTTTGTCCCAATCAAAAAATCTATACACGTATAGTGAAGACGGGGACAAAGAAGCAGTACAACAAGCTATCGAGAAATATGGTAAGGATGTTTTTGCTTATAACGAGGACGAAGTAAAAATATTTATTGACACATTTCATGAACATCTAAAAGCAGCTGTTGCGATTAATGATGCAAGTGTAATGAAGACTGTCACTGGAGCAGATGATTTACAGAGCACGCTGAATGACATGGTTGCCTATTATGCGTCTAAGCAAGCAAAAATTCATTTTTCGAATACGACAATTAAACGTATAGAGAAAGTTGGGCAAAATATTGTTGTGCGCGCAAAAACGGAATATGTGCTGACCAATTCTGCTGGGCAGGAGGCACTGGCCAATTCCATCATGACATATGAAATTTTTAAAAATGATCAGGGCGAGTATAAGTTAATTCGTCTTACAGCAGAGGAGTGAGAAAAATATGGAGCAAGCAAAACAAATGCTACAGCACCACTTTGGGTACGATTCGTTTCGCACCGGACAAGCCCAAATTATTGAGCAAACGTTAAGTGGACAGTCGAGCCTATGTGTCATGCCAACAGGTGGGGGGAAATCGATTTGCTATCAAATTCCTGCCCTGATGCTTGATGGCTTAACGATTGTTATCTCACCGTTAATATCACTCATGCAGGATCAGGTAGAGTCGTTGCGAGCAGCAAATATACCAGCTGCTTATATTAATAGTACGTTATCTACACAAGAAGTAGATGAAACAATGCAGCTAGCGAGTGCAGGCTATTTAAAGCTTCTATATATTGCCCCTGAAAGATTAGAAAGTGCCTCCTTTTTACAGGCGTTATCACAATTATACGTTCCATTGCTAGCAGTCGATGAGGCTCACTGTATTTCACAATGGGGACATGATTTTAGACCAAGTTATCGTGCGATTCAAAAATTGTTTACACTGTGGCCACAAAAACCAACTGTTCTCGCATTAACTGCTACTGCGACACCTGCCGTTTGCGAGGATATCCGTCAATTATTAACGATTGATGAAGAGGCAACGCTTATTACTGGTTTTGAACGTGAAAACTTAGCTTTTACCGTATTAATCGGTGAAAATAAAGAACGATATATTAAAAATTATATTGAAAAAAATAAAACAGAAGTAGGTATTATTTACGCAGCGACACGTAAATCGGTCGATAGTTTGTATGAAATATTTGTTCGTGCTGGTGTATCGGTCGCAAAGTATCATGCAGGGCTATCAGAGGACATGCGCATGTCTGAGCAGGAACGTTTTTTAAAGGATGAAGCTCGTATTATGATCGCAACGAATGCGTTCGGGATGGGAATAGATAAAAGTAATGTTCGCTTTGTTATTCACTATCAAATGCCGCGCAATATGGAGAGCTACTATCAAGAAGCGGGGCGTGCAGGGCGTGATGGACTGCCAAGTGCCTGTATATTGCTTTATGCTTCAGGAGATGTACAAACACAACGATTTTTAATAGAGCAAACACGTGATGAAGCACGAATTGCACAGGAATTAGAAAAATTACAAACAATGGTTGATTATTGTCATACAGAAGGTTGCCTTCAAAATGCGATATTAACGTATTTTGGTGAAGAACCAGGCGAACCTTGTAATCGTTGCAGTAATTGTAATGACAGCCGTGAAGTGAAAGATGTCACTGTAGATGCGCAAAAGGTTTTGGCTTGCGTCGTACGGATGGGGCAAAAATTCGGTAAAACGATGGTTGCGCAAGTATTAATCGGCTCTAAAAATCAAAAGGTTCTTGAATTTGGGTTTTCAAGACTTTCAACATATGGCATTTTAAAAGGTCAGTCTTCAAAGGAAGTTTCAAATTTTATTGAGTTTTTAATTGCGGAAGGATTACTAGCTGTGAAGCATGGGACATTTCCAACGATTTATGTTTCAGAGGAAGGGAAATCTGTCCTGTTAGGCAGTCGAATAGTTATGCGAAAAGAAGCGGTTACTGTTCGGGTCCTTGCAGATAATGACCCGTTATTTGAACACTTACGATTATTACGAAAAGAGATTGCGGATGAAGAAAAGGTGCCACCATTCGTTGTGTTCTCTGACAAAACGTTGCGTGAGTTATGTGATAAAAAGCCGCTGGAGCTCGAGGGACTAAGACAGATTAGTGGTATAGGTGAAGTGAAATTTGAGAAATATGGTAAGCGTTTCTTTGAGGCAATGCAGTCATTTAACCTTACCTCAAAAATTAATGAGTAAAAGAAAAAGAATCCATTGTGTTTTTTTACAATGGATTCTTTTCTTGTTGAAATGAAATAGAAGGGCCTCGCTACACTAAATCCGCTTATTTCTTCCAATGGTCTGCAATAAATTCATCACGCCCAGATATAGCGCGATCTTGCTTATAATGTTCTGATTCTTTTTTATAATAATCTTGATGGTAATCTTCAGCTGGATAAAAGTGTTGAGCATCACGAATAATGGTTACAATAGGTTTATCAAAGCGACCACTATTCGCAAGTTTTTCTTTCGATGCCTCTGCAATTCGTTTTTGTTCTTCTGAATAAGTAAAAATTGCAGTTGAGTATGACTCACCTCTGTCGTGAAATTGACCATAGGCATCTGTTGGATCAATTTGCATCCAATAAATATCAAGTAATTGTTCGTAGCTAAATATCGACGAATCAAATTCGATTTCTACTACTTCTAAATGACCGGAGTTGCCCTTTTTAACATCTTCATATGTTGGATTTTCTAAATGGCCACCCATATAGCCAGATGTGACCTTATGTATGCCGTCCCACTCTACAAATGGCTTAACCATACACCAAAAACAGCCACCTGCAAACGTCGCTTTTTCAATCATGTTCATCATCCTTTCTACCGTGAAAATATTATAGCATTATTTTGCTCATAACTGGCAAATAGGGTGTAAAATAACGAATAGAGAGATGTTGATGAGGTTAGAAAGAAAAATGAAACTTTCCTTACTAGCAATCGTTACATTACTATAAAAAAATAGAGGAGTTATTTTGATATGGAAGAGCAAGACTATACAAGACGCTCGCAACGTCCAAAAAAACGTCGATTGCGTAAAGGGAGAGCATTGTTTACGTTCTTATTACTCTGTGTCATTGTAATTGCGGGATATAGCATTATGCAATATCGTAGTGGTTTACAATTAGCAACTGACACAAAGGTAGCACAAGAAGATTTTAGTGGGGACAAAATCAATAGTGATATTGAAAACTATTTATTATTAGGAATTGATACACGTGGTGAAGAAAAATCACGAACTGATACAATGATGGTATTATCTTGGAATAAGAAAACCAATGATGTCAAGCTTGTTTCATTTATGCGTGATATTTATGCAGACATTCCTGGCTACCAATCCTATAAACTAAATACCGCATACTATTTAGGTGGTGTTCAGCTATTAAAAGATACATTAACTAATATGTTTGGATTACCAATTCATCACTACGCACTTGTAGATTTTAAAAATTTTGAATCACTTGTTGATATTTTAGCACCAAATGGTGTGGAAATAGATGTTGAAAAAGATATGTCTGAAAAAATTGGCGTTACGCTTACTAAAGGTACTCATAACCTCAATGGGCAGGAATTACTAGGCTATGCAAGGTTCCGTCACGATGCGGAAGGAGATTTTGGTCGTGTTGCCCGCCAGCAAAAAGTAATTGAAGCATTAAAAAATGAAATATTAGCACCCCAAAATGTATTCAACTTACCAAAATTTATTGGTGCAGCCCAAGGCTATGTGACAACTGATTATTCATCTTCAGGCGAAATACAACAAGTTTTAAAAATGGTGTCTAAAGGGAAAATATCAATAGAGAAAGCGACAGTACCAATTGAAGGCAGCTATGATTTCCAAAACTTTAGCCATGCAGGGTCTGCGATTGTTATTGATGAACAGAAAAATAAAGAGTTTTTAAGTAAATTTTTAGGTATTTCTTTAGAGTGATGTTTCGCAAAAGCCAACATTATCCTGTAAAATATA
Organism: Lysinibacillus sp. NPDC097162; assembly: GCF_044762185.1. Classification (NCBI taxonomy): domain Bacteria; kingdom Bacillati; phylum Bacillota; class Bacilli; order Caryophanales; family Bacillaceae; genus Lysinibacillus; species Lysinibacillus sp. NPDC097162. The sequence continues at coordinate 1,480,440 of NZ_JBIWDT010000001.1, read as the reverse complement.
GGTGAGCATTTGGATTGGGGTGTGAATATGAGAGAACAAAGACCAAAGGAGCATTCAAACTTTTTTTCGACGAAGTTTATCCGCTTTTTAGGTGGTAAAAATTTATTATTTACGTTGATTATTTTATTATTACTCGCATGTGTGATTTTTATGTTTGGAAAAGTTTCCTTCATATTTACCCCGCTACAAGTATTATTCGAAGTTGTAATTTTACCAGGGGTGCTTGCCGTAATAGGATATTATTTATTACGACCATTATTAGGAATACTTGAAAAGTGGCGTATCCCTAGAGCTTGGGGCATCTTAATTTTGTATATCGGTGTCATTGGCGTCATTACGTTACTTGTCGTGCTAGTTTATCCTTTTTTACGTGATCAATTTACGAATTTAGCACAAGAATTCCCTGTGTATTTTATGGCACTAACCCAAAATATTGTGGAATACTTGAATAACTCACGCGTAAATGAGTATTTAGCCAATATGGATTTTAACTATGAAAAAGTAGTGATGAATTTCACTACAGACATTATCGAAACAGTAAAAGATACAGCAGCAAATTTAGCACAAGGTGTTGCTACTGGTATAACAGGATTTCTTTCAACCTTAACGGGCATTATTTTGTCGCTCGTTACAGTACCTTTTATTTTATTTTATTTACTGAAAGATGGAGAAAAACTGCCGAGATTCGTCATGAAAATTTGCCCACCGCGCATGCGCACAGGTTTACATGATGTTTTACACGATATGGACAAGCAAATTAGTTCTTACATACAAGGGCAAATTTTAGTTTCAATGTGTATCGGAGCAATGGTCACGATTGGTTTCTTAATTATCGGCATGAAATATGCATTGCTACTTGGCTTCCTAGCGATGATTACAAGTGTAGTACCATATTTAGGACCGGTTATAGCTATTACACCAGCAGCCATTATCGCGCTTGTTAATTCTCCATTCATGCTAGTGAAACTTGCCATCGTTTGGACAGTAGTGCAGTTGATTGAAGGGAAGTTTATATCTCCACAAATTATGGGGAAATCATTAAGCATCCACCCAGTTTCCATTATTTTCGTATTATTAACAGCAGGTTCGCTATTTGGTGTACCAGGTGTTATTTTAGGGATTCCAGGCTATGCAATCTTTAAAGTCCTTGTAACACATTTATTTAAATTATTTAAGAAGCGATACAATCGATATGAGGATGAAGAAGTACAAAAATATGATGTATAAAAGAAACAGCTACTGCGAGCATGCGGTAGCTGTTTTGTTAATTAATAATAGAAATAATAAAAGCATGTGAAATGGGAGTACCCTATATCACATGCTTTTTGTATTGTTATTAAATTGAAACGTTTTTCAGACGATCTACTGCTTCTTGCAATACGTCCTTTGGCTGCACAAGTGCAAGTCGCAAGTAACCTTGTCCTGCTGTTCCAAAGACAGTTCCAGGTACTGTGACAACACCGATTTGCTCAATTAGCTTAAATGCTAATTCGGTACAGTCAATATCGTACGGATATTTTGCCCAAACGAACATGCCACCATCTGAAGGCGCTGCATCCCAACCTAGTTCATGTAAGCCGTTCATTAGTGTTTTATGACGTTCTGAGAAAGTTGCACGCAAGTTCGCTGTAATTTCTTCTGCATTATCTAATGCTACTACAGCAGCATCTTGAATCGGTTCAAAAATACCGAAGTCTAAATTCGATTTAAGTTGCTTTAAGACAGCAATCATTTCGGCATTACCAGCAATATAAGCAATTCGCGTTCCAGCTAAGCTGAAGCTTTTTGAAAGCGAATTAATTTCCATCCCAACTTCTTTTGCACCAGGTGTTGCTAAAAAGCTAATAGGACCATCACCCGTAAAATAAAACTCTGAGTATGCTGCATCATGAAGCACAATTACGTTATATTTTTTAGCAAAAGCAATTACCTTTTCGAAATATGCAAGAGAAGGCATAGCAGGTACAGGATTTCCTGGTAAATTTAAAATAAGTAGTTTAGCCTTAAGTGCAATTTCTTCCGGCACTGCGTCTAAATCCGGTAAATAATCGTTTTCAGCTGTTTGAGGCATATAGTAAGGTGTTGCACCAGCTAAATGTATGCCAGCATCGTAAGCGACGTACGCTGGATTCGTTGATAGTACGATGTCTCCTGGATCACAAAAGGCGATAGGTAAATGTACTAAACCTTCTTGAGAACCAATCGTTTGAATAATTTCATTAGTAGGATCTAAATCGACGTTACTACGACGTTTATAGTAACGGCTTACCGCATCGTAAAAGCGTTGTGTTCCTGATAGCGTATAGCCATATGATTCTTCTAAGCTAGCTCGATACGATAAATGCTCACGAATTTTCGCATGAGGTGGAAGATCTGGGCTACCTAAGCTTAAATCGATTAAAGACATTCCTTTTTCTTGTTGTTGCTTTGCGAAGCTCTTTAAATCTCCGAAAATTGCTGGGGTGAATAATGACATTTTTTTTGATGGTACGATTTTCAAAACTAGTACACTCCTTATAGTTGTATAACAGAATAATAGTAGTTCACATTTTAACATACTAAAGCACAGAAAGGGAAAGTTATTCTGAAAAAAGAATATATTCTATTAATGGAGAAGATGCTTGCATAGACTAGCGGAAAAATTTAAGCTAATATGAGAAAAGCTCGCGCATATGATAGCGTCTGGCCCATATCAGCAAAAATAGAGTGATAATTCTGCTATTATTAAGCGAGGAAGGTGTGTGTGTGGATGAAGGTATGTTCGTTAAGTGGACCGAGTGGAACAGGGAAAAGTACTAGTGCTCTAGTTTTTGCACATAAAATAGGGGTAGAAGCAATAATTGATGATGGTTTACTAATTGTCAATGGAGTTAAAGTAGCGGGCATATCCGCGAAATTTGAAAAAAATACGATCACAGCTGTACGACGCGCGATTTTCACAGAGGAAACTCACCGTGAGGAAGTCATTAAAGCACTCGATTCATACAGTGTTCAATCTATTTTAATCATCGGCACGTCTGATAAAATGACAAAAAATATTGCCCAGCGTTTAGCGCTAGGACCAATTGAAACATATTATTACGTCGAGGATATTCGTTCACAAAAGGAAATTCAAAAAGCGAAATTTATTCGCCAGACACAAGGAAAGCATGTTATGCCGATACCATATCGCCAAGTTGAGCAAAATTTCTTTAAACGACTCATTCAAAAGGGGAAAGAGATTTTCACTCCGAAGCGCGAAAAAATTGGTGAAACAACAATTGTTAGACCTGATTTCCAACAAGAATATATTGAAATTGAAAAGCAAGTGTATGTACAGTTACTCATGTACTGTTGTAATCAGCAAGATATTGTGCAAAAGGTTGAGCAAATACAGTTTAGTCTAGGAGAACAGGCAAAGGCGACCATTTCACTGCAATTAAAAATGCCGATTGATTATTTATTACCACGTCGCTTATATCAATTACAAGAAGAAATACAACGTTCGTTCTTTCAACATTTTGGCTATGAACTAGATGTCATCAATCTTTATGTTCATGCCGCTTTGCATAAACGAAAATAAAATACAGGTACTCCATACGCGAAAAGGCGAGAGTACCTGTATTTTTATTTTGATGGTCGTGTAAATTGCGGTTGACGTTTTTCGACAAAAGCGCGACAGCCTTCTGTAAAATCATTGCCTACAAATGGTGTAGAACCTTGCCAAAGTGCTGGTACACTATCAATACATTCTTGTACAGATTTTTTTACAGCTAGTAATGATTCTGGTGACATACCAGCAACAAGCTTACCCATCCGAATCATAAATTTATTTATGTCCTTTTCAGCAACTAAGTAGTTGAGCATGCCAAGCTTAAATGCTTCTTCCGCTTTAAACATCCGACCAGTAAATACTAAATCCTTCGTTGTAGAAGGGCCGACAAGTTGGACAAGGCGCTGAGCGAATTTGTTGTTTAATGTAATGCCTAACTTGCCTACGGGAATACCTAATTTCGCTTTTTCAGAGCCGATGCGAATATCACAAGCTAATGCTAGCTCTAAACCAGCACCCATCGCCGGACCGTTAATAACACCAATAGTTGGAATTGGTAAACGTTCAATTGTTGAAATCGTTTTTTCCATATGTAAAAATGCTTCCTCTGCTTTTTCAAGTGAAATGGCGTTAAATTCTTTAATATCAGAGCCTGCCGTAAAGTTTTCACCTGATCCACGTAAAATAAGCACTTTATTTTTCGGATTATCCAACACTTTTAGGGCAATGTTAGCTAATTGATCCCACATATTTGCTGTTAGCGCATTTTTCGCCTGCGGTCGGTGAATCGTAATGATCGCAAGTCCAGCCGTTTCCTGATAAATAATTTTGGCATCTTCAGCTTCAAGACGAGTCGTTCTTACTTGCATAATTGAAAAGCCCCCTATATTTAGATAGTACTTATATTATATAACACAAAGGAGGGTAAACACTAAATAATACGAATTTTCATGTATTTTCAGCCTGTTATACAAAATTACAAACATTTTCAAGCGATTGTACTACAACAGAATATTGCTATTGTAATAAAGCAAAAGATATGAGAAACTACTATAGGAACATTTGTTTCTTTATTAAAAAAGGGACTTTTCCATAGGAGAAGCGGTAATCTATCACTTTATAACAGATTATCCGACACTAAAGTTATTAAAAAAAAATAGACTACACGCTCAAAAAATATTATAAAATTAAATTAACTTACGCCCTATCTAATAAGGAGGAAGCAAAATGGTGACATTGAAGGAGGCATGGCAAAGCTATTTATTGCTTTTAGATTCATTAAAGAAAAGTGCTGCTACGAAAAAACAATACAATATTGATGGACAGCAATTTTTAGCTTTTGCTAGTGAGCAAAACGTTGAACATGTTGACAACGAATTCAAAGAATTAATATGTATATATAGTAATTATTTAAAAGAGAACTATCCAAATGTTAATACATTCAATCACAAAATCGCTTCACTTCGGAGTTTTGTAGACTTTATTTTTTTGAGAGAATGGGCAGAACCGTTCGATTATGAAAGCATTTTACAGCCCAAAAAGAGAGGTAAGAATTCCTTAAAATTGCTTACGAAAGAGCAATTAATGAGCATTACAGAAGTATGGCCAACTTATTTTCAATACGCAAAAACACAAGAGCATGCTTGGTTAGCAAGAAGAAATGGCTGTATTGTTCAAATGTTTATCGAAACAGGTTGTAAGCCAGCAGAAATTGTTCGCATGAAATGGGCGCATCTTGACCTTGATAATTTACATATTTCTATTGCCAATCATAACGGTAAGAGAGAAATTAAGCTTTCAATTGTTTTAGTAGAAATGTTGTTGCATTATCAAGCTGCAACGGAGGAATTACATCAGAAAAATGTGGGGGAATGGCTTTGGGTAAGTGAGGCAAGCCAAACGAAAGCAATCACGACAAAAACAATAGAACGAATTTTCCAAACGATATCTAAAGATATTGGCACTAATGTGCGAGCAACGGATGTACGTTACACTGTGCTTCAAAAAGCGTTACAAAGCGAAAAAACAATAGAAACGATACAGCAAAACATGGGGTATGTTCGAAAATGGGTGTTAACGGAACGAGGAGAAAGATTTAAATAGACGTGCAGTAAAAGATGTTTTCACACGTTTCACTGCACGCTCTATTAAAAATGCGTTAAAGCTTTAACATTTACTTTGACTGTCAAATCATGCTTGCCGCCTGTATATACACCTTCGACGGGACTAATATCTGTATAGTCACGGCCAATGCATAAAATAATGTGATTTTCTAATACTTCTACATTATTTGTTGGGTCTAAACCAATCCAACCGATGCCAGGAATCATCACTTCAACCCAGGCATGTGTAGCACTATCACCGATGAGAGCTGAATTTTCATCGACATATAAATAGCCACTAACATAGCGAGCAGGTATTCCTTTAGCACGTAAAATCGCTAGCATAACATGTGTGAAATCTTGGCAAACACCTCGTTTTAAATCAAATGCCTGGCTTGCAGTTGTCATGACATTTGTTGCTGTTGGATCATATTCAAATGTCGAATATAAATACTGCATTAAATTAAGCGAAAACAGTACTGGATTTTCTGCGTGACCAATGGCATGAAAAACATCTTCTATCTGTGCATCAGTCATAAACGTAAAGCTCGTTGATTTTAAATAGGGCAAATAATGCTCATAAAATAGCTGGGAATGGAAAATCGTCTGCATCTCTGGTGAATATTGAATCCGATGAATAAATGGTGCTCGTTGAATACTGACGATAGACGTTGTTTCTATTTCTAGTTCTTGATGTTGCTCAGGAATATAAAATGTACCGACCGTATTGCCCCAAATATCTGCATGCTCGCGCGTCAATGATGAGGGCGAAATAGCAATGCGATAGGACAGCAAGCGCTGACGCTCATCACTTCGAGGCTTTAAGCGGATTGTATTCAAGCTTTGATCGACTTCAGATTCATATTGAAAAATATTTGTATGTTGAATTTCAAATTTCATCGTGTCCGCTTCCTTTTGATTACTGACTTGCGTGTTGAAAAGGAGCTGTGAATTGTTCCTTTCAAGATTGTAGGCTGGGTTCATATAAGTGATAAATTGTCGAAAATGTATGACCAAAATCAATACATTGACACAATCTTTCCTCCATTGAAAATATTGCTTCCTCTAAGGAAGATGTCGATAAATCGATATTGTTTATAGCAATTAACAAAGCTCTTAACGGCGTGTTAAGTGCTAAAAATCGTTCTGTTAAATGGTCTTCTTCGATATGTGTAAATGCCTCTTCTAGTTTTTTGAGACAAACAATTACTGAGCGAGGAAAATGATCATCATGTAATAAATATTGTATAACATTTTGTAAATGTGTTTGATGATGCTTACGCAGGTAGGGTTCTGTTGCTTTTGATAAATCGAGCAAAAATGTTCCGTCTGCTTCTTGTAAATCGCTAGCCATTAGTTTTTGTTGCTCTAGCATAATTAAAATCATTCGAATCATTTTTTCTGCACGTTCAAGCCATTTGCCAACTTGCATAAAATAAAAAGGCAAATCCCGTTCCATTGAGCCCTCAATTAATCCAGTAACCGTCAAAGATGTCTTACGAACATTGTGTAAAAAATAGTTTAAAGATATTAACGGAAAAGGGCGTTCTCGCACTGTGATCTCTTGCTGCATATATAAATAAAAGGCATTGTGTAATTCCCATAACTCAATAGGGATACTATCACGTGTAATGCGTGCATTTTCCCGAATAGCTCTTAATGTTGCATGTATAGCATTGCTATTGTTCTCCGAAAATAAAAGGTATTCAATAAGAGGATTGACACGAATGACTTCATAGTATGATATAAACTCTTCTTTCGATGCACAAATGTCTAATATTGCTTCCCAGTGATCAAGATATTCATTTTCCTTACCTGATTGCTCCAACATATTCAACAGCTGTACTTGTAATATATGTGCATTAGTTTCTGTTCGTTCACTATATCTTGCCATCCAATATAGTGCGTCTGCTACTCGACTTAGCATGTTGCAATTCCTCCTTTAATATCCACGTATCTTTTGCTCCACCACCTTGAGATGAATTAACGATTAACGAGCCTTCTTTAAGTGCAACACGCGATAAACCTCCGGGAAGTACAAAAATATCACCGCCGTTCATAACATAAACCCGTAAATCGACATGACAAGGATAAAATTTGCCATGCTGATATGATGGTGCACGTGATAGCTGAATAGTCGGTTGCGCAATGTATTGATTTGGATGTTTTACTATTTTTTCATAAAAGCTTGCGATTTCCTCTTCACTTGCATGTGGTCCAATTAGCATATCGTAGCCACCTGAAGCACTTACATTTTTAATCACTAATTCTTTTAAATGGTCAAGAACCCATGCTCGTTGACTTTCATCTTCAAGATGATAGGTCGTCACATTTTCTAAAATCGGCTCCTCATTTAAATAATAACGAATCATATCAGGTACATAGGCATACATCGCTTTATCATCCGCAACACCATTGCCAACCGCATTCAAAATTGCGATATTGCCCGCTTTATAGGCTTCTATTAAATAGGGTACTCCTAGTAAAGAATCTTCTCGAAAGACAGTAGGATCTAAGAAATCATCATCAATACGGCGATAAATAATATCTATTTGCTCAAGACCATATATAGTCTTCATATAAACTTTAAGATCCTGAACGATTAAATCTCGTCCTTCCACAAGCTGAATATTTAATTGTTGCGCTAAAAATACATGATCGTAATAGGCAGAATTATACATCCCTGCTGTTAAAAGCACTGCTTTCGGTTCTACATTTGCTTTTAAAGCTGTTGGCCGATGTGCAAGAAGGGCATTCTTCATAATTGTCATCTGTTTCTCAAGAGATTGGATTGTATGTTTTGAAAAGAACTCAGGATACACTTCCTTCATAACATATCGGTTTTGAAAAACGTACGAAATGCCAGAAGGATTACGTAAATTATCTTCCAGTACACGATAAACACCATTTTCATCGCGAATTAAATCAATTCCAGCTAAAAAAATATGATTATTAATAGGCACTTGTACACCTAGCATTTCTGGATAATAAAATGGATTTTGTTCGATAAGGCTTTTTGGAATAATCCCGTCTTTAACAATTAGCTGTCTATTATAAACATCATGTAAAAAACAGTTTAAGGCTTTAACACGCTGTTTCATACCTGTTTCAATGATGTTCCATTGTTCATGTGGGATAATAATTGGGACAAAATCAAAAGGCATTGTCCGCTCCGTCCCACCCTGTGCACCATATACAGTAAATGTTATACCTTGTCTAAGAAAGCTTGATTGAGCTTGCTGGTATTTTTCTTCTAGCTGATCTTGTGAAAAAGCACTAAGCTTACGATGGAAAGAGCGATAATGTGGTTTCGGCTGATCACCATCTAACATTTCATCAAAAAAAGAACCTGAATCATACAATTTCATCATGTGAACCGCCTCCGAATTTAAGTAGTAGAAAAAACGTGTTACACTAATAGGAAATACATAAAAGGAGCTAGTAAAAATGACAAATATTAACTTAATGCAAGCTTATGAGTTAGACAAGCTATCAAAACTCAATTTATCTGACGAGAAGATTTTACAGACTTTACGAACTGGGGATGTGTCATCATGGCGTAACCTAGAACCAAAGTATGAATTTAATGAAACGTTGGCTCTTTATCAAGAAGGGGAACAAACATTTCTTGATGCCTATCACGGTAATTATCGAATTAAATATGTAACATTACCGGGCATTCAGCGTTTACTACATCTGCGTTTTCAATTAGAAGAAACAAAGAATTTCCAATTAGAAGATACAGGAATTAACAATTTATTTTGCGATGATGAAACTATTTCGAAAATTCAAAATATGTTATCTACTAATTGGAAGCTAACAAAGCAAAATGATGGTACATATAGTATTTTCGCCAAATAAATACAAATACCCAAAAATTTACACGCGCGTTATGAGACGAATCGACTCGCATCGTTACCCGACGTTTGATTTTTCGATTCGTCTCAGCGCATACTAGTATACTAGAGTTTAATATTCATTCTACGAACGCTTTATGCATAAAAAGTGAAACCTAATAAAAAAATAGTGAAAAAGCTAATTTTTTATTACGAAAATATTTTCATCATTAGCTAATAAATTTCCTCGGGTTAGTGCTTAACATCCTATGGAAATTAATAGCTTCTTTTTATGAAGAAGAGGGGACACCCTAAGCTGCAATGTTCGCAATTCGAGTGATTCTTTAATGTCGATAATAAAAAACAGTTGGCGGCTAACCGAGATGATTTCTATTACTTAGAAGTCATCTTTTTTTTATTCCGAATAAGAACATATGTTCTAATTGTTATAAATAGGCACTTTTTTATCAATAAAGTTCCCAAATTTATATTTGGGAACGTTTTTTCGTGGTAAAATAGAGAAAATAGAGGTGATTTTATGCAGAAGACTCAACTACCTAAAATAATGAAAGATTTCCTTGTCTACTTAACGACGATCAAAGGGAAATCGCAACGCACTAGAAAAGAATACGAATACGATCTCTCATTATTTTTTCGTTTCCACTTAGCTATGCAAAACGATATTGAGATAGCGCAATTAGAAAAAATTAATATTGCTACTATTACAATAGAAGAAATCCGTGATATTACTTTGGAGGATCTCTACTTATTTATGGAATATTGCGAAGTGCAACGTCAAAATTCCGCTTCTGCTAGAGCACGGAAAGTAGCTACATTAAAATCGTTTTTCAAATACATTAAAGGAAAACGCCGTCTCATTGAAGAGAATCCAGCCGAAGAGTTAGAAACGCCGAAGATTGGGCGCAGAAAACCAATTTATATGAATATGGAAGAGGCAACACAGTTTATCGAGGGCATTCAAATACATCGCGCATCTCCACGCAATTATTGCATGATGATGTTTTTCTTAAATCTAGGTATACGAGTATCCGAGCTTTGCCAACTAAATACATCGTCAATACAAGGACGCTATTTGACTGTTATCGGAAAAGGCAATAAAGAACGGACAGTTTATTTGAATGATAGCTGCATCCAAGCACTAAAAAATTATGAACAAAGCGGAAAAGCGCCGTACAAAGGCGAAGGAGAAGAGCCCCTTTTCGTTTCACAAAAAGGAACACGTTTTACACGGCAAACAGTAGCCAAAATCGTCAAACAAATAAACAAACAATCGGGGCTACAAAAAGATCGGCTAACGCCTCATAAATTGCGTCATACATCCGCAACAATGATGTATAAAGCTGGGGCAGATATTCGAAGCTTACAACATATACTTGGGCACTCTAGTGTCGCTACAACCCAAATCTATACGCATATTGAGGATGAGCAATTACAGCATGTTCTAGAGAATAACCCATTCAATATTGTAGAGAATAACTAATGTAAGAGAATACTTGCTAGATTAGTGCATATATAAAAAGTAGAACCTTAAATTAGAAAGGGGATATCGTATGATAGCATTATTGCTGGAACAACTAAGTGCAACAAGAGCGCAATTACTAAAGGAAATTACAATATACAATAATACACAATTTAATCAAAAACCTGATGAAAACAGTTGGAGTATCGCACAAATATGTCATCACTTAGTGCTAGTAGAAGCATCGACTATCAAGGCAATTACTTGGGGGTTATCCTCACAAGAAAATTCAGAACCAAAACGTCTAAATGTTCAGCTGATAAAAGATAGAACGAGGAAGCTTAAAGCGCCAAAAATTGTTGAACCTTCAGATGAACCATTTGAAATACAGCAAATATTGACATTACTAGATGATACGCGAGAACAATTCACTACCTATCTGCAAGCGATTGAAGATCCATCTCTGCTAGCAAAAAAAGCCGTTCAACATCCTGCTTTTGGTAAATTACCACTCGACCAATGGATTGAGCAGGTGTATTTGCATGAACAACGACATATTGAACAAATCCATGAAAGGAAAGGTATTGTAAGTTAAAGTATAATAGGAGTTAACATGAAAAGAAGAAAGATCAAGTTGTATACGAAAAAAATCTTAACAGAACTTAGAAACACTATTTTATTTGAAGTAATCTGGAATATCATTTTATGGATTCCAAGACTAGTCATTCGGTTATTGAAACATCTATGGTAATACAAACAACTATAAGCCCGACTTCTCACACTTGAATTTTACTGAGAAATCGGGCTTTTTTTCATCATCCTACATGAATATCCTCTTGACGAACGACATAATCTGTTATATATTAAATAAAAATAAAAACAACTGTTATAAAACAGTTTGTACAGGAGGAATTTATGATGTCGAAATATCGTGATGGTTATGAGTTTTATTGTGAAATGTGTGAACGTTATGGTTTAGAGCCAATTTCATTCCGTTATTATGTTATCCAATTATCGCAAGAACAGCTTTCCGCTTATAATATGCAAGCGAAACAACTTGGAATATAAAACATTAGCTACAAAGGATGTGGTTAAAACGGACGCCAATGTGAATAGTTTATGAAAAGCCCAGCCATACTAAATTAGTAGACTGGGCTTTTATTGATATAAAAGAAATTTCAGAATTATTATTGACTTGAAAACATATCTGTTATATATTATTTATACAAATAAACAACTGTTATAGTACAAAGAAAAGAGGGAACGGAATGGCACAGTATAGAGAAGGTTACGAGTTATATTGTAAAAAATGCGAGCAATTTAATTTAGAGCCAGTTAATATTTATTACTATATTAATAAGTTATCGCAAGAACAATTAAAATATTTTAATGAAGCAGCACACGAAAGGAAGTTAGTCGTATGACAGACTATCGACAAGGCTATGAGTTTTACCGACAAGTATGTGACAAACACGAGTTAGAGCCAATTAATTTTCACTACTATATTTTAAACTTATCACAAGAGCAACTTGATGCTTATAATGAACAAGCGAAAATTGTAGGAGGTCATATAGCATATGATATCTCTTAACATGTAAAATGCCTTACTGCCCAGCTGCGACAGTAAGGCATTTTCACTTATAAATAAATTTAGGCTTTTGTCGTTAACAAGGTAAATAGTATTTCTATAGTTTAAACAGTAGTACAAATGTAATTATTGAAAATGGAAAAATGGTGAAACACGTGCGTTTAAAGTCATTCTTTTTTGTCTAATTTATAGAAATCTATTAAATTTGATATATGCAGATTGTATATTTGGGTTGAATTAACTGCTTTTCTAAGACTATAATATAATTACATAAAAAAGGGCCATCTACCACAACTTTATACCTCACTGTAATATAAAGAATAAGTACTAAACCCTCTTATTTTAACGAACGGAGAATGAAGATGATGAATATCACGCCTAGTAGTATTAATCAAGTTAACTACAGCCTGAAAGAATTACAAGATATTTTTTCAGCAATGAACAGTTCGATCATAGTCGCTATTACAGATCGGACAGGAAAAATTACCTTTGTTAATGATCATTTTTGTAAAATTTCTAAATATAAGCGTGAAGATTTAATTGGACAAGATCATCGTTTATTAAACTCGGGTTTCCATCCCAAATCATTTTTCAGAGAGATGTGGAAAACAATCGGAAAAGGTGACATGTGGAATGGTGAGGTGTGCAACCGTGCTAAAGATGGTAGTCTATACTGGGTGAAAACAACAATTATTCCTTTTCTCGATGATAATGACAAGCCTTATCAATATATTGCCATTAGAGTAGACATTACCGCACAAAAGGATATTAAAAAAATTACACATATTGCGTATCATGATGAATTAACAGGGTTACCAAACCGTCGTAAATTAGAACAACGTTTAGAAAATGAATTCCATCAATCTCGACGTACAGGAGATAAGTTTGCGTTATTTTTCATTGATGTGAATCGTTTTAAAAACATTAACGATGGACTTGGCCACATCATAGGCGATATGTTCCTAGTGGAAATGGCAAATCGATTACGCAATGTAGACTTCACATCCAATTCATTTTATCGTCATAACAGTGATGAATTCGTCATGATCTTAAATGATGTTTCACGTATCGAGGAAATGGCAAAAGAAATCATTGCTGTTTTCGATGACAGTTTCATCGTAGATGCATATGAATTTTATGCGAGTATTAGTATTGGTATTAGCATTTTCCCTGATCATGCTAATTCAATTGAAGATTTATTAAAAAATGCTGATATCGCCATGTATGCAGCAAAATCGACACGAGGTAATCAATATAAGCTGTATCGACATAATATGGATGAGGCAAATGATAAATGGTTATTACTTGAAACCAAACTTCATCAGGCATTAAAAAAGGATTTATTAGAGCTACATTATCAGCCCAAAATTGATTTAAAAACAGATCAAGTGGTAGGTATGGAAGCATTGCTTCGTTGGTATGATTCTGAATTAGGACAGATGCCACCAGATCGTTTCATCCCGTTTGCGGAAGAATGCGGTCTTATAAATGATATTGGTATATGGGTATTACATAAAGCTTGTGCGCAAGTATGTGCATGGAACGAAACATTTCAATCAAATTTACGCGTAGCTGTCAATATTTCTCCTATCCATATTAGCACACCAGGTTTTGTTGAAATGGTACGCGATGTAATTGAAAAAACAAAAATTGACCCGCATTCATTAGAAATTGAAATTACCGAAATGAGTATGCTTGATTATACAGAAGAGTTGATAAATACGATTGAGCAGCTACGGGCATTAGGCATTACCATTGCATTAGATGATTTCGGAACAGGCTATTCATCATTAAATTATTTAAAAAAATTCCCTGTGGACGTATTAAAAATAGATCGGGCATTTGTGCGTGATATTGTGCCTGAGAAAACAGGGATAGCGATGATTTCTGCAATGATTTCATTGGCACATGCTTTAAACCTCAAAGTAGTAGCAGAAGGAGTCGAAGAAGAAGCTGAATTAAACGTTCTTCGTGAGCATGGCTGTGAGTTCGTCCAAGGCTATTATTTTAGCAAGCCGCTTTCTGTGGAAGACTTTACAACTAACATTTTAAATCAATCGCTAACAATTACATCTAGCTCCTAAGAGGGGCTAGTTTTTTTATCCTTTTTTAGTTTACATAATAAAATTATAAAAATATATTTACATTTTCCAAAAAATACATGGTACAATTTGTATATAAATACTCTGGAAAAGGAGGATTGGTCGTATGAGAAAGCATACTATTTTTGCATAGCAAAGGCTATTGCATATAATTTTTAAAATCAAATAGCCTTTGCTCTTCCTAAACGAACGATAATATATTTAGGAGTGCAAACATGAGCTATAAGAAAGCAAATAATCTGTTACCAGCAGAGTTAATCGCGTTAATTCAAAACTATGTAGATGGTGAATATATTTATATCCCGAGAAGACAAGATAGTAAAAAGAGTTGGGGGGCTGGCACTACTACAAGGAATGAATTAGATGTAAGGAACATTAATATTTATCAGGAATATCTTTCAGGCACCGATATGGAGACTTTAAGTGCAACCTATTATTTGTCTTTAAAGAGTATTCAACGAATTATCCTAAAGGAAAAAAGAAAAAGAACAAACATATAAAAATAAGCTATGTGGTTTTTACCACATGGCTTATTTTCTTTTATGAAACAAATATGAGGTTTTTTCATTGAATGTCAGTCATTTATAATCGAATTAACAATATGAGCTGATAGGAGAAATAAATCATGTCTTTGTATATAACGAAAGAATTAAACGATCAAGCTAAACAGATAGTAAATAATGAGCTTTACAAATTTAATTTAAAGCATTTTCCAGTAGATTTAAGAGGCAATTACGAAGAAATGAATGTATTCCTTAAAGATGAAAATGACAATGTTCGTGGTGGTATTCTTGCTGAAGTATGTTGGAATTGGCTAGAGATTCACACGTTAATGATAGATGAGGACATACGAAAATCGGGATTTGGCACAAAATTATTACTAGAACTCGAGCATATGGCTTTAGCAAAGCAGTGCGATTTTATAAAGGTAGATACATTAAGTTTTCAAGCGTTAGAATTTTATGAAAAGCACGGTTATCAAATATTTGGGACGTTAGATAATGTAGGTAGAGACTTTAAGCATTACTATTTGAAAAAAGATTTAACTAAGAAATAAATGGAGGTTTAACAATGCACAATTTATTTACAATCGACTGTGGTGAAATTTTATTGAGAGAGTTTAATAGTGAAGATGTCGATGGAATTTATAAGCTTACTTCACAACCAGAAGTATATGAGTTTTTGCCAGATTGGCGTTCTACGAGAGAACAACGATTAAACTGGATAATAAATGACGAAATACCTTCCAATAAAGCATTTTTATCTGCTATTCCTAATATCAATGGTCAAAATTATTTGAAACTAGCAATCATATTAAAGGAAACTGGGGAATTCATTGGTTTTTGCAATACCGGGCCAAAAGAAGAGCTAAGTGAACCAAATCAAGAAATTGCCTATGCTATGTCAAAACATTTCAGAAATCGTGGCTACACAACTAAAGCAGTAAAAGGTTTACTACATTTCTTATTTGAACAGACAAATATTGAACAATTGAATGCTATCGTTCAACCCCGCAATGTAAGTTCTATGAAGGTGATTGAAAAATGTGGCTTTGTTTTTAAAGAAAATATAGAGATAGATGCTCTAATATATCGACATTACATATTGCATATAGAGGATTGGAAAAATAGAAAAGTTCATTAATTGTATCTAATAGTGCATGTGACTCTTAGTCACCAATTATTAGAGCTAATCGCATACCAAATTTACAATAATTATAATTAATGCTACTATTTATGTACCATTTAATATAACAATACAATAAGTAATGCTACTATTAATTTGGATAAAATATAATGGGAGTAGCTGCCAATAACATATACCTATTTTAATATTTTTGTCTTTAAAATTACGTCAAAAATGATAATAGGAGAATAAGTATGATTGAATTGAACACAGAAAGATTAAGAATACTTGCGCTAAATGCAGAAAGCCTAAGATTTCTCATTGATAACCCAAAGAAGTTGGAACTTCAATTATCATTAAAGGAATCAGATAGCTTTTTAGATGCGGAACTTCAACAAGCGATGGAAATTCGACATGCTAAGTTGGTACGTGATAAGGAAAATTATATGTGGTATACCAATTGGTTAATTGTGTCGAAAAGTCAAAACTGTAGTGTTGGAGGAATCATGTTAAAAGGTCTTCCAAACGACTATGGTGAGGTAGTAGTAGGGTATTACACGTTGCCTGAATATCAAGGAAATGGCTATATGACAGAAACGATTAATTCTATGAAAAACTGGTTGTTAAGCAAGCCTAATGTGAAATTTGTTGTTGCTGATACTGAAAAAGATAATATCGCATCTCATAGAGTATTAGAAAAATCAGGTGCTGTACTTTATAAAGAAACTGCGGAATTATTGTATTGGAGATTTGGCTGAACATAATTTCTACTTACTTGCTAATCCTAAATTAGCTCTATGGTGGGAGAACGCAAATATTTTACCATAAGGGTTGAAAATGTATTTTAACATTAGTTAAACTAAAAAATTAAAGAGCCATCGTATTTACGATGGCTCTTTTTGTTATGAAAAAGTCAAAAAAATGCACATTTTAGTCTGAAATCGTACTATACGCTTCATTGTATTAATCCCTATCATTAAGCACATTTCGTGTCCTTCGATTAATTACGTTTAATATTGTAATATAGTTCTGAAAATCTTCCACTGTAAATTGCTCAAGATTCTTCAAATGGCTTCCGTACTCTTCTTCATCGAGCTTTTTATGATATTCATACACTAACTTTCCTTTTGATGTTAATTCGATAGTCAATTCTCGATAATTGTTAGGATTTCTATATTTAATTGCTAAATCCTTTTTGATAAGTTTATCGACCATTTGAGAAACAGCACTTTTTGTGCGATTCGTTATTTCCGCAATTTCAGAAGTATTTGTTTTTACTTTATCGCCAATTAAGTTCAGAGTATGTACTTCTATCATGTAAAGCTCATCATCAGTACCATATTTTCTTGGGATATTTTCGTATGAACTAATCAGCCTAGATGTCTCGTAAAGCGTTTCCATTAGTTCATAAAAAACTTTCTCCTTATCCATCACCCAGCCTCCTTTCAATAATTTATAGAGGATTATTATTTTATTCTAACATATTAGAAAATCTTATAATGAAAGTTACTTGCAAAACAAATAATTTTTAAAAAAATCTGAATTTTTATATTGACCATTTTACAGTTAAGGTGCTAAACTGAGAAAAATTAATTTTAAACGTTTAAAAAAATGTATTTAAACAGAATTATTTGTGAAATGTTAGAGGGGGAGAAAGTATGCAATACAATTTTGATGAAGTGGTTCAGCGCCGAAATACGTATTCCTTAAAGTGGGACGGTGAGGAGTTAATCAAACAAATTGGTTATACAGAGAGATATGATCATGAAACGATTCCACTGTTTACAGCTGATATGGATTTACCAGTACCTCAACCATTGATAGAGGCGCTTCATAAAACCGTCGATCATCGTATTTTTGGATACTCTATTTTTCCAAACGAGTATTATGAAGCGATACAGCATTGGTTTAAAAAAAGACATAATTGGACGATTGAAAAAGATGAAATTGTTTTCAGTCCTGGAACTGTTCACGCATTAAATATCGCGGTAAGAGCATTAACTAAGCGCGGTGAAGGTATCATAATCCAACGTCCTGTTTACCCACCATTCACAGCTGCTATTGAAGGGAATGGCAGGGTTGTTCGTAATAATGCATTGATTCGAAAAAGTGATGGCAATTACACGATTGATTTTGAAGATTTTGAAGCGAAAGCTCAAGAAGAGAACACTAAAATGTTTGTTCTTTGTAATCCACATAACCCGACAGGTAGAATTTTTACGAATGAAGAATTGAAAAGGCTTTCACATATTTGTGAAGAAAACAATGTCATCATTGTTGCGGATGAAATACATGGAGACTTGATTAGAAAAAATCAAACCTTTACACCATTAGCTAAAATTGCAAGTAATACAGACCATATTATTACTTGCACGGCCATCAACAAAACGTTTAATGTCGCTGGTCTACATTGTACGAATGTAATTATTTCAAATCCTAAAATTCGAAAGACCTTTAGCGAAAAAATGAGCATGCAGTTACCATCTCCATTTACAATTGCTGCTCTTATAGCTGTTTACAATGAAGGGGAGGAGTGGTTAGAACAATTAACCGAATATATTGACGACACAATGATCTATGTGAAAAGTTTTCTAGCTGAAAAACTGCCAACGGTGAAAGTCACTATACCTGAAGGAACTTACGTCATGTGGATGGACTTTAACGGATACGGTCTTTCAGCAAAAGAAGTTCATCACCGAATTTATAACAAAGCGAATGTACTGCTTGAAGATGGATACTTATTTGGAAAAGAAGGGGATGGATTCCAACGAATTTGCATTCCATCACCGAGACCACTTATTAAAGAAGCACTTGAAAGAATTGCTAAGGAATTTCAGGATATCGAAACAAACACTTAATTAGAAAGGTGAGAATAATTATGAAAACTTCCTATGAACTTGAAACGTTAAAATGGGCACAAGAAATAGAGGACTATGTAATTGGAATAAGACGAGATCTTCATAGATACCCCGAGATTGGTTTACACGAAGTAAGAACAATCAAAGTAGTAACAGAAGAGTTAAGCAAACTTGGGATTGATTATGAGATTGTCCCTGACGGTGGCATTATTGGCTTTATCGATGGAAATCAAGCTGGAAAAACTTTAATACTTAGGGCAGATTTAGATGCACTACCGATGAAAGAGGAAGCTACTAATTTAAAAATGAAAAAAGTAGTCGTTTCTAATACCGATGAAGCTGCTCATACTTGTGGTCATGATGGACATACCGCCATGCTATTAGGTGCTGCGAAAATCTTAAGTCAACATAAAGACAAAGTGAAAGGTAGAGTGCTACTCGCTTTTGAGCAAGGGGAAGAAATGGGCGGAGGCATTTTTAACCTTTTAAAGCGATTATGCGAAATTGGGGCAGACGGTGTTTGGGGCATCCATTTAAAATCTGATATGCCGACAGGAAAGATATCTGTTGAAGCAGGGCCGAGAATGGCAGCTTCGTTTAGTTTTAATGTTGTCATAAAAGGAAAAAGTGGTCATGGCTCACGACCAGATTTATCAGTTGCGCCATTAGATTGTTTTACAGACTTTTATAGTAATTTGAAAGCGATGCGATTAAGCTCTTTAGATCCGTACAAAACGATTACTTATTCAATCGGAACAATTAATTCGGGCACTGCAATAAATATTATCCCAGAAAGTTTACAGTTTTCAGGCACTGCAAGATATTTAGATTTTGAACAAGGTGCTCATGCTGCAAATGAATTTAAGAGAATACTAGAAAAGGTTTGTGAATTACATCATTGTACTTTTGAATTTATTACAGAGCCTAAGGAATGTGATTTAATTGTCAGCAACCAAAAAGATTGTGCTCAACTAGCCATAGCTGCAGTAGAAGGTGCAGTTGGGGTAAATGCTTTACATTCCACACCAGCGTGGATGGCTTCCGAATCATTTGCCTTTTACGAAAAGTATTTTCCTGGTGTCTTTGCATTCGTTGGTATACAAAATATAGAAAAAGGAATAGGGGCAGAACATCATAATGTTTATTTTGATATCGATGAAGATGCATTAAAGCTTGGTGTAGCGGCTACTGTTCAATACACAATCAATTTTTTAGATAATGAAAATCAAATAGAATTTACTCCTGACAAAAGAGATATTAAAAGTTTATTTGTTGAGAACGGTTTTGCGCAGTTAGTAAGACAATAAGCTACATTCAAAAATTGATTGAATAAAAGGAGATAGAAAAATGACACGAAAAAGACTTTGTTACTTACTATCGTTCATTGCATATTTTGGAATGCCTTTAGGAATCCCCTTTATTAGAAGTTCCGAACCTTACGTTCTAGGTCTTCCATTTCTGTTATTCTGGATGGTTTTATGGATTTTGTTAGGGACAGGCTTAATGCTAATAGTGCACCGATTAAACCCTAATGCTAGAGAGGAGTTAGAATAATATGATTATTTCAGTAGGAATCATTGCATTTTTCTTATGTGTTGCTTTACTTTTAGGTGTTATAGCGAGTAGAGGAAAAGATATGAGCCTAGAGCAATGGAGCGTTGGTGGCAGAGGATTTGGCTCAATTTTCATTTTTCTATTAATGGCTGGCGAAATATATACAACTAGTGCATTTTTAGGTATTAGTGGCTGGATGTACGGAAAAGGCGGCGCTGCATTTTACAATATTATGATGCTCAACTATGTTATTGCATATTGGTTAACACCTAAAATATGGGGTTATGGAAAGAAACATAAATTACTATCGCAATCTGACTTTTTTGAAAAAGCCTATAAAAGTAAAGCGCTTGGCATGCTTGTAGCTGTTGTAGGGTTAGCGGCTTTAATCCCTTATTTAATTATCCAACTAAAAGGTCTAGGCATTATTGTTTCTGAAGCTTCCTATGGTGCAATTGATCCGAAAATTACGATTTGGATTGGCACAATTGCTATGATTGTCTATGTAATGGTTTCCGGCATTCATGGCTCAGCTTGGACAGCGGTTATTAAAGATTTTCTTATTCTTGGTGTAGTGTTATTTTTAGGGATTTATTTACCTTTCCATTATTATGGGGGCATTCAACCAATGTGGGAGGCAATAGAGGTTGCTAATCCAGGGTTTTTATCACTGCCAGACTCAGGTTTGAGTGCATCATGGTATGTATCAACGATGATGTTGACTTCATTAGGGTTTTATATGTGGCCACATACATTTGTTGCTACATTTTCAGCGAAAAGTGGGAATGCCTTAAGGAAAAATGCGATTATGCTCCCTATTTATGCTTTATTTATCTTATTTGTTCTTTTTGCGGGAGCAGCAGCTATTTTACAAGTTCCAAATCTTTCAGGTGGGAATGTAGATTTAGCATTATTTAAAATTTCCACACAAACATTTAATCCAGTTATTGTTGGCTTTATTGGTGCAGCAGGGCTGTTAACTGCCATTGTTCCAGGTTCATTAATCTTAATGTCTGCATCAACGCTCTTTGCAAAAAATATTTTAAAACCGCTTCGACCTCAAACTACTGATCAGCAAATTGGAATCATTGCACGTTATACAGTTCCTGTGGTGGCATTGATTGCATTGTATTTTACGTTTAGTGGTGGTGGAGCTATTACATTATTATTCTTAATGGGTTATGGTCTCGTTACGCAATTTGCACCTGCCGTTGTTTTTAGCTTTTTTAAGAAAAATCCATTCACAGTACAAGGCGTATTTGCAGGGATTATAGTTGGTGTCGCGATAGTTGGTTGGCAGGCTGCTACTAGCACAAATTTAAGTAAACTGTTCCCAAGTTGGCCATCCTATTTGCAAGACATCAACATCGGTTTCCTTGCATTAGGTGTTAATATATTTGTAAGTTTAACAGTTAGCGGGTTTACGAGAAAGGGAATCGTTATGAATGATGAATCTTCCAACGAAAGTGCAGTAGAAAGTATTTCATAAGTATTATTTTCTGAAAATTATGAATATTATTTATAAATTAAAAGATAAACGGAGGAATTTCTAATGGAGAATAATAGTCTATACCAAAAATCATCTATTCGTAGATTACCTGAGCTTGCAAAACTAACACCTGAGACATTTAAAGCATTTGCTGAATTCGATAAATTAGCGCTTTCTGATGGCATAATTCCTAAAAAAACGAAGGAGTTAATTGCGATTGCAGCTGCGCATGTCACTGGTTGTCCTTATTGCATCGATGCTCATGTTACGAATGCAAAAAGATTAGAAATTTCTAAAGAAGAAATAGCAGAAGCGATAATGGTGGCCACTGCTTTAAAAGCTGGCTCTGCTATAGCGCATAGCTTAAATGCATTACAGGCATATGATGGAGAGAATAATGAAGATTTATATCAAAAATCAAATCTTGCTCGCTTTAAAGAACTGAATCAATTAAGCCCTGAAGCTTTTCGTGCATTTAATAAGTTTGATTTAGAAGCATTAAAGCCAGGACTTTTAAGTAAGAAAGACAAAGAGTTAATCGGTGTTGCGATTGCCCATATAACTGGTTGTGCATATTGTATTGAAATTCACGTCAAAAATGCGAAGAAGTTAGAAGTTTCCCGAGAAGAATTAGCAGAAGCTATTTTTGTTGCTACAGCGTTAAAAGCAGGATCAGCGCTTGCTCATAGTGTGAATGCACTTAATGCGTATGACTTGTAACAATAAACAATTAGAATAAGGATGGATTAGCAAATGACACAAATCATTTATACGGACATGGCACCGAAAGCGATTGGACCCTATTCTCAAGGGGTAATTGTAGGAGAGTTATTATTTTTATCAGGACAAATTCCTGTTGATCCAACATCTAATGAAGTAGTAGAAAGCGAGATTATAACACAAACAAATCAAGTTATGAAAAATATAGCAGCTATTTTAGAATCTCAGCATCTTTCTATAAAGAATATTGTTAAAACGACAATTTTTTTAAAAGACATGCAACAATTTTCACTTGTAAACGAGGAATATAGCAGACATTTGGGAAATCATCGTCCTGCGAGATCCACTGTAGAGGTAAGTCGACTTCCAAAAGATGTCCTCGTAGAAATTGAAGTGATTGCAACATTTAAAAACTAAATGAAATTATTTTAAAACGATGAGACATTGCCTATCAATTTGAGGGAATGTCTCTCTTCGTTTTATTCTTTCAAGCCTGCTGCAAAAAAAGGACCATTGAGCGTAATGGTGGATAATATTTGAGCCATTTCTTGTGGTGTTTCTTTTCGATCTTCCAGCAACCATTGTTGAATAACGCCGATATGTGCTGAAGCGATATAAGAAACTAAGTATTCCCCTGGAACTCGTAATTTGGCGGGCTTTATTGGATTGTCAGTACTTTCAAATAACGTTTTCCACATAAAGTTTTTTAATTTTGTTTGAAAAGATAAATCTCCATTGGGGCCTAAAATCGCCTTCATAAATTTTCTATTGCGCTCCAAAAATTCAAATATTAATACGGCAATTTCAAGTGGTTGTAAGCTTGAATTTTTCGCATTTAAGCTTGCCATTAATTTTGCTATATTTTGCTTTGCGATATTTGATATTTCTAGCATAAATTCTTCTTGGTAGCGATTCATTAAATCGTACTTATCTTGATAATGTGCGTAAAATGTTCCTCTATTAATTTTGGCTTTTGTTGTAATGTCCTTAACTGTAATCGACTCAAAGCCTTTTTCTTCAATTAATGCTACAAATGCATCTTTAATGGACTCAATTGTACGAACTACACGTAAATCATTGTAATTTTCTTTCACATTCACTCCTCCTAAATTTTATCCGACATATTGCTGGAATGTGTTCTGTAAACGACATCAAGACCATTTTTGATCATTGAATGCATAAGATGTCGCACTTATAATTCAAGTTGTAATAAACAACAGGTTGTTCATTATTATAACTCAAAAGAGGAGAGGTAATGAAATGTTCAAAAATAAATTGGTTTGGTTTGCGCCCATTCTTGCATTAGTCGTTATTTTTGTTTTTTCGCTCACTTTATTTCCATCAGTGCAAGCAAAACCAAAAAATTTACCGATAGCGATTGTCAATGAAGACCAAGGGGTTGATATTCCGAATCAGCCACATGTAAATTTAGGTGAAAGCATTATTGAAATGATTCAAAATTCAGTAGAAGCGGGGAAAGATGAAGAACCTGCAGTTAAATGGGTTATTGTAAAAAGTAATGAAGATGTTCAAAAGGGATTAGATGAACAAAAATACTATGCAGCGCTTGTATTTCCGAAAGATTTTAGTGCAAAACAAGCATCTTTACAAACTGCAGAGCCTACTTTACCCGAAGTTCATATATATATTAATCAAGGTATGAATATGGCAGCTTCAACGATAGCAGGGCAAGTTGTAAATGGGGTAGTTGATAATATCAACAATAATGTACGTACACAACTCTTTGCAGGATTTTCATCACATGGAGGAACTTTAACGGTAGAGCAGGCTTCGAATTTAGTCACACCCATTTCAAAAACCATTACGAATGTAAATGAAACGGGAGACCATAGTGCAAACGGCAATGCGCCTATTTCTTTGTTTCAACCATTATGGATGGCTATTATGGTAAGTGCAGCCATCGTCTATCTTGCAATCAGTAAAATAGCTATTACTACACGTAAAGAAAAGCTTTCTGTAATGATAGGTCAAATTATTATTGGGGCGATGGTAGCTTTCGTTGTAGGTTTCGGACTTACATGGATAGTAGACGGTATGGTAGGAATCGAAATTCCTTCATATATGGATACTTCCTTATTTTTAACTATTACCTCCTTTAGTTTTTTCTTATTAATAACAGCCGTAATTTCATGGCTTGGCATTCGAGGAATAGCTATTTTTGCACTAATGCTATTCTTTGGTGGACCACTGCTTGCATTAGCTCCTGAAATGATGTCTTCTTTTTATCAAAATTGGATATACCCATGGTTGCCAATGCGGTTTATGGTTGAAGGTTTACGAGAACTCTTTTTCTTTGACAAAGGTTTTTCTTGGAACAACGCCGTATCAGCCCTTGTATGGATTGGAGCAGTTAGTTTAATTGCTATTTTTGCATCCGTTTTAAAAACTAAAGCAGTGCGTTTGGAACAAGTAGTACAAGATTGAATAATCATTATATTTAAAAGTCAAATAGGGTTTCAGAGTGTAGACAAACGGCATCAAGTATAATTTCTTGATGCCGTTTGTCATTTTTTTAAACATTTAATAGATATAAATTAGAATCTCTTTTCAATGTGTTCTGTTGATTGAAGTGAAAGGCTAGCGACTCCTGCGGGAAAGCACAAAACGTAAGACGCAACAATCCGCGCGTATAGCGAGGGTTGTGGCTTACGCGTGTGCCCGCGGAAAGCGCTAGCCTGTAGCGGAAATCAACTGCAGGAGACGTCTTCTATTTTTATATTGACTATATATCATGTTTATACTTTTTCTCTCATTGTTCTCTTTATCATCAGCCTATGACCATTGCCTATTAAGTTGATTGAAGCGAAAGGCTAGCGACTCCTGCGGGAAAGCACAAAACGTAAGACGCAACAAACCGCGCGTTAGCGAGGGTTGCGGCTTACGTATGTGCCCGCGGAAAGCGCTAGCCTGTAACGGAAATCAACTGTAGGAGACGTCTTCTATTTTTATTTTAACTATATCTCATGTTTATACTTCTTCTCTCATTAGTCTCTTTGCCATCATCCATAACCACAAATTTTTCATTGCCTATTAAGTTGATTGAAGTGAAAGGCTAGCGACTCCTGCGGGAAAGCACAAAACGTAAGACGCAACAGACCGCGCGTATAGCGAGGGTTGTGGCTTACGTATGTGCCCGCGGAAAGCGCTAGCCTGTAGCGGAAACCAACTGCAGGAGACGTCTTCTATTTTTTTTGATTATATCTCATGATGTTTATACTTCTTCTCTCATTAGTCTCTTTGCCATCATCCTATGACCATTG
This sequence comes from Lysinibacillus sp. NPDC097162, assembly GCF_044762185.1. Taxonomy (NCBI): domain Bacteria; kingdom Bacillati; phylum Bacillota; class Bacilli; order Caryophanales; family Bacillaceae; genus Lysinibacillus; species Lysinibacillus sp. NPDC097162. The sequence continues at coordinate 1,454,272 of NZ_JBIWDT010000001.1, read as the reverse complement.
CCTATTAAGTTGATTGAAGCGAAAGGCTAGCGACTCCTGCGGGAAAGCACAAAACGTAAGACGCAACAGACCGCGCGTTAGCGAGGGTTGTGGCTTACGTGTGTGCCCGCGGAAAGCGCTAGCCTGTAGCGGAAACCAACTGCAGGAGACGTCTTCTATTTTTTTTGATTATATCTCATGATGTTTATACTTCTTCTC
>NZ_JBIWDT010000001.1:1369597-1453978 GCF_044762185.1 Lysinibacillus sp. NPDC097162 | reverse complement strand
GCGGGAAAGCACAAAACGTAAGACGCAACAGACCGCGCGTTAGCGAGGGTTGTGGCTTACGTGTGTGCCCGCGGAAAGCGCTAGCCTGTAGCGGAAATCAACTGCAGAAGTGTTTTCTTTTAAAGTAGATGCCATATAAATAAACACTATCAAAAAGATAAATATAGAATATTCTGTTAACTGGTGATAAAATTACAAGTATAAACATATAGTACAAGTTAAAAGTCATACTGTTCGTATTTTTTTCAAGGAGGTATTCATGATAAATAAAAATGATTACGAGAATGTTGCCTTTAACCAATTAGAAATGCTTCGAAATGAAATTAATAGAACGAAAATGAATAGAAATTTATTCAATAAAATTGATAACTATTATGTACTTTGTATTTATGAACAACAGAAAATTGCCAGCAATGATAACACGACCAAAGCTATTACATTGACTAAAAATGTAATATCCAATTCTTTTGTTATTTGGGATCGTACCTATAAAGAGAGCGAACAATTATTCATGAATTTACGAATTTCTTCAAGAAATCGCGTAATTATTGAAATAGCAAAAAATATCGTTTCATTTTTACTGCAAAAATACGAGGACCAACTAAACGAATCACAGAAGCGAAAATCAACACATCGTAATGCACTTCAGCTTGAAAAATATGTCCTTCGTATGGAGCATATTATCAAAGCAAACACGTTTCTTGGTGAAGATACTGCATGGGAAGAGTTTTGCTCTTGGTTTCAAGTCTATTTAACAGAATGGGTACTTGAGGAGCTAGAAAGTTTAATTGGCTATGAAATGATGGATCAGATGAGCAATGAGGAATTAAATGAAGTATTTTATCAACAAATGACGAAAAACCTGTCATCAAATGATACGTTTATTTCAAAATATACAAACATAGTGAATAACTATATGACAGAATGGTTTCATAACATTATTGCATCAATGAAGCTAGCAGTTTTAACAGTAGAAGAAATTGAATCTATGTTGCAAATAACTGCATCTAAGAATCAGGATTCCCAGCCTCTTAGTAAAACTATCGCTTTTACATTAGGCGTAGAACATCATCTACATGTCATGAATAATGCCCCTTATCAATATGTGAGGGAAGCACTTTATAAAAACAGTTTTCAAAACATCGAAACTACACCATGGCCCACAACACCTTTATATAAAGGTAATTTAGAAGGAATTATTCAAATACGTCCATATCACACTACTGAGCACTCCTTCGCTACACAATTGTTGATAGAGAAAGCACATAATCAAGCGCAAAACTTAACAGATTTAGACGTAGATATGTTTGATGCATTATGTAGTATTTTTTTATCAAAAGCACGGTATACAGAAGATATCATTGAAATACACTTTACTGATTTATTGATGATTCGCGGCTTGAAACCAAAGTTAGGTGGTGAAGGGAGAAGAGGCGGTTATGAGCAGCAACAAAAGGACAAAGTTTTGCAATCGCTTACAAAAATTCAGAGCTTATGGCTCGAATTAAATAAAGCAACGGTCTATGAAAAAGGAAAAGCTGTTCAAACGCAGCTCCAAGGACGGACATTCCTTTTCGTCGATCATAATCGAAATGAATATGATATCGCACAATTAGATAACCAAAAAACATTTACATTTACAGTTGATAAAGTTTTTACAAAGTATTTGTATGGATCCGGACGGCAAATTGCCCTTTTACCTATTCAAACGCTTCATTACAATCCGTACAGTCAAAAATGGGAAAAACGATTGGCGAGATATTTTAGTTGGCGATGGCGAACACAAGCAAGAAAGGGCGATTTCTTGCAGCCAAATAAAATTCGAACTTTACTAGAGGCAATTGGAGAAAATGTAAATGAACGCACACCATCCCGTACGAGAGACCGCTTAGAAAAAGCATTGGATCAATTGCTGGAAGATGGCGTACTATCTGCTTGGCATTATCATAAATGGGATGAAACAATTGCTAATAATAAAGGCTGGGTTCGGTTATGGTTAGATGCAACCATTCTTGTTGAACCACCTGAAATTATAAAAGAACAATACCGGTCTATTGAAAAAACAAAAAGTACAACTCATTATGCACTAGATTTCCAAGACAGTGCCCAACATAAAGCGAAAGGAGCCACAATTGGTAATCAATTAAGAGCGATACGCAAGCAATTTAATTTGTCTCTTTTACAAGTTTCAGAAGAACTTGAAATTTCACCTTCTTATATTAGTAATATAGAAAGAGGGGTTAAAACCCCCTCCGTCAAAATCCAAACTAATATAAGTCGCTGGTTGCAAAAGTTTATTTAAAAGAATATCTATAACTGCCTTCATATATCGAGCAAATACGATATAAAAGGGCAGTTTTTTTATTTGTCCCCACCTATCTGCTATTTTCATTTTTGCTCCTTTCACCATTTCTACGGCTTTTATCTTGTACATTGCTAATCATTTAAATGGCGTATATTTCGTTTTTTAGCTTTTATCCTTCCCATAAGTCGAGGTTATCGTGCGTAGATGTCGTGAGTAGTGTGTACACGAAATAAAACACCAATTTTTAAACCCTTGCTATACGTACGTTTCTCACATGTTTTTCTTTTTTTTACTCCCTAATAATTAAATCATTTTACATGTATTTATTTTCAGAATATTTAAAACAGGTTCGTTACAATAGACAACATAATCAATTGTTTTTCTATTATTCGAAACCGAGGTGAAATAATGAATAAAGAATTGAAAGCTTATGAATCGCTAGAACCATTGTTTAATCCAAAGTCTGTTGCAGTACTTGGTGCTTCCACAAATCCATATAAAATTGGATACATTCAATTGAAAGCGCTTATAGACGGCGGTTTTGCTGGAGACATTTATCCTATTAATCCGAAAGCTAGTGAAATAGAGGGCCTAACTTGCTATCCTTCAATCACAGCTGTCCCAGGGGATATAGATTTAGCAATATTTTGTGTCGGTGCGGAACAAATTCTGGACAATCTTAAGGCATGTGCGAAGAAGAATATAAAAGCAGCAATTATTTTCGCATCTGGATTCTCTGAAACTGGGGAAGAGGGTGTTCTGTTACAGCAGGAATTAGCTAACATCGCAAAGGAAAATGGCATCCGAATCATAGGTCCAAACTGTGTTGGGTTAGTTAATACAACGAATGGAATGATTGGCACGTTTTCACCATCTATTTTGGCAGTACCATTACATGAAGAAAAAGCTGTGGGCTACGTTTCGCAAAGTGGCGCATTTGGTGTATTAACGTATATGGCTGCAGCGCAAAATGGTTTAAGCTTTAATTATTTTGCAAGTGTTGGAAATGAAATGGAAACAGAATTTTCAGATGTAGTAGAATACATGATTCATGATCCAAAAACGAAAGTCATTACAGGCTATTTAGAAGGGGCTAAAGATACTAAGAAGCTTCGACGTTTAGCAAAGGAAGCACTTAATCGTAACAAGCCAATTGCATTGATGAAAACAGGCAAAAGTTCAGCCGGCAGCAGAGCAGCTGCTTCACATACAGGCTCGCTTGCGGGATCAGATTTAGTTTACGATGCATTTTTCAGGCAGAGCGGTATCGTTAGAGTCGATGATTATGAAGATATTATTACGTTTTCAAAATTATTTTTATCTAATAGACTACCACAAGGGAAAAATACAGTGTTAATTACAAGTTCGGGTGGACGAGGTATTAACGAAGCAGATCGATGCGAAGGGCTAGGGTTAAATATTATTGCGCTAAGTGAAAAGACAAAGGCAGAAATTAAAAAGCATGTTCCATCTTACGCAAGTGCAATCAACCCAATTGACTTAACAGCTGCCGCTTCAGTAACGAATCCAGAATTATATATAGCGCCACTTCGAGCACTTGTAGCTGATCCAGAAGTTCATAATATTATCCTAACTGAATTTCCGTTGTACTGGGAAGCAGATAATCCATACTTACAGGAGTTTATCGATATATGTAAAAACTCAGATAAATTCGTCTTTATTACGACATTCCCATTAGAAGGTATGTCTGTCCCTAAAGGAAAGGATGAACTTGAGAAAAACGGCATTCCTGTCATTCCAGGTAATTTAAATCCAATCAAAGGCTTAGCAAAGCTTGTAGAATATAGCGAAAGTTATAGGAAACATCAACAAGCAACGGTCCAAGAAGAGGATTCCGCTAAGAAACGTATAGACATGTCACATGTAACTGGTTCGACATTAAGTGAAGCCCAAGCAACTGACATTTTAGATCTTTACGGGATTCCAACAACAAAACGAACTGTCGCTACGACGGCTGATGAAGCTGTTCAGTTTGCGAATAGGATTGGTTACCCAGTCGTGTTAAAAGTCGATTCAGCGGATATACCACATAAAACCGAGGCAGATGCAATTCGACTAAATGTTCAATCAGCGAACGATGTAATGAAAGCGTTTACCGAAATTTATCACAATGCAAGAAAATACAAAGCAGATGCTCAAATCAACGGTATTTCTGTTCAGGAAATGCTTCCTGAAGGAACAGAGGTCATTATCGGCGCAACAAAGGATCCGAATTTCGGTCCAGTAGTCATGTTTGGCTTAGGCGGTATTTTTGTTGAAGTATTTAAAGATATTTCATTTAGAGTGGCGCCACTAACAAGGGCCGATGCCGTTGAAATGATTGAAGAAGTAAAAGGCAAAGCGCTTCTGACAGGGGCACGTGGAAAAGCGCATGGCGATATTGAAGCCATCATTGACGTGTTACTGAAGGTATCGAAGCTTGTCACTGAAAATGAAGAGATAATAGAAGAATTAGATATTAATCCTTTAATCGTCTATGAAGACGGCGTAAAAGCAGCAGATGCGATGATCGTCGTGCAGAAAGATGTGTTAGAAAAGTCAGTAGTCAGGGGGTAATGATATGGAGCTAGATCAAAGCTTAATTGGTTTAACAGGACCACAATATGTTTTTGAAGTAGAAAAAAGGCACATTCGCCAATTTGCCGAAGCAATTGGTGATCCTAATCCGTTATACGTGGATGAAGAATATGCAAAATCAACTATTTATGGCAGCATCATTGCACCACCAAGCTTTCCAGTCGCGATAGGAGCTGACAGTGGGCAAGGAATTAATTTGCCGTTAGATTTTAGTCGGATGCTGCATGGAGAGCAAGAGTTCATTTATCATCGTCCAATTCGCCCAGGTGATCGTTTGCACTGTCAAATGAAAGTGACTGACGTATATGAAAAAGAAGGAAAAAATGGGCCAATGCAGTTTTTAGTAATGGATACAGAAATGAAGGATGAAGAAGGCGAGCTAGTTGTAATTAGTCGTACAAATATCATTTATCGTGCTGTAGCGAGTAGCAAAGCGTAAATAAGCTGTTGAACGAAGATACAGAAATCTTCGTTCAACTTTTAATCCATCACTAAAGGGGGAAAAAAACATGCTTCAATTTAAAAATTTACATGAAGGACAAAAGCTCGAACCACTTTTGAAGCCTGCTGTTACAAAGGTACAGCTTGTGAAATATGCCGGTGCATCAGGGGATTTCAATCCGTTACATACAGATGATGCATTTGCGCAAAGTATTGGGATGCCGGGTGTTATTGCACATGGCATGCTTGTAATGGGCTTTCTTGGTCAGTACATGATGGACCTAGCAGGTACTTCAGCTGCACCGACTAATTTTAAAATGCGCTTTGGTGCGATGACAAGACCTGGTGATGAAATTACATGTTCTGCCATTGTCAAAAAAATTTATGAAAACGAAGCTAAACAATTCGTTGATTTAGAACTATATGCGGAAAAAGCTCCAGGAAAAGTAGTTGGATTTGGAGAAGCGACATTACAAATGATTTAACAAATGGAAACAAGGAGGTTGGCAATATGGCTACTATTAAAGATCGCTATGCCATTGTAGGCGTAGGAGAAAGTGAACGTTCGAAAAATTCAGGTACAACACCTTTACATTTAGCATTAGACGCTGCCCGTGCTGCGTTAAAAGATGCAGGTTTAGAAGCGAGAGAAATCGATGGCTTTATGAGCTACTCTGAAAATGATTCTTGTACATCCCATCAGTTAGCAACCTATTTAGGCGCGCGACCGAAATATGTTAAAGACATTATGGGGGGCGGAAGCAGTACAGAAATGCTAATTGCGGATGCCATCGGATTAATCGAAACTGGTCAAGTCAATACCGTGTTAATTTATCGTGCAATGAATGGCCGCTCTGGCGTTCGTATGGGCGGTGGTGGCTGGGATGTAAATATGCTTCAAGGGGCAATGGATGGCGGAAGTTTTTTCATTCCTTATGGGGCAGGTGGACCAGGTCAATGGTTCGGCTTATTCGCTACGCGTCATATGCAACAAACAGGACTTACACACGAACATTTAGGCCACGTCTGTGTGAGCTTTTATGAGCATGCACAACGAAACCCAAAAGCGTTCTTCTATGGTAAGCCATTATCAATGGAAGAGTATTTAAAGACGCCATCTTTAAGTTATCCATTTAATAAACATGATTTTTGCTTAGAATCAGACGAGGCGAATGCCATTATCGTCACATCCGCTGAGAAAGCAAAGGATTGCAAGTCAAGACCTGTCTATATTATGGGCATTGAAGCGAGACGGACAGTATCACATGCGCATTACTGGACGAATTTAGATGAAGTAGCATCAGACTTCGTTGCACCTTCCCTTTATAAAAAAGCAGGGGTTACACCACAAGATATTCAAGTCGCTTCGATATACGATTGCTTTAGTTGGGTAGTATTGCGCCAATTAGAAGCATATGGCTTTGCTGCACGTGGCGAAGTAGGTGATTTCGTTGCAAGTGGCAATTTAAAAATGGGTGGCAAGCTTCCTACGAATACAGCAGGGGGCATGCTATCGGAAGGTTATACGCATGGCATGAACAATGTCCTTGAAATTGTTCGTCAAATTCGTCACGAGTATAAAGGTACAGATCGTCAAGTCGAAAATTGCGAAATAGGCATTTGTACTGGCTGGTCTGGCCCAGATATTGCGGGTGCAATGATTTTAAGAAACTAGGAGGGAAAATCATGAGTTATCAAAAACCAATTCCACTTAAAACACAAGACAATCAACCATATTGGGATGCAGCTGATCGGCATGAGCTAGTCCTACAAAAATGCGAAACATGTAATTCTTATAATCACCCACCTGGCCCAGCTTGTTCAAAATGTGGTTCCACAGAACTTAGCTGGGAAAGTCAAGGTTCGGCTATTACGGGAACTATCTATTCGTATGTTGTGTCGTATCGCCCGTTCCTACCGGGTTTCCAAGATGATTTACCAACGATTATTGTTGTCGTACAACTAGATAATTTAAAAGAAGTAAAAATAATTGGCAATGTGCTTGCATGTCCACCAGAGGAAGTAAAAATCGGCATGCCTGTAAAAATGACTTGGCAGGATATTACGGAAGATCGAGCTCTTCCACAATGGATACAAGCATAACAGATTAATATCGTTTTAAAAGAAAGGAATGATTACATGGATTTTTCATTTACGAAAAAGGAAGAGCAATTTCGTCAAGAGTTAAGAACTTGGCTAGAAGCGAACTTACCAGATGGCTGGTTACAAGGGGAAGTGCAAGTAGATAAGGAATCAAAAGAATATGAGTTATTTTTACGAGATTGGCAAAAGAAACTATATGAAGGTGGTTGGGCCGCGATTGCGTGGCCTAAACAATATGGTGGACGCAATGCAACGCTTATGGAGGAAATTGTCTATCAACAAGAGATGGTACGTGTCAAAGCACCACCGTTAATTAATTATGTAGGTCTGCATATGGTTGCACCGACATTGATGCAAATTGGTACGGAAGAACAAAAGGAAAAATATATCGAAAAAATTATTACAGGTGAAGAAGTTTGGTGCCAAGGTTATTCAGAGCCGAATGCAGGATCCGATGTAGCGGCAATTCAAACGACAGCTGTAAAAGATGGTGACCGTTGGATAATTAATGGGCAAAAGGTTTGGACGAGTTTCGGTCATGTAGCGGATCGCTGCTTTTTAATAACTAGAACGAGCCGACTAGAGAAAAAACATAAAGGTATTACAGTATTCCTTCTCGATATGCATCAGCCAGGGGTGGAAACACGACCAATCGTCTCAATGGATGGTCAAAAAGATTTTAATGAAGTGTATTTAAATGATGCCATTGCGTATGATGCAGAAATTATCGGTCAAGTAGATGAGGGCTGGAAGGTTATCATTGCTCTTCTAATGCATGAACGAACTGGAATTGGTGGTCAAGTATTTACTCTCGAACAACAATTCAATGATCTAGTTGCGTTAGCTAAGGAATTGAATGATGAAGATGAGCCGCTTATTAAAAATCCATTCATTCGTAAAACAATGGTGGATCTATACACTCGTTCACGTGGGTCACTATTAAACTATTATCGAAATTTAACAAAGCAATTGAAAAATGGCCATCCTGGTGCAGAAAGCTCTATGGATAAACTACTTGTTAGTGAATTAACAAAAGAACTGTTTGCGCAAGCGATTTCGATGCAAGGCCATCATGGCGTCCTATGGAAAGAAAACGCATTGATGGATCGGTCCTATTGGCAGGACAATTATTTGTACTCTTTTGGTCAGACAATCGGCGGTGGAACAAGCGAAATACAAAAGAATACCATTGCTGAACGAATTCTAGGTTTACCAAAAGATATGGGTCGATAAAAAGCGGGGGTGTAAGATATGGATTTCTCTTTAAATCAAGAACAAGAAATGTTTCGAAACTATGTACGTAAATATTTAGATGATGTCGGACAAACAAAAGTAGCCCGTGAGTTTACAGAAGGCAATACAAGCTCATTTCAAGCACTGTATGCTGGATTAGCGGAACTTGGCTGTGCAAGTGTGAATGTGTCAGAAGAAAATGGTGGTATGGGGCTAGGTCAGTTAGATTTAGTACCTATTTTAGAAGAGACAGGTCGAGCATTGCTTCCAGGCTTATATTTAGAAACAAATGCTTTAGCGGTACCGTTATTGGAGAGATTTGGTACTGAAGAACAAAAAGCTAAATATTTATCAGCTATTGCTAGTGGTGAGCATACCTTTACTGTTGCATGGTTAGAGCCTAGCGGAAACTACAAGCCTTCAAATGTAAAATTAAATGGCACATTGCAGGATGACGTTCTAACGTTGAATGGTGTGAAATCATTAGTACCAGACGTTGAGCTTGCCAATAGCTTACTCGTTCTAGTGCGTACTTCTGAAGGGCAAGGTGCGGAAGGAATATCATTAGTAATTGTTGATTGTGATGATGTGTCACTACAAGTGCAACCGCAAAAAAACATGGATGAAACCCGTTTGCTTGCCGAAGTGACTTTTAATAATGTCCAAGTTTCAAGTCAGCAAATTCTTGGCACTATTGATCATGGGTGGGATGTTTTGCAAGAGGGTCTATTATCATTTAATGCAGCCCTTTGCTCATCGATTGTTGGAAGTATGGAAAAAATCGTTGAGACAGCCGTTGAATATGCGAATATTCGTGAACAGTTTAATCAACCGATTGGAAGATTCCAAGCGATTAAACACCGATTAGTGGATATGAAAATGGATTTAGAAACAGCTCGTTCGTTAGCCTATTATGCAAACTGGGCGATTGAAAGTGATGCTGCTGATAAAGTAGAAGCGGTTTCAAGTGCTCGCTTATTTGCTACCGAGGCATTTATAAAAGTCGCATCTCAAAGTATTCAAATTCATGGTGGGATCGGCTTTACTGAAGAAATTGATTGCCATCTATATGTGAAAAGAGCGCGTTTCTATGAAAATTATCTAGGAAGCACACAGCAATATTATGAGCAGGCAGCAGTTGCCTTAGGTTGGTAGTAGATTATCTTACGTCTTAAACATTGCAAAGGCACTATGCTGCAATGTTTAAGCGAATCTCATATTTGAAAGGGTGGGAAAGACATTGAAAACATTGAATAATTTGAAAGACTATCAAAATGTCATTAACGGGAAGGCAATTCCATCATCTTCAGGTAATAAAATGGATAGCTATGATCCTGCAACTGGTAAGGTGTGGGCAACCATTCCTTGTAGCACTGTCGAAGATGTTGAAGCAACGGTGACGGCTGCTCGTACTGCCCTTCCAGGTTGGTCAGCACTTCCTGCTAGTGAAAGAGCAAATTATTTACGTCGTATTGGCGATATGATTGCACAATATGGCGATGAATTGGCTGAACTAGAAACGAAAGATAATGGTTGGGTTATTCGTGAAACAAAGTTCGGACTTATTCCTATCCTATCAAGTATGTGGTATGATGCCGCAGCGGCAGCTACTAATGTTGGGAGTAAAGGCGAAACCGTGCAACTTGGGCCAAATACTGTAGGATTTACAATGCGTGAACCTTATGGAGTCGTAGTAGGCATTATTCCATGGAATTCAGCATTATGGACATTTACGGTGAAAGCAGCAGCGGCACTTGCTGGTGGCAACACGGTCATCATTAAACCATCGGAATTAGCAGCAGCTGCACCGCTCCGTTACGGAGAACTTATTCAAAGTATTTTACCACCAGGCGTTTTAAATGTTATTTCTGGTACAGGCGCTGAAGTGGGCGATGCGCTCGTTCGTCACCCAAACGTCAATAAAGTAAGCTTAACCGGTTCAGGGAAAACTGCGAAAGCAATCGCCGAGTCCACAGCGCAACATCCTAAATCAATGGTCTTAGAATTAGGTGGGAAGTCACCAAATATCGTTTTTGAAGATGCTGATTTAGCGAAAGCAGCAAATGGCGTCACAGTAAATGGTATTTTCACAGGCAATGCAGGACAGCTTTGTGTCGGCGGCTCACGAATCCTAATTCAACGATCTGTCTTAGATAAAATGATTGCTCTAATGAAAGAAGAAATAACAACACATATTCAATTGGGCAACACATTAGACATGCAGACGCCAATGGGACCGGTTGCCAATGAAATGCAATATAAAAAGGTTTGCTCCTATATTGAGCTAGGGCAACAAGAAGGTGGAGAAATTATCGTTGGCGGACGCTTCGGTGGTGCCAACTTGTTACCAGGTCAAGATGATTTAGCGGATGGCTATTGGATCGAACCAACCTTACTAAAAGTAGAAAGTAATAACTTGCAAGTTTGCCAAGAAGAAATTTTTGGGCCAGTTGCTGTCGTGATACCATTTGATACAGAAGAAGAGGCACTTGCCATTGCCAATGATACAGAATACGGATTAGGTGCCGGTGTTTGGACATCTGATTTAAATCGTGCACATCGAATGATTCGCTCTATCGAATCTGGAAATGTGTGGGTAAATACGTATCGCATCGTTGGAACTGAACTTCCATTCGGTGGCCAAAAAGCGAGTGGCTTTGGTACAGACTCTGTACTCGAATTCACACGTGAAAAAACATGCTATATTCAAATTGGCTAACGTCTAACGACGGATAGACAGGTATGAAAATATAATCGTTAGGACAAGTAAACATGAAACGGGGAATAGTATGCCACAAGCAAAAAATGGACTATTTTATGGATGGTATATTGTTTTAACAAGCTTCTTGATTATGTTTTCGGCATTCTCCATTGTAAATTCTCTACACAGTTTATTTCTTGTGCCGGTAACAAGCGAATTGGGCATGACAAGAACGACTTTTTCAATTGTACTTTCCGTTGGAGGTCTTGGTGTTGCGATAGCTTCACCTTTTATGGGAAAGCTCCTTGCTAAAGGCAATATGAAGTTAATAATGTCTGTATGTGTTATTTTTGCAGGCTGTGGCTTTATGTTGTATTCCTTTGCGCAGTCGGCAATCTATTTTGCCATCATCGCTTTTTTTATAGGGGTATGTGTTGCTGGATTTTCCAATATTCCTATCTCCATTATGCTAACGAATTGGTTTTATGAGAAAAAGGGGCTAGCAATGGGATTGGCATTCGCTGGATCAGGTGTCGGGACGGCAGCACTTAGCCCTATTTTAACAACGTTAATTTCAAATTATGGTTGGAGAACAACTTATGTCATTGCAGGCGTACTAATTATCGTTATTTCGTTGCCATTAATTTTATTTTTCACTAAGAAAAACCCTGCTGAAAAAGGGACGATGGCACTTGGTGCAGATCGTGTCCAAGAGGAGCAAGCAAATACCACTCAATCGGGTTTAACGCTGGCTGAGGCAAAGAAATCAGGCGTGTTTTGGCTATTTATTTTCGGTGTCGTATGCTTTGCGCTTGTTGCAGGCGGGGTACAAATGCATATACCGGCTTATTTAATTGATATTGGCCATCCTGCGTTATTTGCTGGAACAATTTTCGGTCTGTTATCTTTATCAAATACTGTTGGAAAGCTAATTCTTGGAGCTATATTCGATAAATTTAGAACAACTGGCGGAATCCTATTTGTCGGTGTTTGTATGACAATAGCGATGGTGTCATTGCTAATGGCAAACGCTAAGAGCTTTGCATTTGTATTCGCGATCGCTTACGGATTTAGTATTGTCATTGCTACAATCGGCCCTCCGTTTATGACAGATGATTTGTTTGGAAAAAAAGATTTCGGTGCCATTTTTGGCTTCGTACAGGTATTCTTCGTTGCAACGAGCTCACTAGGCGTTATCGTTTCTGGTCTTATCTATGATCTTACAGAAAGCTACAAAGTGGCATGGATCATTTTTCTAGGTTTATTTATTCTTAGTATGCTTTGTATTTTAATCGCAAATAGTATGACAAAGAAAAAGCGCTCAAATGTTGAGGAGATTGTTATGGAAGAAAGTATTGAAGTTATTTAATATCGTTCGTATTTTTAAGAGAGTTTCCTCCAACAGGAAGCTCTTTTTTGTTATGGCTTCATCAGCAACGTCAAGAGACTGATTGTAGCCTACTGCATTTAGTTAAAACTAATTAAGTGAAAAAGGTAGAAATGTCGTTCAAACAGCTTGTCTACCTATCGATTAAGCAATTCGGCAAAGAGGAATCATAGAAAAAACCTATGATTATTATAGAAATTATAGAATTGATTGATAGGTGGTCGTTTTTTATAATTTTATATAAGCACTAATTATTGTTAATGGGGGAGGAACTACTGATGACAAATATTGCTGGTATTCATATACCTGACAGCCGATTGGCATTAGACGCACAGGATATTTTAAAGGAACATGGTTCACAATTGCTGTGGAATCATTCAAATCGAGTGTATTTGTTCGGTGCGCTACAGGGCGAAAAAGCAAAGAAAAAATATGATGGAGAGCTTCTATACGTAAGTGCCTTGTTTCATGATTTAGGCCTAACAAAGCATTATAGTAGCGAAGACAAACGCTTTGAGGTGGACGGTGCCAATGCAGCACGTCAATTTTTAGCCCATTATCAAATAGATGAAAATGCCATTCAGTTAGTATGGGACGCCATCGCCCTCCATACGACAATCGGAGTTGCTGAGCATAAAGAAAATGAAGTGGCATTGCTCTATGCAGGGGTAGGGCTCGATGTGATGGGAGAAGGCTATTATAATTTGACTGATGAAGAACGCAAAGCCATTATAAAAGCATTTCCACGGAATCAATTTAAAAAAGAAATTTTGCCAGCCTTTTTTGAAGGATTTAGACATAAGCCTGAAACAACATTTGGCAATATAAAATCGGATGTCTGTGCACTATATATTCCAGACTATAAACCTAAAAATTTTTGTGATTGCGTATTGCACTCACCTTGGACTGAATAAATTAAGCGTAGATAAGGGGGATATATAGATGTTAAAACTTGCACAAAAGAAAATTCGACATGAAGCATTACAACATAAAATTGTATCAGCTCAAGAGGCCGCATCTTGGATAAAAGATGGCATGTTATTAGGAATGAGTGGCTTTACACGGGCGGGTGATGCAAAAATAGTACCACTAGCACTTGTAGAAAAAGCAAAAACGGAAAAATTCCAAGTGGACGTTTATACAGGAGCATCACTTGGTCCAGAGGTGGATCAACTGATGGCTGAAGCAGGGATTATTCGTAAGCGTGCACCTTATCAAGGTGATCCAGCTATTCGCCAACTAATAAATAGTGGAGAAGTATTGTATACAGATGCCCATGTATCGCATAATGCCGAATTAATTCGCCAAGGAATCGTTGGGCCGATTGATTATGCGATCATTGAGGCTACTGCGATTACTGAGGATGGCTTGCTTATACCGACTACCTCTGTAGGAAATTCTCCAATTATTTTACAAATGGCTAAAGAAATTATTATTGAACTAAACGTTTCGCATCCTGATGCACTGGAAGGTATTCATGATATCTATATACCAGATGTACAAGGGAAAAGGGAGCCAATCCCATTAACGCATGCAGGGGAGCGAATCGGAACAATCGGCATTCCAATAGATATGACAAAGGTACGTGGTATCGTGCTATCTGAACAAGCAGATGCGCCTTCTACAATTGTACAACCAGATGAAGAAACTGCTAATATGGCAGAGCATTTACTTAATTTTCTACGTGATGAAGTGAAAGCTGGCCGTTTAACAAAAACGTTAGCACCGCTCCAATCTGGTGTAGGATCGGTAGCAAATGCCGTGTTAAATGGGTTTTTAGAATCTGAATTCGAAGATTTAGAAATCTATTCGGAAGTATTGCAGGATGCGGTATTTGAGTTAATCGACGCAGGCAAAGTGAAATCTGCTTCTGGGACATCCATTACATTGTCAAAAGAACGTGGTGAGCAAGTATATAGTCAACTAGAAAACTATTTAGACTGTTTGATTTTACGACCTCAAGAAATATCGAATCATCCTGAAATTATCCGCCGTTTAGGTTTGATTTCGGTCAACACAGCACTTGAAGTTGATATTTATGGAAATGTAAATTCTACACATGTTTCTGGAACGAAGATGATGAATGGTATAGGAGGTTCAGGCGACTTCGCTCGCAATGCACGTTTAGGTATATTTGTAACGAAGTCCTATGCCAAGGGCGGTACTATTTCAAGTATTGTCCCGATGGTCTCTCATGTAGATCATACCGAGCATGACGTAGACGTTATTGTGACAGAGTTTGGTGTAGCGGATTTACGGGGCTTAGCACCAAAAGAACGTGTACCATTAATCATCAATCATTGTGCACATCCAGATTATCGTCCGCAATTATGGGCGTATTATCATGCTGCAGTAGAGAAAACAGGCAATCATCATACACCTCATTTACTTGAAGAAGCACTTTCATGGCATGTGCAACTTGCGAAAACAAAGACAATGAAAAAATAAAGCGAAAGATGGCTAAGTTTAGTACTTAGTCATTTTTTTCGTTAGCCCATAATATAAATCCACAGAACTTCACTTATTTACAGCGAAGTTTTGTGGATTTGTTTTGTTAAGAAGATTTTATTAATAGATGAATAAGATTTAGACTCTCTTTTGAAATAGAAAAACCAGCTTTTTTAAGTCCATTAATCATTAATTGAATGTAAGCTTTCGCTGCAAAATTAATGAATTTATCTTTTCTATATAATAGGACGATTTCACGTTCTAAGGGAGGATTGAATATTGTGCGCTTGCAAATCGTATTGGAATAATATTGGTCATAAAGTGTTTCTGAAATAATTGTTGCGCCAACATTTTGTTCAACTAAATTAAAAATGGCTTGAACACTCGCAGTTTCTATTTTTGGGTGGACATGAAGCTTTTCTTTACGCGCTACACGATCAATCAATTTCCTGCATTGATTGATTGCTGGAAACAAGATAAGTGGTGTCGTTAATACATCTTGAAAGGCGATTTTTTCAGACTCTATAGGATAATCACGATGTGCTACAAATAGCAGTTCTTCTGTAAACAGTGGAATCATGATAAGCTGCTCTTCTTCATAATCAAAATATTCTTGTTTATAGGAAATAGCAAAATCAATTTTATTGTCTTTAACCTGTTTTAATAAATCATCTGAACTATTAATACATACTTCTAAATCTGGGTAATCACGATGGTAGTCTGCTAAATAATTGGACACCAAATTTGTTAATTCACCAGGTAACGTACCAATTACTAATTTACCTGCTTTTAATTGTTTCAAGTCAATGATTTGATTGCTTGTATTATCGATGGCACGAAATATATGAATACATTGCTCATGCAATATTTTACCGGCTTCTGTAATCGCGATTTTTTTCCCTATACGATCAAAAAGTGGAATGCCAAGCTCCATTTCCAGTACTTTAATTTGTTGGCTTAGCGTTGGTTGAGAAATATTTAATTTTTCAGCAGCCTTTGTAAAATGAAGTTCATCACATAGTACTTTAAAGTATTCAAGCTGGCGTATTTCCATAGACGTACCTTCTTTATTTTTTTCTAATATTATAACATGCTTCAAATAGAGAATCTTACAATCTAGCGAATGACAACTTGGTTTTGATAATGCCAAAAGGCTTGTAAAAGATGGATTGTAATAGTAATTTTCAGCTTCGAAAGCCTACAAATCACGCATCTACAACCATCTTGTGAACCTAAAATTCCAGATTAAACGAGCGAATAGAACGTTTAGTATAAAGTGCTATCGGTTAACCTAATTGTATTAAAAAATACTTAAATGGAGGTGTGTAATACTTGGATAATATGGCTAATTTGAATTTTCCTCCGTTAATGGTTGAGCTATTAGAAAAGTTTTCACCTTCCGATGACACAAACTTAAAGCCTTTACAAATAGAAGATAATACAGTATTTATCTTTTACTTAAAATCAGCAATAGATGGTGCTAAATTGCACGAAATGCTCATAAAGCCTTTTTTCGAAATGAAATCAAATAAAAGTTTTACATTCTATATTGAATCGTTACCGAACTTAACAAAAATGCAATGTGGGGAAGACCTTCTAATCGAAATAACGAAGGGCTATGTCCTATTAGCGATTAATGATGCTTTTTATTTGATTGATATTAAATTAGTCAATTCAATGGCCTTACAACAAACACTCATTGAGCCTACTGTATATGGACCTCAAACAGCATTAAGCGAGGATATTGAAACGAATTTAAACATCATTCGCCAGCGTTATCATGAACCAACATTAAAGTTTGACACGCATGCTTTAAAAGGAAAAAGTCACAAGACTTTAATCATTATGTATGATGAAAGAACAGTAAAGCAATCTGTTCTTCAAAATATTCAAGAAAAAATAGAAAATTTAGACGTCCCGCTTATTCAATCTACTGGAGAATTACAGTTACACCTAAATGGCTCTAAATTTTCCCTTTTCCCCATTACCATTTTGACGGAGCGACCTGACCGTATTTCTTACAATTTGGCGGCAGGGAAAGTGGTAATTATGTTAAATGGGAGTCCTCAAGCTTTAATTGCTCCCGTTGTATTTTTTGACTTTATGACATCGATGGAAGATAACTACCATACTTACTGGATAACTACTTTTACATTAATTCTCCGGTATATTGGTTTATTTGTCTGTTTTGTATTACCTGCTATGTATGTTGCGATAACATCCTATACGCCAGACATACCAAGAACCGAATTGGCACTTACTGTTGCTGGGAGTCGAGTAGGCGTTCCATATCCGTCCTTTATCGAAGTAATCTTTATGCTTATTTTTATGGAGTTTCTTACAGAGGCAAGCATACGATTGCCAAAGGCTATTAGTGCAACGGCTACGACAGTTGGTGGGCTAATTTTAGGGACTGCGGT
Source organism: Lysinibacillus sp. NPDC097162 (assembly GCF_044762185.1). Classification (NCBI taxonomy): domain Bacteria; kingdom Bacillati; phylum Bacillota; class Bacilli; order Caryophanales; family Bacillaceae; genus Lysinibacillus; species Lysinibacillus sp. NPDC097162. The sequence continues at coordinate 1,436,342 of NZ_JBIWDT010000001.1, read as the reverse complement.
TACTGAAGCTACATTAGCATCGAATATAATGATCATTATTGTTTCAGCTGTTGCCATTACAAGCTTTGTCATCCCGATTAGTGAGATGAGTTTTTCTATTCGAATTTGTAGGTATTTATTAGTCATCTATACTACGCTGTTCGGTATGATGGGGTTAATTTTAGGATCTATATGGCTGCTAATGTTCTTAGTAAATAAACGGAGTTTTGGTGAGCCATATTTAAAAGTGTATTGGCGGTCAGATAGGAAGGAATTAGAGGTGCAATCAAAAAGATGAGCAGGTATCTATACTACTTTATACTTGTCACAATGGTTACAAATCTTATTGCATCAGTGCCCAGAATTTTAATGAGAGATAGTAAAGACGGCGTCATACTATCTATGATAATTGCAGTCATTTTGGGAGCTATTCTTACTATCATTGTCATTAATTTATTTAGTTACTTTCCAAATAAAAGCTTTCCAGAAATAATGAAGGAGAGTACGCCTAAATGGTTTTATTATCCCGTCTTATTCTACTTTGCCTGTTCATGGTTTGCAGCGGGGCTCATTACACTTACAACGTATGTCTTTATGTTTAATACATTTTTGTCCTATGAAACCTCTATAACCATTACGACACTTGCATTTTTATTGGTCATTTCTTTTGGCCTCTTTATAAAAGAAAAAAGTGTTCTTTATATGACTGAGCTAATATTAATCATTTTTTTACCAGTCATTATCTTTTTAATCATAAAAATATATACTGAACCAAAATTAGAATGGGACTTTGTCAAAATTGCATTTACGTACATCAATGATTATCCTAGCTATAATTCTTTTTCAGCATCTACGTATATTTTTATTGGCGCAGTGAACATCATTATTTTTAATAAATATATTAAAATAAAGAAAAAAGCAGGACTAAAGCAATTTGCCATATTAGGTATTGTAGGTGCCTTTACTTTATTTACAACCTATTTTATACCGATTGGATTTAATGGCTTCGAACAAATTGAAAATCTTACGTTTCTATGGATTACTACAAGTGACTCAGTACGTATGAAGTATTCACTTATTGAACGCGTTACGTTTCTTTTTGTCATCGTATTTATTGCGGTTGCCTTTATTAGCTTATTAATACATTGGTATGTGTCGTTAAAATTATTTGAAAGCATATTCCATTTTAAAAAATTGAAATGGAAAGAAACAAACCTCACACCTTTTTTAGTTGTTCTTCTATTTGGGTTAATTGCATTAGCTACGACACGTGTCATAAATGAATTTGAATTAGTGAAATTATCAATGCTTTTTTATGATTTATTACCGTTATTTTATGGTGTGTTAATCGTTAGTTTACTAACTGCTAAACGGAGGCTCAAATTATAATGGCACATTTAAAATATTTTGCTATGATGGTTGTCGTTATGAGCTTTCTTACAGGCTGTGGTTTTAAAGATATTGATAATCGAGTGTTTGTTACAGGAATTGGAATTGATCCTTCCGAGAATGAGGAAGGGACGTATAGAGTCACTCTGAAATTAGCGATACCTGTTTCCATCAAATCAAAGAGTAATACTAGTTCAAGTTATCAGTTTTTAGTGCATGAGGGAGATAATATCGGCGAGATTATCCAAATTTTAGAGACCCATACGGATAAAGTTTTAGAGTTTGGACATGCAAAAGTTATTTTAATAAATGAAATACTGTTAGAAGAAAATTTAAAAAATTTTATGGATTATTTATTTAGAAGAGGGGATATCCAATCTATTGCATATATAGGTGCTGCTAGAGATTCTGCTGAAGAGGTGTTAAGAACTTTACCAAAAGGGGAATCTGTAGTAGCTTCTCCATTAACAAAGTTTTTTGGTGAAACAGGGAATGATAGTCCTTATGTCGTTTCTGTCTATTTATATGAAATTCGAAGGGATTTTCACAGTAAAGGGATAGATGCAATACTACCTATCGTTGAGACCAACAAATCAGGTACACAATTAATCGTAAATAAATTATTAGTAGTAGGCGATAAAGGGAAACCACTGGAACTAACATCTAAATATACGCAAGCGTTTAATGCGCTTAAAAATAGCGTTCCTGGATATAGTTTTAGACTCGACAGCGAAGGTTACAAATTATTAATAAATATGACGACAACGAAAATGAAATACAACATCATACAAGAAAATGGACAACCGAAATCTATAAAGGTTAATGTTGAAATGTCTGGTACAATAAGTCAGTCAAATAAGACGTTATTAATGGATAAATTGGAAGACTATAATAAATTAGCTTCGAGAGAAATAAAACAGGAATTGGAAAAAATGTTTACTTCCTTTCAAGAAAAAGACCTCGATCCTTTTGGATTTGGAATGAGGTACCGGACAATGCAATTACATCAAAAGGGTACCATTAAAAAGTGGAAAAATGCGTATCCTGCATTACCATTTGATGTAACCGTAGACGTCAATTTAAAAACTACAGGAACCATTGATTAATTTCTTTATAGGTTGTTATCTAGCGCTTGTTAAGAACATGAACGATTAAATAATTTAAAGGGCCTTTCTAAATAGAAAGGCTTTTACATTTTATAAAAGCATATGTGTCGCAGAAGCGGAAGAACAATTTAAGGTATCTTTGCATAAGACATTCGTTCAAAGTCAGTTGAAACAAAGATGTACCACAAGAAAAATTCTTCATCCATCGAAAAAGTAGACGAGCATCCTGTAAGAATAAGAAACAAAAGAGTCAATAACGAACATTTTTAAGGTAATTACATTTTAATATTCGTATAAATTAATTAAAAATGCGCATTGCTCATCGGCTGGACAGTTGGCTAAATGTTTAAAACACGAACAATGCATTGAATGCATACTTAACATGGATGTTGAAATGTGGGAGCGGTATTTATTGTATGAACGAATGAAATTTAATACTTTTGGGTCAAGGTCGAATCAGCAGGGAAGAAATCAGCTGGAGGGGCTATTTACACCTGCATTGCAAAAAATGGTCATCTTTTCACTAGCACTTTCATGGTGGGAGGGATGTGGTCAATATGGCATTTGCCATTATGGTTTATAGTTGGTTCAAATCAAACGAGCATGAATTTTCTTTGGTTTACACTTATTGCTTTGGCATTATCATTTTTAATGACAATCATTAGTCAATACACGAAAAGTATTTTTCTCTTTCATGCTTTGATCAATTCATTTTGGGAAGTGTATATTCCAAATTCAAATCTTTCGTCCGGGTTACTTACGCTTGTCTTTGCACTAATTATTTTTATTGCATTTGAAGTCTATCAAAAGAAGAATATAGCAAAATGTCATCATTTTCTTCATGGATAACAATCCATGAGAAAATGATTTTATTTTAAAAGAGCGTTACTACACAGCAATGTAGTAACGCTCTGATTGTATTTAATCGTATAAATTAGATGCGCCAGTGTCTATTTGGGCTTCAAAGTAACGGTTCCAAGGAAGACTTACATCTGAATCAGTTAATGTAGGAGCAGAATTAAAGAATACTAGACCTAAGCTTCTAGGCCCATTCATTTTTTCGATAACACGTCTGCCAGAAAAAGATTTAACAACCTCATTTTGTGCAGCTTGCATTTGAGTTAGCAGGTAATTATCAATAGCTTTTATTTGAGAAGATGACATTGTACTAGATTGTTCAGGCACACCACTTTTCATATTCCAAACATTACCTTTGTACGTATTAACAATTTCTTTTTTAACATTTTCTTGTCGATTCGCCTTGTAACCATAATCTTCTATAATTCGATCAATTGACAAAGAAGCAAAAGCTTTTGAAGCATCTCTCAGTTTAGTAGAATCTGTTTCATATTTCATAAAATTCATCCTTGAGCCAGCAGTACCTAAAGCGATTCCCATACGATTCCCTAATGTATTCCAAGCAGAGTACGCAAGCATACGAGAGGCATTTGTTCCCGCTAATATGTTGCTCATTATATAACTATCAGCATGATCACTATAAAAATCCAACACAACTGTAGGTATACTGTTTACCATATTGCTTTCAAAAGCAGAAACTAACGCACCGCGATAAATGGATGCAGGACTTAAAACTAGGAGACTGACATCAGCTGAATTTTTATCGGTTACATAAGTACCACCGCTAATTTCAATTTGTTTCTTTAAAGTAGCGTGTACATTTTCATAACCGTATTCATCCTTAATGACCGTTGTTTTGCCGTCTGTTCCAAAATACTCAACATAGTATTTTAAAGATGGCTGATTGTAAAGCTCTTTCGTCATACGAGCTAATAAGTTTAGAGAAATACCGTCAATATCAGATACAATTCTTGATTTAGCGATCCCTAAGACGTTATTTTGTTGCCATGTAAGCCAATTAATCTCATTGGTTTGAATTGTATTTTCCAATGGATTTGAATCATCTACACCGAAAACGGCATAATCAATTTTACCAGCAGATGTTTTGTCAACGACTATTTTGTTTAAATCGAACTTTCTCGCTCTAGCTGCATAATATTTAGATTTTGTTGCTTCAGAAAGATTAGTAAATTGAATTTTTCCACCACCAGCTGGGTTATCTTTAACATAAGCAATATCATAGTTAGCTTTAACATTGGCGTGACTTGAAGAATTAAGATTGCGAGGAATTTTCCCAAGTATACGTAAATTGTCATAATCTTTCTGTGTCAAACCCTCGTATTCTAGCGTGGACGCAAAACGCATTACAGAATCAAAAACATAAATAGGCTTGTTAGGGAAAGCTTTATCAATTTCATCAATAATATTTAAATTAGAAGTCCCTTGAGCAGTTGAGTACGCTGGTGAAAAGCTTCTAGATTCAACTAAACCACCAGAATGAATCATGTCAGCCGAAAAGATAAATCCGTCTGCTAAATGGTCATTATCTTTAATCCATTGAATAACAGCAGAAGCATCACCGCCATGTGACCCTGTACCTGTATAGTCTTCTTGTAAATTAGTAGCAATAATGTTTTTAGGTGGCATGATTAATTTAATACCAGCCGCGGCTGCTGCCTTTTTAACGGTATCTGTGTTCATAGGTCTGTCGTCCAAAGGCACAAGCATAACTGTTTTGTTTGGATTAGCTACTTCTGGAATAGCTGCTTCAGCCTTTGAGAAAGGAAGACTGGACAATATGAGTCCTGCTGCTAAAACGGAAACCATAATCTTTTTCATTTTATTTTTTTTCAAAATCAACTCTCCTTAGTTATTTTATTATAGAAGCTAAGGACTGATATAAACCAATCCCTAGTTTTATAATCCAGTAGTTTAATATGAATATTGATCAATTTCAGCTAGTAATGATGAGCCTGATTGCCCTTCATTAGCTGTGATTCGGTCGAGTTGGTGTCTAGGAGAATCTTTAAAGGCTACGCCAAATTTAACGGTAGGTGCTAAATCAAACCCTACTTCTAAAGCTACTTTCTCAACAGTTGCATTAGTCTGACCGTATGGATAAGCAAGTGTTTGCGTATTTCCAATCCCTATGTTGTTTTTAATAGCATTATAGGAGGCTTGTAAATCTGCTTTAATACGAGCTTCATATTGTGTTTGTGTTTCATTGTAGTACGGTGCTGAAAGTAAACTTTGACTAGCGGGACCAGTAACTCCATCATGCTTTTTGTGAAGATCATGTGTATGGCTTTGGATATCAATTAGACCAGAATTTTTCATCATTTGAGCTTGATTCCAATCAAAATGCTTTAAAGAACCAGGAGTTTGTCCCATTTGACTTGAAACGACAAACATTGTTGCTTTCATCCCATACTGTTGAAGTACTGGGAAAGCTTCTGTGTAGTTATTTTCATAGCCATCATCAAATGTAATAATAATTGGCTTATCAACCCCTGAAGGTAAATTGCCAGTAGTTTTATATGTCAAATACTCATCAAACGAAATACCATCAAACCCTGCATTTTTTAAGGCAGCAATTTGCTCTGCAAATTGTGAAGTCGGCATCTCTGCTCCAGAACCAGTTCCAGTAGGTGCAGTTGAACTAATGCTGTGATACATAATAATCGGAAATTTAAAAGTATCATGCACAATACCTACAACATAGTTAGGTGAACCATCCCAATTCACTTCTGTATTATTAAAACCTTGAGAGAACGTTCTAGTTGGAACCATTGTTCTCCCACCTTTTATATAAGGGGCTTGTGGCAGTGTAAATGGAACACCATTTTTGTAAGCTGTTTTACTTCCAACAATTACTTTAATAACTGTTCCATCATTATCTGTAATTGTACTTTCCTTTGTTGTCCCGTTATATACAACTGTTGCACCCATAGAGGGGATAATTTGCGAAATTGGAACCATAGTTGTTCCATTTAAAAGCTCTGGTGCAGAATCGGATGTAAAAGTAATTTGTTTACCATTTACATAAACATCTGGAGAAGAAGCAGTTCCTGCAAAAGCTTTTTCTGTAGATCCTAAAACACCAAAACTAATCGCTAAAGCAAGAGAAGAAGAAAAGATTTTTTTACTCATTCCTTTAATCCCTTTTTGGAAATCATTAGTTTTCAAAAGATTTTTCGGCATTATTTGTAGTACACTCCTTTTTTTATCCATAATTTCCTATCTCGCTGGCATATACCCGTTAAAGGTGCAAGCCAAACCGAAATCCTTTTTCTTCACTCCTATTACACCCAAGAAAGGGGGTTATTAGTACTACTGTTAATAAGAACTATATTAATATTATTATATTATAATTTATATTTCACTATTTTTTTGTTACTTATAGAAATTACCTCATTTTAAATAAACTACCATTTTTCCTTTATATAGTTGTATTCAGTAATTTCGAATGAAACTAATAAATTGTCGTCTAATAAAATGAGCAGGGATTAATGCTAATTATTTGCATATCAAAATTGTACATAAGTCCAAACCTCTTCAAAGCTGAAGTTCAGTTTATTGCAAAAAAGCCGCTTCCCTTTAAGGAAACGGCTTTATCGATGCCTATAAACGCTTTGTGATTGGAAAAATGAGTGTATATTACAGTCATTTAACAAAAGCTAACTGTTGAAAAAGCATTTACTGCAGTAGAGAAGAACAAATTTGGGTAGTTTATAAGTGAAGGGGAAATTAATCCATTCTAATTTGCTTGGATTTGAAAAATTATAATACAGAATGCTTTACAAAAAGGGGACCGTACATGGAAATTTTAATCTCAATATTATTTCTACTTGTTTTATTATTAGTTACAAATGTGCTCGCACATTATATTCCTTTCATTCCAATTGCTCTTATTCAAATAGCAGTTGGCATTGTCGTTGCTTTAGTAACAAAAGATTTCACCTTTGAGATTGAATCAGAATGGTTTTTACTATTGTTTATTGCTCCGTTACTTTATTATGATGGGGCACATTTTCCTCGTGAACAATTATGGAAAATGAGGTTACCTATATTAGGTAACGCAATTGTTTTAGTATTATTAACTACTATTATTGGTGGTTTATTTGTGCACTGGATGATTCCTTCAATACCATTAGCTGCTGCATTTGCATTAATGGCTATTTTATCGCCAACTGACCCAGTCGCGGTCAATGGTATCGCCAAAAGAGTCCACATTCCAGACCATATAATGAATTTGGTTCGTGGCGAATCTTTAATTAACGATGCATCGGGGTTAATTGCGTTTAAATATGCTGTTGCAGCAATTGTAACAGGGTATTTTTCAATAAAATCAGCAACAATTGACTTTATGTATATGTTCTTTGTAGGCGCACTTATTGGGATATTCGGTGCATTATTTCTGTTTTGGATACGCCTTCAATTACGGCGCATAGGAATTATAGATGTAACATTTTACGTACTGCTACAAGTACTAGCACCCTTTATTTTATTTTTTCTATCCGAAGAAGTATTTCACGCATCGGGTGTTATAGCTGTCGTTGCAGGGGGAATTATTGCAACCATTATTAAAGAAAAAGCAGTAAGTATTATTGCACAGGAACATTTAGTAACACAGCATTTTTGGTCAATGTTAACATTCACATTAAATGGAATTATTTTTATTTTACTAGGATTGATGCTACCTACTGCAACAAAACTTATACTCGTCAGTGAAGAAATTAACAATAGTATACTCATTTTATATGTATTGGTTATTGGTTTTCTGGTGTTAGGTATCCGCTTTATTTGGACGATGTTTTTCGATCTACTGGATAAAAAACTATTTAAAAGTGAAGATACTTTAACATTTAAAGATCATATCGTGACAACACTTGTTGGGGTTCGAGGAACAATCACGATGGTAGGGATTTTATCGATACCATTACTAACCAATCAAGGGGAACTATTTCCTGAGCGGCAATTACTTCTCTTCTTAGCAGCAGGTGTCATTTTATTTACCTTGGTAATGGCTACTTTATTTTTACCTTTTTTAAACAAACAGGAAGCATCACAACAATCCAATTTAATGAATGAAAAACGAAAGATGATTGAACATGCAATTCAAAGTATTCAACTTGAAACAGATGAGGAAAATGCTCCAGTTGCTTTAAGTTTAATAAATCAATATAACGCCATGCTATTAAATATTGAGCTAGAACAATCAGAGGCAGTACTTCAAACTTACAAGCAAAAAATACTGGAAGCTAGGAAAGTTGGGATGGAATTAGAAATATTTTATACACATCAATATATGACTGAGCACGGATTTAATCAAACAATCCAACATGAAATAAACTATATTCTTAAAGAAAGAAAAGATATGTTGAATAACCGTTCATTTACTTTATTAAAACGTCGTTTGCGTAATTTTTCACATGAACGCAAGTTGAGCAAACTACCTATCGATATTGTAGAACAAATAAATAATGTAAAAAAAGATTTAACGGATTATGTATCATCTTCAATTGTAAGGCATGTGCAAGAAACGAATGAACATGCTTTAGATATTGCGCAAAAAGTGGCGATGTACTATCGTCACCCACAATATGCTACTAATAAATTGGATTCTTCCAAACAGGAGGAACTAAAAGAATACTTAGCTTTAATAGCAATTGAAACACAACGAAGCCTTATAAATGAATGGTATCAAGCTGGAAATATTAATAATGAAGTGGCAAAAGAATTAAGAAGATTTGTTATTAATCTAGAAAGTGTTATTTTACTTGAAGAAGAAGAGTAGAACGTGAATGCGTAGGTTCATTCTTCTTCGGAATAAATAGTTATATTCAAGTTACAACACCAGCTATTATTAAAATCAAAAAACTATGGAAGTGAAAATTTTTGCTTGTAAAGTGAAATGATTGATTATATTATTTATATTAAATAATTGCATAAGGCGACATGACTATGGACGTCATGTTAGCGAATTAACAAAGCAAATGTTTAAATGCAGCGCCTCCTAGCATCTTAGGAGCTCTGCATTTTTTTTATTTTATTTAGGAGTGAGAAGATGGATAAAAGAATTTACCTACTTGCGATTATTACTTTTATAGTAGGTCTAGTTGAATTAGTTATTGGAGGATTGCTTCCACTTATAGCTGAAGATTTGAATATTTCATATGGCCAAGTAGGATTGTTAATCTCAATGTTTTCGTTAAGTTTTGCAATATCAGGACCCATTTTATTGTCTTTAACCTCAAAGATGGAGCGCAAAAGGTTATTTCTAATTGTCTTGTTCATTTTCTTTGTGACGAATATGATAATTGTGTTGAGTGATTTGTATGTTTTCCTTATGGCAGCAAGAATTTTATCTGCTATGTGTGCGTCGCTCCTTGTTTCGTTGTGCATCACAATTGCTTCTCAAATAAGCGATGATTCGCATACAGCAAGAGCAATTGGCCTTGTATTAATGGGGGTTAGTGCTTCTCTCGTTTTTGGAGTTCCGTTTAGTTTATGGTTGGGAAGCGAATTAGGTTGGAGAGCACCATTTTTATTTATTGCCATTTTGACATTGTTGCTTATGTTAATAGTATTTTTCGCATTGGGAAAAATTGAGCCAAATAAGAAATTGCCTTTAAAAGCACAAGTAAAAGCGATAAAGGATAGAAAAATTTTACTTATTCATTCAATCTCTATCGTGTTTTTCACAGGTCACATGACTCTATATGCTTATTTAACACCATTTCTACAGTCAACACTAAATCTATCAGAGAAATCTCTTAGCCTTATGTATTTAATCATTGGTTTATTCTCGATATTTGGAAGTTTATTAGGTGGTTATTTTACAGATCGTATTAGTGCAAAACGGACTATTATTTCAGTATTGTCCTTATTTACAATAACTATTATTGCGATACCACTACTGAAATTTTCCGTTGTTCTATTCATTGGGGCAATATTATTATGGAGTTTGCTAAGTTGGTCACTGCAACCTGCTATTCAAAGCTATATCGTTTCTTCTGCATCTTCTACATCCGATATCCATCAAAGCTTAAATAATTCTGGTGCTCATATTGGGATGGCTATAGGCTCCACAATCGGGGGAACTATTATAGACTCATATTATGTTGAATTAAATGCAATAATCGGTGGTACAATTACTTGCATTGCAATAGTCATCTCTATAATAACCTTTAAAATGCAAAGAAAATTAGAGTAATTGGAGTAGGTTAATCAAAAATACTATATACAGTAAATTTTGTACAATACTGGCAAGAAAAAAAGAATGCAATCATAAATAGATATAAATAAAACTAGTCCCCTAAAAATGGAGGCTAGTTTTATTTTTTATGGAATAAGCTAATTGTGCACTTTAGTTCAAGCAGACATTTTCATTTTTACAATTGAATATATTTTGAATTAGAAAGCTAATATTTAAATTGTGGGGGAGATTGTATAAACACTTCAGAAGCTAAGAATAAAGGGGATTTAAAAATTTCCATCGTCATACCCGCCCTAACTTCCAGCAGAAAGTTTGATAAACATGGTGACTGGGTTTTACTTAGACGTCCGAAAATGATTCTAGCCTATCTTAAAGGAACAGACCAAAAATATGCGGATGAAGCATATTATGAAAATCAAGACAGATAAAAGGGAACAGCTTGTATAAAATCTATATAAATAAATTGGCACGTTAATCGAAGAAGGATTAACGCTTTTTTTGTTGAAGTTATCAAAAGAAATAAGTCTGGCAGATTGTTATACCTAACGATAAAGGAGGAGAGGAATAAATGGTTAAACATTTAATTATCGGCGACGTAACACAAGAACTAACTTCTACGCGTCGCATTTTGGAACGCTTGCCCGAGGAGCATATGTCATGGCGGCCACACGAAAAATCGATGACGCTCGGCGGGCTAGCCACACACCTGATCAACCTATTAAATTGGCAAATTGCAATATTTCAGTACCAGGACTTTGATCTCGCTACAGTACCGCTACGGCGAGAGGCTTTAGAAAAACGCTCTGACATTCTGGATGAGTTTGATATGAACGTCGGCAAGCTTGAAAAGTTACTGTCCGAATGCGACGAAAAAACGCTTGGCGAAGAATGGACACTGCGCCATGGTGATTATATCATCCAACGAGAGCCAAGAGCGATTGCGTTCCGGACCTTTGGTATAAGCCATATGGTCCACCATCGTGCGCAGCTTGGGGTATACTTACGCCTACTCGATATTCCGGTGCCAGGTTTCTACGGCCCTTCAGCAGACGAGGAAGCCCAATGAACTTGTAGAATAGCTATTCAATAAAAGGTAGTCAAAAATAAAAATAAATACACCCCCTTACTTGATGTAGTAAGGGGGTTAATAGCGTTGAATTTAGTATAATTAGATACCTTTCATCTGTTTTATTGTGTGTCAGCTCATGTTATAATGAGGAGCTTAAGATAATTAAGACTTTTTTATTTGAACGGATGCCAAAAGAAGCCTCCGCAGAACGATAAAGTATGGAGGTGTATGAGAATGAATAAACGTTGGACGATTGGTGAAATTAAAAAATTTGTTGAAAACAATTCGGAAAGTAAGTTGCTAACGACGGAGTATCTCGGATTTTCTCAAAAGTTACTATTCAAATGTGCATGTGGTAATAACTTTGAAAAAACATTTGCGAAATTTAAAAATAAAAACCAAACAAAATGTGAAGAATGCCAACCTATAAAAGAATCACGCTAAACGTAGTGCCGATTTTTATTTTAAAATAATTGGCGTTATTTATATTAGTTTGATTTAAATCACCTTATTCCTATAGTTACTTTATAGATAAGGTGATTTTTTGGATATTTATTACTGAGTAGATTTTGATAATATTTGTGAAGAAGTCATTCCTTATTAAACTAATGAGTTGAGTTAGTTCAATAATAAGAATTAACTTACCGGGTTGTTAACTTATCAGGCAATGAGGAAGCATCAAAACATGTAAAATTGGATTTACCAGAAACAGACGTATGTAGTATTAATCTTGTCAATCAAATACATGTTGTTAAAAAAGGACTGTTAGTGCATGCTAACAGTCCTTTTAACTTAGCCTTTAGTTCAAAAGCTTTGAATAACCGAAGAAATAATTCAAAAAAAACCGGCAAAATAATTGCCGGTTTTAGGAGCTTAAACTTATTTTGAATTATTTTCGTTTGCATAACGACCAGAAGCATATTTTTTGTTCGTTTCTGCTTGTTGGTTTTGTTGTTTCACATGGTTTACATCCGTTTCAGTCCCAAATTCCACATCCATTGATTTCATCGAGTTCGTTGAACCAGAAGCATATTTTTTCTTCGCTTCTGCTTGTTGATTTTGTTGTTTTACATGATTTACATCTGTCTTATATTGATTATTGTTAGCCATTGAAAATCACCTCCTGCAACTAGTCTGTACAGAAGATGATTTAGTATCCTTAATTTATTTTAGAAAAGATTAACAAATCTCATTCAGGAAAAGTAACTTTGATAACTAAACGACGACCATCTAGATATAAGATATTTCACTTTATATAAAAATATAGCAATTTTTTGGGAAACTTGACTTATTTTTTATGAATTTATCTAAATATATTGTATTCATTTTAAATCTTTTTTAAAATGGAAGCGAATTCACATTTAAGTGCATGCACATTTGTTAATTAACATGAATTTCTTACTTTTAAGGAGGCATATTAATTATGAAAGCAGCAGTCGTAACAAAAGAAAAAAGTGTAAGTGTGGAAGAGAAACAACTTAGACCATTAAAACATGGTGAAGCATTAGTGCAAACAGAATTTTGTGGTGTATGTCATACAGATTTACACGTAAAAAATGCTGATTTTGGTGATGTAACAGGAATCGTTCTAGGACACGAAGGTATTGGTAAAGTTATTGAAGTAGCTGAAGGCGTTACTTCTCTAAAAGTTGGTGACCGTGTATCAATCGCTTGGATGTATGAAAGCTGCGGACACTGTGAATACTGCACGACAGGTCGCGAAACACTATGTCGTGACGTAAAAAATGCAGGTTACACAGTAGATGGCGCTATGGCTGAGCAAGTTATCGTATCAGCTGATTATGCTGTAAAAGTCCCTGATAATTTAGATCCAGCAGCCGCTTCTTCTGTAACTTGTGCAGGCGTTACAACTTACAAAGCTGTGAAAGTATCAAATATCCGTCCTGGGCAATGGATCGGGGTATTTGGTATTGGCGGTCTAGGTAACTTAGCTGTCCAATACGCTAAAAATGTTTACGGTGCAAAAGTAGTTGCATTCGATATAAATGATGATAAGTTAGCGTTTGCTAAAGAAGTAGGTGCAGACGTTGTCGTAAACTTATTAAATGAAGACCCAATTGCAAAAGCGAAAGAGCTGACAAATGGTAGAGGTTTAGATGCTTCAGTAATTACAGCTGTAGCTAAAACGCCATTCAACCAAGCGATTGATGTTGTAAAAGCTGGCGCACGCGTTGTCGCTGTTGGTTTACCTGTAGATACTATGGATTTGAATATCCCACGTTTAGTTCTAGACGGTATTCAAGTAATTGGCACATTAGTTGGAACACGCCAAGACTTACAAGAAGCATTCCAATTTGCAGCAGAAGGTAAAGTAGTACCGAAAGTAACATTACGTAAAATCGAAGAAATTAATGAAATTATGGAAGAAATGGAACAAGGTAAAATTACAGGCCGCATGGTTATTGACTTTACAAAATAAATGAATTGTTCATTGCAAGACAAGTGTAAATTAAATTTACACTTGTCTTTTTATTGTTATGGATATTTTATGTAAGGTAAGTAAGCTTGTAATCAGATAACACTACACGCCAAATAAATTCGTTTACTTAAAATATATACCTTTATCATATAAAAATCGTGATACTAATATTTTATGTTTAGTTGAAATCGAGAAAATTACATTAGGCTGTTAGTTCTTTATCAAATTATCTATTAACATGTATTTAATTGACCACGTAAAAACTATTTATATTTATTTACATTAGATATACCATTAAGTACTATTATGTTATACGATATATCGTATAACATAATAGTTTATAGAATGAAAGAAGGTTTGTAACCGATGGCATATAATGGGGGACCGATGACAGAAGCAATGTATTATGTATTACTAGCATTAATGCGTCCTAACCACGGGTATCAGCTAATGCATTCCATTACAGAAGTTTCGAATGGCCGATTAAAAATGGGACCGGGGACACTTTACGGTGTACTCTCCCGAATGCAAAAAGACGGTCTTATTTCATTAGCGGAAGATGATGGCAGAAGGAAGACCTATCAAATTACAACAGAAGGAGAGCAAGCGCTGCGTTTCGAGTACAGTCGATTAAAAGCGTTGATAAAAGATAGCACCATTTTAGAGGAAGGTGATGATCATGAATAAAATCGTCCGTAAACTTCGACCTAGTGATTATTGGCGCATCGGTGAACATGAATCTTGGTTTTCAGACATGGCAGCAATGGGGTTCCATCTAAAAAAGATGGGGTTACATTTCGCCCATTTTGGTAAAGGTGAACCGAAAAAAATGAGGTTCAGAATAGATGTATCCATAAATAAGAAGATTACGCCAGAACAAATACAGATGTATGAGGAAAGTGGATGGGATTATGTAACAAGCTATAATTTTTTTCACGTATATTCTTCACCCGTTGAACTCAATGCACCAGAACTACATACAGATCCCGCTGAGCAATCGTACACATTAAAGGAACTGGATAAGAAATTAGCGATGAATGCATGTATAGCTACTGGTGCCATGATCTTAATGATCGGTATGTTGTGTGCTATTTGGTTTCTTGATGGAACACCTACGCTCATTTTGGTTCAAGGATTGGCTATTCAACAAACTATTGTAACCGCCTTTATCGGATATACGACCTATAATGCGCTACAAGCAGCTTTTTCCATTCGTGCTTTGCGAAAAAATCTTATTGAAGGAAAACCGATTGATCATCATGCCCCTTGGAAAAAGCACTACCGATTAAATTCAACTTTAGCTTTCCTCATTACAGTAGTTATTGGATTGAGTGCAATACTTCCATTGTTACAGCTTGTAAAAGGGGAGACGAAAACATTGCCCAAAGAAAATGTAGATTTACCCATTGTCAGATTAGCAGATATCGAGAAGAATCCTGCATTAATTCGAGGAGAAACTTCATATATGAGAGATGGTGTTGATTGGGAAAACCGATATACATATAATTGGGGTCCATTAGCACCGATGCAATATGATACAGATGAAAGTGGAATCGTTCCCGGAGAAATGTGGGAAGACGGGAGTGGTGAATATTCACCAAGTATTCATACGAAGGTTTATCAGTTGAGCATATCGGCTCTAACGGATAATCTGATCGCTGATTTAATAAAAAGATATAGGTATGGGGATAGTCATGAGAATTTTGTTGAAATAAATCATCCACAATTGGATCTATTGATTGTTCATGAGGAAGGGGCTTCAAAAGAAGTGTTTGCTTCTAATGGTAAAGCCGTTATATATGTTCGTTACTATGGATATGCAGAAATAAATTCAATAATAGAAAATCTAATAGAGAAGATTCATTTAATATCAGAATAAAAATTAATTCGACCTGTAGTAGACAGATTCAAACTCAATCTGGTCATAGCTCTAGCAATAGCAAATGCGGTTCTAAAGTAACGTCAAACAAGTTAGTTTGATGAAATCTTCAAAAAGGCTTAGCAGATTTTTCTAAGCCTTTTATTACTCTCTAGCTTCATTTCCATATTCTCAAGCATTTCATACATGGACAACATCCTCAATCGGCAAGATCAAATAAGGAATAGCCCCACTCAGCACTCTTTGTTTGTCCGCAATCTTGAATTAAATCCACATAGCACTTTTCATATTTGATTTGCCACGCCCCATTTGCACATTTCCTCTAATATTGGCATTAAACTCTTTCCTTTTGGCGTTAAGGAGTATTCTACTTTTGGAGGAATTTGCGGGTATTCCTCTCTGTAAACAATTCCAGAATCCTCTAGTTCTCTTAACTGAGAACTCAACATTTTGTGAGTGATAGCTGGAATTTTCCGCTTTAACTCTCCATAACGTAAAATCGTATCGGAGGATAATTCATACATGATTTTCATTTTCCATTTGCCACCGATTAACGATAATGTGAAGTCAAAAGGTTTTTGTTTGTTGTGTCTCGTGAAATTATTACTTAATTCTGGCAAAAACATTACTCTCCTTTAAGTAAGTACCTAACAAAAAAGTGCATACTAGTTTTATTTGTATTCGAGTATAAAATTTAAGATGGAATTATGAGTAGTTTTGAAGTCTATAATAATTCTATTATAGAATCGACATATTACTTAATCAAATATAGTTGAAGGTGGATGAATAGATGTCTAAAGAACAGAAACTTATATTTAATACAAATGATTTGAGCGAGGATGAGATGTATAAATTGTTAATTGGCTCTGTTATACCAAGACCGATTGCATGGGTTTCATCCAAAAGTAAGGATGGTATTTTAAATTTAGCACCTTTCAGCTTTTTTACAGTTGCTTCTCGAAATCCACCAACACTTTTAATTTCAATAGGACCAGGTGTAAATGAACGAGAGGGAAGCATTAAGGATACATTAACGAACATTCGTGATGTAAAGGAATATATAATTAATATGGTACCTGAGCAGCTTGGGGAAGCGATGTATCGTTCATCCGCTAGTGTAGAGCCAGAGAAAAATGAATTTGAGCTTGCTGGTGTAACTGTCCAGAATGGTAAAGTGTTGAATGTACCGGCCGTGCTAGAAGCCCCAATCTCGATAGAACTTAAGTTAGCCCAAATTATTCCTGTCGGTGGCGATTATTTAGTGCTTGGAAAAGTTGAATGTGTCCAAATAGACGAAGCAATCTATGCAGGAAACTATAAAATAGCTATCGATAAGTGGAAGCCGCTTGCTAGTTTGGCAGGAGACTTTGCCGGACTGATGCCTTCATTTTCATATGGACAAAACTTTCGGTAATGCTTTTTTCGCTAATATCTATTAGAAAGAAGGAGTTTTGAAAATGAGTATGGTAACTTATATTGGGTTAAACTTTCCAGTAAAACTTTATGAGTTTTATAAAGAGGATGAAGTTGAAATTAATTATGTTTTCTCAGACGAAGAACATCGGAATGTAGTTAAGCAGAAGCATTTTTCTACGCCCTATATTTATGAAGTTTTTGAAAAAAGCAAAACTATTTGGCAAATAAATGAATATCAAAAGATTCATTCAACACATAACTATGAAAAATCAAAAAAGACTTTTCAACATTTATGTCTTTTCCTAAAAGAGTTGCTTCCACAAGGTGATTATTGTGAAATCTATATTTGTTGGTTGGGCGAAGAAGGTGCAGAGCGTGAGGATTATTTAAAAATTGATTTAAACAATCTACAAATTGAAACAATAGAGATTTTAGAAAAATGCTTCATTAGAATAGAAAACTAACAACTTTAAAAAAATTGCCACTACTTTTTCGAACTTATTAAACTAAAGGCGTTCTCAAAAAAAATTTTCAAATTGAGTAATTATCTATTGCAAATCAAAACATTAAATCATAATATAAGTATATAGTTATATACTGATAAATCACCTTTTTTTAACGAGGTGATTTTATTTAAACTAATATATAAGCAAATGATTATGTAAGGGGTGCAGATAATTGGAAAACACACTAATTGAAAAACAATTAAAAGCAGCAGCTGATTTGAACCGTATTAAATTACTTGCATGTATGAAAAATGGGGAGGTATGTGTATGTGATTTTGTGGATGTTTTAGGCATATCACAGCCAGCAGTTAGTCAGCATCTACGCAAATTAAAGGAGGCAGGCATTATTACGGAACGAAAAGTAGGGACTAGGAAACATTACCGTTTAGTAGAGGAACAAACGCCATTAATGAAGGGCATTTTAGAACAAATTCAGCCTTTAAACGGCTGCAACTGTAGCACAGATTGTAGCCATGTAGGGGGAACTGATAATGAGTAATGAATCTTTAACCAAACAGCTTTCTTTTCTAGATCGTTACCTTACCCTTTGGATATTTGTTGCGATGGGTATTGGTGTTTTATTGAGTATTACGATGCCCAATATTGGAGAAGCACTAGAGTCCATGTCTATCGGTACAACATCGGTACCGATTGCTATAGGGTTAATTGTCATGATGTATCCGCCTTTAGCGAAAGTTAAGTATGAAGAAATGTGGCGAGTATTTAAGGATTGGAAGGTTCTTTTACTATCACTTTTTCAAAACTGGTTGCTCGGACCTTTTTTAATGTTCTTTTTAGCTATTATCTTTCTTCATGATTATCCAGAATATATGGCTGGACTCATTATGATTGGTTTAGCTCGTTGTATTGCCATGGTCATTGTATGGAATGATTTAGCACGTGGAGACCGTGAATATGTAGCTGGTCTAGTTGCCTTTAACTCTATCTTTCAAATTTTAACATATTCAATATTTGCTTACTTTTTCTTAAATGTATTTCCTGGCTGGTTTGGTTTAGAGAATTTCCATGTCTCCATTTCCATGTGGGAGATTACAAAGAGCGTACTTATTTATTTAGGCATTCCATTTGCAGCAGGGTTCTTCTCTCGTTGGATAGGGATTAAGACGAAAGGGAAACAGTGGTATGAAGAAAAGTTCTTACCGAAGATTTCACCACTGACTTTAATTGCACTGCTGTTCACGATAGTGATGATGTTTGCCCTAAAGGGTGAGCAATTAGTCGAATTGCCACTTGATGTAGTTCGAATCGCAATTCCGTTATTTATATACTTTATTGTGATGTTTGCTGTTTCATTTTTCTCTTCACGTAAAGCTGGCGCATCTTATCCTGTTACAGCAGCTTTGTCTTTTACAGCCGCTAGTAACAATTTTGAGTTAGCTATCGCCGTAGCAGTTGGCGTGTTTGGCCTTCATAGTGGGGTGGCATTCGCTGCTGTTATTGGTCCACTTGTAGAAGTACCTGTTCTTATAGGACTTGTTTGGGTTGCCTTACGTTGGCAACAAAAATACTTTAAAACTAATAAATTATAAGGAGCAATCCTTATAAACTTTTAAATAAATGTATATCTATGCTATTTATATAAGGAAATGCTTATATAATAATAAAAGAGGAGAAGTTATTTATGAAATCAATAAAAGTAATCAATCAAAGTGGATCTTGTTGTACGCCCGCTACCGATATGGAGGTACAGAAGGGCATAAATAAATCCAATAATACTTTACCCATTGTAATAATTGGCGCAGGCCCAATTGGTTTAGCTACAGCAGCTCATCTAGTAGAACAAAAGCAATCATTCATTTTATTAGAGGCAGGGCAGGAAATAGCACATAATATTCGTAGTTGGGGGCATGTTACGTTATTTTCTCCATGGCGATATAACATCAATAAAGCTGCAAAAGCTTTATTAGAGCATTCTGATTGGGTACAACCTAATTTAGATAAGTTACCTACGGGACATGAATTAATTGATCTGTATTTAAAACCTTTGGCAGAGTTAGGACAAATTAAGCCTAATATTCAATTAAACGCAAAAGTAGTAGGGATTTCACGACAATTTAATGACAAGATGAAGACAAAAGACCGAGTAAATCAATCCTTTAATGTTTATGTTGAAAAAGAGGACGACATCAAAGTCATAGAGGCGAGAGCTGTCATAGATGCGACAGGTACTTGGGGCAATCCAAACCCAGCAAATTCTACAGGAATATGGCTACAAAATGAAAAAGCATTAGCAAATCACATTGAGTATAGTATTCCAGATATAAATTCGAATTGTAAGAGATATGCCAATAAGAAGATTGCTGTTATTGGCGGTGGTCATTCAGCGATCAATACGTTATTGACACTTGCAGAATTACAAAAAGAAAATCCTTCAACAAAGTTAGTATGGATTTTGCGAAAAAATTTTGTAGAAGACGCTTATGGTGGCGAAGGTAAAGATGCATTAGCAGCACGAGGCGCACTCGGTTTCCGTATTCATGAATTAGTAGATACAGGTAAAGTTGAGGTAGTAACACCTTTCTATATTTCTCAGGTTAAAAAAGAAGAAAAAATTAATATTATTGGTACTTTAAAAGGTAAACAGAACGTATTAACAGGATTCGATGAGCTTATTGTCAATACAGGTAATCGTCCTAATTTTTCAATAAACAGTGAACTGCGCCTATCTATTGATTCAGCCACTGAAAGTGTGCAAGCATTAGCACCACTAATTGACCCTAATGAGCATAGTTGTGGAACAGTAAGAGCACATGGAGAAGAAATACTAAGACAACCAGAAAAAGGCTTCTATATTGTCGGTGCAAAAAGCTATGGCCGCGCACCAACATTTTTAATGGCAACGGGCTATGAACAAGTCCGTTCAATAACATCTTACTTATCTGGCGATGAGGAAGCATCTAAACGTGTGGAATTGGATCTTCCGGAAACAGGCGTATGTAGTATTAATCTTGCCAATCAATCAAATACATGTTGTTAATGAATCGACTGTTAGCAAAAGCTCACAGTGCTTTTTAGAACAACAAGAGGGAAATGTGATGGTAGGGGATGAAAGACGTCATGCAATAATAGAGAGGTAGATTAGATTGCCTTCACCAGTCCCTACACGCGCTGTTGGATAATTTAATAAGGATTAAATATAGGAGGTTGTTAAATGAGTTTTTGTTCATTGTAATGAATAGGGGATAACATAGGGGGCACATTCTTAACGAGATAGGTATGTACAATTCAGCCACTAATATAGTGTAAAAAAAAACTGAAGTCAAAGTCAAATATCTTTGGTTTTGACTTCAGTCTACAATTTGAATTATGCAGGCTATTATATGTAATATCTAGTGACCGAAGCAGTAGTAAATTGTTGTAGTGTAGCTTGTCATTCATCTATCAAAGAGCGAATGTAGTAGTTTATTGTCATCTTCAACTGTTGAAAAATCATTTTCTTTCCAACGTTTTAATATATCTATATATGTTTCACTATGAAAAAAGACGGCTTTCTCTTCTTCAGCTATCTGTATTAAATTATCAATTCTTTGCGCTGTTATCTCTATTGAACCTTCATTTGCATGTGTATCGAGCTTTTGGTACGTCATCTTTAGCATCACTTCTTGTACTAGACGCTCATTAAACGTTTTATCTCCACTTTTCCAATCATCAAGCATTGCGGCATGAACACCATCTACCCAAGATAAATCTCGAGTCTTTGATGTAATAGATTCTTCTCTATTATCTTCGGCAATGTCTGAATCTTTCTCTTTATCATTTTTATTAATAACCCAAAATATACTTACACTTAATACTACAACTACAAATAGAAGACTCCATTTATAGCTTTTTTTCAATTCTAATCACCTCTATGTACAAGTTTCTCATAACAATTATCCCAAATTTATTGTGGTCAAACAAGCGAAAAGTCTCCTACTTACGTAGGAGACGAAGGTGTTTTTATTTAGTTCTATTAACGCTCGAAAGCATTTGTCGATGCGATATCTATTAGGTATTTGTAGTTTGCATCGGCATATATTTTTGCTATAACTCATACAAGTATACCTTTCTTATTACGATAAAGACGACCGTTCATGCCACTAATCCTCGAATCTTCCCAGAAGCCAGGACGATGGACAGCAACCTCAACCCAAGCCTGAAACTGATTCGCTTCTTCTAAAATTAATTCAACATAACCTTGAATCATTACATCTTCTCCTGGCTGACCTCTTAGTGATACGGCAACGTAGTTTCCACTATTTCTTGCACAAACAAAAAGCTTTGTTCTTTTGCCCTGTGATGTGATTACGCTATTTTCATAACATACCAAAATATATCTCCTCCAAATGTAATATTTTTGTTGCTTTATTGACGAACGAAAGCATTAGTGGATGCTATACCAATTAGATATTTGTAATTTGCATCAGAATATATTTTTACAATAACTCGCACTATGCTCTTTCCAGGATAGTAAGGATGGAAAATCCTTGCGGTTTTGTCTTTAATAGTAGAATCTTTCCATAACCCTTCATTTTGGGAAGAAACCTCAACCCAAGCGTCATACTGATTCGCTTCTTCTAAAACTAATTGAACATAACCTCGAATCACTACATCTTCTCCTGGTTGACCTCTTAGTGATACGTCAACATTGATTCCATTGTTTCTTGCACAAACAAAAAGCTTTGCTCTTTTGCCCTGTGACGTGTTTACGCTATTTTCATAACATGTCATTATTTTGTCTCCTCCTAGATTGTTATATTGTGATTTGTAGTTCGAACTAACAATTTATAAAGGTACATTCGTTTAAAAAAAACAACTTATGAACCAAAAATTTTTTAGTAAAAGGAAATACCTTCAGTGTCGGACGATATAAAATATGGCAAGTTGAATTTTTTGAATTACAAAATTACGCTTAATAAGCGTAAACATAACGTTGGTTGCGCTTATTTATTATTGACAAACAATAAGTTTTCTGTGAAAGCATGATAAATTTGCAGTGCATCGCTTTTGGAGAACGACTAGTTAATTTAGAATTAAGAAAATATTCACATGCTATGCAACTAATTGCTATATAAAATACTCTAACGATATGTAAAGGGAGAAGAGGTGTTAAAAATGGAATATGCATTACTAGTTACAAAAGCGCAAAAAGGAGATGGGGAGGCGTTTATTCAGTTAATAAAGCAATACGAAATGATTCTTTATCGTACGGCAAAGGCATTCGGTCTACAAGATGAAGATATAGCAGATTAATTGCAAGAGACCGTATTAACTGCATTTGAAAAAATAGCTACTTTAAAAGAGGCGCAATATTTTAATACATGGATTTGCCGCATCTTATTGAACAATTGTTATCGCTTTATGAAGCAGCATAAGCAGGTAATGTCACTTGATACAGAAACATTAAATGAATTGGCTCATCATGATTGTTTACCCATTGAGTTAGAAGATGCATTAAACAGCTTAGAAGCAAATTATCGTATTGCATTAACACTTTATTATGTTAACGGTTTAACAACTAAGGAAATTAGTGAATTACTACATGAACCAGAAGGTACAATTAAATCCAGAATTTCGAGGGCAAAACAGTTTTTAAAAAACGACTATTATTTAGAGGAGGCGCAATTGCTATGAAAAACAGTATCGAGGAACGCTTACAGCACGAATTGAATAAAGAGCAAGAGTTACCACAATCAGTGCGAATAGCTTTTGATCAATCCTATGAACAGATTCGTCAGCAATCAAAGAAAAAAACTAAAAATTCTTGGCTTAAACCTGTAACAGCCGCAGTAGCAACAATTGCACTAGCTACTGCTGTAATGTTTTCAAATGATAAAGTTCTAGCAAAATTACAATCCTTTTTCGGATTAAATGATCCTGGGATAGAGATAGCGAGTGATCATGGCGATGTGCAATATGTGGCACAATCACAGCAATCAGAAGATGTTACTATTACACTGGAGCATTTTTTTGCTGATGCATATCGATTAGCTATGCAGTTAAATATCGAATCGGATCATATACAAATGGAAGACTTGTACGATATGAACATAGAATATCGCCTTTATAACGAACAAGGTGAAGTAATAGATGCTTTCGTATCCGATACGAAACCAAAAGTAGGGCCAGGAATTTTTAGTAGTGGCGAGTTTAAATTGAGTAATGTAAATAAACATGCTGCAACATTAGAAATGCTGATAGAGTCTAGTACAAAAGCTGTTCCTTCTTTAGATGGTGCGAAAATAGTCATTGAAACGGTCAATTTTTCAACCAAACAAGAGGGTATCATTTCAGTGGACGGAGAATGGGCATTTGATTTAAAGCCTGCGACAGTTGAATCTCAAGTCTTTGTTGCAGAAAATGAGGTGGCAGGTCTTGAGTTACAGCAAGCTACATTAACTAACGGTTCGTTGCATATATCCTTAAAAATCAGCCAAAATATTGAAGATGAAAATTACATTATGGATACAAAACTATTAACTGACAATAAAGAAGCGTTCTATGCAAATGCTGCAAATGTTGAACGCACGAACGATTATACAATTATTAATTTAGTATTTCCTTATAGTATATGGAAAAAACAAAAAACTCTTTTGTTATCTGTAAATGGTTACGAAAAATTGAAATTAGTGGAGAAAGAATAAGCTAGTATTCAAATCCTTCATCAAGCCTTATAAATTTGGAAATGGATAAATGGTATCATACATCTGTCTATCAAATTATTTATAGTCAGTAGGGTTGCGAATCCTAAAATTAAAAAGGTAATATTCACAAACAAAACATGCCCATAATCATAATTTAACGAACTTAATAGTCTCTCTGTAAATTTTACATTTGAATAGTAGCTTATTGTTATAATTAAAAGGCTATTATTTCGCGCTGTGAGAGCGATTGAGATGGGTAAGAGTACGTAGAACTGAATCTCGATGCGTTTTATCGCGTTGTTATTATTGTTAAAATTAAGCATGAAATTAAAATTCTGTAAATAGACGCTGACATGAATCTACGGAAAACCGAAAAGGCATTAAATTCTTGTCCAAATTCACATTCAAAAAAATCGAGACAAACTTGTTATATTTTAATAAGAAATAGTAGTTGATGGATAAGAACAATCTCAGTGGGATAAAATATTTGTGAACTTAAAAAGTTCAAATTTCAAGGATTGGGAGGACTAAATATGTCATCTGAAATGGGAGAAATACCTCGTACTGCTCGAGACATTAACGACGGAATTGTACATTTTGGTGGGCAAGCTGAGAGTGTTTTTAGTTCATTAGCTGAACAAGCACGACTTTCAATACAAAAGAAAGCAGACGACCTAGCTGCACAGTACCTTGATAATAAACCTAATCCAGACTATTATGAATGTGTTGAAAGTGTAGCAGAGGGAGTTTTGACAGCAGGGAACGAAATAAAGGCTAGCAGTGGTTCTTGGGGAGAATCGGTAGATGCAGCACTTGAGGCTGGGGTTGGAACTACCGCAGCAAAAATAGCTTGTAAAAGAATATCGATGGCTGAACATTAATTTTTGAAAAGCGTAGGCGTAACATGCTTATGCTTTTTGCTATTTATTGATTTCTTTTATCCTCTCCGCATAGCAATAAATTTGCATAAAAAACGCAGCTAATAGATAGCCACGCTTGATAGTGTAATAAACGTTAACTCATCAAATTGTGAACGTGAGCTTCAATGGATATAAGTTGATCTTTGTTAATTTTACTATGAGGTTGTGGTTGAAACCATTGAACTTCATTATCATGAAAGATTCCTCTATAGTCATTCCCCTCAATGTTTATTTTAAATTGAAAACGTTCGTGAATGTGACCTTCAAACAACGGTGTAATTACCTCAAAATTTTGTAGCATAATGACAATCTCCTTTCTTCTTTTTTGTTGAATTTTTAGTATTCCCTGAACTAATTTGCTTATGTCCTCATATTAGAAACGTAAAATTAAATAAAAAGGCGAAGTAAGATTAGAATTTCATAAGAGTAAAACAACAAAGTATATCTTTTAGTTCATAACTTAAAAGATACATACATATATGAAGTTGTAGGAGCATTAATTATATCTTATTATACATTAAAGAGTAATAATGGTATTTTATAAATAGATAGACTTTTCACGCAATTAAAAAAAGTAGGAGGTTTCATTATGATATCTTTTTCTAAACCAGATGTAGAACAGTTTTTACGAACATTTTCGATTGGTGATTTTGCGGTTAGTCCAGATGAAAAACAACTAGTTTTCAGTACAAACTTAAGTGGCAAGTATAATTTATGGGCCATGAATTTACCAAATACGTTCCCGACGCAGCTTACTTTTATTGACCAAAGCTGTCATGGCCTTCTCTATGATAAACAAGGGCGATTCATCATTGCTGGTTTTGACCATAATGGGGATGAAAATACGCAATTTTATGGACTTCCACTTCAAGGTGGGACAATGAAGAAAATTATTTATGAAGAAGGAACTCGCAATGTTGGACCAATTTTATCAGAAGATGGGACCAAGCTATATTATACTTCTTCGAAAGACAATCCAACGTATTTAAATGCATATGTCTATGACTTGGTGACTAGTGAGGAAGAAACCGTTCTTGTCGGAAAAGATGCGCCCACTTTTTTACTCGATTTTAGTCCGAATGAAGAGGTAGCCCTCTACTATAAACATTTTGCTAATACGTATACACTCCTATACGCCAAACGAGGAGAGGAACATATTCTTCTGACACCGCTAACAGATCAACAACATACGGTCAGTGACGCAGTTTTTGTATCCGATGAGCTCATCTATTTATTAACGAATTACGATGCTGATTTTACGTATTTGGCTTCGTATAATTTAGAGACAAATGAGTTTGTAAAATTGAAAGATTTAGAGAATGAAAGCTTTACTACGTTGAAATATAACAAAGAAAAGCATTGCCTGTATTTAATCAGTGAAAAAGGAGTAGAAGATCATTTATACATGCATGATTTGCTTTCGGATAATTGGGAAGAACTAGATTCACCATGCAGTGTCATTGAAAAACTGATAGTCACAAAATCCGGTAATTTGTATTTATTAGGAAGAGGGGCTACAAAGCCGCATAATATTTATCAACTGAAGAAAAATGGTTGGACATCTTTAACGGAATACACAGTTCCAGGTGTAGATCAAAGCGAATTAGTTGAACCAGATGTGATCACTTATTCTTCCTTTGATGGACTTGAAATAGAGTCCTTATTTTTCAAAGCTAAAAAGGAAAATGATAATGGTGAAATCATCTTTTGGCCACATGGTGGTCCGCAAGCTGCAGAGCGTAAATTTTTTAGAGCTTCCTTCCAATTCTTTTTAAATCATGGGTATAGCATCTTTGCTCCAAATTTCCGTGGTTCTACAGGCTATGGATTGGCTTTCATGAAAATGGTAGAAGGAGATTGGGGACACGGTCCACGTCTTGATAATGTAGCTGGACTCGACTGGCTCATAGAAAATGGATACGCGGAAAAAGGCAATATTTTATTGATGGGGGGAAGTTATGGAGGTTACATGGCGTTATTGCTTCACGGTAGACATGCTGATTATTTCAAAGCCGTAGTGGATATATTTGGTCCATCTGATTTGTTCTCATTTATCAACTCGGTTCCTGAAGACTGGAAGCCAGTTATGGATCAATGGGTAGGAAACCCTGAAAGAGACAAGCAAAAACTTATTGAATACTCACCATTTACGTATCTAGAAACTATGGTGAAACCAATGCTAGTTATCCAAGGAGCGAATGACCCCCGTGTTGTGAAAGAGGAATCTGATCAAATCGTGCAAGCTTTAAAAGAAAAAGGTCGTGATGTCGAGTACATGCTTCTTGAAGACGAAGGACATGGGTTCTCTAAAAAAGAAAATGAAATTGCTGTTTATCAAAAAATCCTCTCATTTTTGAATCAATTCGTTGAATCTAAAGTGAAAGCGTAATGATGCGTTCATTGGAAAAAAGAACCCTCGATTGAGAAGATACAAAGAGATTTAAAAAATCTTTCTTTAAGTAATGGTTGGAAGTTAATGAAAAAGACTAGGTTCTACAATCGTAGGACCTAGTCTCAATTGAAAGTTTATTATTACTTAATATGTGAGCTAATAAGAATAAGTGTAATTCCCGTAAATAGGCAAATGATTCTCGTCACAGGAATTTTATCAGCTAGTCCAAATAATGCAATTGCAGTCGTTACGATTAAAACTGTTGGACCAACCAATGCAAGCATTGTATTAATATAGAAAGCTTTTTCTAAACTATTATACTTTAGCATTAAAAATCCAGCACTTACTTCAATACTCCCAGATAATACGCGTAAAATAACCATAGCAAGAATAGATTTTTCAATAATCGTCATCATCCTATCTTTATAAGTAATTTTCGCTTATATTTTAATTCCATCATTAGAAATAATTATAGACTTCTGTTTTAATGAAATATTAACATCAATATATGTATGATTCTAATCAAATAGAATCAGTTTTATATATCCATTTTCTGCTTTTAAAAATACATATAATAAAACCTAAAGATTTATGGGGATTTTTAAAATATGGAGACCTACAAGTATATCAATTGAACAAAAAATATGTTTTCGAAAATTATATTTTTAGCGATTTTTTTAACAACTTAACTGTGATGAGCTAAAAAGTTGATAAGGAGTATTTCTCCTTATCAACTTTTTTCGTGTGCCGGGCATGTCTGCAATCTATCGAGTGCAAGTATTAAACCGAGCTTATTAGCAAAGGCATAAGGCATTCGTGGTGAAGCTAAATCTGAAGGTTTACATTCGGGAGCTTAATAATATGATTTATTACTTTCAATAGTGCAAAATGTTACATAAAAAACGTGTTCTAAAATTTTCACTTCAAGCCATGTTACTGATTGTGAGTATATATATCTTTCCTTGGTGTTTACTCCAAGGTTTATAATTTAAACTGAATATACAAATTATACGAGGTGAATAGTTATGAATATTAAACAAGCTGCTGAAATGTTTGAATTAACAGTGGATACTTTACGTTACTATGAAAGAGTTGGCGTTATTCCGTCTGTTCATCGTAATGAGAACGGCTATCGCGATTATACTACGAGTGATTTGAACTGGATTTATTTAGCTAAAAATCTGCGTAATGCTGGGCTGTCAATTGAGTCTTTAATCGAGTTTGCGACTTTGGCTCAATTTCGAGAAACGCAAAATGTTGAAGAAGCTCAAAAACAAATATTGAGGGATCAATTGAAAGAGTTGGACGAAAAATTAGCTAAAATGAATCAAGTACGAGATTTACTGGTCTATAAAATTGAAACTTATGATGAACATATCGCTAAATTTAAGACTGGAGAAATGAATTCCGAAAACGTGGAAAAACTATGGGAGAAAAAGTGATTAAATCGCTTGCTATGGAGTCAACTCCAAAGTTTATAGTTAACAATGTAATCAAAAATAGTTGTTTGGAGGAATTTTGAATGCAAACTGTTAAATTAAACAATGGAGTAGAGATACCAATTTTAGGATTTGGGACATTTCAAATTACTGATCCTATGCAAGCGGAAGCTTCGGTAAAAGAAGCTATCAAGGCTGGCTACCGTCATATCGATACCGCGCAAAGCTATATGAATGAAGAAGCTGTAGGACGTGGAATTGCTAGTTCTGGCGTTTCGCGTGAAGAACTATTTATCACTACAAAAATATGGGTAGAAAATGTCAGCTATGATGGTGTCAAGTCATCATTTGAGCGTTCTTTGAATCGTTTAGCCTTAGACTATGTTGATTTATTATTGATTCACCAACCGTATAATGATGTTTATGGCGCCTGGCGTGCAATGGAAGAACTTCAGGAGACAGGAAAAGTTCGTGCGATTGGTATTTCAAATTTTGCGGTAGATAGAGCTGTTGATTTAGCTGAATTTAACAAAGTAACTCCGCAAGTCAACCAAATTGAAATCAATCCTTTTCAGCAGCAAGTGAAAAATATTGATGCGTTAAAAGCAGAAGGCATCATGCCTGAAGCATGGGCGCCATTTGCTGAGGGGAAAAACGACATTTTCAATAATCCTATTTTAGTTAAAATTGGTGAAAAATACGACAAATCAGTTGCACAAGTAATCACTCGCTGGTTAGTCGAACAAGATATTATTGTTTTAGCAAAATCGGTGAAACCAGAGCGAATGGTAGAAAATATTAATGTATTTGATTTTGAATTAACTGAGGAAGACAAGAAAGATATCGCGACATTAAACGAAGGAGAAAGCCAATTTTTCTCTCATGCTGATCCTGAAATGATTCGCTGGATGGCAAGCCGAAAAATCAATGTTTAATATTCTTTACATTATTGGCCATCACAAATAACTAAAAAAAGAACCCATTTTGATTAATCTTTTTTTTCAAAATGAGTTCTTTTTGATTACAATAAATGCCATTTTGCATGAAGTTTTTAATTAAACTTTATTCCTAGGCAGGGGAGAAAGGAAGTATTTTATGCATTAAAATAAGCAAGCATTCGTTGGATCAATTTATAATTCGTCTGATTTCGATCGTAGATAGCACCAAAAGATAAGGAAAAATTAAATGGATATCCGATTAACGGTATAGCCTTAATTCTGCCACTATCAATATATGGATCGTCTTCAATCATCATTTTGGAGACAATACTAACGCCTAGACCAGCTGCTACGGATTTTTTTATTACTTCCGGGTTATAAGAATGAAATATAGTGGATATTTGACTGTATCTTTCTTCAAATTCCTTCATTAAGTTTCTATAATAATGTTCTCCATATAAAATAAAGGATTCACTTAGTACATCTTGCAATTGAATCTCAGAGTGTATCGCAAGAACTGATTTTGCTGAAACAAGAAGATAAAAATTACTTTGAAGTTTTAATGGATGAAAAATCAGCTGATTGTCTAACGATTGTGATTCGTTTGTTAATGTGATAAATCCAACATCTGCTTTTTTTTGCATGATCGCTTTAATCACATTATGATTTTCCATTTCTGAAATCGAGTAATGTACAAGTGGAAAATCTTTTTTGAAACTTACCAATGCATCTGGTAACAGGGTCATAAAAATGCTTGGAATAGTAGCGATTTCAACTTTTCCTGAAAAGGTTGCATTTTTGGATTGAATCTCCATTTTAAGTTGATTAGATTTTTGCAAAATATCCATTAACTTTGGAATAATCCACAGACCATCTTCGGTAGGTAATGTACCATTTCGAGAACGTTGAAATAATTGAATACCTAGTTCCTTTTCAAGCATCGAAATGGACTGACTAATTGCTGATTGGGTGACATGCAATTGTTGTGATGCAATCGACATTGATTTATTCTCGACAATTGCTTTAACATACTCAAACTGTTCAAAATTCATTGGGGTCCTCCCATTAGTAAAACTAATACAAAACATCATTAAAGTTAATTATACATTAAATTAAATTAACTTTATAATAAATATCGTTATATTTTTAAATAGAAAGTGGGGAGGCAGAATTGGGTCGACCAAAAATTTGGACAAAAAATTTCTTATATCTTTGCGGTAGTAATTTTTTAATTGGTTTGATGTTTTATATGCTGGCGACAGTTTTTCCTTTATATGTGCAATCAGGAATGAATGGTAACCAACAACAAATGGGTTTAGTTATTACGATATATGTAATTGGTAGTGTAATAGCACGTATTTTTTCAGGTTTATGGGTGGACCGCTTTGGAAATAAGAAAATAAGTATAATAGGATTTACTATATTTTTTATTGCTACGATATCCTATTTTGGTGTAATAAATGGGATCATTTTATTTTTATTTGTCCGTTTTATTCACGGAATGAGTTATGCAGTTGCTTCAACAGCAACAAACACAGCAGTAGTTTCTGTCTTACCACGTTCTCGTCAAGGTGAAGGAATTGGTTACTTTAGTATGTTTCTTAGTTTAGCCATGGTTGTTGGGCCATCAATTGGTCTACTTTTATGGGAAAGTGAAAATATTTATTTGCTATTAATTGTAGTTTCTATTCTTTCTGCAATCGCATTACTTTTAGTAACACGTGTCAAACTACCAGAAATGGTAAAACCAGTACCAACCGAAAAGAAAAAATTAAAATGGAATGATATTATAGAAATCAAAGCGTTGCCAATTTCTCTCGTGTCCTTTTTCTTATTTTTCTCCTATAGTTCATTATCAGGCTTTTTAGCATCTTATACGAAGGAAATTCATCAATCTTCTATAACTGGTTTGTTTTTTATTGTCTTTGCCTTAATGATTGTTGTATTTCGCCCAGTAGTTGCTAAATTATTTGATCGCTTTAAGGAACATTATATATTTTATCCATCGATCATCGTTTTTACGATAGGTATGTTTTTGTTAAGTCAGGCTCATTCAGTAACGATTATTTTAATTGCAGGCACTCTTATGGGGCTTAGCTACGGTATTCTGTTCCCTTGCTTCCAAGGTCTTGCAATCAAACAATCGCCTGCTGTTAGAAGTGGGGCTGCTACTGCTACTTTCTTTTTACTAAATGATCTTGGATATGGTTTAGGCTCTTATTTCATGGGGTTCACAGCATCTATTAGCAGTTATCGAATAATGTATGTCTTTGCGGCTGTTATTTCATTAGTTTCATTAGTTATTTATTTGTTTTTATATCACTTCCCAGATAAAAAACATCAATCGGTTCAAACAGAAATTTAAAACAGTAATTTCGCGTCATTGGAGCTCGCAATTACAGGTGGGGAAGTTTGGTATCAAGAAGGAAGCTTGCCCAACGACTAAAGACTAGGACGTTGTAAATATCCCTCCAAATATAAAGAACTAGCATGGTGCAGTAGGTTTGTAACTGGAGAAACAGAATGGCTAGAACCTTTATTTGATGAAAGGCACATAAATAATCACACAATAACGTATAGAATTTTTTATTTCGATACGTTTTTATGTTGATGTTTAATTTAGGTAGTGTAATAAGGTAACAAAACTTTTTGATCTGGTGACAAGAGTTCTTGGCCATATACAGATATTATAGGTAATTGACAAGCCTTCCTCCTGGCCAAATAATTTTAGTTTACATAATATAAATACCTTGCTCACACCTTTCTACTTATTGGATGCTTCCAATAATTTATAAAGCTTTAGCTGAAAGATCTTCAATTTTCCACAATCGGACGCATTTCTTTAGTAAAGAATGAGACTTGTTTAACAAAAGTATTTAAGCTAATGGGCAGGATTGTGAAATATGTTCTTCTTTATAAAAACAAGAAAACCAATATTAGTGTGTAAAGAATGGAAATTCATGATGGGGGAATACTGTAGTTCTCTGTTGCAAATACAATTCAAAATAAAACCATAGTAATACGGAGGTAAAAAATGAATGTCCTTGATTGTATCATTATAGGTGGAGGTCCTTCTGGCTTAAGTGCTAGCTTAACATTAGGAAGGGCCAGGAGAAACATTGCATTATTTGATGATGGAACAAATAGGAATAAAGTGACACAATCGTCACATGGATTTATTACTCGAGATGGGATAAAACCACAAGCATTTAAAGAACTCGCGTTAAAAGAGGTGGAGAATTACCCGTCCGTATCTTATTTTACTGCAACAGTTACTGAAATTATTAAGGATATAGGTAATGAGCGATTTACTGTCAAAACATCTACTAGTCAGGAATTTGTTTCAGAAAAAATAATACTCGCCACTGGTATTCAAGAAATATTTACGATACCAAGTATCAAAAAGTTTTATGGAAAAAGTCTTTTTAGTTGTCCGTATTGTGATGGCTGGGAGCAAAAAGATAAACCATTAGTGGTTATTGCAGAAAAAGAAGAGCATGTACTGCATCTGACTAAGTTAATTTATAATTGGTCGCAAGATTTAGTTGTCTTAACGAATGGCGTTCAATTATCTAATGAAGGTAAAATGGAGTTACAAATACACAATATCAAAATTATATCGGAAAAAATAAAAGACTTAATAGGTAATGACGGTTACTTACAAAAAATAGAGTTTGAATCAGGAGCAACAATTATAAGATCGGGTGGATTTGTTGCCCCATCTTATTATCGTCCAAATCAATTTGCTGAGAAGCTTGGCTGTGAAATTCATGAAAATGGAAAAGTTATAACAGATGGTGTTGGTAGAACATCCCAGAAAAATGTATATATTGCAGGAGAAACCGAAAGATCTAAACCATCCTCTTTAATGATTTCAGCTGCTAAAGGTAATAAAGCTGCCGTTTCAGTAAATACTGATCTATCGATGGAACGCTTCTGATTCGTCATAAGCCCTTTTGCTTCAACTAAATAGGTACTTAGCTAATATAATTACACATCAGCGCCAATGTGTTGCCACATATACTTCAAACATTGTGTTAAAGTTACTATAAGAAATTAAGAAGAACGGATTTTGATTTTAGAATTCGTTTTTTCTTTACTTTCTTCAAATTTAAAGGCAATCCTGAACCATCGTACAGAGAGCAAGAATTTGGATTTAAATTGCTCAAACAAAATCTTGGAATTAATCAATTATAATCCTTTAACTATTAAAATGAATCTGAAGTTCGGTTAATTTTAAATATAGTAAGTGTAGTTTTTGCTACGTATAAAAAAAGTAATTTGATTATTTTTGATACATCATTTAACCATTAAGTAGAGTATAAGCCATCGAGAGAGTGATTCTCGATGGCTTTTGTTTAAAGTCCTAAATTTGTTTATAGATGAAAATTTTTTAAAAAACTCCAATTAATATTTATGGTGGATAATATCTCTTGTCTGATTAAATTGAAGTGCTGTAAATTTGAATCTACAGTACTTATTTAATTAGCACGTCTTTGAAGTTCAAGTGAGAGAACGCTTGAACAGCGCTTTGGTAAACCTCAAGTGAAAGTAAAACATACACAAACGACGAAAAGAATATGAAATTGAAGTAATTTTAGAAATTGCATAAATATTTATACAGTTTCCTCTTTACTTTTAAATAATTATTTTGTAAGATAAAGCCAACTTCAAAAGTGGCCAGACCACTTTTGGATTCATTCAGTAAGAGACGCCATCATCTGAAGATGGTGGATTTTGTTTCTTTTTAGTAGGTATCCAAACACCTACTGAATGAAGATAAAGCCTTTGGATGCATTGTTTATCTGCGCGAAAGGAAAGCGACAGTAATAATTATTTCAAGGCGAATAGATTGACCGAGGAGTTGATCGTATGGATAAAAAAACCGAACAAAAGAAAGTGTTTTTAGATATCGTCCAACAATTACGACAACTTATTAAAATAGAAAAAATACAGGCTCGTGGCTGGTGAAAAGTCACCTTCCGAAAGAGTCCTTTCAGAACGTCTAGGTGTCGGGCGATCCTCTGAGAGAGAGGCATTGCGAAGTTTAGAGTTATTAGGTCTTATTGAAACGAGACATGGGGAAGGTACGTTTCTAGCTTCTACAAAAGCATCAGCTCGTAGAAATATTGTAGATGTTTATATTAGAAGATGAAAAATCAAAAAGGATGTTCAATTAACGCGACAAATTCATGGAAAGGAAGCCATTCGCGTTATAATTTTGTACAGAGCCTCTGCGAACACTACCAGTGTGGGGTAGTTTTTTTGTAAAGCTAGAGATAGAAAGTACGATTAATTGTCGGGATGTTTTACGAGAAATAATCATCACGTCAGGAAATCTTCTTTCACTAAAAGTCTGGTATCAGTTAGCAGTTTATGCCGGTGACCGTTTAAATCGAAACTCAACAAGAAGAAAAATTAATCATTCAAACTATGTTGAAATCGATACAGTTTGGCTATGAAAAAGAAGCAATAAAAGCTTACCAACAGTGGATGAATGCTGAACAAGGCATTTAGACAACAAAGGGGGAGTAAAACATGGTAATACGTAGCTTATTTAGTAAAAAGAAAGAGGACGGACAGGAAAAGAGATTTCCAGAAGGACTTATGACAAAATGTCCAGAATGCCGTCACATTCAGTTAACAAAGGAATTAGAAAAAAATCATAAAGTGTGTACAAAATGCGACCATCATTTCAAAATGACTGCACAGGAGCGCGTAGCATATCTCTTAGATGAAGGTTCATTTGTTTCAATGGATGATCATTTACAAACAAGTAATCCACTTAATTTCCCTGATTATGTAGAAAAAATTTCAGTGGCTAAACAACAAACGGGATTAAGCGAAGCTGTACTGACTGGGTTAGGTACTCTTGATGGAGAAGAAATTGTTGTAGCCATTATGGATTCTCATTTCCGTATGGGCTCAATGGGCTCCGTTGTAGGAGAAAAAATCACACGTGCCGTTGAAAAAGCTATTGAATTACGTGTACCAATTATTATTTTTACTGCTAGTGGTGGAGCGCGCATGCAAGAAGGTATTCTATCATTAATGCAAATGGTAAAAACGAGTGTGGCATTAAAACGTCATAGTGAAGAAGGACTATTATTTATTTCGATTATGACGCATCCCACATACGGTGGCGTTTCAGCAAGCTTTGCCTCTGTTGGAGATATTAATATTGCAGAACCGCAAGCATTGATTGGCTTTGCTGGTCGCCGTGTCATTGAAGAAACATTAAGAGAAAAATTACCAAATGATTTCCAAAAGTCAGAGTTTTTACTAGCGCATGGTCAGCTTGATGCAGTTTTCCATCGGAAGGATTTACGAAACCAAGTAGCAATGCTTGTAAAAATGCATACAAAAGGCGGTGTGCAACATGTCTAAAAATTTCGCTTTTGAAGAACCAGTAGTACAATTACGAGAAAAAATTGATGAATTAAAAACGATTGCTACCGAGGCAGATGTAGATATGACAAGAGAAATCGAAAAGCTTGAAACACGTCTAACACAGCTAGAACAATCTATTTATGACAATATGAAGCCATGGGATCGTGTACAGGTTGCTAGACATCCAGAACGACCAACTACTTTACAATATATAGAAGCTATATGTGAAAACTTTATTGAGTTACATGGAGATCGTACATTTGGTGATGATGCAGCTATTCTTGGAGGAATTGCTCTCTTTGAAGAACAGCCCGTAACAATTGTTGGACATCAACGAGGAAAATCAACGAAAGAAAATATTCGACGAAATTTTGGTATGCCACACCCTGAAGGATATCGTAAGGCATTACGTTTAATGAAGCAAGCTGAGAAATTTAAGCGTCCAATTATTTGTTTTATTGATACAAAAGGAGCCTATCCGGGTAAGGCAGCCGAGGAACGCGGCCCAAGTGAAGCCATTGCTAGAACTCTCTCTGAAATGGCGATTCTAACAGTACCAGTTATTAGTATTGTTATTGGTGAAGGCGGAAGTGGGGGTGCCATTGCATTAGGGGTAGCTAATCGCGTCTTTATGTTAGAGAACTCAACGTATTCGGTTATCTCGCCTGAAGGAGCTGCATCGATCTTATGGCGAGATGGTAGCCTAGGGAAGCAAGCTGCAGAAGCAATGCGTATAACAGCACCTGACTTAAAAGAGCTCGACGTTATTGATGGAATAATCCCTGAAATAACTGGTGGAGCACACCGCAATGTTGCGAAGCAAGCATCTTATATAAAAGAATGTATAAGCGTCACACTAAAAGCATTGAATTCTCTAAATGGCGACCAATTAATTAAAGATCGCTATGAGAAATTCAGAAAGATTGGACAATATACAGAAGTTTAAATTCATTTTAGGTTATTGGACATATGATGGAAGAAAAAAGAGTTGTAATATAGTTTGCTAAAAATAATTTCGCATTTAAATAAAACCCATTCATTTTGATCAAACTTCCAACCGTAAAAAGCCTTTTATAGTTAATGCAGTACGGAAGTCTATTTTGAATCGGGATATGCGGAAAAAATAAGAAGACACCAAAATCTAAACTTATTTGATATTAAGTAAAGTTTAGACTTTGGTGTCTTTAAAGTTTAAACTTTGATGTAAAAGGACATTTATCAGGCATATTTATTTAATACTATATACATTTTTTATTCACCTTATATTACCGTAAAACAGAGGCGACTTCATACTAAGTATAAAAATGTCGAAATGAATAGAGTGTACACTTTGTGTCCCAAACTGAGACATCTTTATGTCCTTATACATGAATATATCCAAGCCCTCTTCCTCGCTAAATAATTTTAGTTTACATAATATAAATACTTTGGACTCAATTTTAAGATTATTGGAAGTACTTATAACTCTAACGTTCAAAAGAGGATTATTCGTTCAAAATATTCTAATTATCGTTTAATATAGAATTATCCAACTTTCAATAAATTTATTCTAGATAAGGATAATAGAATTTAGAATGCGTTTGTTCTGCTAGTTAGGCAACTGAAGAAATAGTAAATATAAGGATAGAAACAGAGAAGAGTGAAAATACATTATTTTATAAAAAATTATTAGAAGAAAAATGTCACAACAATAAGTAATCGTAGTTATTCTTTCAGTTTAGGAGAGTAGAAATGAAAATCATTGAGAAGAACAATGTACTTGAAATACTTGATTATTGGAAGACAATAGAACTTATAAATCAAGTAGATATTCCAAAGGAGAGCGATGACAATAAGAAAGTAATAAGAAAGATTAGAAGTGGTGAGCTGATTGATAATAGTCTGGACAAAATTTCAATATTTACCAAACTAAAAGAGCCTTCAATTAATCTTTCTAATAAATTAAAAGACAACAAAGAGAAATTCTCTCAATTTCCTTGTGAGGGAACAGATTTGTCATTCCTTTTCGGTAGAATTAAAAGAAATGACTTGGTTGATTATCTAACTAAATTTGTGAAAAATCATGACGAACAGCCAGACATAGCCTACCCAAAAAGCAGCGAGATTGCTTGGTTTTCATTTAAAACTGTTTCAGATGGTATTTATCAGAAGAATTCATTCCAGCTATCTCCACTTTTGTGGGCTATTTCTGTATGGAATAAAAAAGTTAATGGATTTTCTTTAAATTCGATTGATTATGATAATGAGAACAAAAAGTATGACAGTTGGCTTGAGGAAGCAGAGGATTTATTTGCTGTATTGCCGTCTGTGTTTTCAGATATTTATAGTACTTATGTGAAGACTATAAAGGCGGAACTTCCTGCAGATTACATAGGACACTTTATCTATGACAGGTACAAGAATGATGAGGTAAAGGATAAAGAAGAAAATTCAGAAGATTATGCAAGTTTAGGTAAGAGCTTTTTTTTGGCTGATATCGTTTTGCTCATAGATGTAATCAAATCGGGAAAATTTGGAGAGGGTTCTGATTATGAGCGTAAAGTGATAGATTATATTTTGTCTGCACACAATAAAGCTGTAGGAATTATTCGAGAGAATAGTATATCTATTTCACCAGAGGAAGAGCGTCAGAAGATGTTGGATTTCTTTCAAAATACACTTAATATCAAAAATACTCCACTAGGAAAATGGCCTGCTAAATTCATGCCTGCTCTTATGCAACAAGTGGCAGTAAATCTTGCGATAGATGAAAATACAAGCACGGAAGTATTTTCTGTTAATGGTCCTCCTGGCACTGGAAAAACAACACTTCTTAAAGAAATTGTATCTAGTAATATAGTAAAAAGAGCTGAGCTTTTAGCTGAAGTCGCACATTCAGATCCGGACGATGCTTATGAGAGGTGTTCATTTACTCAAGGACCGTTGGATAATAAGGGATATTTTAAGTATGCACCATCTTATTTTAAGCTGAAGAATGATAAAATCAATCAATATGGAATGTTAGTAGCATCATGTAATAATTCGGCTGTCGAAAATATCACTGCAGATCTTCCTAAAAGTGATGACATTCTCAAGAGTCTTGAACCTTCAAAAGATGATGAAGAATCAGTGGCGTCGGGATTGAATGAAGTTCATAATTTGTTTAACGTCGAAAAATCAGAAGATATTGAACAAATAAAAATATCCAGTGAAAAAAAAGAAGTGCGTGATATTTATTTCACACGCTATGCTAATAACCTTTTAAATCGAAAAGACTGTTGGGGTCTTATATCTGCTCCGTTTGGGAAACGAGCTAATATTAACAAGTATTGTATATCTGTACTTAAAAAGTTTATTAACGATTATAAGCTTAACAATGTGCGTGAGGAACATCGAAAGAAATATGTAGAGCAAAGAGATTGCTTTCTTACACAACTTAAGATTGTGAAAGAACTTGAGAAAGAGTTGGAAATCCTGTGCGACTATGCAAAGTATTTGCCATTGACTAATGAGAATATTACTGATGCTGATATTGTTAGAAAAATAAAAGAAAATTATGCATATATAATGAAACTTGAGGAATCTAGACCCAGGGGATTATTCGGAAGATTGAAGAAAGATATTACACGAGACAATTTGATATCGGCGAAAAAGGTTGAAATTGAAGATTTGAAAAAACAAAAAGACCGGCTTTCAAAAATTACTACCTATTATAATCTTTTAAGCAAATATAGCGATGGTGCTGAGAAACTTACTCCTATTGATTCATCTTTTATCGACAGGTACGTATCGCATGATGAGATCGAGTCAACCCAGGCACAGGT
This sequence comes from Lysinibacillus sp. NPDC097162, assembly GCF_044762185.1. Taxonomy (NCBI): domain Bacteria; kingdom Bacillati; phylum Bacillota; class Bacilli; order Caryophanales; family Bacillaceae; genus Lysinibacillus; species Lysinibacillus sp. NPDC097162. The sequence goes on along the minus strand of NZ_JBIWDT010000001.1, from coordinate 1,395,955 downwards.
TACAAATCCTTGGTTTACAGAGCGTTACAATAGGGAGCGTGAAAAGTTGTTCTTGTATGCTTGTAAACTACATAAGGAATTTGTAATTTCCTCTAAAGCCTTTAGGCAGAATATAATCAATCTTTTGATTGCATGGGATATGTATGAAGATTGTGATGTGCGCATGAGTGAGAAAGACAGAATAGATGCTTTCCCAGCATTGATTCAAAATGTATTTCTCATTACCCCGGTTATATCAACTACATTTGCATCTGCACAGACTTTCTTACGTGATATAAAGCTTCCCGGTACACTTGGAACGCTTATTGTGGATGAAGCAGGGCAGGCACAACCTCAGATGGCGGTTGGAGCTTTGATGCGATGCCGTCGAGCAATAATTGTTGGGGATCCTAAGCAAATAGAGCCGGTTGTGACGGAAGAAACAGACATGCTTAAAAGTCTTATTACATCTGATTTACTTACACCATATAAGGATAAGAAAATATCTGTACAAGGATTTGCTGATTATATTAATAGCTATGGAACTTTTCTCGGAAAAGATGAAGAAAAAGAGTGGGTTGGATGTCCCCTTACTGTCCATAGGCGTTGTATAGACCCGATGTATAGTATATCAAATTGTATTTCTTATGACGGTACTATGAAACAGCAAACAGCGGCACCAAAGGAAAAAGTTGTGAAAACCTTTATCTTGGATAAGTCATATTGGATAAATGTAAAAGGTGAGGAACAGTCCGGGAATAAGAATCATTATGTACCGTCACAAGGTCAGATTGTTCTAAAGCTTCTTGAAGAAAAATTCAAGAAAGACAGTAGTGATATTCCGAAAATATTTATTATAACACCATTCACATCCGTGAAAGACGGAATGAGTGACAAATTACGCAAATCTGATTTCTATAAACGTGATCCACGTGTAAAGAAATGGTTAAAAGATAAAAATATTGGAACTGTTCATACATTCCAAGGACAAGGAACAGATGAGGTTATATTCTTACTTGGTTGTGATAAATCATCTGTAAAGGCAGCAAACTGGGTAAATAAAAATATTGTGAATGTGGCAGCGACAAGAGCTAAATATCGTATTTATATTATAGGAGACAGGGAAGTATGGAGTTGTAAGCCTGTGAAAGTTGCACGTGATAAAGTTAATAATGATATATCATCGGATAATTTGATAACAATGCTATCAGGTTGCAAAAATACAGAGTCAATTCTGGGACCTACAATTCAAACTATTGAAGTCAAAAAAGTGGAATATACAATACAGGAAATGAAGAACGAGGTAGCGACTTTATCAGGAAACATATCAAAGGGCTGTCCGAAATGTGGCAAACCGCTTGTAGAAAAGAATGGTAGGTATGGAGTTTTTTATGGGTGTAAAGGTTTTCCTGAGTGCAGGTATAGTGAAAATATTAAGAAATAAACATACCCATTAAGACTTCTCGACATGTGGTTAAATATAGACCTATATTGAGGAATTAAAACAACATTTTAGTAAGATACACGATAAGGCGATATTCAATAAAGAAGCTCGATTATTTAGCAACACCATTACTAGATAAACAAACTTTTTAAAAACGAAACTAATAGCTGCTGATAAAGAATCCATTTTGATCAATCTTTTTTTCAAAATGGATTCTTTATATTATTAAATGCTAGTTTGTGGGATTTTTTTGATCAAACTTTATTTCAAAACAACATTTTGTTAACTGGTGATAATGATGGTGCTGCTAAAATAATAGCTGCTGAAGCAAATGTTGGTCGTTATTTTGCAAATCTATTCAGAAGCTCCAAAATGTAGGTTACACAGTTGCAATGGTAGGAGACCGTATAAAAAGATCACGATAAAAAGGTCAAGAAGAGTTGTAAATCTTATTCATAACTAGTGACTGTATTAACTGAGTAATTTTTTTCAATCTCGATATACAAAACAAATTCATCAAGGGCAGCATGTAGTTGCACGTAGAAAACCTCCAGAAAGTGTATTAAACAATAATTATTATCTGTACAAATAAAACCCATTATCGTAAAAAAGGAGAATTATCGTTCACATGAAAATTATAAGGAACTTGGCAATTACAACTCGAAAAGTACAGATATTATGGGGTGTTGACGTATCCAAGCCCTCCTCCTCGCCAAATAATTTTAGTTTACATAATATAAATTATAGGAAGTTAAGTTTCATTGAAAAGTATACTTAGGATAGTGAGACAAAATTAAAATAAACTCAGATAATCGTTAAATCATCTGAGTTTATTCATCTTATTTAGTTAATGCCTTCATATCTGCTACGATTGTTTCAACAGGTACATTTGTAGCGCCGTCATAATCTTTCACGACAACTCCGTCAGCATTTACTAAATAAAAGCTCGACATATGTACAACTTGATCAGAATTCGGATCATTCTTTACTAATGAATTAAATGATTTTCGGGCAAATTGCTCAATATACTGTTGCTTATAGCCAGTTAGTAGCTGCCATTTGCTATCATCAATTACTGAATATGTTTTTAAATAATCTTTTAAAACATCTGGTGCATCAACTTCAGGATCTACACTAAATGCCACTATTTGATAATCTTTTACACCTTCATCCTTTAATGACTTCTGCACATCCGTCATATTATATGTCATCGGTGGACAAATCGAGTTGCAATTTGTAAATATGAACATGGCTAGCCACGGCTGTCCTTTTAAGCTCTCAAGGCTTACTTGCTCATTGTTTTGATTCGTAAATGAAAAATCCTCTACATCAATGCTCATTTCAGGTTCAAATTTATAACTGCCACAAGCTGCCAATATGGTGCTTAATACTAGTAACCCAACTAGCATGATCCTTTTCTTTCCCATCAAAATGTACACTTCCCTCCAATTTATCATCGTATTTTATTGTATAAATAATAGAATACAAATACAAGATAATGAACTTGAATCATTTCCTTCATTATGTCAAATGCCCTTAAACTGTATGTTTTTGGTATTCGAAGGCTAATTCCACACCTTTTATTCAGAAAATTTTCAAAAAAAATTCACAACATTTTTTTACTAATTTTCTTATTTCCCAATACGGCATTACATTGTTATATAACAATGTTTTTTTGCCATTCTTTTATTACTTACATTTTATACAAAAATAAGAAAAACGCTAAATTTCTCTTTTGTGTTCATTTTTTCTCCCACATTCAATATTATTATCAATTAACTATTTCTAAAATACTATTTTACAAATAAAATACGTTCTCTTTCTTACGGATAATTTCTATTAAATCCTTATTATTTCTACATTATTTCGACTATCTAAATTTAACTAAAAATTTAAAAAACTAAAAATTTAGTATTGCATTATAGGATTATACCTCATAAAATAAGTGAATATAACGACGAATAACAGAGAAATATGTCGTTTAAAACAGAAATATATAACTTTAGGGGGAATAATAATGGCTAACATTACTGGGAACAAAAACGTGCAATCAGTTGACTATAATGCAATTGAAGCTATGGAATCGTTCAACATTTTCGTGAAAAAGAAAAACACCTTCCTTTTCTCGATTACAGCAGGGTTTTTATTACTTTATATTCTATTGCCTATCCTTGCATTTCAGCCTGTACTACAACAAAAAATTATTGGCAGTATAACGGGCGTTTGGATTTACTCAGCAGGACTTTTCATCATGACAATTGTTCTTTGTACAGTATATGTAAAAAAAGCTGCTTCATTCGATAAAGCTGCTGCTGCAGTTCTTGCAGAGTATCAAGCGAAAGGTGGAAAATAAATGAATTTAGTATCAGTAGGTTTCTTTTTAGGAATCGTAGGTTTAACATTAATCGTTACGTATATTGCAGCGAAACGCACTTCTTCTGCAAGTGATTTCTATACAGCAGGCGGTGGTCTGAAAGGATGGCAAAATGGTTTTGCAATTGCCGGTGACTACTTATCAGCAGCAGCATTTCTAGGCGTTTCTGGTGCTATTGCATTAACAGGTTTTGATGGCTTCTTTTTCTCTGTAGGTTATGTCGTTGCAAATTTAGTTCTATTATATGTAATAGCTGAACCAATGCGTAATCTAGGACGCTATACGTTGGCAGATATGTTAACAGCTCGCTTTAATGAAAAGCGTATTCGTGGTGTAGCTGCTACTGGAACAATTATTATCGTTATTCTCTATATGATTGCGCAATTAGTCGGTGCTGGAGCACTTATTAAGTTATTATTTGGCATTGAGTACTGGGTTGCGGTGCTAATCGTAGGAGTTATGATGACAACTTATGTATTGTTTGGTGGTATGACGGCGACTTCTTGGGTACAAATTATTAAAGCTGGACTTTTACTATTTGGGACAGGTCTATTAGCAACACTTGTACTAATGAAATTTGATTTCTCATTAGTAAAGATGTTTGATACTATCTCTGCCGATCATGGCGATAAATTTTTAGTACCAGGTATGAAATACTCTAGCTCAATTGACTCTGTATCGATGATGATGGCACTTGTCTTAGGTACGTCAGGTTTGCCACATATATTAATGCGCTTCTTTACTGTGAAAGATGCGAAAACAGCTCGTTCTTCTATTTCTTGGACAACTTGGATTACCGCTATTTTCTTCTCGTTAACAATTTTCTTAGGCTTTGGTGCAATGCACTTTGTCGGTCTTGATAAAATCATCGCAGAAAGCAAGGCTGGTAATACTGCTGCTCCACTATTAGCTGAATTCCTTGGTGGTGATGTATTAATGTCATTCATCTGCGCTGTCGCTTTTGCGACAATTTTAGCAGTAGTCTCTGGTTTAGTATTAACAGGTGCATCTGCTATTTCTCATGATATATATGGTGAGATCATTAAAAACGGTAAATTAACTGAGAAACAACAAGTTGTAGCTGCTCGTACAGGCTCTATTTCTATTGCCATTGTTTCTATTATTCTTGCATTATTTGCTCAAAGCTTAAATGTTTCATTCTTAGTATCTTTTGCATTCTGTATCGGAGCTTCTGCTAACTTACCAGTTATTTTATACACAATTTACTGGAAAAAGTTCAATTCAACTGGTGCAGTTACCGCAATGGTAACAGGTTTAGTTTCCTGCTTAGTTTTAGGTGCAATGGGTCCGAATGTTTGGAGTCCAATAGAAGGCGCTGCACTCTTTGTTGGAAAGCCATTAGTGCCACTGGCGGTTCCTGCGATTATTACGATTCCGTTAGGCTTTATCGCTGGTTACTTAGGTACAGTTCTTTCTGCAAGTAAAGTGTCTCAAGCTGAAGCAGATCGTATTTACAAAGAAATTCGTGTGAAAGCGAATACAGGTGTATCAGTTTCAGATATTTCTCATTAATAGACTTTTATCGTAATCAAACATCAATTATTAATAAAAAAACTCGACTTCGGTCGGGTTTTTTTATTTTTTTACTATAAAAATTCAAACATTTTACTTATTGAACAATACTATTTATTTTCCAAATTTAAGAAAATATCCATTTTCCACTAGAGAAATAGTGTTTATTTTTTCTGGAAAAAACGCATTTTTTCTCGGTTATTACATCCTCATTTTTGTCAAGAAGCTAGTAATATCCTTACTTCGTTGATTTATCTGAATATTCTAAAACCCTTTAATTTCTAGGCTTTGTCATGTATTTTCTGTTTCAAGACTATTTTTAAAGAAATTTTTTTTCCATAATTTTTCTGAAATGTATTGCAATTTTGTGAACTGTCTCATAAAATTAAGATGTGAATTCACAAAAGTAGCAAAATTCAGTATTTAAGCAGTAAAAATAAACACAAAATGGGGAATGTTTATGGCGAACAATCAAGCAAGCAAAAGCATTGTAATTGATTATGATGCAATTGCAAAACAAGAATCGTTTAAAGCACTTGTAAAAAAGAAGAACGCATTTCTTTGGTCAATCACTGTATTCTTCTTAGCAGCTTACCTGTTGCTTCCGATTCTTACATCTTACACAACAATCCTACACCAAAAAGCTTTTGGGGAAGTTACTTGGGTATGGATTTACGCAGCAGGATTATTCATTATGACTTGGTGCTTATGTCACTTATATGTTGCGAAAGCAAATAGCTATGACAAAGAAGCAAAAGCAATTATCGCTGAATATGAAAACGGAGGTGGCCGCCTATGAGCCCAATAGCAATATTCTTCTTCGTAGCAATCGTTGGTCTTACATTAATTATTACTTGGTGGGCATCTAAACGTACTTCTTCTGCGACTGACTTTTACACTGCAGGTGGCGGTTTAACTGGCTGGCAAAATGGACTAGCAATCGCTGGTGACTACTTATCAGCAGCTTCTTTCCTAGGTATCGCTGGTGCAGTTGCATTATTCGGTTTTGATGGATTCTTCTTCTCTATCGGTTATTTAGTAGCTTACTTAGTGGTTCTTTATATTGTAGCTGAACCATTACGTAACCTTGGTAAATTTACATTAGCTGACATGATTACAGCACGTTTTAACAGTTCAAAAGTTCGTGGTACAGCAGCATTAAGTACAATTACAATTGTTTTATTCTACATGATTGCACAACTAGTTGGTGCAGGCGCACTTATTCAATTACTTCTAGGAATCGACTATTGGGTTGCAGTATTAATCGTAGGTGTTATGATGACGACTTACGTTTTATTCGGCGGTATGACTGCAACTTCTTGGGTACAAATTATTAAAGCTTGTCTATTAATGTTAGGTACAGTCATTATTTCGTTTTTAGTGTTAAAAGAGTTCGGCTTCAGTATTACAAATATGTTCTCAGAAATGACTACTGCTACCGAAAGCGGTGCTGCATACTTAAATCCTGGTCTTAAGTATACAAACGGTATTGATACAATTTCGATGTTAATCGCACTTGTATTAGGTACTGCGGGTCTTCCACATATTTTAATGCGTTTCTTCACTGTAAAAGACGCAAAAACAGCTCGTTCTTCAGTAATTTGGGCTACTTGGATCGTAGGTATTTTCTATGTATTAACGATCTTCTTAGGATTCGGTGCAGCTGCATTCGTTGGTAAAGATAAAATTATTGCTGCTAACGCGGCTGGTAACATGGCTGCTCCACTTCTTGCAGAAGCACTTGGTGGCGACATTCTATTCTCATTCGTTTGTGCGGTAGCATTCGCAACAATCTTAGCGGTAGTAGCAGGTCTTGTACTTTCTGGTGCATCTGCCCTATCACATGATATTTATGGTCAAATCATTAAAAAAGGTAAAATTACAGAAAAAGAGCAAGTACTTGCTGCTCGTATCGGTTCTATTACTATCTCTATAGTATCAATCCTTCTTGCTCTTGGTGCACAAACGCTAAACGTTGCGTTCTTAGTATCACTAGCATTCTGTATTGCAGGTTCTGCAAACTTACCAGTAATTATTTACACAATTTATTGGAAACGCTTTAATACTACTGGTGCAGTGACAGCGATGTTAACAGGTTTAATTTCTGCTTTAGTACTTGTAGCTGTATCACCAAACATTTGGAATCCAGTTGAAGGAAAAGCAATCTTCGTTGGTGAACCGTTAATTATGTTAACGAATCCAGCACTTATCTCTGTTCCACTTGGTTTCCTAGGTGGATTCATCGGAACTTTACTTTCTAAAGAATCTGATGATGCGAAATACCGCGAAGTTGATGTTAAAGCAAACACTGGTATTTCTGTGCAAGACGTATCTCACTAATATTATGACTAAAAACCTCGTAGGCATTGGCTTACGAGGTTTTACTTTTCTCTCCTTTTTCGGTAATATATTGGTAATATTATATGGAGGTATTATCATGGCACAATCTAAGGCTAAAAAGAAGCGTTTGCATTTAAAACGTACACAAGGTAAAGACGTTGAGAAAAAGCGTCAAACTTCCCCTTTCAGTACACATGAGCGCGTTACTAAAACGAAGCGTGCTACATTAGAACAAAATAGAACAAAGCATAGGAAACAGCCACATGTAGACGATTCGTCGTACTAGATGTGGCTGTTTTTGTCGTGTCTTTATAAATTATAAAATAACTTTGTATTTCGTGTTACAATTTTTGCCGCTTCTTGTGTTGTTAAGCCTTTAATAGTTGCAATAACTTCAATGGTTTTAGACATCATATACGGCGAAGTACGAGCTTTGTCAAATGGTCCTTCAAATGGCCAAGGACCATCCGTTTCAACCATCATGAGTTCCAATGGATATCTTTTAATCAATGCTTGAATTTCTGCTTCATAAACACAATCAGGTGTAATTGAAATATAATAGCCATTATGTATCATGCGCACAATCGCCTCTTCGCTTCCCTTAAACCAATGAAAATGTGCTTTCGTCACATCATGTTGCTCAAGTAAATCACATGCGATTAAAGCGTCTTCGTAAACAGCATGTAACACAATCGGTTTGTGAAGCTCTTTAGCCAATTTAATAAATTGTTCTAATAAATGTATATAAGGCTGCTCATCAATCTTCTGAGCTTGTCTGCGATAATAAGGTAACCCGACCTCTCCAACGGCAATCATCTCATTAGCATGAAGCCGTATCCAATCAAATAAAGCTTGTCTGTCTTCGTCACTTGGTAAAGATTGTTCAGGATGAAAACCATATGCTGCCTTAACCTTATCGTATGATGTCGTTAACTTCAGCGTTTTTTTACTCGATTGCAAGTCCATACTCACCGCAATGACATATTGTGCTTCTTCAAGTAGCAGAGGCACTTCTTCTTCCTTATACTGATCTAAATGAATATGTGCATCAATCAACATATGCATCGTCCTTTTCTTCTTTTAAGTAATGGAAAAGTTGTTGTTTTAATTGTGTAAATTGCGCACTATGGCGAATTTCCTCAGATCGTGGTCGTGCAAATGGAACAATTATTTCCTTCTTAATAGTAGCTGGACGTTTTGTTAAAACAATAATGCGATCTGCTAAAAATAACGCCTCTTCGATACTATGTGTAACAAACAGGATAGATTTTTTATGTTCCTCCCAAATCGATAACAGCCATGCTTGCATTTCTAATCTTGTAAACTCATCAAGCGCTGAAAACGGCTCATCTAAGCATAAAATTGGTTTCTCACTGACGATGGCTCGCAGAAATGATACACGTTGCTGCATGCCTCCTGATAAAGCATGAGGATAAGCATTTTCAAAAGAAGATAGGCCAACCTTTTCTAACCATTTTCTTGCAAGCTCTATATTAGGTCGATGCTGCAATTCTTCTACAATTGTGACATTTTCCAAAATTGTCCGCCACGGTAATAAGCAAGGTTGCTGTGGCATGTAACCAATAGTGCCTGTTTTTTGCTGAATGTCGTCTCCATTTAACAAAATAGCACCATGATTCAAAGGCGTTATACCTCCTATTAATTGAAAGAGAGTGCTTTTACCACTACCTGAGGGACCAATGATTGCCACAAATTCTCCTTCCTTTACTGTAAAGGATAAGTTTTTAACTACTTCAAGCGAGCCAAAGGATTTAGATATGTCTTGAATGTTCAGCATGTGATCCCCTCCCCTTTACAACTAGCTTTTCAACAAAACGAATAACGCCAAACAACAATAAACTTAACAATACAATCGCAAATATCGCCACAAATACACGATCCGTCCGAAACGATGATTGGGCAAGTGTCATATAAACACCAATCCCCTTTTTCGCACCAAGCCATTCCGCGATGACAGCCCCCATTACACTATATGTCGCTGCAATTTTTATACCAGAAAATATAGACGGATAGGCAAATGGCCATTCTAACTTCCAAAATGTTTGACCTTTTGTAGCACCTATCATTGCAAAATAATGCTTAAGCTCAGATGACGTTTGACGAAATCCATCCATTGCCGCAATAACGATAGGAAAAAAGCAAACGAGACAAATAATAATCAGCTTCGGTAACAGCCCAAAACCAAACCAAATAATTAATAAAGGTGCTAGGACAAGCACAGGCACATTTTGTGACACAATTAAAATCGGATACACAAATGCCCGTACCGTCGCTGAACGGTGTAATAATATCGCAACACTCAAGCCGAAAAATATACCAATAGCAAGGCCAAGTACCGCTAGCTGTATAGTAGCGAACACATGGGGCATGAACGTCTTATAAGAGTGAACACCCTCAGTAACGATGGCACTCGGCGCTGGTAATAGCCAATGTGGGATGTCAGCCAAACGGATAACGACTTCCCAAATAACTAACAGGAAGGCGATAAAAATAATCGACCTTCCTTTCGTTACTACTTGTTTCATCCTCGATACTTCTCCGTCAACGTTCCCATTGTAATGCCAGTTGGTTGATATAAAATTTTCACTTGCGTAATAACATTAATAGCACCCAATTCAATCATTTTTTTATTCATCTCTTCTATAATTTGGAGTAAGGTAGACAGTTCACCTTCCATTGTCGTTTCTAGTGGTTGCACTTCATAGCGCACACCTGAAGCATCAATGATCGCAATCGCCGCATCAACGAATGGAATCACATCCTCGTATTTTTCTGTTTTAGGTATAATTTGTACACTAATTAATGAATTAGCCATTTATTTTGCCCCTTTCTTTGGTAAGAAATCATTTGTAAAAGCTTGATCTGCATGAAATTCGCCTTCTAATACGTTGTTCTTTGTCATCCAGTCCGCATAGTTTTCCCAAACTGCTAATTTTTGTTCGCCCCATTGCGCTGCATCATCTTGATATTTGTTTGCTAACCATTCCTGACTTTTATGCACAAGTGCTTTATCTAAATCAGGTACCGCTTCAAGCAATATATCCGCTGCTTCACTAGGATGCTCAATGGCATACTCATAACCTTTTGTAGTAGCTGCAACAAATGCCTTTACCACATCAGGATTATCCTTAATCATCTTTTCATTCGTTGCAAGTACAGGTGTATAATAATCAAGTTGCTCACTATAGTCTGTTAAATACTGCATATTTAATTTTTCTCCACGAAGCTCCGCCTCAATACCTGTCCAAGCATAATAGATCCAAGCAAAATCTATATCCTTCTGCATCATTGTGAAAAAGTCTAAGTCTCCTGCATTCACGATATCTAATTTCTTTATATCAGCATTTTCTTTTTGCATTAGAGATTGTAAAACAGCTTGTTCTATTGGGCTTCCCCAACCACCATACGTTTTGTCTTCGTAATCTTTTGGTGACGTAATGCCTTTTGAAGCATCTGATGCAAAGCCAGATGTATTATGCTGAATAATTGCTGCAATCGATACAAGAGGCACGTCTTGAACACGTGCTTGCGTTATACCTTCCTGGTAGCTAACGCCAAACTGAGCTTTGCCTGATGCAACAAGTTGATCTGCCCCCGCATCACCAGGTAATAAAATGTCTACGTCTAAACCTTGCTCCTCAAAGTAGCCAAGCTTTTTCGCAACATAAAGTCCTGTATGATTCGTATTAGGTGTCCAGTCCAGTACAACGGATACCTTTTTCAATGTGCTTGTTTCCTCTTTGTCCTCTTTTTCGCTACAACCAACTAATGTTAATAATGCAGCAACAAGAACGAAAAACCACTTTTTCATGCTGTGTCCTCCAAGTCTAGTAGTTTGAAAGTGTTCACGATTGAATGTTTTCACCAGAAAAGGTATTCTCAGGCCATTTGCATCGCTTCTAATAGATTACTCCTAGTTTTAGGCGGAATAATGAATCCTAAACAAAAAAACGCCTAGGAGTTATCCCAGACGTTTGCAAACGGTATCAAAAAATAGTATACGAATATTTTTGAATAGATGTTCCCTACGCTGGTACGAGCCAAATCAGGTTCAAAGGGTCAGCATCTAAACGGACGCAATCTCAGCTGGCAACTTCCAGCCCCCCTACATTCTTAACTTATGAACTTTTCGTTGATTATTATAACCATATCTATCGTAAAATGACAAGCTAGTATTTTCGTAATTGATAAAAATGAGCTTCTATTGGACTATACAAGTATTCTGCAACATGACTTTTGCAAATAGAATATGCATGGAATTTGGAACATCAAAAATTCTCCAATACGAAACAGTTAATCTTTTGCAAAACCAACAAGTTAAAAAAGAGTTATTCTCCATACAACACGATATAACTTCCATCGCCCTTTGAAAAGATAGTTGCTATATGTCATCTAGTTATAATTGAAATTAAACTAATTATAGAAAACATTTTTTCTTCGTAATTTTTGAGAGTTTGTGCTTTATTCAAAGTGTCAGGAGTGAGTTGATGAAAAAGCTTTTAAAAATTACCGTAGTATTTCTTGTTTTACTCGGAGCAGCTGGCTATGCTGTATGGCATTTAGGGACAAATATCGCTTCCGAAAAAATAATTGAAAAAGTGAAATCTAATTTAGATGACGAAAATTTAGAAGAAGTTAAAGCTTATATCGAGAACGATTCGAAGGTTCAAGAAATTGTAAGCGAGGCAGCAACTACAAATCCGGATACTCTTCCCTTCCAAACTAAGGAAGAAGCGACACATGTGTTAATTAAAAAAGTGGGCGTTAATCGTTTACTTGAAATTCAGGAACAAGCGCAAAACGGTTCAATTAGTAAGGATGAAGTATTATCCGAAATTGAAGGTAATAAAACAGGCTCGAGTCCTATTAAGTGAAATCGAGTCCTTTTTTCTATTATTTTTCTATTGTTGCTAGTTAAACTAAAGCGCACGATTGTTATATAATTTAAGCATTTACAACGTTAAACATAAAGATGTTCTCAAATAAGATTTTGAGAAGCATTCAATTAGAGCCGTTGCAATTACTAAAGTTTTAATGTTGCGCATAACTTATGGTGACTTGAGTACCTTTTTCGTTAGATTGGATTGTACTCTGTAGTTCAAGCATTCGGCAAATATCTTCGATGATTCGTAGGCCAGTACCCTTTTCCTCCACATTAAACCCAACCCCATTATCCTTAAATATAATTGAGTTTTTTTGCAAAGTGATTTCCAATGTATCGCACACTGCATGGCGCAAAATATTTTGGAAGATATTATCAAATAATCTGTGCAACCAAATTTCATTACTCTTCCAATGGCATTTAGTTGAGGAATCGTTTAACACAATAGAGATTTGGTTAACTTTATATAAAAAATTCCACTTTAAAATGATGGTATTGATAAGTTTTGGAACATCTACTTTTTCCATGATTATATAGGAATTATCAACACAAGATAAGCGCTCAAAGTCATATTCATTGGATAACTTTGAAATATAGTTTATTTGTTCGTTTAAAGAATTGAAAATATCCTGATGTTGTGAAAAATCATTTTCGATTGTGTAAAGTTGTAAGCGCATAGCTGTTAAAGGTGTATTAATATCGTGGCGCAACTGAGTTAAAAGTTCTAGTTTCATTTGCTCTTGTTGCATTATTTCAATTTCCTTCGATATCGTCCGGTCAATGAGAAGGTTTACTGCATTGGTTAAATCCCCTAATTCATCATTTCGAGAGTAAGGAATCTTTTGAAGTCTCTTCTTGTCGTTACTCGCCAACTCCATAATGGTTTGGTTTAATTCATTAATTCGTTTAATTAATGAATTAATGGATTTGGAGAATAAAATAGCCAAAGTAATAAAACAGACGATAAATAACCCTAGCATAATTGGATAGGCTTTTGACTCAAAAAAACGTTTTTCTGTATCATTTGAAAAATGATTGTAAATTACCGTTACGATTACATTAATTACTACAATCGAAAGAGGAACACTGAATATAACCGACAATAGCAATAGTTGATATTTCTTTTTTAGTTTCATTGTTTAACACGGGTATTCATACGATAACCTTCTCCATATACATTTTGAATAATCACACCATCTGTATCCGCAATCTTGTTGCGGACCTTTTTAATATACACGTTAATTAAATTAGGATTACGATCTTCTAGCTGCCAAAGATAATCAATGAATTGTTCTTTAGATAAAATAAAATCTGCGTTTTCATAGAGGTAAAAGAATATTTTCTTTTCAAAGGCTGTAAATTCGACTTCTTTATTATTCTGATTATTAACGACACGCATATGAGTAACATCAATGGATAAATGCTGTATTTGTTTGTGAATTCCGTAAGAAGCAATTAATTTATTTTTTATTCGTATTAATAATTCCCTTGGATCAAATGGCTTCACCATGTAATCTTCTCCAATTTCAAGCCCTCTTAATTTACTATCAATGTCACTTCTAGCAGTTAAAAATATTATAGGAATATTATGCCCTAACTGATTAATTCGCATTGAAATCTGATACCCGTCCTCTCCAGGTAGCATAATATCCATAATAACAATGTCCACTTGCTTTATAACTGTATATAAAGAAGCTCCATTTTCTAACCAGATTACTTTATAACCTTCTTTTTGAAGTATATTCTCCAATAAACTTCCAATCATTTTATCATCTTCTACAAGTAAAATTGTAAACAACATTTTTGTCTCTTCCTCACTATTTTTCAGCCATTTCTTGCAAGAACTTTTGGGTTTCTTCATAAATTTCAGTTGGATGGTACAAGTAAATACTGTGCTTGCTTTTTATTTGAATAACACTTGAAACTTCTAACTTCTTTGCGAAATCTTGATAGTCTTTTAGTGATGCTTTAGCAGCTTCAGAATTTTTATCAAGGTACGCATCAATAAATAAAATAGGGGTTGTTTTTGGAATAGATAATGCGGTAGACTTTTTGCTATTTTTTACGGAATGTAGCATTTCTTGTTCCATATCATTGTTGATTCCCTGTTTATTTGATACTGCTTTAAATATATCTTTTTCTTGTGAAGTCAGAAAATCCTTCTCTAAGACGGCATCGTTATATGCTAAAATCGGAAACACTCTTTGGAATCCTAATTCACTTAATATAGTTCCTGCCTTCATAAAAGCCTTTTCTACGAAACCTACCGGATGTTTTATATATTGAGAAGGTAAACCAATATCTAACGCCACAATCGCTTTAACTTCTTTCGGATATTTCTGCGCCCAATAGATAGCTTCGATTCCTGAAATAGAGTGTGGTACTAAAATATAAGGGGGCTTATTGCCACTTTTAAATAGTGCCTCCCTCGTTTGTTCTAATATTACATCTATATCTCGATCGTCGTTAAATTCATCACTATACCCATATCCTGCTCTTTCCACAACGGCAATTTTATTTTCTTTTGAAAAATGACGATACAAGCTTTTTAATTCATACATAGGTGCTGCTACTGCTGAGCCAGCCATAAATACAAATGTATCTGCATTCTGACCTTCAGAATAAATGTTAATCTTCTTCCCATTAAAATCGATTAACTTGCCCGTATTATTCTCTAGTAACAATGTCTCTTTATTCTCTTTGAACTTATGGAAGCTAAATACAGAACCGATAAGCACAATCAATAAAGTGAAGAAACTTATCAAAAACCACTTCATCATTTTTTTCATTTTCTACTTGCCCCTTTCAATTATAAATACAAGGTTAAAGTAGAAAAATATAATTCTTATAAACTTTTGATAAATTTTTGAATGGTAATATCGACTGACTAAAGTTCGTGCGCACATTAAAAAGTCACGAATGTTTTTAAATCAACGATTCGTGACTTTCCTTATGAGATTTTTATAGGTGTATACAGCAAGGTGTTTTCACTCGCTAACCCTAAAAAATGTTTTTCAACTAAATGATCCTTTAACGAAACCGTTCGCTGATTCTTGAGATTACGCCCGTTTATTGTATTTCAAGTTTATAATTTCTACCAATTGGCTGCTAACCTGAGTACATTTAAAAATAAAATAACGCCTAGTTACTAATTACATTAAAAATTTTCTGTTGAGCATCTTTGGCTTCAGGGATTGGCATGACAACAAACACATGAATCATTTTGGGATATACATAGGAAAAAGTCTTTATCAAAAAAGCCCAGTTCTTTGATAGAACATGGGCAAAGTAGTTTGTTATTCTTCTTTTTTTGTTTTAACTACATGAGAAATGGCACCATCTGTAGCGATATCGACTTTAAAGGAACCGTTTGAATGACGATCAGCGCGAGTTAACGCTTTGACATCAATGATTTCTTGCACGCCCTTATCTGTTTCAACAATAACCTGTTCCTCATCACTAGCCTTTACTACCGCAACAATTCGGTGTGGATTTGCTTTTAATTCTGTTAACACTTTTAAACCACGTTTTGCGCGGCTAGCTATATCGACTTCTGCGACATTCATCTTTTTCACGGCACCACGTTGTGTAACAATGACAACATACTCCGTGTCAGATGGTTTTAATATTGTAACACCAACCAATGCTTCCCCATCTTTTAATGTAATACCTTTCACACCACCAGTTTTAACGCCAGTGACAGGCAGCTCTTCAATCGGGAAGCGAATAGCATATGCAGTATCTGTGATTAATAACAATTCGGCATCATCTGATACAATGTCCGCAAGTATCATTTCATCACCCGATTTCACATTCATCGTTTTAATCGGTTTAGAATAACGTGTAACGGCGTAATCAGCTAATGGTGAACGTTTGATTTGCCCTTCTTTTGTAGCCGTTAAAATATATGTGTTCGGCTGTTCAAACGAGTCAAAACCATAAACAGCAATAATGGTTTCGTCTTCACCCGTTGGCACAATACTTGATATATGTTGACCAAGATCCTTCCAACGAATATCCGGCAATTCATGCACAGGCTGATAAATATAATTTCCACGATTAGTGAACAGCAGTACATGATGCTGTGTATTTAACGTTGCCTCATACAATAAATAATCCGAATCTTTCATCGCAAAATCTTGCCCATTGGACGCTGCGTGAGAACGAGTAGATGTACGCTTAATATAGCCATCTTTTGTCACTGTAACCACAACTTCTTCACTTGGCACAAGGACATCTAGCGTAATTTTAATTTCCTCAATTTCTTGTTCGATTTTCGAGCGACGTGGCTCAGAAAAACGTTTTTTAATGTCGAGCAATTCTTGTTTTATGACACGAATAAGCTTAGCCTCACTATGCAAAATACCTTCTAGCTTTGCAATTAGTGCATTTAATTCATCTTGTTCATGACGTAGCTCTGTAATATCCGTATTTGTTAAACGGTATAATTGTAAGCTCACAATGGCCTCAGATTGAACTTCAGTAAAGTCATACTTCACCTGTAAATTCGTTTTCGCATCACGCTTATCATTCGATGAACGAATCGTCGCAATCACTTCATCTAAAATAGAAAGTGCTTTAATCAAACCATCAACAATATGCGAACGGTCTTTCGCCTTTTGCAAATCATAAATCGAGCGGTTTGTCACCACTTCCTTTTGATGGGTTATGTACGCATCAAGTAGCAGTGGCAAGGTCATCATCGTAGGACGACGGTTATGGATAGCAATCATATTAAAATTGTAGGCTACTTGTAAATCAGTAGTTTTGAATAAGTAATTTAAAATTCCTTTTCCTGGCACATCTTTTTTCAGCTCAACTACGACGCGCAATCCTGTACGATCGGATTCATCACGGATTTCAGCAATGCCTTCAAGTCGTTTATCGACACGTTGTTCATCAATTTTCTTAACAAGATTCGCCTTATTTACATCATACGGTAATTCCGTAATAACGATTTGCTCTTTCCCGCCTTTTAATGGTTCAATGGCTGCTTGAGCACGCACAATAATTTTGCCGCGCCCTGTTTCATAAGCTTTTTTAATGCCATCTACACCTTGGATAATCCCACCTGTTGGGAAGTCAGGGCCTTTAATAACCGTCATGAGCTCATCAACAGTAGCATTCGGTTGATCTAAACGCATTAAAACCGCATCTAACACCTCATTAAGTGCGTGAGGTGGAATATCCGTCGCATAACCAGCAGAAATCCCTGTCGAGCCGTTTACAAGCAAATTCGGGAAGCGAGCAGGTAATACAGTTGGTTCCATATCCTGATCATCAAAGTTCGGCACAAACTCCACCGTTTTTTTCCCTATATCACGTAGCATTTCAGCAGCAATTGCTGACAATCTTGCTTCTGTGTAACGCATCGCAGCTGGAGGGTCACCGTCAACGGAACCATTATTACCATGCATTTCAATCAACATATGGCGAGCCTTCCAATCCTGACTCATGCGCACCATTGCTTCATATACCGAACTATCACCATGTGGATGGTAGTTACCGATAACATTTCCGACTGTTTTTGCAGACTTACGGAACGGTTTTTCATTCGTATTTCCTTCTGTATACATCGCAAATAAAATACGACGTTGTACAGGTTTAAGACCGTCGCGCGCATCTGGCAACGCTCGGTCTTGAATTATATATTTACTATAGCGACCAAAACGGTCACCCATTACTTCTTCTAAAGGTAAATCTTGAAACTTTTCCGTACTACTCATGCTTGGTCCTCCTCTTGTTGGATGAATTCATTGTCTAAAATATTTGAATCATCCTCCATGCCGAAGTCTACATTTGCTTCGATCCATTTACGGCGCGGCTCTACTTTATCGCCCATTAACGTCGTCACACGACGCTCTGCACGTGCGCCATCCTCAATCGTTACACGAATTAAAGTACGTGTGTCAGGGTTCATCGTTGTATCCCATAGCTGATCTGCATTCATCTCACCAAGACCTTTATAGCGTTGCAGAATATAGCCTTTTCCGACCTTTTTAATGGCTTTTTGTAAATCGTTTTCGGTCCAAGCATACTCAATGACCTCTTTTTTACCCACACCTCTAGATACTTTATAAAGCGGTGGTAATGCGATAAATACTTTACCTGACTCAATTAATGGGCGCATGTAACGATAGAAGAACGTTAATAGTAGCACCTGAATATGCGCGCCATCCGTATCAGCATCGGTCATAATGACAACTTTATCGTAAGCAGAATCTTCTACTGAGAAATCCGCTCCTACCCCTGCACCAATGGCATGAATAATCGTTGAAATCTCCTCGTTTTTCATAATATCTTGGAGCTTCGCTTTTTCTGTATTGATGACTTTACCACGTAACGGTAAAATTGCCTGGAATGTACGGTCTCGCCCTTGTTTTGCTGAACCGCCGGCAGAGTCACCTTCGACTAGATATAATTCATTTTTCGCTGCATTACGAGATTGTGCAGGTGTTAGCTTTCCTGAAAGAATCGTACTACCTTTTTTGTTTTTCTTCCCGTTACGAGCATCCTCACGCGCTTTACGTGCCGCTTCACGAACTTGTTGTGCACGAATCGCTTTTCGAACAAGGGAAGCTGATAGCTCCGCATTCTCTTCAAGGACATATAAAACTTGCTCTGAAACAACGCTATCTACTGCAGAACGCGCCTCACTCGTACCAAGCTTACCTTTCGTTTGGCCTTCAAATTGTAATAAATGCTCTGGAATACGAACAGAGATAATCGCCGCTAAACCTTCACGTATATCTGTCCCTTCAAGATTTTTATCTTTATCTTTCAATAGACCAATTTTACGTGCATATTCATTGAAAACTCGCGTCAACGCAGATTTTGCACCTGTTTCATGTGTGCCGCCATCACGTGTACGAACGTTGTTAACAAACGATAAAATCGTTTCTGAATAGCCGTCGTTGAATTGGAAGGCAAATTCAACCTCGATATCATCTTGTTCACCCTCTACATATTTCACAGGATGAAGAACATCTTTTTCCTCATTCAAATACGCAACGAAAGCTTCAATGCCGTTTTCATAAAAGAAAACATCACCTTTGCCTTCCTCGCGTTGATCAATTAACTCAATTTTTAATCCTTTTAATAAAAATGCAGACTCACGTAAACGTTCTGCAAGCGTATCATAATTGAATTTTGTGACTGAAAAGATTGTGTCGTCTGGTAGGAAATGGACAAGTGTTCCTGTTTGTTTTGTTTGACCAATTTCTTCAAGTGTCGTTGCAGGGTGTCCACCGTTTTCAAAACGCTGCTTATACTTTTTGCCATCACGATGAATCGTTACTTCTAAAAATGTCGATAAAGCATTGACAACGGAAGAACCAACACCATGTAAGCCACCACTCGTTTTATAGCCGCCTTGCCCAAATTTACCGCCTGCATGTAATACAGTGAAAATAATTTCAGGGGTAGGCTTGCCCATTTTATGCATACCTGTTGGCATCCCTCGTCCAAAGTCTCGAACACTTAAGCTTTGATCTTTATGAATAGTGACAATGATATGAGAACCAAAGCCAGCTAGTGCTTCATCCACCGCATTATCCACGATTTCATATACAAGGTGATGAAGTCCTCTGCCGTCTGTGGAACCGATATACATGCCGGGTCGCTTTCGTACCGCTTCTAATCCTTCTAATACTTGAATGGCGTCATCATTATAGACGCTTGGTGACTGTTTATTCGCCAAAAGATTCCCCTCCAAAAAACAAACGCATGTTCTGATTACGTTCTCATCCTAATAATAATAGCATTTCCTGTCAATAGCTAGTGACAGATATATATATTTTTGTTTACGCTATGGCGTAATGTCTTCTATGAATTTTGTTAAGCGACCAATCAAAGTCAGTTAACGGACATCAATAACTGCAACTGCCTGGAGCTTACTGCAATGACCACTATACAAAATCCACAACTATCGTCATAGGCTCTATCTTCATTCAGCCAGCAATAAACGCCAACTTCATGCTTACACTCAGCTTACCAAAACGTGATGAATAGGTGTTTTCTGTTGAATGATGATTTTTTATAGCTTCACATAGAAATTCAAGATAGACTTCTATTCTACCAAAGGAATGTGTGATTGACAAAATTGCCATTTTACCTATATTTTTAAGAAAGGGCTTAGGTATGGATACTATAATAGTGTCCTACAACCTAACATAAGCTAACATAAGCCTGTGACTTTTGAAATCATGGTGA
This sequence comes from Lysinibacillus sp. NPDC097162, assembly GCF_044762185.1. Taxonomy (NCBI): domain Bacteria; kingdom Bacillati; phylum Bacillota; class Bacilli; order Caryophanales; family Bacillaceae; genus Lysinibacillus; species Lysinibacillus sp. NPDC097162. The sequence continues at coordinate 1,375,171 of NZ_JBIWDT010000001.1, read as the reverse complement.
AATATTTTCCTTTTGTATTGAATTCAAGGCCCATGATGAAATCTCCTTCATATCATTGTAGATTAAAGAGAAAAAGTGTAAAATACTTGTTACAAACTATTAGTACCAAGTGTTATTATTTGGATGAAAGGAGTCCACCTATGTTAAACGGACTTATTATTTTATGTGCCTATCTTATCGGCTCTATACCTTCTGGGTTATGGATTGGCAAAATATTTTACAAAACAGATATTCGCGAGCATGGTAGTGGCAATTTAGGTGCTACCAACACCTTCCGTATATTAGGAAAAAAAGCAGGTTTAGTTGTTACAATCATGGATATTTTAAAAGGAACAGCTGCTGTGTTATTAGTGACACTCCCTGTGTTCTCTGATGCCACGATTCATGGACTTATTTTAGGGCTTGTTGCGGTTATTGGTCATATGTTTCCTATTTTTGCAAGCTTCCGTGGCGGAAAAGCTGTTGCCACATCAGCTGGTGTCCTACTAGGCTATTCTTGGCCACTATTCATATTACTATTCATCGCATTTATCGTAACGTTAAAGCTTACGAAAATTGTCAGCCTAACATCGATGATTGCTGCACTAGTTGCATTAATCTATTCGATTATTTATTTTTTTGTGACAGGCGATTTCGCATTAGCTATATTAGTAGCATTTTTATTTATTTTTATTGTTTATCGTCACCGAGCAAATATTACGCGCATTAAAAATGGTACTGAACCAAAAGTGAAATGGCTTTAACATGAAAGGAGTTCACACATGAATATCGCACTGACAGATGAAGCGCTTCAATGGTTTAAAAACGAAATGGAAGTCGAAACAGGTGATACAATCCGGTTTTATGCAAGATATGGTGGTTCAAGCCCTTTCCATGAAGGATTTTCTCTTGGGATGACTCGCGAAGAACCTCTCGAAATAGGCGTTCAAACTGTAATTGATGGTGTGACCTACTATATCGATGAGAAAGATTTATGGTTTTTTAACGATTATAACTTACACATTGACGTTGACAAACAACTTTACGAATTAAAATATGACTATTTAAAATAACACAGTGTTTCCTTTCACCAATATGAAAGGAAACACTTTTTTCATTTTGTGCAATAACAATCTTTAGTTTGCACTATTTGGTTTAGCTCTTCGTAAAATTGACCATCCTCTAACTAGTCAATCTATACTTTGAGGAGGAAACATAATGCCAGTTTCAGAAAACAACAATACCTCCCAACAGCAAAATCCTTCTACGAATTTACTGCACACTTCTCTTTCAGAAAATATTTATACGATTAAAGAAGCGCTTGGTAATAGCAACGATGTAATTATTCGTGAAATTACACTTAATGAATTAAATAACCAATCCATCGCTCTAATTAACATTGATGGTATATCCGATAAAAATGTAATTACAGACTTTATATTAGAAGATTTGATGCTTGAAATTGACAATGGATCTGACAATAAAGTAACCAACATAAACGACTATATAAAAAAGCAATGCTTAGCGGTAGGTGGTGCAAAAGATATTGTAGATTTTACCGCATTTTTTGCCTCCATTCTAAATGGTGAAACAGTCATTGTATTAGATGGACAATCGGTTGCGATTGCGACAGACACTAAAAGCGCAAAAGATAGAGCTGTCACTGAGCCACAAACAGAGTCCGTGATTAGAGGTCCAAGAGAGTCTTTTACTGAAACATTGCGTACAAATACGGCACTGATCCGTCGAAAAATTAAAAGCCCTGACCTTTGGATAAAATCTCGAATTATTGGTGATGTAACGCAAACAGACGTAGTTGTTATGTATATAAACGGTATTGCCAATGACAAAATTGTCCAGGAAGTGCTAGACCGTTTAGATAATATTGTCATTGATGGCGTATTAGAAACCGGCTATATAGAGGATTTTATTCAAGACTCTAAATTCTCTTTATTTCCGATGATTTATAATACGGAGCGACCGGATGTCGTTGCAGCAGAATTGTTAGAAGGTAAAATCGCCATATTAGTAGATGGGACACCCCTTGTACTAACCGTCCCTGTAATATTTACATCTTTTTTACAGGCAGCAGAAGATTATTACCAAAATTGGATTATTAGTTCATTAATCCGACTTTTACGTTTTTTTGGTATTTGTCTTGCATTAGTAATGCCATCCCTCTATGTAGCCATTACTACCTTTCATCAAGAAATGCTGCCAACGGCAATGCTTATTAGTATCGCTTCACAGCGAGAAGGTGTGCCCTTCCCTGCTGTAGTAGAAGCACTAATTATGGAGATTGCCTTTGAAATTTTGCGTGAAGCAGGTTTACGAATGCCTAGAACGATTGGTCCAGCAGTTTCAATTGTGGGAACATTAGTAATTGGTCAAGCAGCCGTGGAAGCCGGCGTAGTATCAGCTGTAATGGTCATTATTGTTGCATTAACAGCCATTTGTAGCTTTCTGTTTCCTTCCTATGGCTTATCAAATACGATTCGTGTCCTACGTTTCCCATTGATGATTTTAGCCGCAATGTTTGGTTTATTTGGCGTTATGTTTGGCATTATGATAATCATTCTTCACTTATGTAGTTTACGTTCATTTGGCGTTCCATATATGAGTCCTTTTGGGCCACTCATTATAAAAGATCAAAAAGATGCGATGATCTTGTTCCCACGTAGAGATTTACGCACTAGACCGAGGTTGTTCAGTCAAAAAAATAAAGTAAGAGAACAACGATATCATGCAGAAAAAAAAAGAAATCAACATTAATGTGTAAATGAGGAATACGTCATGTCAAAAATGAAGATGATTTCCCTATTGTTAATCCTCACTTTATTATTAAGTGGTTGCTGGAGTAAGCGCGAGTTAAATGAATTAGCAATTGTCGTTGCACTCGGCATAGATAAAATAGACGATGAATATGAAGTTTCTATCCAAGTCGTGGATACTAGTGAAATTTCCTCTAAGCAACCTTCTAGTGGACGATCACCTGTCGTCACCTACCATGCAAAGGGAAAAAGTGTGTTTGAAGCAATTCGAAGAATGACGACATTAACACCACGGAGACCTTATTTTTCTCATTTGCAAATGGTAGTTATCGGTGAAAAATTAGCTGAAGTAGGAATAAACGAACCACTCGACTTTATTGCCAGAGATCATGAATTTCGAAACGACTTTGATGTCATCATATCGCATGGTTCAACAGCAAAAGAAGTACTAAATGTGTTAACACCAATTGAAAAAATGCCAGCCAATAAATTGTTAAATTCCATTAAGGTATCCGAAAAAGCTTGGGGTTCTACCTTATCTGTTACTACAGACGAATTACTTAACACCCTTAGTAGCAAAGAAAAAAGTGCTGTTTTAACAGCAGTTGAAATACAAGGTGATACTAAATTAGGAATAGACCAAACAAATGTCGAAAGAATTAAAACACCTGTTATTTTAAAATATGCTGGTATAGCGGTTTTTAAAGAAGATAGATTGGAAGGAATGTTATCAGAGGAGGAAAGCATTTCCTTTAATTTCTTAAATAATAAAATCGGTAGTACGATCGTAGTACTCGCCTGCCCAAACAAGGGAGACTTATCTACCGAGATTACACAATCGAAAGCGAAAATTAAAGGAGCTTTTGAAAAAGGGGTTCCTAAAATTTCTATCAAAATTGATGTAACCCAAAATATAGGCGAAGTAAATTGCGCAATTAATTTAACACAAAACAAAACCATTCGTTACATTAATAAAAAGACAGCAGAACAAATAAAAGAACAAACGAAAAAAACGCTCGATATAATTCAAAAAAATTACAAGTTGGATATATTAGGATTTGGAGAAGCACTCAATCGGGAAGATCCGAAAAAATGGAAAGAAATTCAAAAAGAATGGTCTACAATATATCCTGAGGTAGCTGTCGACATCAAAGTCAATATCATTACCCAAGGATTAGGCACGATTCAAAATTCATTATTGTACAGTTCAAAGGAGTAGTAGCTCAACTATGTTTATTACAATTGTTTTATTGTTTGCTTCTTTGATCATTGCCTTTAGTGTCATTCCCTCTTTAATGAAAAAGGGCGAAAAAAAAACCATTATCGTCTTTTCTATCATATTAACGATTGGTACTGCACTAAATATCGCCATTGGCTTAAAGAAGAACATTCCCAGTCCTTTAGATTTCATTACATTTATTTTTACGCCTATTAGAAAATTATTACTCACACTTTTTCAATAAGAAAATGAAATGAGAGGGTAGTGTACGATGGAAAAACAACTCATTAGCGCCAGACAATTTACAGTCATTACCCTTCTCTATTCAATTGGGACAGCCATATTAATTGTGCCGGCAAGTATTACAAAAGAACTTAAACAGGATGCTTGGATGGGTGCGGCTATTGGTGTACTTTTAAGCTTTTTATTAGTAAAGCTATTTGTTTCCTTAGGAAATCAAACCCCAAACCTTACATTTGTAGAAGCAAACGGAAAAATTTTCGGTAAATTCATCGGTGTATTGACATCACTTTGTTTTATGTCTTTGACCTTCTTTTCAGCAGGCGAATTACTATATTTTATCGGGATTTTTATGCAAACCGAAGTGATGCCTGAAACTCCTACTCTGTCCTTTGCTGTATTATTTACAATTATTATCGTTTTCGCCTCGTATTTAGGGATTGAAGTTTTTGCTCGTTCGGTGGAAATATTGTTTCCGATATTTTTATTAATTTTTATTATTTTTATTACTTGTATTTCCCCACAAATCAATATTGAAAATATAATGCCAGTCTATGAAACAGAACCAAAATCATTATTAGTCGGTGTACTTACCTTTATGAGTCTTTTTTCATTCCCGCTTGTTGTGTTGCTTATGTTTTTCCCTTCTGCAGTCAATGTGACAAAATCGGCTCAAAAAGGATTTTATATCGGCACACTGTTTGGAGGAATCGTATTAATCCTCATTATTGCCCTTTCAACACTCGTTCTTGGTCCGACTAATACATCAAGTAAAACATTTCCAAGCTATGCGCTCGCTCAAAGAATTTCAATAGGCAATTTTTTTCAGCGTGTTGAAATTATTATGGCTGTTATGTGGATTATATCTATTTATATCCGGACTTTTATTTATTTTCATGCAACGGTAATTGGCTTAGGACAAATACTGAAAATAAAAGATCCTCGGCCACTCATTTTACCACTCGGGATGTGTATGATTGCACTGGCTCAAATTGCTCATCCAAATATTGTGCATTCAAATAATTATAATCAGAAGATTTGGCCATTGTATTCGTCGGTTTTAGCCGTTTTATTACCATTGTTCTTACTAGTAGTCGCTAAAATTCGAAAAATTAAAAAGGCTGAAACCGAACAAAGCACCACAGATAAACAGCAAGATTCGAAGGCACAACAGGAGCCAAAAGAACAACAAGATTCAAAAACACAACAAGATTCAAATGCACAGCAAGACCCGAATGCACAACAGGAGCCGAAAGAACAACAAATTTCTAAAACACAACAAGATTCAAATGCACAGCAAGACCCGAATGCACAACAGGAGCCGAAAGAACAACAAATTTCTAAAACACAACAAGATTCAAATGC